>CALQCC020000018.1 GCA_943328975.2 Bordetella parapertussis | reverse complement strand
CCGCAAGCTCGATGGTCATCGTGACCTCTGGGCCTTGGCCAATATCCTTGGCCGTTCGCCTGTTTCCAACGCCACTCCGCAACCCAAAGTGGCGTAAGATGAATCTGCCCGCCGTGTTGACCTTCAACTAAACGCGGGACACCATCGATCGCGCGGTCGGTAAACAACGATGCGTAACACTGATGAACGGTCCGCAGCAGCGCGTCAATTCCACGAATGTTGAGAAACGATTCTGCGGCGCCCGCAAAGGAGGCCTCTGGCAGATCTTCGGCTGTAGCCGAGGAACGCACAGCTAACTCTGCGTCACGACCAAGGCGGTCCACCAAGTCGCGATGCGCTGCTCGGATCGCTTGCTTGAGCTCCTCGGGAAGCGAGGTCTCGAGGACAGCACCACGCGCCTGGTGTCCCCGCAGGGCCAACTCTTCCAGATTTTCGGGATCGAAGCAGGCGAAGATCTTCTCTAATCGATCCTTCAGCCCGTTTTCGCCAAGCAGCCGCCAATAGGCGTCCGCAGTTGTCGCAAAGCCGTCCAGCACTCCAACGCCGAGGGGCTTGAAGTCGCGAAAAAGCCGACCCAAAGAGGCGTTCTTACCGCCAACCCGCGGAAGGTCGTCCATGCCGATCTGGCTGAAGTTGAGCGTGTAGGTCATCATGCGCTAACTGGCACCCTTGCCATTCCCCGAAGACAATTCTCGAAGGCCTGTTTCTGCAGGTCGCGCGCGACGGCATTTCTCGCGATACCGGTGTCTGTGCGGGCTTCGACGTGTCTCTTGGTGGTCTTCATAACGCCTCCCTCGGCAAATCCACCAATGCACGCGGAGTGCCAGCACTGGCCGCCGACATTCGGCATGGACTCTACAGAATCTGGCGCGGGAAATACAACACCCAATGGGGCAGTTGACCCACGTGCACTGTCAAGGCACGACTCCTCCCTCGACCCGCGAACTCAAGAATCTCGATTTGAGTCAGGAATCAACGGTGGATCGGGGAACAGCGGCTCTTCTCAACCGATGGCAGACCGATTGCACTTCCGCACATGAACGCTCAGGAGGTTGTGTATGCTCACGCTCAGAAGTCTAATACCGTCGGCTCCATCGGTTGTTGCGGCAGTTTTGGTGTCTATGGGGGCTTTCAACGGCAACGCTCAGACGCTCAGCGCCTCAAGCGCAAGCTATCAGTATGAGGAGACTCGTGAACTGGTTGCGTTGGTGAAAGATGCGACAGCGTTGGTCCGTACCAAGGGAGAAGCAGGCTTTGGCGATTTCCGTGTGAACGGGAGTCGCTGGCGGCAAGGAGACGGGTATATCTTCGTCCTGGATCCACAGGGGAACATGCTGGTTCATCCCGATCCGTCAATGGAAGGCAAGAACGAGTTGGACCTGAAGGATATCCACGGGAAACCCATTGTCCGGGGACTCATCGGCGCGGCTACCACGCTTCCCAGCAAACCTGAAGGCTGGTACCACTACCAATGGCCGGTGCCGGGCGGGATTCTTCCCCGATGGAAAAGCAGCTACGTGCGGTTGGAAACAGCCCCATCCGGAAAAAGCTACATCATCGGTGCCGGTGTGTACAACGATCGCATGGAAAGGAACTTCGTTGTGGATGCGGTGACGGATGCCGTCGCACAGATCGAGAAGAATGGCGAGGCCGCTTTTCCGCTCTTCCATGATCCAACTGGTCCCTTTCTGGCAAAGGACGCCTACATTTTCGTGATCGACAGGAAAGGCATTGATCTGGTGAACCCGGCCTTTCCGAACCTTGAGCGGCGCAACCTTTTGAATGTGAAGGACACGCAAGGCAAGAAACTGATCCGGGAGATGCTCAAGGTAGTGCAAGCCAGTGGTCACGGCTGGGTCGACTACATGTGGCCCAAGCCGGGAGAAAGCGTTTCCACGCAGAAGTCTGCCTATGTGAGTAAAGCGAAGTTGGGCGGCCAATGGGTGCTAGTAGGTTGCGGTGCGTACCTCGCCGATGCTCCCAAAGCGGTTCAGGTCGGCACGAAGAAGATGAAAGCTCCGGAACTGATGACGCTAGTCCGGGAAGCGGGATCTGTCTTCGAAAAACAAGGAGAGAAAGCTTATCCCGAGTTTCGAAAGAAGGGATCCAAGTGGTTTCGTGACGACACCTACTTCTTTGTCTGGACCATGGACGGGACCCGAGTCTTCCACGCGGCGGACCCCACGCTTGAGGGCCGGAAGGACGGCACGGTGAAAGATGTTCTGGGAAGACTCTATGGCCAGATGTTCCTCAATGCTGCTGCCAGCCGTTCAGGCGAGGGCTGGGTTCACTATATGTACCCGGAACCCGGGGATATCTTCCCGACATGGAAGTCCGTGTTTCTGAAGCGGGTCACTTTTCCTTCCGGGAAGCAGTACATCGTCGGTTGTGGGATCTACAACATGCAGATGGACAAGACATTCATCGAGGACGTGGTCGATCGTGCCGCTTCTCTCATCGCGGACCAGGGCAAGGCGGCCTTCGGCCAATTGCGCGACAAGACGGGTGCTTTTATGTTCATGGATACCTACGTGTTCGTCGACGCCCCCGATGGCACCGAGTTGGTGAACCCCGCGCAACCCAGCTTAGAAGGAAAGAACATCATCGATTTGAGGGACGTAAATGGAAACGCGGTAGGCCGAAAGTACATCGAAGCTGCTATGAAAGACGGAAGCGCCTGGGTGAACTACTACTGGTACAGGCCTGGAAATAACACCCCTGCGCGAAAACAAGCTTACGTTCGGAAGGTCCAATCCGGTCAGGAGACTTTTATCGTCGGATCGGGTGTGTATATGGATGAGTAGACCTTCCTGTGGGTAGCAAGATGGGATGCAGCAGGTCATAAGGATCACCTATACATGATTCCCCAATAACGTTCGCTTCAAACATTCTCGTCAGAGAGTGTCTGGGGACCTCAGGTGGAGGGAGCCTCAAACAGTCTGCGTGGGGTCGCGAAGCCGACTTTACGTCAGCTAGCCACTCATCTTTCTCCGAGTCGCGCGCCACCCAGAGAGACCATATCACAGGGTTGTGCGATCAGGGGCCATCTGATGTCATAATTACTCGAGCTGCGCGACTTGGAGTACAGCAGTCTTCAAAAAGGAGTCCGAATGCCTGTTATTAGAGTGAGATTGCTTCCGGCCTGCGTCGGCGCGCTCGGGATCGTGTTGGGGCTGTCCGCCATCTTGGTTGGGCAGACCGGCGGGAACGCCTCCAAGACCGGAGAGAACGCGTCCAAAGGTGACACCGAATGGCGGTTCTTCGGAAGTGACACCGGCGCGACGCGGTATTCGCCGGCCAATCAAATCAATGCCGGCAATGTGGGAACTCTGGGCGTGGCGTGGCGCTTTTCGACGCGGAACTTAGGTCCCCGGCCGGCGACAGGGATGCAGGTCAGTCCGCTGATCGTGGATGGCGTGATGTACACGACGGCGAGCGCGACGCGCGATGTGGTCGCGATCGACGCCGCCACCGGGCAGTTGCTGTGGCACTGGCGCCCCACGGGCGACCTGCTGAAATGGAATGACATCATCGACCCGCTGGCAAGAACCTCCGGCCGCGGCGTCAGCTACTGGACCGATGGCGCGGGCGACCAGCGCATCTTCGTCGTCATGGGCAACTACATGCTGGTCGCGATAGATGCGAAGACCGGGCGGCAGGTGACCAGCTTCGGCAAGAACGGCGCCGTCGATATGGTCGAGAACCTGCGGTGGAACGAGCGTCCCGGGTTGCCGCGCGATGGCCGGGTAGCGAACTCCTCTCCGCCGGCGATCGTGGGCAACGTCCTGGTCTCCTCGATTTCGATGCATACGGGCTCCACCCCGAACCTTCCTGGCGCCTCGATCAACGAAAAGTGGCCCATGAATATTCCTGGTGACGTCGTCGCTTACGACACCAAGACGGGCAAGATGCTGTGGCGCTTCAACATCATTCCCCGTCCGGGAGAAGAGGGCTCTGAAAGCTGGCTCACGTCGGACAACAAGAATTGGGACGTGCCGGGCGGCCTGAACGCCTGGGCGAAGGATCACCCCGAACTGCGCGAGAATTCGAACCGCTACACCGGCAACGGGGGCTTCTGGGCTCCGGCGACGGCCGATCCGGAGCTGGGCATGTTCTATATCCCAGCGGAATCTCCGACCAGCGACTACTATGGCGGCTACCGCCCCGGCAGCAACCTATACGCCAATTCGGTGATTGCACTCAACGCGAAGACGGGCAAGAAAGTCTGGCATTTCCAAACGACGCACCACGATATTTGGGACTTCGACCCGCCGACCGCGCCGATTCTCGCGGACATTACCGCCGATGGAAAGCCAGTGAAGGCAGTGATCCAGCTGACCAAGCAGGGCTTTGCCTTCGTGTTGGACCGTGCGACGGGCAAGCCTGTGTGGCCCATTGAGGAACGGCCTGTCCCGAAGTCCGATGTCCCCGGCGAATGGACGTCGCCCACGCAGCCGTTTCCCACCAAGCCCGTCGCGCTAGTACCGCAGGGCGTGACCGAGAATGACCTGGTCGATTTCACGCCGGAGATCAAGGCGGAGGCGCTTCGTGTTGCGAAGCAGTTCCGCTTGGGAGGCCTCTATACACCGCCGTCGCTGGCGGGTGGACCGGATGGAACCAATGGCACGTTGACGGCGCCCTCTGCAGTCGGAGGCATCAACTGGCCTGGCGGTGCGGTCGATCCGGTGGAGGACGTGCTCTACGTCGCCAGTGAGAACACCTTGTACCGCGCCCAGGTCACGCCGGGATTGCCCGGTACAGGCGTCTTGTATCACGACACTCGCGGGCAACAAGTGACCCCGCCGACCACTGTATTCGGCCTTCCGCTGCTGAAGCCTCCCTATGGGCGGGTCACAGCTATCGATTTGAAGACGGGTGAGCGCCTGTGGATGGTGCCGCATGGCAACACTCCAGACGCGATCAAGAGAAACGCAAAGATGAAGGGCGTGGAGATTCCGAATACCGGAGCGCAGACCAGAGGCACCGGGCTGTTGGTCACCAGTACGCTGTTGTTTGGCGGTGAAGGTGGCGGGTCCCCGATTTTCCGCGCGTGGGACAAAAAGACGGGCGCCGTTGTCGCCGAGATCCAGCTACCGGGTCCGACGACTGGTTTCCCTGTTACCTACACCAAGTCCGGGCGGCAGTACATCGCAGTGGCCGTGCGGGCTGGCGATGGGGTGGAAATAGTGGCCCTCGCGATTCCGGTGGCGACGGCGCCAGGCGGCGGTCGAGGGAAAGGAAAACAGTAACGCACCACAATCGGGAGGCCACGAGTGTGATGTTCGCGCTCGTGGTCTGACGTGCGGGGAGACAGTTCCCTTGCGGCTACAGGGAGAAATAAGGAGAAGTGGCTCCCCATTATTGAGCGGCAACCAGACCCTGCAACGAGGTTCGGGTACCGTCGTAGAGCCGTTGCCATTCCGGCGCGTCGCCCTGGAGGGCCCACGTTTCTCCTAGAACGGTATTGATTAATACCTGAAGAAGTGCCGGATTCTTCTCCGCTTCCACGAACGTTTCTGCCGCATCGGCCCAACTGAACCAACCGACAGGGCTGTACAGGCTCGAGAGGTGGAACCCAGCCGGCTTTCCCAAGCCAGGCGCGGCCTGCGCCACCCCCACGAGGTAGCATCCACTGCTTCTGGTGGTTGTCGATCTCATGCAGACAGTGCTCACAAACATAAACTGCTTGATCAGGCTTGCCCTTGGGCCAGCGAATCTGCGCGAACCTGCAGCGTTTGATACTGATTGCAGTAAGGACACGGAACCCAGTAATGGCGCTGGTCACTGTCGGCGAAGGCAGTCTCGATCCGGCTCCGGCCGGTGATCTTGGGAGTTGAGACCATGAACACCTTGCGCCGAGCGAAGGAGCGGGTTCTTGCCAGTGCCAGATTGACGGGGTCGCCTTCGCCATCTACGTCTCCGGGATAGGCGTCCACCTCATCGCAGAACAAGTAACGGGCGGCCATGGACCGAAGGCCGACCGCACTGTTCGCCCCGGTCATGACGAGAATTCCACCCGGGAATTCTTTGGCGAGCAAGGCAGTCCATGATTTCGCGGAGGTAGGGCGTGCGATCCGTTCGCCATGGGCCTGGTTCGGCAGCCGCTCGCTGCGAAAGAGTGCGGTATCTGTCCGCCCACTCCGCGATGCTCAACACTGGATCTGGACGCGCGCCCCTGCCTGCCGCGCGCGCATAAATCTCGTCAGCCGTTAGCATCGGCAGACTCCAAAAGCGCTTTGCGAATCTCGTCTGTGATGAGCGCATGAACGCGCGAAGCGTCGCTCTCGGCGGCGGCTTCTGCAGCAAGCCGATCGGGGATGTTCAACATGCGATCGCGAAACTGCCTGAACTTATTGAACGCGGCTACCTGGACTTCATCCCGATTGACCAGCTTGCCCGAGCATTCCTCAAAATCAATCTTGGTCAGCCTTGCGAGATAGCTCTCCCGAACAGCCTGAGCTTTCGAATACTCAAGGCCCGTTTCGAGCTTGATTGGATCGTTCGGCTCGCGAGCCGGAACCTCGGCGTGATGTTGGACGTTATGGTGCGGTATGGCCGGCGCCGGTTTCTGCGAAGGCTGTGGCCGCGGACCAGTGTTCCGCTCCCAATTCAGGTCCGCCGCTTGGGGATCGATCCGCCCGTCGTCACGTTTTGTGATGCGACCGGATGCAATCGCTTTCTGAACTGCCTTTAGAGAAACGCCGCGGTGTTTGGCATAGCCCCGAAGACTCAGAGCTTCCATACTCAGGCCACCCTGGCAGCGGCTACCTCGTCAAAGCTGACGTCCTTACCCGCAAGCACGGCTCCCTGCCCCGTGTATTCCTGCCACCGCTTTACGATCACGTCCGTGTACTTCGGGTTGAGTTCCGCCAAGCGGGCATTTCGGCCGAAACACTCGCAGGCTATGAGTGTAGACCAGAGCCGCCGAATAGATCCACGGCATGGAGAAGACAAGGCTAATTTGATGCCTTGTGCGGCAGAGCGTAGAGAGGTGCTTTGCATCGTTCAAAGACCTGGATGGGTACCGACGCGCGGCGCCAAAGGGTGAGCGCATGATCCTGTGTAGCAAGCTTTGTACACGGGGTCAATAGATCAACATACCTCCTTGATTCTATTGAGCAATGGTTCCCCAGCGTGGATTCGAACCACGATTCGCGGCGTCAAAGGCCGCTGTCCTACCATTGAACGACCGGGGAATACGGTGGCGGGAACGACAGACTCAGTTTATCACGGCTGCCTGTTATAAGACACGTTCAAAAATGTAACCGGCCTTGTGCAGGTGCGCCATCAGTTCCTCCGCGTGACCGGAACCGCGGGTTTCCATGGTGATGTCGATCTTGGCTTCGCCTAGATGCACACCGAAATACGTCCGGTCGTGGAGCACTTGGACGATATTGGCGTGTTCCTCGGCGATGACCGCGGTCAGTCGCTGCAGGCCACCGGGATGATCGGACAACGTCACGCGCAGGCGGACCAGGCGTCCGTCTTTGACCAGACCGCGTTCGATGATGTGGGCCAGCAGCGTCACATCGATATTGCCGCCGCTGATCACGACCGCTGTCCGTTTCCCACGCAAAGACGTCCGCTTTTGCAGCAGGGCCGCAACGCCGACGGCTCCGGCACCCTCAGCGAGGGTCTTTTGTTTTTCCAGCAAGCGCAAGATCGCCATGGCGATCTCTTCTTCGTCCACAGTCACCATCTCGTCGACGTACTTTTCGGCAAGCGCTAGCGTCAAATCCCCGACGCGGCGCACTGCGACACCGTCGGCGATGGTCGGTGCAGTGGGCACCTCCACTGGATGGTGCGCGGCGAGGGCTGCAGTCATGGAGGGCAGCGCTTTCGGCTCCACTCCGATGATTCGCACGTTGGGCCTCGTCTCCTTGATGGCGCAACCGAGACCGGCGATCAAGCCTCCACCGCCCACGGGCACCACCACGGCTTCCAGATCCGGAATCTGGTCGAGCAATTCGAGCCCTACGGTCCCCTGCCCCGCGATCACCGCTGGATCGTTAAAGGCGTGCAGAAACGACGCGCCGCTTTCCGTTGCTCGCCTGCGCGCTTCGGTTAAGGCCTCGTCGAAATTTTCGCCGTGCAGGACGACTTCGGCTCCCCAGCCTTGCGTCGCCGACACTTTAACGATCGGGGTGTAGAGCGGCATCACGATGGTCGCGCGGATGCCGAGCCTGCCCGCGTGGTAGGCCACGCCTTGCGCATGATTCCCAGCCGAAGCTGCGATCACGCCGTGGGCGCGCTGCTGGTCGCTCATGCACAACATGCCGTTCAACGCACCGCGCTCCTTATAGGATCCGGTGACGTGCAAGTTTTCGAGCTTCAGCAGAATCGTGTTACCCGTCTCGCTGGTCAAATTTTCGGAATACGCGGAGGGGGTGACGCGGATGCTTTCACGAATGCGAGCGCGTGCGGCCTGCACATCGGCAAGAGTTACCATTGATTCCAGTATGGCCGTTCCACAACGTTTCGAGCAGGATGGGGTGCGCGGATGGCTCCATTCGCCAATGAAGGCACCTTCTGCGGCTTTAGCGATCACCCACGGTGCGGGGTCGAACTGCGAGGCACCTCTGTTGATCGCTGTGGCGGACGCGTTCGCTGCTGCGGGATACGCAGTCTTGCGCTACGATCTGCCGTTCCGGCAGGCGCGACCGAATGGGCCGCCCACTGGCTCACAGGCTCGGGATCGCGAGGGTGTTCGGCGAACTGGGCAGGCTCTGCGGGAGGTGGCTCCCGGGGTGCCGTTGTATCTCGGCGGGCATTCGTATGGCGGGCGGCAAACCAGCATGCTAGCGGCGGAGGATGCCAGCGTGGCGGATGCTTTGCTGCTGCTTTCTTACCCGCTGCATCCGCCGGCGCAACCGGAGAAATTGCGAACGGAGCATTTTCCGCTGCTCAAGGTCCCTACCCTGTTTGTTCACGGCACGAAAGACGAATTCGGGACGCGGGGAGAACTTGAAATCGCACGCCTGCTGATCCCGGCGCACACGGTACTGCAAGAGGTGGAAAAGGCGGGTCACGGACTTTCTCCGAAGATCGCCGTACAGATCGCAGAGTGGTTTGTTACCTTCACAAGTAAGTGACTCTTCGCGACCGTATTGACCAAGTGGAAACCCGGATTCAAGCTGCTGCCCAGCGCGCGGGTCGCGCTCGCGATGAAATCACGCTGATCGCGGTAACGAAGAAGTTCCCGGCGGCTGTGGTGCGCGAGGCGTATGCGCTGGGGCTGCGAGTTTTTGGCGAGAACTATGTGCAGGAGTTTGCGGACAAACATCCGTTGCTGGCGGATCTGACAGAGGCTCAGTTTCACTTGATTGGGCATCTGCAATCGAACAAGACTCGTGTCGCAGGGGACTTGTTCGGCGTGATTCAAACGGTCGACTCTGGGAAGTTGGCTCGGCGATTGAATGAGAATGCGCGTCCGTTAGAAGTCATGATCGAGGTGAAGCTTTCCGAGGAAGAGTCCAAGGCGGGAGCGGCTCCGGAGGAACTGCCTGGGCTCATTGACGCGATTCGCGCGTGCGAACATTTGCGGCTCACCGGGCTCATGACCATGCCTCCCTGGAGTGACGATCCGGCGCAGACGCGGCCGTATTTTCGCAGGCTCTCTGCACTGGCTCGGGAACATGGATTACCCAAGCTTTCGATGGGCATGTCGCACGATCTAGAAGCGGCCATTGAGGAAGGCGCGACGCACGTGCGGGTCGGGACGGCGCTCTTCGGAGCTCGACCGAAAGCATGATCGCCGGGTATTTTTCGCCCATGCCGCCTGCGGCGACCGGAGTCGCGGACTATAGCGCCGCGCTGCTGCCGCATCTGCATGCTCTGGGACAGATCGAACTCAACCAGAGTGGCGACATCAACATTTACCACGTTGGCAACAACGCTCTGCATCGCGAGATCTACCAACGCGCGTTGGCCGAACCGGGTGTTGTAGTGCTGCATGATGCTGTGCTGCAACACTTCTTTCTCGGGATGCTGGACGAAGCGGCTTACGTGGAGGAGTTCGTCTACAACTACGGGGAATGGTCGCGCTCGCAGGCTCAGGAGTTGTGGCGCGAGCGGGCTCGTTCCGGGGCGGACGCACGCTACTTCGCCTATCCGATGCTGCGCCGCATTCTCACTAACGCGCGAGCCGTGATCGTCCATAACCCGGCGGCAGCGGAGATCGCGCGGGCGCATGCTCCTGGGGCTCGCATTATAGAGATTCCGCATTTGTTCGTGCCGCCGCAGCTCCCCGATGCCGTCGATACGTTGCGCTTCCGGCAGAGTCTGGGCGTCGCGCCGCGCACGTTGCTAGTGGGGACGTTCGGACATCAGCGCGAGACAAAGCGCTTGGCTGTCCTGCTGCGTGCCTTTGAGCAGGCTGTCGCCCGAGGGGCGGATGCTCGGTTGTTGGTCTCTGGGGAATTTGTTTCGGAGACTTTCGCCAGCACCATGGAGTCGCTGCTGCGGCATCCGAATATTCTGCGCACTCGCCACTTGCCGGAACCAGACTTCTGGAAGCACCTGGCGGCGACGGATCTATGTGTGAACTTGCGCTATCCCTCTGCGGCCGAATCCTCGGGCGTCGCGATCCGCATGATGGGAATCGGCAAGGCGGTGGCGTTTACCGCTGATCCGGCGATCGCGCGCTTCCCTGAAGACGCGTGCCTGCGCATCGACACGGGTCCGGCGGAAGAGGAGATGTTGGCTAGTTACATCGTCTGGCTGTCCGGAGAGCGAGAGGCTGCGGCCGCCATCGGGCGGAATGCTGCGAGACACATTGCACGCGAACATGCTCCTGAGAGGATTGCCACGGCTTACTGGGAAGTTCTCAATAGAAGCTAGGCGGCTTGGTCTCGGTACCCATCCAGAAGCCGTCGCTGGGATGTTCCCAGGCGGGTTCGCTGAGGACGCGGGGCTTCAGAATGATCAACACCTGGCTGCTGTCATCGGTCACTGTGTCGTGACGGAAGATGCGACCGATGCCGGGCAGATCGCCCAGGCCCGCAATGCCGGTCGACGTCGTATTCGACTGCGTCACGGCCAAGCCAGCGATTACCGTCCATTCATCGGCCTTCGTGCGGACCGTGCCCTGGAACTTGCGTCCGGAAATGATTGGGATGCCGTTGTTGGACGAGCCGCCCAGGACGTTGTAGTCGGCATCAATAACCAACGTCATCTCGCCGCCGGCGTGCAGGGTGGGCGTGATTTGTAACTTAAGACCCAGATCCTGGAATTGAATGATGGGGACGGAGGTGTCTCCGAATCCGCTTAGGCCGGTGATCACCGGATAGCGATCGCCCACGTGCAACTGGGATTGCTGGCCGTCCAAAGAAACCACTTGTGTCTGCAGGCTGGCTTGCGCCGAACTGCGGCTGATTGTGGCGAAGGCGCTGGCGTTTGCGAGCCCCAGTCCGAACCAGGACGTGCCTAAACCGGTCAGCCGCGCGAGCGTGCTGGGCGAATTGAAGTTTATGATCGACGCCGCATTTTGCAGACTGAGGCCGATCCCCAGCGACGAGGTTTTGGAGACAGACAACAGTTCCACCTCGATGGAGACCTGGGCTCGGTAGCGGGCCAGCTCGGCGATCATGCGGCGGGCGGCCAGCACCTTGTATTCCTGATCGCGGAGGAAGATCACCCGGCGACCGGCGTCCACGGCAATGTGGCGCAGTTCCATGATCTGCTGGATGCCGCTGGCCAGTTCCTGGGCTTCCTGTACGTTCATCCGTTGCGGGATGGGAATTGCCACGGCCATCACGGGCAAGTTGGTGTTGCGCTTGTCGGTGGTGTCGGGAAACACCAGGACGGTGTTGTCGCGAACCGGCACCAGGAAGGTGTTGGTAGCGGCTTCGATGGAGCGGAAGGCCTCGTCGCGCGACAGCTCCCCGGTGCGAAATACGAGGGGCGTGGTGGCCTGAAATTCCTGTTCAAAGACGGTCTGGATCCCGAACGTCCGCGCGACTTCCTCCAGCAATGGCCTAGCGGTACCGCGCAAATCGAATCTCTTACGTTCGGTGGACGGCTGCAGCCGGGGAGGAGCTAGGGCGGCCTCACTTTCGATGGCGTCGGTGGGGCTCAGTTGCTCGGCGGCGATCCGGTTAGCCATGCGAGCCTCGGGATTCGACGCGGGGTCCAGTCCGGTGATGGTCGCTGCGGTCTGCAGCAAGCGTGCGCCCAAGGCCTTGCCCTGCAGGGCGAGAAACTGGTTCCCGGGGTCCGCTGCGGCCGCGCGTCCGTATAGAAAGAAAGCGTTCAGTGTGTCCCCCGACGCCTCGGCCCGCCGGGCGGCCTGCAGCAGAGGTTGCACGGAATCCTGAGCCGCAGCGGTGGTGGCCGCTAAGCCCAACAGAATCAGTATTGTGGAAATACACCTCACCAGTCAGATATGACGCTGCCGCCGGGCCCCGCGTGCAGTAAACCCCGGGAGTTTTTCTGCCGATACTTCAGCCTGGAGAGCTCCATGGCAACCTTCGCACCCGTCCGATCTTCCTACCACCCCCCCATTCCGCAGAATATCAAGGATTTGGGCGTTCCCGATTCCCTGGTGCTCGACCTTGTGTTGCGCCGCATGTTGATCGAGGGCTTCTCCAACCTGGGGAGCCTCAGCCGGTCGCTGCGGATGGCGGTTCCGGTCATCGATGCAGTGTTTAAACACATGCGTTCCCAGCAACTGGTCGAAATCAAGGGCATGCTGGGCAACGACTATAATTTCGTGTTGTCGCAGGCGGGCAAACAACTGGCGGGCGAACGATTTCAGGTTTCGCAGTACGCCGGGGCGTGCCCGGTCTCGCTCAACGACTACCAGACGGCGACCAAGGCGCAGTCGGCCAAGGTGCACGTGGATCGTCGCGTGCTTCGGCAGGCATTTGCGGACCTGATTGTCAGCGACCGGATGCTGGATCAGTTGGGTCCGGCGATCATTTCCCAGACTTCCATTTTCGTCTACGGGCCCACTGGAAACGGCAAAACCAGCTTGGCGGAACGCATGCTGCGCGTTTACCAGGACGCCATCATGATTCCCTACGCGGTGGAAGTAGATAGTCAGATTATCAGCGTGTTCGACCCGGTGGTGCACCATCCCATCGAGAACGACGAGGAAGACGTGGACCCGCGCTGGATCATGTGCAAGCGCCCCTGCATTCTGGTGGGCGGCGAACTGATCCCGAGCATGTTGGAACTGCGCCTGGACGAGTCTTCCGGTATTTACGCGGCGCCGTTGCAGATGAAGGCCAACAACGGCATCCTGCTGATCGACGACTTTGGACGCCAGTTGATGAGTCCGCGCGACTTGCTCAACCGCTGGATCGTCCCCTTGGATCGCCGGGTGGACTACTTGATGCTGCGTTACGGCGTGAAGTTCCAGATTCCATTTGAGTTGATGGTGGTCTTTTCGACCAACCTGGAACCGTCCGATCTCGCCGACGAGGCGTTCCTGCGCCGTATTCACAACAAGATCTACGTGGAGGCTGTGGATGCCAATAGCTTTGACCAGATCTTCGCGCGCGTGGTGCAGTCCCGCAATATCCCCGTGGAATCGGACAGCGCGGAACATCTTCGCAAGCTCTGCCTGCGCGAGGGGCGCACGGAACTGCGCGCCTGCTATCCGTCCGATATCTGCAACATCCTGACGTCCATCGGCCGTTACGAAGGGCGTCCTCCGCTGATGACGAAGCCCGACCTGGAGCGCGCCACTTCGCTCTACTTCGCCAAGAACTAAGGCCTGCTGAGAGGAACGGGAGCGGTCGGCCACTACTGTGGCATGAGCGTTGCCGCGTCCAGACAGAAGCAGACCGAGGGCTGTTACCACGATTACTACACCGCGAAGGGTGACGATCGCAACGATCCGCTGCGCAATCCGGGGGTCCTGTTTCAGAACCTGGCGTTTGAGAAGTCGATTGTGGAAGCCCTGCGTAAGATCGGTCTCGACAAGAACACCTGGAAGATCCTGGACGTGGGATGCGGCGCGGGATTTAGCCTGCTCCGGTTACTGTCGTATGGGCTGGAGCCGGAACGGCTGTTCGGGATCGACATTGTGGAAAGCCGGATCGCGCGGGGGCGTCGGCGTCAGCCTGCGCTGAACCTGACGCTGGGCGATGCGACGGCGATGGAGTATTCGCCTAATAGTTTCGACTTAGTGATGGAATCGACTGTATTCCTTCAACTTACCGATGAGGCGGTCGCTCAGGGAATCGCCAGTGAGATGGTCCGGGTGGTGAAGCCGGGCGGGTATATCATGCTCACGGATTGGCGCTACAGCTTCGGACGCAAGGGGTACGTCGCGGTGTCGCAGGAGCGGATTGCTCGGCTGTTTGGGGTGGGGACAAAAACGTCGGTGGTGTGCCGGACGCAGGGGGCGTTGGTGCCTCCGCTGGGGCGGGCGTTGTCGCGGTATTTGCCGGCGATGTACTTTCTGGCTTGCAGGGTCTTTCCGTTTCTTGTTGGACAGGTAACTACTGTCTTAATAAAGAGATAGGGATAGCTTCTCATCAACTGTCTCACGCGAACTCGTCGACAAGATGGGATCGTCTGTCCGCTTGCTTACGCGCGCGGTTCTGCGTGGAAGTCCCTGTCTTTATCTGCGACTGAAACGGAACCGCGACCGTTAGGGAGCGGACGGACGGCGCGGCCTCATACCAGGCCATCCGCTCGCCCTGCTTGTCCAGGACGTACACGACTGCCGCATCGATACTCTCTTTTGACCACAGATACCGGGTGCTCCCGTGGCGGGCCCAGCGGATGCGGTTCCGTTGGCCGGGCTGGCGGGCGTTTAGTGCACGGCTCGCGTAGGACTTGAAGATCGTCATGACGATTTCTGGGGCTACATCGGCGTCGACTACCACATGGACGTGGGTGGATCGGACTTGGGCCGCTAGGAGGTGCCAGTCTTTGCGGTGGCACACCTCTACGATCGCGTTGAGCGTTACGGTGCGTTGTGCGGGGTCCATGTCGTGGGGGGATTGTTTGAGATTTGCGTCTACGTACTGCCGGAGTTTCGGGTTGGGGTCGGGGATACGGGCTCCGTGGAGGTTGTGATTCCGGTCGATGGTTCCTTGGTGACCGGGGATGTGCGTGCCGTAGCAGGTGAAGGTGAGGAGGTAGGCGGGCACTGCAATGGTAGTGGCGGGGCTGGGGGGAATTTCTCGCGTTTGTCCGCTTGCTTACGCGCGCGGTTCTGTGTGGGTTCCGAGCACGACTCGGGGGTGGAGACGGCGGTGGGGTGGCGAGGACGACTGGGGGAGACGCGCTACTCTTCGCGTAGGACTTCTAGCGGCTTTTGACGAAGGATGCGGAAGCTGGCCAGCCATCCGGCGATGTTTGCTAGCAGGGCGGTTAGGGCGATGCAGAGGAACGAGGCGGTCCAATCGATGTGGAACTCGGTGTCTAGCAGCTGAGTCAGGACCAAGTTGGTGAAGCCTCCGGCTAGCAGGGCTCCCATGATGCCGGCTACCGCGCCTAGCGTTAGGAACTCGATGGAGAAGATGCGGCCGATTTGTTTGCGGGTTGCGCCTAGGGTCTTCAAGATCACGACTTCGCGGACGCGGCGGAAGCGGGTTCCTGCTACGCTGGCGGCTAGGATGATGGCACCGGCGAGGATGGCGAAGGCGGAGAGGAAGCGGATCACCAGCGCGATCTGATCGATGACCTGCTGGACGATTTCCAGAACGTCGGCGATGTTGACCACTGTGACTGTGGGGAACTTCTGGAAGACGGCTCGCTGGATGGCTCCGGCTTTGGAGGCTTCGACGCGGACGCCGCCGGAATAGATCACGGGGAATCCGGCTAGCGTAGCTTTGTTGAAGACGAAGTCGGCGTCGGGGGTGGCGCGGAAGCCCGTCTGACGGTGGACGGCTACGACGCGCGCTGTGACGGTACGATTCGCGATGCTGAATTCGAGCTGCGCGCCGGGGTGGAGTTCCAGCACGTGGGCCGCGTTTTCGGCAACGGAGACGATCGGCTCGGCTACTGCCGGGGCCCACCATTTACCTTCGGCGATCTCCAGATTTTTGGGCATCGGCTCTTCCCAACTGACGCCTCGGGGTCGGGAGAAGCGGCGCGCGGGGGTGTCTTCGGGAGCCCAATCGGTGCGACCGTCGATCTTGATCAATTGCGCGGAGATGTTCGCGCCAAGTTCGGCGGGGGCTTTTACTCCGGGCTGAGCAGCGACTAGGGCCTTCAACGGCTCGGCTTGGTCGGCCGTGACGCCGGTGAGGAACACGTTCGGTACGCCGGGAGGCGCGGTGGCGATGATGTCGGCGACGACTGAACTCTGGATCAAGTAGACGCTGAGCGTGAACATGACCCCGAGGCTCATGGCGATGAGGATGGCTTGGGCTTGGTTGCCCTGGCGGTAGAGATTTGAGAGTCCCTGGCGCGTCACGGACGTAAGGCGGAACGGCGGGTGTTTGAGGAACGCTTTGATGATGCGAAGCAGGGCCCAGGCGACCGCTCCAAGGGCGGCGAGGCTGACGGCGAGTCCGAGGGCGAAGTAGCCGCCGATGCGGACGGACTCGGCTAGCCATGCGGCGATGCCTGCAAGTCCGGCGAGGAGGATCGTTCCGACAACAATCGACTCTGGAGATTTCGCAAGGCGCTGGCGCCACGGGAGTTTGGCCTCCGGCATGTCGCGGCGCAGGATCATCGCCGGGCGGATCTTGCGGATCGCGAGCAGGGGCGGCAAGGTGAAGAGCAACGTTGTCAGAGTGCCGACGAGGACCCCTTGTACTGCTGCGTCCAGATGCCAGCCGGTGGTGGCTTTGATTTCGAACAGCTGCGACACCAGGCGTGGGAACGCTTCTTCGATGCCGCGACCGACGACGACGCCGGCGGCTCCTCCCAGGAAACCGAGCATGAGCGTTTGGATGGTGAAGATGCGGATGATTTCCGACGAGGTTCCGCCTAGCGATTTCATGACGGCGATGTTGTCCATCTTCTGCTGCAGGTGCGCGTACATGGCCATGCCGACGCCGATGGCTCCGACGATGAGTGCGATGAGGCTGACGAGGCTCAGGAAGGTGGTAGCGCGTTCGACGCCGCGGGTGATGAGGGGATGGGCCTGGGAGGAATCGGCTACCAGTGCGTTGGGCAACGCTTCCAGGATCATGGCTCGGGCTTGCTCGACGTTGGGACCCTTCGATTCCAGCTTGAAGAGGTAGCGCTGGGCGGCGCGGCTGCCGAGTTGCATCAGGCCTGTGCGCGCGAAGGCCTCGCGCGAGAGCATCAGGCGCAGGCCGATGTTGAGGCTCCCGGACATGCGGTCAGGTTCGGAGACGACGATGGCGGCCATGCGGAACGTCTCGCTGCCGAGCTTGATGGTGTCGCCGACCTTGACTCCCAGGCGGATCAAAACGTCTTCGCCAGCGGCCACGGTGTCGGGCCGCAGGGCCTGTGCGAGCGGCATTTCGGGCGAAAGCTTGACGGCTCCGTAGTAGGGATACTTGGTGGGGTCAACGGCCTTGATGGAGACGAGCACCGGAACCGCTTCGGGGACCTGCGACGAGGCCATGGAAACAGTCTCGGTGATGATCGTTTTGTCGATGCCCCGCGTGCCGAGCGCTTCGAGTAACACCGCTTGTTTGTCATCCGGCTCGTTGAACTGGCGGGCCGTCAGGTCGGCGGCCATGATGTTGCGGGTCTCGCTGCCCAGCATCGTCTGGACGCTTTGGCTGAAGCCTCGGACTCCGGAGAGAGCTCCGACGCCCATGGCGACGGCGAGCACGACGAAGACGAACTTGGACATCGAAGAACGCGTTTCGCGCCAGGCGATGCGGGCGGCGGTGCGGAGGGACAGTCTCACTTTGCGCGGACCTCGTCGCTGACGACGACACCGTCTTTCAACGTGACGATACGGTCCGCGTGCGCGGCGAGCGCTTGATCGTGGGTGACCAGGACCAGCGTGGTGCCTTCGCGGCGATTGAGCGAGAGCAAGAGTTCAAGAACATGAGAGCCATTGGTGCTGTCGAGATTGCCGGTCGGTTCGTCGGCCATCAACAGCGGAGGCTTGCCCATGAAGGCTCGGGCGAGGGCGACGCGCTGCTGTTCGCCGCCGGAGAGCTGGACGGGATAGTGGTCCATGCGGTCGCCGAGGCCGACGCCTTGCAGGAGTTCGCGCGCGCGGGTGGTGCCGGTGGCGACGTCGCCGCCAGTTAACTCGAACGGCAGCAGGACATTTTCTTCGGCGGTCAGGGTGGGAATAAGTTGGTAGCTCTGGAAGACGAAGCCGATCTTGCGGCCGCGGACTAGCGCGAGGTCGTCTTCCTTGAGGTTGGTGATGTCAACGCCATCGATGATGACGCTGCCGGAGGTGGCAGTATCGAGGCCGGCGAGCAATCCGAGCAGCGTGCTTTTGCCGCTGCCCGAGGCTCCCATGATGGCGACGAATTGTCCCACGGGAACCGCGAGGTCAATGCCGCGCAGGATTTCCACGCGATGGGTGCCGGTATCAATGACTTTGGTGAGACTGCGCGTTTCGAGGATGGCCACTGGTATCTATTATCATCGTTCTAGTGAAGCCCTTTATTCCTCTCATTGCGTTGGTTGTTCTGGCGGGGTGCTCCGCGCCTGCGCCCGAAGTACGAAGATCGGAACCGGCGAAGGTGGAGGCTCCGGTTGTTGCAACCGCCCCGGCCCCCGCGCCGAAACCGGACAATCGAAAAGTAATGGTGGTGTTCGGGGACAGCATCAGCGCTGGATACGGTCTCGCGCCGGGGTTGAGTTATCCGGATGTGATGCAGCGGACGCTGGACGCGGAGAAGATCGCGTGGCGGATCGTGAATCAAGGGGTGAGCGGAGATACCACGGCGGGTGGTGCGGCTCGCATTCAAGCCGCAATCGACGTGAAGCCTTCGCTGGTGTTACTGGAGCTCGGGGGCAATGATGGGTTGCGCGGGCTGCCGTTGACTTCGACACGCGAGAATCTGGAGAAGATGATCGTGGCGTTTCGAGGCGCGGGGGCGCAGGTGGTTTTGGTCGGGATGACGCTGCCGCCGAACTACGGGCCTGACTACATTAAGGGCTTTCAGGCAGTGTTCAAAGAGTTAGCGGCGAAGTACAAGCTGAAGCTGATTCCGTTCTTGTTGTCGGACATGATTACCCAGGATCTGCGCTACTTCCAGCGGGACGGGATCCATCCCACCGAAGAGGGCGCGCAGATCGTCGCGGCGACTGCATTGAAGACTCTGCGGCCGTTACTGAAGTAGCGCGACTGCTTTGTCGAGCGCGGCGGCATCGGGGACGCTGCCTTGCGCGAGGCCCTGATTCCCTCCCCCACGGCCTCCTGCAGCGGACAACGCGGCTTTCGCTTTGTCACCTGCGTGGACTCCGGAGTCTGCCGATGCTGCGAGCAGAATCGACGGCGGGTCTTTCGAGATCGCGAGGAAGACGGCCTTCTCGCCGGTGACGAAGGCTTGGGCACGTGCGCGAGTTGCATCATCGATGGGACCGTGTTGCGTGACGTGGTGCAGACCAGATTCGTTAGGTTGCGTGGCGAAGTACAGTTCCTTGCCCTCTCGTTTCGCAAGTTCCGCGGCTAGTCGCTGGCGCTCTTTATCTAGGACCTTGTTCTGTTCCATCAAAGCCGTAATGCGCTCGGGGGCTTGAGTCGCGGGGAGCGCCAGCGACCGCGTGATCGCAGCGAGCAGTTGATTGTCGGCGCGGGCTCGGCGGAGGGCTCGGTTGCCGCAGGCGAATTCGATGCGCGTTGCGGTGCGGATCTTATCGGTCTTGCCCGTGAGGACCAGTCCGATCTCGGCACTATTGCGAACGTGCGTTCCACCGCATGCGCTGCGGTCCACGCCGTCTATGGAAACGATCCGTAGCGTACCGGTGCGGGCGGACTCTTTACGCAGACCGCCGGCGGACGCGTCCTCAAAAGTGATCGCGGTGGGATGGGCCTGCGCGATGATCTCCGCACAGCGTTGTTCGGCCTTGGCGAGTTGGTCCTCGCTGATGGACGGGGTGTCGATATCAACCGTGCAATTGTCCGTTCCCATGTGGACGCTGACGGTCTTGAAGTGGAAGAGTTCCTCTAGTACGGCGGAAAGCAAGTGCTGGCCGGTGTGCTGCTGCATAAAATCGTAACGGCGGGCCCAATCGATTTCTCCGCTGACGGTTTGCACGGCGAGCGGTGCGGCCAGGACGTGAGCGATGCGGTCGTCCTCGTCGATGACTTCAGTGACTTCAATGCCGCCTAGTGTGCCGAGGTCGAAGAGTTGTCCGCCGGAGGTGGGATAGAAGGCGGTGCGATCCAGATAGATGCGACGGCCATCGTCGGCCGTCTCCGTCACGTGGGC
The DNA here is from genome assembly GCA_943328975.2 of Bordetella parapertussis. GTDB lineage: Bacteria > Acidobacteriota > Terriglobia > Bryobacterales > Bryobacteraceae > Palsa-187. Next base: position 65,867 of record CALQCC020000018.1, on the reverse strand, counting down.
GTCGAAAGTTCGCAGGTAGCAATCGGCGTAGTAGAGGCGCTCGGTCATTTTCAAAGCATAATGGATTTGAGATGTTGGGGATTCGTGAACAGATTGAAACCGTGTTCCGGCGTGACCCCGCCGCGCGCAGCGTGCTGGAGATCGTGCTGTGTTATCCGGGGTTCCATGCTGTTCTGCTGCACCGTGTGGCGCACCGTCTATATGGCGGAGGCTGGTACACGCTGGCTCGCGTGGTCAGCCAGATTTCTCGCACGCTGACCGGCATTGAGATTCATCCAGGCGCAACGATTGGCCGCCGCTTCTTCATCGATCACGGCATGGGCGTGGTGATCGGCGAGACAGCGGAGATCGGCGATGACGTGTTGCTATACCAGGGCGTGACGTTGGGCGGCACGGGCAAAGACACGGGCAAGCGGCATCCGACGTTGGGCGACGGCGTGGTGGTCGGCACAGGCGCGAAGATCCTGGGCAACATCCGCATCGGCGAACACGTGAAGGTGGGCGCGGGGTCCGTCGTCGTGCATCCGGTGCCTCCGCACTCCACCGTGGTGGGCGTGCCGGGCCGTGTGGTGAAGGATCCGGAGTCTCCGTGGGAACCGTTGGAACACGGGCAACTGCCGGATCCACAAGGTCAGGCCGTCGAAGACCTGGCGCGGCGCGTGGCGGAATTGGAAGCTACGTTGAAGGCGCTACGGCAGCCACATCCGTAAACGCGTAACGCAAGCTGTTGGCGGCGATCTGGGCTAGTTCGGGGTGCGTGAAGCCGAAGTGCGATGCGGCTAGAGCGTACTCACTATCGAGACTGCATTCGAACAACGCGGGATCGTCGGTGTTCAGAATGATCGGCACACCTGCGTCGAACAAGCGGCGGACCGGGTGATCAGCGAGAGATGCAATGGCTCCGGTGCGGAGGTTACTGGTGATGCAGATTTCTAGCGGGATGTTTCGATATCGCAACTCTTCGAGAAGAGCAGGGTCATCGATTGCGCGGATGCCGTGGCCGATACGGTCGGAGCCAATCGCGATCGCGTCCCACACCGATTGCGCGGTGGTCGTTTCGCCCGCATGGCAGGTAAGGTGCAGGCCGCGATCACGCGCTTCGTCAAACAACCGTGTGAACAGGCGGGCTGGGCCGAGTTCCTCAAAACCTCCCAGGCCGATGCCGACTACGCCTCGGGACTGATTGGCCGCGGCGAACTTGAAGACGGGTTCCGCGGCAAGGCCGCCCCACTGACGCGTTGCGTCGAGAATCCAGCGTATGGGCACGGGGCTTCGCTCGGCCTCGCGGGCAAGCGCTCCGAACACAGCGGACAGATCCTGCTTCTTCCACAGGATCACTCCGGCGGAGACGATGACTTCGGCGTAACAGATGCGCTGCGCGGCCAATTGTTCGAATAGTCGCCGGGCGATCAATGCATAGTCGGCGGGCGTACGGAGCTTGCGATTCACCCACACGTAGGCTCGGATGAAGCCGTCGAAATCGGTGTAATGCAGCTCGCGGGCGATCTCTTCGTCGGTAAGCGAGGGGTCAAGCTCCTTGAGCGTTGCAGGAGTAACCGAGCCTTCCAAGTGGAGGTGGAGCTCGGCGCGGCGAAGTAAGTCCGTCATCTCTGCCATCATACAAGCATGGGGACCGGTTCCATTGAAGCAGGCATTCTAGAATCCATCGTGGCCGGAAGGCACGGGGACGCGTTCGCGGTGCTGGGCCCGCACGAAGACAAGGTCACCGCTTGGCTGCCGCAGGCCGAAGCCGCATGGCTGGTAGTGCAGGGCGTCGAATCGCCGATGGAGCGCGTGCATGCGTCGGGCTTGTATCGCGGGTCTTGCGCTCGACGGGACTACCGGATTCGCGTGCGGCTCTACTCTGGCGAGTCTTACATTGTGGACGATCCGTATCGGTTCCCGCCGCTGCTGACTTCGTTTGAATTGCACTTGCACGGCGAGGGAACGAACTACGAAAGTTATCGCACCATGGGCGCGCACACTTGCGCGAGTGACGGTGTGGACGGTGTGCGGTTCGCGGTATGGGCTCCGAACGCGGCCGTGGTCAGCGTGATGGGCGACTTCAACGGCTGGGATCGCACGCGTCATCCGATGCGGTTGCGTGATGGCGGCATCTGGGAATTCTTTATGCCGGGCCTGGAAAGCGGTGCGACGTACAAGTATTCCGTCCTGTCGAAGCTGGGCGGCCCGCAGGACAAGAGCGATCCTTACGGGTTCTACGCGGAGTTGTCGCCGAAGACGGCGAGCGTTGTGTGGCCGCTCAACGGGCATCATTGGCGCGACGAAGAATGGATGGCTAGGCGGGCGGCTCGGAACTGGGTGCATCAGCCAGTTTCGATTTACGAAGTGCATTTAGGGAGTTGGCTGCACGGCGAAGGTGATGCGCTGCTGACGTATCGGGAACTGGCGGATCGCTTGGTCACTTACGCGACGAAGCTGGGCTATACGCATTTGGAATTGATGCCGGTGATGGAGCATCCGTTCACCGGCTCGTGGGGTTACCAGGTGTCGGGCTACTTTGCTCCGACCTCGCGCTTCGGCAATCCGGATGACTTCCGCTACTTCGTGGACGCATGCCATCAGGCTGGGCTCGGCGTGATTCTCGATTGGGTCCCCGGACATTTCCCGCGCGATGAACATGCGCTGGGGCGCTTCGATGGAACGGCGTTGTATGAACATGAGGACCCGCGCAAGGGCGAACATCGCGACTGGGGCACGCTGGTCTTCAATTTCGGGCGCAATGAGGTCAAGGCGTTTTTGCTCTCGAACGCTTTATATTGGCTGAAAGAGTTTCACCTCGACGGCTTGCGTGTGGATGCGGTGGCGTCCATGCTGTATCTCGACTACTCGCGCAAGGAAGGCGACTGGGTTCCGAACATCTACGGAGGCCGAGAGAACCTGGAAGCGATCGACTTCCTGAAACGCTTCAACGAACTGGCGCACCAGGTGCCGGGCGCGATGACGATCGCGGAAGAATCCACTTCCTGGCCGGGCGTAACACGGCCCACTTATCTGGATGGGCTCGGCTTCACGATGAAGTGGAACATGGGCTGGATGCACGACATCCTGGAATACTTCTCCACCGATCCGCTGTACCGTAAGTATCACCAGAAGAACATCACCTTCAGCATGCTGTACGCGTTCAGTGAGAACTTCATGCTGCCGGTCTCGCATGACGAAGTGGTGTACGGCAAGCTGTCGCTCACTTCAAAGATGCCTGGCGATGAGTGGCGCAAGTTCGCTAACACGCGCGCGTTCATGGCGTACATGTACGGGCATCCGGGCAAGAAGCTGCAGTTTATGGGAGCGGAGTTCGGGCAGACAGCGGAGTGGAATCACGACAAGCAGCTCGACTGGTGGCTGCTGCAGTTCCCGGTGCATCACAAGTTGCAGACCATGGTGAGTGCGCTGAACGCACTGTATCGCCGCGAGCCGGCGCTGTTTGAAGTGGACGATGACCACCGCGGCTTTGAGTGGATCGATTTCCGGGATGTCGAAAGCAGCATCATTGTGTTTGCGCGTTACGCTCGGGATCGGGAAGATTTCCTGGTGTTCTGCTGCAACTTCACTCCGATGGAACGCGGCGACTATCAGATCGGGATGCCACGAGCGGGACGATATCGCGAGGTATTTAACACCGACGCTGAGATGTTCGGCGGTAGCAACTTGGGCAATGCCGGCTGCGTAGAGGCCGTCGAAGGCGACTATCACGGGCGACCGGCGAGTGCCCGGGTGATGCTGCCTCCGTTGGGTGTGGTGGTGTTGAAGCCCGAACGTTAGACCGCGCTCACAAAGCTGCGGCAAGCGCTGTGAGTTTCGCAACGGTGTTCATATTCCGAGCAGTGCCCGTCTTCGCTGCGGGGATCTTCAGCTTGGAAGTACCCATGCCGCTTGGATAATGAACGTAAATCTCGCGCGAACCCAGCTGCATCTCTTCATCCTGCTGGCCAGCCGCATGTGACAACGTGTCCGCCTGCGGAGCTTCATCGAGGAAGATCACGGCTGTGCGGTTCGGGGCGGCCTTTGGAAATGGGTTCCGCGCAAGCACGTCTACCATTTCAGGGGCCGTGCGGACCACGACCCCGACGGACTTCCCCGCATAGGCAAGAAGGCGAGCCTCCAGTTCGGACTTTACTCTCTTTGGAGATGCCTCGGTCATGAAGACTACGTTGCCACTCGCAATATACGTTTGGACCTGCGTGAAACCGGCATCGCTGCACATCGATTTGAGATCAGCCATGGACAGCTTGCCGGTACCACCAACATTGACGGCGCGCAAAAGCGCGATGTAACTCGCCATCTACCGCTGCGCTGCACAGGCGAAGTTCTCTGCCTGGTCGATACTGCCGGTGCCTTTGTAACGCGCAACCGTCGGGTACATGCAGAGCGGTCGTGTGCGTGTCGTCTGGCCATTCTCCACGTGTGCACCGACGACCATCTCAGGGGCTACGCCCTTTTCCACCCAGTTGACGACGGCGGTCAACCAATCGGCGTCGCCGCAGCCGGGGCCTCCACCGCAATGGAACATTCCAGGAACGGGGAAGAAGCGATAGAAGTCGGTGGTCTCTTTCTCGCCCATGGTACGCTTCGCGGCTTCGTAGTAGTCGACGGACATCTTCGAGGTCACACCGGGATCGGCCCAGCCATGATAGTGGACGATCTTCGCGCCGCGCATCTTCACGGCGGTAAGGTCAGTGACGGTGGCGTTGATCACTAACGCGGTGTTCGCCATCTTGACCGGATCGGTGTCGAAGTTATACGAGTGATAGTCCCACTTGGCGCCGGGGCGTACGTCGAACGCCATGAACTTCATGAACGTGTCGCCAAGTTGAAAGCTAGCCAACATGGAGCCATCCCAGCCGCTGGTGCGAACTCCGCCTCGTCCAGCTGCGAATGCCTCGCCGCCCAGCGCGGCTCCGGGGAACAACAACTCGCCCTTTGAATTGTGAACGCCATCGTAGACCTTCTTCAGTGCAGCGATCTGTCCGGCGGTGAAGCACGTTGCAGTCTCCGCACCGGAGCATTTGGGTAGATCTTTGGCCGGATCGAAATTGCACGTCAGCGGGTTTTCGATCAACCCGTCTTTCAATCCATCCAAGGCATCGCACTTACTGTAAACACCTGCTTCCAGCGCAGGCAATTTCTCCGCCTTGATCTCGCCGGGGCCCGGACCAACTTGAATCCAATTCCAAATCGCTTTCATCTGCAAGCCGCTGAGGTTGAGCACAGGAGCTCCGATCACGTAGCCGTCGAAGTCCTCCGGATACCGTTGGGCTTCGATGAGGCCTTGCCGTCCGCCGGTGGAGCAGCCGACCCAATAAGAATACTTCGCGTCGGCGCCGTAGTAGGCCCGGATCACTTTCTTCGCCAGCAGCGCGGTCTCATGAACCGAGAGATAGCCGTGGTCGATCACCTTGCGCGCGGCGTTGGGGTTCGTGTCGCTCTTCAAGGCGAATGTAGCTCCGGGCTCCTTTTGCGCATCGTGACCCGTATCGGTGGACGTAGAGGCATAGCCACCACGCACAGCTGCGTCCACTGCGGCGGTCGTGATGGTGCCGGCCCACCCGCCGTTCCCGACCATCTGGAAACGTTCATTCCATGCTGTCGGCAACTTCACAACGAAGCGCGCTTCCGGCCAGATCACGCCACGAACTTCGCAATGGGCGGGCAGGTTGGCAGCGGCAGCAACGGCTTTAGCGGATTCAATTTTGACATCAGCCCCAAAAGATTTGGAGGCAAGCGCGGAGCAGTCAATGACGGGAGCGGCCTGCACGGCACAAATACCGGCAATAAGGAAAAACGCGATCTTCATGACTGTCTATGTTAGTCGAATGTTACTCTGAAAGAAATGCCTCCCACGCTAGCACCCACCTCCGTCGTCGGCATGGACGTGGCCGAAATTCACGCCGCGCTGGGTCCAGGGCATCCCAAGTTCCGCGCGCAACAGATCTACGAAGCCGTGTATCACCGGCGCGTGACCAGCCTCGACGAAATCACGAACATTCCTCAGGCGATGCGCGACGTGCTGCCATTGGGGTTGCCGGAGATCGCGAAGATTTACGATTCGGCGGACGGAACACGCCGCTACCTGCTCAAACTACACGACGGCAAGACGGTGGAATCGGTATGGATGCCCGAAGGCGAGCGCGCAACGATCTGCATTTCGAGCCAGGTCGGCTGTCCCGTGGATTGCAAGTTCTGCCTGACCGCGCTGATGGGCTTGGAGCGCAGCCTCACCGCGGGCGAGATCGTGGGGCAAGTGTTGCGCGTGGCTGGGGATCAAGGCGTCGAGGCAAATGTCGATCGGCTCAATATCGTCATGATGGGCCAGGGCGAACCGCTGCTGAACCTGCCCAACGTGCTGAAAGCCACTCGGCTGCTGACCGATCAACGCGGCGGAGCGGTCGCGCCGCGCCGCATTGCGGTGTCCACGTCCGGCATTATTCCCAAGATCATCGAACTGGGGCAAGCTGAGATCCGGCCCAAATTGGCGATCTCTCTCAACGCCTCGCACGAAGAACAGCGGCAGCAGATCATGCCGATCACGCGCAAGTATCATCTTGCCGACCTGATGGAAACGTGCCGCGCTTACCCGTTGAAGCCGCGCGAGCGCATCATGTTTGAATATGTGTTGCTCAAGGGCGTGAACGATACCGATGCCGACGCGCACCGGGTGTTGAAACTGCTCGCTAAGATCGACGCGGTGGTCAACTTGATCGCGCTGAACCCGGGGCCTGGGATTTCGTTTGAGACTCCGGATCCCGCGCAGGTCGCATCCTTTCAGGCCATTATCCGAAAATCGTTCCCGTGCTACGTGCGCAAGCCCCGCGGGCTGGACGTGTACGCGGCGTGCGGACAACTGAGCCGCCAGGAAGCCGGACCGTTCCCCGTGCTCGCGTAAAGCTATTTTCCCTTCGCTGCGCCCCGGCCAGCCGCGCCCATGCCGAGCATGTCGGTTTTCTTGGCGGTGCCTGTTGAAAAATCAGCGTCGGTTAAAGTGGCGTCCTGCACGGCCTTCACTTGTTCCCGCTGGGTCGCTTGGCCATTGTTAAAGGTGGTGGTCTGCACCGGCAACCCGTTTATCCCCGCCTGAGTGATGGATGCGCCGGACATCATCCCCGCGAACGGAGAGTTCTGCATGGCCTTCAACATTCCCGACATGAACTCGCGCATCTTTTCCATTACCTGAAAATCCGAGGGGCTGATCTTGACGTCCGCCATCTGAGCCGCACACACTTCGGAGACCTTCTGTCCGCCGCGCGTTCCGTCGTAATTGGTGCAGCGGAATCCGTTCACTGTTCCCGGACCCTTAGCCGTATACGTCGTACTGGCCGCAGGGGTGGACGAAGCAGCCGGCATCTTACCCTTCAACATCTGTTCCATTTGGGCGCGCTGCGCCGGAGGCATACCCTTCAACATCGCATCCATTTGCGACATCGCACCGGCCAGCTGTTGACCCATTGCGTCCATCGCGGCTTGGTCCAACTCCTGATACTCATTGCGAGTCTTGTTCAGCATGACGAGGCGGTTGCCGCCCTTCGTAAGGAACATGACGGACGTGTCACCCTCGTTCACACGCAGACGGTCCGCATCGAGCAGGATCTCTCGCGGCTTAGTTGTGTTCTTAGTCAGGTCGGTGGATTCCATCTGAATCCGCTTGGCGGCCCAAACAGGCATAGTGGCCAGCGACATGAGAGCACAAAAAGCGGAAAGAACTTGTTTCATGCCCCTATTCTACGCGCGAGCGAGTGGGGCCGTGGCGGGAGCGTTTCTATTGGGGGAATCGCGGCATTTCTCGCTTCACGGCTGTGCCTGTCGAGAAATCAGCATCCGTGAAGGTAGCATCGTCCACCGACTGAATCAAATCCTCCGCGGTCGCTTTGCCGTTTTCGTAGTGGATGACTTGCACGCCTTGACCGTCGCGCGTCCCTGAGAGGGGATTCAAATACTGCTCGAACCCGTCGAGTTGCATGGGAAAAGGAAGTTGGGACAGGCTCCGCAAGAGTTCTTCACTAAAGGTCCGCATCAGTCCGAACACAGCTGCATCCGCGCTCGAAATGCCAAGGTCCGCCGCGCTTGCAACGCAGACTTCCTGCGTCTTCAGATCGCCATTCATCACAGCGTAGACTTTGCAAGGAAAACCCTTCACTGTTCGCTCACCGCTCAGAACCATCTTCGGCACTTGCGGCTGCGCGACCGAAGTGGTCTCTTTCCGCATTTGCTCTTTTAACTGGTCGCGCATCTCGGGCGGCAGCTTGGCGAACAGGCCATCCAACGAGGTCTGTAGTTCAATGAAGATCGCTTGATCAATCTCCATGTATTGGTTTGTAGCAGGTGTCAGAGTCACGATTCGCGATCTTCCACCGTCGGTGAGGAAAATGATCGAAGCGAGATCTCCCATGTTCATGCGGAGGCGCGTCGGCTCGACCAGCGTTTCCAGACGTTGGGAAACTCCATCTACCGTCATATTCATCACAATCCGCTTCCCGGCCCACGACGGGATGGAGCACAAAAGAACCAGGAGTAGCGTCTTCATTGCGTTCTACTTCCAGTCAGCTGTGAAGATGTTGAACTCGTAGTTGCCGGTGCCTTGATAGCTGGATGCGAACACTAGCGTCTTGCCATCCGGTGAAAACTCGGGGAAGGAGGTGAAGCCGCCGTAGCTGGTGACCTGCTCCAAACCAGAGCCGTCGGTGTTCACCATGTACAACTCGAAGTCGCGGCTGTCGCATTTGTGTTTATTGGAGGAGAACAAGATCTTGCGGCCATCCGGCGTGAACGTCGGAGCGAAGCTGGCGCAGCCGTACTGCGTGATTTGTTTTGCGTTCGATCCATCGCGGTTGGCGACCCACAGTTCCATTTTCATGGGAACGGTCAGATCCTCGGCCAGCAGGTCGCGATAGGTCTTGGTCTGTTCGGGCGTGGTGGGATGAAACGCGCGCCACACCATCTTGGAACCATCGCGCGAAAATACTGCGCCGCCATCGTAACCGGGGCTTTTCGTAATCTGCTTCTTCGCAGAACCGTCGGGTTTCATCGTCCACAGGTCCAGGTCGGCGGACGACTTGGACGTGTACAGAATCGTGTTGTTCTTCCAATTGACCGTCGCCTCGGCATCGTAGCCAGGGGCGTTGGTGAGCTTCTTCTCGATCTTGCCCGTCTCATCGGCGAGGTAGATATCGAAGCCGGGATACACGGCCCACACGTAGCCCTTGCTGCGATCGGCGGGCGCGGGGCATGCAGGTCCGGCGTCATGCGTGGAAGCGTAGACGAAGTGCTTGCTGTCGGCGAGGAAGTAGCCACAGGTGGTGACGCCTTTGCCGGTCGAGACCATCTTTTGATTCGAGCCGTCGGCGTTCATCGTGTAGATCTGGTCGCATTGGCTGTTGTCGCGCGTGGATTGGAAGATGAGCTTTGTGCCATCCGGTGCCCAATAGGCTTCGGCATTCTGGCCGCCATGCGTGAGTTGCTTCAGATTGGATAGGTGGGCGGTTTGCCCCCAGCAGAGAACGGGAATGAGAGCCAGTAGGTACTTCATGACTGTCATTGTAGCTTTGGCAAGGGATGAATGGCCTTCGAGCCTAACCACGCTGTCCGAAACTCACGGATCGAGGCCGTCACGGTTTGCTTCGCGGATTCGTAGGTCACCAGTTCTAGGGCAGGAGCTTCCTGCCACACCAGGGGCACGTTTCTGCGTCCTCCGCGGCCTTCCACGACAACGCGCGTCTGGTCCCCAGGCTTGTGCGACTTAAGAATCTTGTCCCAATCCTTCTGTTCCTTGATATCTTTGCCGTCCACGGAGACCACGCGGTCGCCGCGATCAATACCAGCCACGTAGGCGGGTGAGCCGCGAAGAACACCACCGTTGATCGAAAGTCCGGTGCTGGATGCATTTGCCTGCGGCGCGCCGAACCACACTTCGCCGGGCGTTACTTTGCGCAGCAACAAACCCGCGCGCGCCAGCAGCGTCTTGTAGTCCATCGCTTCGTGCCCGTTCACGTAGCGGGAAAACATTTCGTGGGCAAATGTTTCGCTTTCCGTCGCCTCCGCGAGCGCCCGTTGCAGATCGTCCTGCGTGTAGGGCTTGTCTACGTCGGGATGTGAGCGCCACATGGCTCGCATCCAGTCATCCAGACTCTTGCCGGGAAAGCGGGTGCGAATATCGAGATCGATACCCGCGCCCAGGGCCTGCCCGTAGTAATAATAGGAGAGGAAGGCGTTCTCTTCGTTGCTGGGTTCGCCACCGGCGGCGCGGTCGTAGAACGGCGCAAGTTGGCTCATCCCGACTGCGTCAAACAGTTCCCTGCCCGGCGAGGTTAGCAGCGCGTTCAGGGCGATGCCCAGGTCTGCGGCAAAGCGGTCCAAGTCCATGATGCCTGCGCGAGTGAGCACCAGCGGTCCGTAGTAGTTCGTGACGCCTTCGGCGAACCACAGTTCACCGGACATGTTGGGGCGCTCCAGATCGAATGGTTCCAGCGAACGCGGACGGATTCGCTCGACGTTCCAGGAATGGAAAAACTCATGCGCCACCGATTCGATCAAGTCCGCGCTGCTTTTCCCGGGAGGTGGAGCGTGGCTGATGAAGGTGGAGTTTCGATGCTCCATCGCGTCTCTGGATGCGTACGGCAGATAATCCAGCAGCATTGTGTAGCGACCCGAGTCATAGCGCGGGAAGGTTCCGAACACGCCTTGCGCTTCGACTGTCACAGCCTCGCACAGGCGAGCGTACTCGGAAACCGTCGCCTCGTCCGCCGTCGAATGCAGCACCATTCGGAATTGCGCATCGCCGACACGCCACTCGCGGAGCTTGTGCGGGCCGAACTCGATGGGGCTGTCGATCAAGAGGTCTCGGGAGGGGGCTGTCCACCAATCGCCCGAAGCGGCGAGCTGGGTGGCCACCGTCCATTCGACGCCTTGGGGCGCTTCGAGTTTCACCTGAACAGGCCGCTGTTCCAGGCCTCTCGCCCACACAAAGGTGGCTGGAGCGTTGAGGTGGGCATGGGTCAAGTCGATCGCGTTGTAGGTTCCGTTGACCACGTCGCCGAAGAGCGTGTATTCGAAGATGACCGTACCGTTGTGGCCGGAAACGTTCCACTGATAGGGCGTGGATCGCGCAATCGCGAGAGCGCGGCCTGCCGCGTCCTTGGCCCGAACGTTGTACATGTTGCGAGCGAACTCGTGCAGCGAGTAACGCCCAGGTGAGGATCGACTCATCACCACTTCGAGCGTCCCCAATGGCAGCGCAGTGAAGGTGGCGCGGACCTCCGCCTCGTGATGGGCGGCGTTGGGGAAGCTCAGCTCGTAGCGAACCGCATCCTGTGCGGTCAACACGCGGGCGAGCAAAGCAATCAGGATTACGCGACTGGTCAAATACGCCCCCTCTGATGAGGTTTATGATTATCGCACTAAGAAACTAGACGCCGGTGTGGACCGGTGAGAGTCGCCCTTCAATTTCAGCTCGATGCTGTTCCAGCCACGGAGGCAAGCAAAGCCGTCGGCCAAGTTCGGAGGGCGCTTCGTCAATGGTGAAACCTGGACCATCAGTCGCGATCTCAAAGAGGGCATTCCCGGCGCATCGGAAGTAGATCGAATGAAAGTAGGTGCGATCTTTGACGGGGCTCACGCGAAGCCCAGCGGCCATCAAGTGTTCGCGCCATGCGGAGAGCTCGGCCTCAGCCCCGGCGCGTAAGGCAACGTGGTGGATGCTGCCCGCTCCCATCTTGCCAGGCACAGCGGCCGGTTCGTGAAGGAGGTCGACGAACTGCGTCTCGCCGATGGCGAACCGGATCCGGTTGTCTTCCTGTCCTACGCGCGGCAGACTGAGCGTCTCTGCAAAGAAACGCTCGGCGCTTTCAAGTTCCGAGACACATACGGTCACCGAATGGAGGCGTTGTGGGATGACGTCCGCGACGAACTCCAGCGTCATTCCATCTGGATCGATCACTGTTTGAATTGGCCGACCGAAGCGGGTGAGCCTTGCATCCACGGTCGACGCCGTGAACGCCACCGCGACCGCTTGTCCCGAGCCCTTGCGCGGCACGCGCACATGACCCCAGGGGAAGAAGGTCAGAACGCTCCCCGGCGTTCCCGCGGCGTCCGCGTAGTAGAAGTGATGCGAGGCCGGATCGTCGTAGTTCACCGTGCGCTTGACTAAGCGCAGGCCGACCGCCCGCGTGTAGTAGTCGATATTAGTTTGCCCGTCGCCCGCCAACGCGGTGACGTGGTGGAGCCCCAGCAAGGGCGTCACGAATGAGCCTGCTCCATACGGTGCGCCCATTTGAGGAAACGGATCAATTCCGTTCGATGTTCCCAGACAAACTGACGGAATTGCGCCGGCGTAATTTCATCGGCGTGCAACCCCCAGTAGGTTTCGATGCGCCAGCGAAGGTATGGACTGCGCCAGGGCTGCAAGCGGTGCCCGGCCACGGAACGCCACAGGAAGCCGATCATTGTTTGGTATTGGCAGGCTTCGCGGGGGCGGCAACGGGAGTCTTGGGCGCCGCAGCAGCAGGCTTGGGAGCGGCCTGTGCCGCCTCCTTCGCGTAATACCCGGCACGATGTCGCACCGTGGCACTCCGGACACCCTTCACTTCCACTTTAAGACGCCGGTACGACCCATCCAACGGTCCGCTCGGCGTGTACGCGAGAATGTATTGGTTGCGAATCTCGTGCGCGATCTGTGGCGTGATCGTCTCCACCTCGGCGAGATCCTTGGGATAGTAAGCGAAGCCTCCCGAGACTTCCGCCAGATTATCCAGCGCGCGCTTGGCCTTGCGAGCCTCGCCGCGTTCCTCTTCACTCAGCAGTCCGATGGAGTAAACGAGAACCTCGGCGTCACGGACGGTCTTTAAGAGATCCTCCAGCGTTGTCTTAGAACTGGAATTATCGTTCCCGTCGCTCACCAGGACGATGACCTTTTTGTCCCGCTTGCCTTCGGCCTTTACGTAATCGACGGTGGCGCTCAACGCATCGCGCATGGCGGTACCGCCGTGGTTGTCAATGCGCTGCAATACTTCTTCCAGCTTTGCTACGTCGTTCGTAAATGCCTGGTCTTTGTAATAGAGGTCATTGAAGTTGACGACGCAAATCTCATCGTCTTTGTTCGACGCCCGGATCAACGCAACAACGGCGGCAATCACGCGCGTGTATTTGTCCTTCATGCTGCCGCTGCTATCGATCACCAAACACATCGAAACGGGCACGTCTTCCCGCCGGAAGAGTTTCAGTTCCTGCTCAATGGCGTTCTCGGTCACCTTGAAGTTCGAGCGCGAAATATCCGGGATCATCTTCCCGTCGCGATCCAGGACGCTGACGTAGAGCGTCACTTCCTTGGTGTCCGCCGTAAAGGTAGCAGCGGCGTCTGCGGGTTCCGGCTCAGGCGGGGGCGGCGGAAGAATCTGCGCAACCGCGCTTCCCAGCGTCACGCTGGCGAGCAGCATCCACTTACTGAGCTGGCGCATAGTATCCACCCCGGGCACGGCTCTTCAAACGCGGCAATTTTTCAACCTTTACCAATTTCACTTCCACCTTGCGATATTTTCCATCTCGGGACTCATTCTTTGGACGATACCCGAGCACATATTCGTTACGCAATTCGAGTCCAATCTTTTCCGCCACGTCCGGCAATTCGCCCAAATTCTGAATCGCGAAATGCCGACCGCCCGTCTGCTCTGTCAATTCTCCGAGCAAACCAGGGCCCATTCGTTCTTCCTGCGTGTTGCCCATCCCATTTGGCTCAAAAATGCCGATCGCGTAGATCTGGACGTCTGCCTCGCGCACCGCATTCTTGACTTCTGATTCGGTGTATCGGCTGGAGTTATCCCCTCCATCAGAGATGATCAGGATGGCCTTGCGTGCGTTACGCGCTTTTTTCATTTCGTTCATGGCCATGTAAACGCCGTCGAGCAGGGCCGTCGCTCCCTTCGACTGCACAAACGCGAGACGATTGAGGATTTCCTCCGTCTCTGCGGTAAATGGCACGGTCAACGCCGGTCGATCGTTGAACTGCACCAGGAAGAACTCGTCTTCCGGATTTGCGGTGCGAACGAACTGCGATACGGCCTGGCGAGACTTGGAAAGCTTGGTCCCCATGCTGCCGCTGGCGTCGAATACTACGCCCACAGACACCGGAGCGTCTTCCGCCGTAAACGACAGGATCTCCTGCTTGACCTTGTCTTCAAAGAGTTCGAAATTGATGACTTCGAGGCCAGTCACCACTTTCCCGGATTGCTGATGCGTCACGGATACAGGAATGCGGACTTCAGTAGTGTCGATACGGAGATCAGCCCGGCGATCCAGAATGGACTCCGCGTCGTCTGCGGCAGGCGGCCGCACGCGCGGAACGATTGTCGTGCCAGTCGCAGGCACACTTGGTTTCTGTCCCTGCGCCCCAACCGGCGAAGAGAGTGCGAACAGCGTCAAGGCGACCACCGCGGCAAATCGCATCATGTATGAGGGTCCCGGCACCCTGGCTTCAGTATAACAACCTGTTCCAATCCTCATATTCGCCTTCCACTTTTTTGTAGCTGGCGCGCTTGGCTGGAACAGTCCGGGTATGATACCTTCGAGTGTGCCGCACCGCATACTCGGCGTGATCCCAGCCCGGTACGCCTCCTCGCGATTTCCCGGCAAAGCACTTGTCTCTATTGGTGGTAAGACTATGTTGGAGCATGTGTGGGAACGGGCGTCGCAGGCGCGTTACCTGACAAGCGTCGTCATCGCTACCGATGACGAACGAATTCGCGACGCCGCCTATAAGTTCGGAGCACGCGTTGTCATGACCCGCGACGATCACGTTTCCGGCACCGATCGCGTGGCGGAAGTCGCCTCCTCGTCCGATGCCCACTGGGTGGTGAACGTGCAGGGCGATGAACCCATGCTGGATCCCTCTGCGATCGATGCGGCAATCCTGGGCATGCTGGACCAAGAGGAAGCCCACCTGGCTCCCATGGGTACGCTGAAGACGCGCATCACGCGGCCTGAAGTGGTCCACGATCCCAACGTGGTCAAAGTGGTCACGGATCATCATGGGAATGCGATCTACTTTTCCCGCTCGCCCATCCCTTATGTGCGGCAAGCGGGGGACGAGACGCCGTACTTCAAACACATTGGGTTGTACATTTATCAACGGGACTTTTTGCTTGCGTATCCTGACCTTCCCATCGGTCCGTTGGAACAAGCCGAGCGGCTGGAGCAATTGCGCGCGCTCGAAAACGGGATTAAGATTCGCGTAGTCGAAACCGATTACGATTCGCTGGGCGTCGATACGCCCGAAGACTGGCAGCACGTCACGGAACTATTTGAGAAGTCGGTTCTCACAAAGGAATGAAGCACTAAACATGGCCAAGTATATTTTCGTAACCGGTGGAGTGGTTTCGTCCTTGGGCAAGGGCATCGCGGCGGCCAGTATCGGCTGCCTGCTGGAAAGCCGCGGCCTCAAGGTGACACTACAGAAGTTCGACCCGTATCTCAACGTCGACCCCGGCACCATGAGCCCGTTCCAACACGGCGAAGTCTTCGTCACCGACGACGGCGCGGAGACCGATCTCGACCTGGGCCACTACGAACGCTTCACGCACGCTCCCCTGTCGCAGACCAACAACCTGACAAGCGGTCGCATCTACGAACAAATTATTTCCCGCGAGCGGCGCGGCGACTATCTGGGCAAGACAGTGCAGGTGATTCCGCACGTCACCAACGAAATCAAAGCCGCAGCCCGCCGCGTGGCGATCTCTGGAGATCAAACTCCCATCGACGTTGTGATCGTAGAGATCGGCGGCACGGTGGGTGACATTGAGTCGCTTCCCTTCCTCGAAGCCATCCGGCAACTGCGTCACGAACTTGGTCGCGAGAATACCTGTTTTGTGCATGTCACGCTGGTCCCCTGGATCGCCGCCGCGCACGAATTGAAGACCAAGCCGACGCAGCATAGCGTAAAAGAACTGCGGGCCATCGGTATTCAGCCGGACATCTTGTTGTGCCGGACGGATCGTCCCATCCCGCAGGACATGAAGGAAAAGATCGCCCTCTTCTGCGACGTGAATGTAGAAGGGGTCATCACCGCGTCCGACGTGGCCAGCGTGTATGAAGTGCCACTGACGTTCGCCGAACAGAATGTCGACGCGATTGTCCTGCGCCATCTCCAAATTGACGCTCCGCATTCCGACATGACGGCATGGAGCGACATGGTTCAGCGCCTGAAGCATCCCACGCATGAGATCTCGATCGGGCTGGTGGGCAAGTACGTGGAATACGAAGACTCTTACAAGAGTCTGAAAGAATCCCTGCTACATGGCGGCTTGGCGCACAACGTTAAGGTCAACATTTCCTGGATCGAAGCAGAGCGACTGAAGTGGCCTGACGCGCAGGCCGAGCTGAAGAAGTTCGACGGAATCCTAGTGCCGGGCGGCTTCGGACGGCGCGGCGTCGAAGGTATGCTGCAGGCAATCCGTTATGCCCGCGAGGAGAAGGTCCCCTACTTCGGCATCTGCCTTGGCATGCAAACGCTGGTGATCGAGTTCGCGCGCAACGTGTGCGGGCTCGAAAATGCAAACTCCACCGAGTTTGACCCTGCAACGGCAGATCGCGTCATCTACAAGCTGCGCGAATTGAAGGGCGTCGACGAACTCGGGGGCACCATGCGCCTGGGCGCATACGAATGCCAACTGGCCGAGGGCAGCTTCGCTCGCGCGGCGTACGGCAAGAAGGAAATTCAGGAACGCCACCGCCATCGCTACGAGTTTAATCGCGAATACGAAGCCACTCTAAAGAGCCACGGCTTGAAACTGACCGGGGAGACTCCGGACGGCGTGTACGTTGAAATCTGCGAACTCGCGGATCACCCGTGGTTCCTGGGTTGCCAGTTCCACCCCGAATTCAAGTCGAAGCCTTTGGAGCCGCATCCCTTGTTCCGTTCCTTCGTCGGCGCGGCGCTGGAATATCGTCTTGCCCACCAGGCCGAACGCACGGAGAGTGACTCCGATACCCGAGCGAAGGCCGCAGCCCAGGCCATGATTGTGCAATGAGCAACGTTCGGACCGTAAAGATCACCGACAAAGTATCCATCGGCGGCGACGCACCGCTAGCGCTGATCGCCGGACCTTGCGTGATTGAGAGCGAGCAACACGTCGAGTTCCTATCCAACGCCATCGCCGAAATCGCGGCTCGCTTGAACATGCCATACGTGTTCAAGGCGTCCTTCGATAAAGCGAATCGCTCCAGCGTCTCGTCGTATCGAGGCCCTGGCCTCACCGAAGGTCTGCGCATCTTGAAGACGGTTCGCGATCGTGGGATTCCTGTGCTCACTGATATCCACGAACCTGCGCAAGCGGAGCCGGTTGCCGCGGCCGTCGACATCCTGCAAATTCCGGCGTTCCTGTGCCGCCAGACCGATATCCTCACGGCCGCAGGCCGCACCGGTCGCGTGGTGAACGTGAAGAAGGGGCAGTTCGTTTCCCCGCACGACATCCGCTTGGCCGCTGAAAAAGTGGCTTCCACTGGGAACAACAACATCATCCTGACCGAGCGCGGCTCGTCCTTCGGCTACAACAACCTGGTGGTGGATATGCGCGGCCTGGCCATCATGCGGGGCTTCGGCTACCCCGTGATCTTTGACGCGACGCATAGCGTTCAGCTCCCCGGTGCAGCAGGCACGGCCTCCGGAGGTCAACCTGAATTCATAGAACCACTCGCGAGCGCCGCTGTCGCGGTCGGCGTCGATGCGGTGTTCCTCGAAGTCCACGAAGCGCCCGAACGCGCGCTGTCCGACGGCACGAACGCCCTTCGGCTCGACAAGCTCGAAAGCTTGCTCAAGAAGTTGCAACGCATCAGTGGGGCAGCTTCGTAAGCTGCTCGGCGGCTCGTAGCCGTCGCTGGGCGTTTGCAATTCAGCAGGAGCCGGTTATGAACCGGTTTGCAGGCTGGGAGCCTGCCCCACAGAGCGGAATCCGCACGGAGCCGGTCTTGCCTGTCGCCTGATCCATCACCACCAAGTGCAGTTGATTGGCGAGCAGCTTGCCTTTGTTGTTGATGACGCGAATCTGATTGATCACCACGATGCCGGTTTGGAGCGCCTTGAGTAAACGCTCCTGCGTAAGATTCACTTTGATCGTCTGGTGCAGGCCTTTGGGGCTATTCTCAACGTCAGGCACGATGGCAACTTCAAAGCTGCCGACAAAGCTACCGTCCTTTTGTTCGAGCTTCAGCGACGACGGATCGATGCCTACTTCGACGTCGTAATATCCGGGCTTGTTGATCGTCGGCACGGCGGCGGCTTGAAGGGGGATCTCGGTCGAATCCAGCGGCTGGTTCACCCAAGCACTTAGCGTCGCTTTACGAAACTTCTCTGTGAGCGGCTTGGTGACCGTCTCGGCTGTATAAGACCTGCGATAGCGTGCGTCCGCTCCGCTGCGATTCACTTTTACCGAGATGGAATGAAGACTACCGTCAACTCCTTCCTCGGTTGGGTAAAAGCCGAGCGTGTAGGTGAGGTCGGTGTCGGCGATGGCGGCCTCGATCTCCGAAGCCAAGTCGTTGTCGTTATAGAACGCCTTGCCCCCCGTCATCTCGGCAAGTTGGATCATCGTGGGTAGGCCAGGGTCGTTCAGCCCCGGAGTATGGTACGGCAAGACACCGCGCGGGTCGAGCGGATAGATGGCGACATTGGCATCGTTCATCAGTCGCAGGGGTGCAAAGAGTTGCGGACTCAGGTTGGTAAATTCTCTCATGGTGGCACCGTTGCGCTCGTTCTCCTGCGTGAAGGTGAGCGGTGGGGCAGCGGTGATCCAGATGAACTTCTTGCGGCCCGGTAGTCCTGACAGGTGTCGGGCGATGGATTCAAAGGCGGCGGAAGTGATGTCGGCCTGCCGCTGGAAGTTCATCGCTCGCATCGCGTTTGCCCCGTTGCCAGTGAGGCCAGTCAGCAGACCCGGTGATCCAGGGGTACCGTCCTGCATGTTCAGCGACTGCGTCATCTTGTACTTGTCGATCGACGCCCGCAGAGCCGCGCGGTCTTCGGTGAACCCTTGCAGGACCTTGAGCGTCGTGTCCAGCGCGTACACCGCGACCAGTTCCCGCCGGGAGGCCCGGTCCAAATACTTCAGAGCTTGCAAGCGTGCGTAACCTTGGTCTTCGGGCTGTGTGTTCTGGGCGTCGATAAGAACCACGGTGGCGGACACTGGCTCCACGCCACGATACTGGGGACGGTTCGTCACCACGCCCGCAGGCAGTGGCACGGCGACCGGCGGCGTTACGTTGACCTCGCGCACGCTGAAGACAGCGATCTGCTGCAGCTTACCGTTGTCGGAGACCTGGAAGTCGTCCTTGGTGAGGCCGCCCACAGGGGCGTCCTTGGACTTCACTACGACGTCCACCTGGACCAGCCGGGTGCTCGCCCGGAAGGTGGGGGCGGGCGGCTCCTGCGCCCACGCGGATGCCACCATCAGCCCGGCGGCTGCGAGACGCAAAAAGACCATGGAGATCCGACGTACAGGGCGCGGTGGAAGTTTCATGCCAAACAGTTCTCTTGACGGAGGATACATTCAATTGTATGATTAAAACGTTCGTATGAGTGAACGTACAGGCACCAAAGGTCGAATCCTGGACACGGCAGAGAAACTGTTCGGAATGAATGGCTTCGAGTCTGTTTCTTTACGTGACATCACAACCGACGCCGCCGTGAATCTTGCGGCCGTCAACTATCATTTTCACTCCAAGGACGCCCTGATCGACGCCGTGATCGCGCGCAGAATTGAGCCGGTGAACGCTCGTCGGCTCGAAATGCTGGATGCGGCAGGCCCGAATCCTACCGTGGAAAAGATCCTCGACGCCTTCCTGCGGCCGATTTTTGAGATTCGGATTCAGTCCCTGATTCCGCTCATGGGCCGCGTCATGTCGAACCCGGACATGTTTGTCGACCGCCTATTCAACGTCCATCTGGCACCCGTTGCGCTCCGTTTTTCCACAGCCCTCAGCGAGGCCTTGCCCGGTTTGCCGATGGTCGATATTTTCTGGCGGATGCAGTTTTCGGTGGGCGTGATGACGCACACCCTTTTGTGGGGCCACCTCATTCCCCGCATCACCAATGGCCTTTGCAGCATTGACGACCGCGAGGCGTTATTGCGGCGCACCGTACAATTTCTTGCCGCCGGGTTCCATACCCCGGCATCCAATACAACTTAACCCCTATGCGAAACGTGTTCCTCAGTTTTGTGTTTTCAGCGGCAGCGTTCGCGCAAACGACGCTGCAACTGAGCTTGGCCCGAGCCGTGGATATCGCCACCAGTCCGGAGGGCAGCCTCAAGATCGCGCTGGCGGAGCAATCCATCGTCCGTGCGGAGAACCAGGTCCTGCAGGCCAAGTCGACCTTGCTACCCACGGTGGACGGCACCTTCCAGGCGCGCAATCAGACGGTGAATCTGCGAACCTTCGGCTTC
This sequence comes from Bordetella parapertussis, assembly GCA_943328975.2. Taxonomy (GTDB): domain Bacteria; phylum Acidobacteriota; class Terriglobia; order Bryobacterales; family Bryobacteraceae; genus Palsa-187. Next base: position 45,432 of record CALQCC020000018.1, on the reverse strand, counting down.
AACATCAGCGTGCCGGGATTCACACTTCCCAACGTGGTGGGCCCGTTCTCGGTAGTGGACATCCGCCCCACGGCGCGATGGACGGTGCTCGATTTCGCCAACCTACGCCGCTACCGTGCAGTGCAGGCTGGAGTCGATACCAGCAAGGCGGACCTCGAAGTCACCAAGACTCAGGTCACCGACCAAGTTGCGCGGGCCTATCTGGCAACGTTGCGCGCGGATGCGGCACTCGAAGCCGCGCAGGCCAATGTGGATTTGTCCCGGGCGCTGGTGGATTTGGCGAAATCGCAAAAGGACGCGGGTACGGGGACTGGCATCGAGGTCACCCGAGCGCAGGTCCAATTGGCGAACGACGATGGCCGCTTAATCGTTGTGCGGAACGAACGCAATCGCGCGGGGCTGCAGTTGCTGCGGGCGATGGGATTGGATCTTTCCATGCCGGTCCAGTTGGTCGATAAGCTGAGTTACTCCCCCGCGGATCTGGGCAGCGCAGAGGCGGCACTCACGCGCGCTCACGAATCCAGGTTGGAATTACGGGCCCAGAAACAGCGGGAAACAGTCGCTCGCATGAACACTTCCGCGGTTGAGGCGGAACGTTTGCCCACCGTTTCCACGTTCGGGGATTACGGCGGCATTGGGCAGCCTGCCATCGGACTGGCGCGCACACGCACCGTTGGAGTTTCGGTCTCCATTCCTTTGTTCGACGGCGGCCGGCGCAGCGCTCGGCGGCTGGAGAGTAATACCCAACTACGGGCCGAACAGCTTCGGACCCGCGATCTGGAACAGCAGGTGGAGCTGGAAGTCCGGCTGGCGATGGACAGCATCCGCTCAGCCGAATCACAGGTAACCACCGCACGGGAGGGCTTGGCTCTGGCGCAGAACGAAGTAGAACAGGCGCAGAGACGCTACCAAGCCGGCGTCGGCATCCCGCTCGAAATCACCAACGCGCAGGCTCGGTTGGATCGCGCTCGCGACAACCAGATTCTTGCGCTTTACAGTTACAACGTTGCCCGGCTCGACTTGGCCGTGGCGACAGGACACATTCAGGAGTTCGTAAAACCATGAAGAAACGTCTTCCGATTCTATTGTTATTGGCCGTCGCTGGCGGTGGATATTGGTATTGGAACCAGCAGCAGGTGGCCGCGAACGGCAATCGGCTGCAGATCTCAGGAAACCTGGAACTGACGCAGGTCGACTTGTCCTTTAAGACAGCCGGACGGGTGACCGAGCTCACGGTGCGCGAAGGCGAGTGGGTCAAGAAGGGCCAAGTGATCGCCAAGCTGGAGGCCTCGCAACTGGAACAGCAGCGGGCGCGAGACGCGGCTTCTGTCAGCGGCGCTCAGTCCCAGTATCAACAGCTCCAAACGTCCATCGAGTATCAGAAGGCGACCATTGAAAGCGACGTAGCACTGCGACGGGCGGAACTGGCCCAAGCGCAGGCTCGGCTGGACGACTTGCTAGCGGGAAGCCGCTCGCAGGAAATCGCGCAGGCGCAGGCCGCCGTTACCGACGCCCACGCCTGGAACGATATCGCCAAAGCAGAGTGGGAACGCGCGCAGACGCTCTACAGCCGCGAAGACATCTCGACCTCGCAACGCGATCAAGCGAAGACCAAGGTCGATAGCACCAATGCCTTGCTCCGCCAATCCGAGCAGCGTCTAGCGCTGGTGCAAGAAGGTCCGCGTAAAGAAGAGATCACGGCGGCGCGAGCGGCTGTCGCTCGGGCGCAGGCGGCAATCGCCACTGCGGAGGCGAATCGGATCGAGATCAAGCGCAAGGAGCAGGAACTGACCGGACGGCGTGCGGAAATCGACCGCAACAAGGCTCTGGTGGGCATGACGGACGCGCAGTTGGCGGATACCACGCTGGTCGCGCCCATCGACGGCGTAATCCTGCTGAAGGCCGCTGAATCCGGAGAAGTAGTTGCCGCCGGCACCACCATCATCAGCATCGGAGATCTGGATCATCCGTGGCTACGCGCCTACGTCAACGAGACGGATCTGGGCCGCGTCCATCTGGGCGGCACCGTTTCTTTGAGCACCGATTCTTTCCCCGGAAAGAAATACCCGGGCCGCATTTCCTTTATCTCCTCCGAAGCCGAGTTCACGCCGAAACAGATCCAGACCAAGGAAGAACGCGTGAAGCTGGTCTACCGCGTGAAGATCGAAGTGGACAACACCGCGCATGAATTGAAAAACAACATGCCGGTGGACGCGGAGATCGTACTGTGAGCATTGTCATCGCGGAGAATCTCACCCGTAAGTTTGGCGACCTGACGGCTGTAAGCGGCCTGAATCTTAAAATCGCCCAAGGTGAGATTTTCGCGTTGGTGGGTCCGGATGGCGCGGGCAAAACAACGACGATGCGGCTGCTGTGCGGATTGATGGATCCCACCGAAGGCCGCGCTGTTGTTACGGGGCTCGACGTTGCGAAATCCCCGGACGAAGTAAAAGATCACATCGGATACATGGCCCAAAAGTTCGGCCTCTATACGGACTTGACCGTCGACGAGAATATGAATTTCTACGGCGACCTGTTCGGCATCGTGGGCAAGGAACGCGAGGAACTTTCGAATCGGCTGCTGCAGATGACGCGCATGGAGCCGTTCCGCGCACGGCAGGCCGGCAAGTTATCCGGCGGCATGAAGCAGAAGCTGGCGCTGATGTGTACCCTGCTCCACAAGCCGCGGGTTTTGTTCCTGGACGAACCGACCAACGGCGTCGATCCCGTATCGCGCCGGGATTTCTGGGCGATTCTATACGAATTGGTGCGTGAAGGCCTCACCGTTATGGTGGCCACTGCATACCTGGACGAAGCCGAACGCGCCAATCGTGTCGGCCTCATGCATCTGGGAAAGATGATCCGCTGCGATACGCCGTCCGCACTGCGCAACGAATTAACCGAGTCCTGTTACAGCGTGACCTCCACAAACTTGCGCAAGACGCGGGCGGAACTCACGGGCCAGCCTGGAGTCGTCGCAGTTCAGCCTTCGGGTGCAGACTTACATCTATTCCTCGACGAAGGCAAAGCCTCCGTTGCGAAATTGGCGCAGCAGTTCACCTTTGACTATCGCCCCATTTCGCCATCGCTCGAAGACGTCTTCGTAGCGTTGGTCCGGCGGGAGGAGTTGGGTCGTGCAGCCTAAGAGCGGTCCAGCAGTCCGCATCGACTCGTTGACGAAGCGATTCGGCGATTTCGTCGCGGTGGACAATGTGTCCATCGACGTTGCGCCGGGTGAAATCTTCGGCTTCCTGGGACCAAACGGCGCGGGTAAATCGACGACGATCCGGATTCTGTGCGGACTCTTGGCGCCGACTTCGGGCAGTGCGACCGTGGCGGGCTTCGATGTAGCAACGCAATCGGAGGAGATCCGCAAGAACATCGGCTACATGTCGCAGAAGTTCTCGCTCTACGATGATCTGAGCGTCGACGAAAATATCGAGTTCTTTGGCGGCATCTACGGCGTCGCACCAGAAAAGTTCGAGCAACGTCGCGAGCATGTTCTGAAGATGGCCGGTCTTACCGAGAAGCGAAAGATGATGACGGGCCTGCTCTCAGGCGGCTGGAAGCAGCGGCTCGCTCTCGGTTGTGCGATTCTCCACGAGCCCCCGGTTCTCTTCCTGGACGAACCCACCAGCGGCGTCGACCCCATGGCTCGGCGCGATTTTTGGGACCTGATCTATCAGCTTTCCGAAGACGGCCATACCGTGTTCGTCACGACGCACTACATGGACGAAGCGGAATACTGCAACCGCATCGCACTCATGGGCGGCGGCAAAGTGATCGCGCTGGGATCTCCGGCGGAACTGAAAGCGTCGCTAGGCGAGGGCCACCTGCTCAACCTGGAAACATCGGATTTGTTCGGCAGCATGACGCTGCTTAAAGGTCGTACTGGCATCGAGGACGTCGCCGTATTCGGAGCGGGGCTGCACGTAAAGGTCGACGATCAGGCGAAAGGCGCCAGCGACATACGGCAAGTGTTGGAGGCTGAGGGTATACAGATCAAGGTACTTGAGCCGATCCCCCCGTCCATGGAAGACGTCTTCGTGACACTGCTGGAATTTCAAAACAAGAAGATCGCATCATGAATTTCCGCCGCACCTACGCCATCGCTCACAAAGAAATCCTGCACATCGTGCGCGATACGCGCAGCTTGATGGCCGCCATCATGCAGCCCCTGTTGGTCCTGCTGCTGTTCGGCTACGCCTTGAGCTTGGATGTAGATCGCGTGCTGACCATCGTCTACGATTCCGATCAATCGGCGGAAAGCCAGGCGTTGGTCCGCGAGTTTAGCGGCTCTCATTATTTTTCGATCATTGACGAAACGGACAGCTACTCCGTCATCGAACGCGCTATCGATCAACGCCGTGCCTTAGTCGGCATCGTCATCCCGGTGAACTACGCCTCGAACCTGGCGCAGGGCAAAGAGGCGAAGGTCCAGATCTTGCTGGATGGATCGGATTCGAATACGGCTTCCATTGCCCTCGGGTATGCGCAGGGTTTGATCCAGAACTACGCTGCGATCACGCGCAACAATGCGCAAGCGATCCGAACGGGAAGCGTCATGAGACCGCCCATCGACGTGCAGACCCGCGTCTGGTACAACACCGATCTTGTGTCGCGAAACTTCATCGTCCCCGGCTTGATCGGCGTCATCACCATGATCATCGCGGCGCTGCTCACCTCACTCTGCATCGCGCGTGAGTGGGAGAACGGAACGATGGAACAACTGCTCTCGACGCCCATCCGGCCCGCGGAACTCGCCATGGGCAAGCTCGCGGCGTACTTCCTGCTGGGCTTGGTCGACATGTTGATCGCTCTTTACGTCGGCATCAATGTCTTCGACGTGCCGCTGAAGGGCAGCCTGCCGCTGCTCCTGTTCTCATCCTGCGTCTTCCTGTTCGGCGGCATGGCTTGGGGCATCTTCATCTCCGCCAGCCATCGTAGTCAGTTGACCGCCTATCAGATGGGAACCTTTACCTCGTTCCTGCCCGCGTTTCTACTTTCCGGCTTCGTCTATTCGATTCAGAACATGCCCACGATCATCCAAGGCATCGCGCTTTTCGTTCCCGCCCGGTACTTCATCAATATCGCCAAGGGCATCTTCCTCAAGGGCATCGGCCTGCGATTGCTGTGGTTCGATTTGTTGCTGCTGATCGTATATGGCGCCGGCATGTTCTACCTCGCGACGCGCAAGCTGCGGCAGAAGGTCGCCTAACCATGAGACAACGTTTAATCTGCATTATCCGCAAGGAGTTCCGTCAGGTTCTCCGCAATCCGCAGATGCGCGCGATGCTCGTGCTGCCACCGCTGATCCAGTTGCTGGTGTTCGGCTACGCGGTGAACCTGGACGTGAATCACGCTCAGATTGCATGGATGGACGAAGACAAAACACCGCAGAGCCGCGAATTGCTCTCTCAGTTTGAAGGCTCCGGTTTGTTTGAAATCCTGGCCACGCCATCGAGTCCAACCGAGATGCAGGACCTACTCGACCGCAGCACGGTCGATGGCGTTGTCCGTGTATTGCCCGGATTCGCGCAAGACCTGGAGCATGGGCGCTCCTCAGGAGTCCAGATCTTACTCGACGGCACCGATTCCAATAGCGCGCAACTTGTCTCGGCGTACTCAGCGCAGGCGATTGGGCGGTACACCACTGAGGTCATGAACAAGCGTCAGCGGACCAAGATGGTCGCGGCCGGCGCTCCTCTCTCAGCCGCTATTCCTCGGATCGTGGCCGAACCCCGCGTGTGGTTCAACCCCGAGCTCAAGAGCCGCAACTACTTCGTGCCCGGCGTGATCGTCAACATTCTTATGCTGGTCACCCTCTCGCTCACAACTATGGCGCTGGTGCGTGAAAAAGAGATCGGCACCATGGAGCAACTGATGGTGACACCGATTCGTCCTGTGGAACTGATCCTGGGGAAAACACTGCCGTTCGTAGCCATCGGTTTCTGGGATCTCTTACTCGTACTGGCAGCGTCGTTGATTATTTTTCGAGTCCCGTTCGCCGGCAACTTCTGGTTACTGTGTTTCTCCTCCTTCCTGTTCATCCTGACCAACCTGGGCGCTGGCCTTTTCATCTCGACCATTTCGAAGACACAGCAGCAAGCCAACATGGCGACCTTCCTGCTGTTTCAACCGTTCATGATGCTCAGCGGTTTCTCGTTCCCGATCCGTAGCATGCCGCAGGCTGTGCAATGGTTCACGTATCTGAATCCGATGCGCTATTTTCTGGAAATCGTGCGGGGCATTTTCTTGAAAGGGTCAGGCCTCGACATTCTGTGGCCCAACCTGGTCGCACTCGCGTTCTTCGGCATCACGATCCTGTCGATCAGCATCGCCAGATTTCGCAAGACTCTGGAGTAACGGCGCGCCTCGCCGCGCTGGCTGTTACACTGGAATTTCATGGATTCCCGGCGCAATTTCGTCGGCAAGGTGGCCTATGGCTTGGCGGGTACGCTCGCGGCCGGACCTAGCCGCGTACTCGGCGCAAACGAACGCGTACGCATCGGCATCATCGGCGCGGGCGATCGCGGGATGGAACTCGTGAATCACTTGCGCGTGTGCTCCGGCGCTGAGATTGTCGCCTTCGCCGATATCTATTCCAAACATCTGGATCGCGCCGCGGCGTCCGTACCGGGATCGCTGGCGTTTCAGGATTATCGCGCGCTGCTGGACGTGAAAGACATCGACGCAGTAGCAATCGCCACTCCGCAACACCTTCACGCCACGCAATTCCAGGACGCACTGGGTGCGGGCAAACACGTCTACCTCGAAAAGGCCGCGGCCTTCACGGTCGCGGAGGCGAAACAGATGCGGTCCGCCTACCGGGCGTCGACCAAGGTGGTCCAAATCGGCCATCAGGCCTGCTCCACCGGGCACGTCTCGGACGTGGAACAATTCCTCAGCGATCCCCAACGGCTGGGACAAATCACCGCGATCAGCATGCAAATGCATCGCAACACACCGAACGGCAAGCCGCAGTGGGCTCGACCGGCGATGTTCAGCCCCGAGCTTAGCGAACGTTCGATCGAGTGGGCGGCCTTTGATGAGCGGCGTGTATTTGACGCCAATCGTTTTGTCCACTGGCGCTACTTCTGGGACTACTCCGGCGGTTCCGTCTTTGAACACATGAGCCAGCAGTTGAGCTTCTGGTACAAGACCCTCAACCTGCAAATCCCGGTTTCCGCCTCGATGGAAGGCGGCATCTATCTCTGGAAAGATGGCCGCGAGGTTCCCGATACGGTGAGCGTCACGTTGCATCAGCCGGAAGAGATGATGATCAGTTGGGTCTCTGGCCTGGGCAACAATCAACTCGGCGTGAGTGAAGATGTTCTGGGCACCAACGGAGCCATCTCCCGCGCGACGCAAGTAAAGTACACGCCACAGAAAATGAATCGTCCCGACCTCAAAGAGGTCGTCGGGCGCAGCGCCCATACCCCGCAAGCCCACATGCAGAATTTCCTCGATGCAATTCGCTTGGGTGCGGAGCCCAACTGCTCTTTCGACCTGGGCTATCGCGTCTCCATCGCGTGCCGCATGGCTGTGGAGAGTTACCGGCAAGGCCGCACGGTCCGCTGGGACGCGCGCCGCGAAGAGATTCTGTAGACACTCATGAACTTCGGATTCACGGAAGAACAAAACCAACTTCGCAAGACCGTTCGCGCGTTTGCGGAAACGGAGATCCTGCCCCATGTGATGGAGTGGGATGAATCGCAGACCTTTCCCACGGACGTGTTCCGTAAACTCGGAGCGCTCGGCGTCCTCGGCGCCGTCTTCCCAGAAGAACTGGGCGGTTCAGGCTACAACTACGTCGACTACTCGATCATCATCGAAGAGTTGGCTCGTGTAGACCCATCGATCGGGCTGAGCGCTGCGGCCCACATTTCTCTTTGCACCAGCCACATCAATACCGCTGGGAGCGACGCGCAGAAGAAGGCCTACATCCCGAAGCTCGCATCGGGCGAGTGGATCGGATCATGGGCTCTGACCGAGCCCGAGTCCGGCTCCGACGCTGGAGGGACCCACACCAAAGCGGTGCTTGATGGCGACACGTGGGTCATCAACGGCCTGAAGACGTTCACCACCAACGCGCATGTAGCAGACCTGTTTGTCGTGATGGCGGTGACGGATCGCGACAAGTCTTCGCATGGAATTTCGGCCATCGCCGTTGAGAAAGATACGCCGGGGTTCCGCGTCGGCAAGAAAGAAAACAAACTGGGCATGCGCTGTTCGCCCACCGGCGAACTTATCTTGACTGATTGCCGCGTACCCGCATCGAACTTGATCGGCAACCGTGGCGAGGGCTTCATCGACAGCCTGCGTATTCTCGACGGAGGTCGCATTTCGATCGCAGCGCTCGGCGTCGGCATCGCGCAAGGAGCCTACGAAGCCGCCCTCAAGTACGCCAAACAGCGCAAACAATTCGGGCGCTTCATCTCTGAGTTCCAAGCGATTCAACACAAGCTCGCCGACATGGCCACTGAGATCGACGCCTCGCGACTGCTCACGCTACGCGCGGCGTGGATGAAAGATTCCGGACTGAGCGTGAACAAAGAATCGTCGATGGCGAAGCTGTATACCTCGGAGACGGCAGTGCGCGTTGCCAACGAGGCTGTGCAAATTCACGGCGGCTACGGCTTTATCAAAGACTATCCCGTCGAGAAGTTCTATCGCGACGCGAAGCTCTGCACCATCGGCGAAGGCACCAGCGAGATTCAACGGCTTGTGATCGCCCGGCAGTTACTCAAGAGTTAATGTCTACCGCAGAACAGATTCTCAGCGGCGACCTTCGTGCTCTGGCGCGTGCCGCGACCCATATCGAGAATGCTGCCCCCGATGCGGAACTGATCCTCACGGAACTCGGACCTCACGCAGGGCGCGCTCTCACCATCGGCATCACTGGCCCGCCTGGCGCCGGCAAGAGCACTCTGTGCGACCAACTTATCCGCACTCTATGCGCCGAGGGCAAGAGGGTCGCGGTCATTGCGGTGGACCCCAGCAGTCCCTTCACAGGCGGAGCCATTCTAGGCGATCGGATCCGAATGCAGCAGCATCATGCGGACCCCGGCGTTTTCATTCGCTCGATGGCCGCACGGGGATGGCCAGGCGGCTTGGCGCGCTCTACAGCAGCAATGGTCACACTGATGGACGCGGCGGGCTTCGACGTCGTCATCGTCGAAACCGTGGGCGTGGGCCAGGCCGAAATTGAGATCGCCCGTCTGGCGCAGGTGACGGTGGTTGTCCTGGTGCCTGGGTCCGGTGACGATGTGCAATCCATCAAAGCCGGTATCATGGAGATCGCCCAAGTGTTCGCCATCAACAAAGCCGACCTGCCCGGCGCAGACCTCCTCGTCAGCAACATTCACAGCGCCACGGCGTTAGGTGAGGACACGCCGCCCGAGATCGTGAAAGTCATCGCATCGGAAGGCAAAGGCATCGAAGATTTATTGGCGGCCATTCGCCGAGCGCCACGCCGCACGCTATGAGCAAGATCGACCATCTAGGAATCGCCGTCCGCTCGATTGACGAGGCGCTCAAGTTCTATCGCGACCAACTGGGCCTGGAAGTTTCCCTACGCGAAACCGTTGCCGCTGAGAAGGTCCACGCGGCGATGCTCCCGCTCGGGGAATCGCGCATCGAACTGCTAGAAGCGTCGGAACCTGGTTCCGTCATCGCCAAGTTCATTGAGAAACGCGGCGAAGGGCTGCATCATATCGCCATGACCGTCCCCGATCTTACCGCAGCCGTCGAGCGATTGAAGACCTCTGGCGCCCGAATTCTCAATGAACCTCGCATAGGAGCGGGCGGCCATTTATACTCATTTATTCACCCCGCCTCAACGGGCGGCGTATTATTAGAACTCATACAAGAATGAAACCTACCATTGGAATTATCGGCGGCAGCGGGTTGTACTCGATGCCCGGCTTTGAAGTACAGGAAGAACGCAAGATTGATACCCCTTGGGGTGCGCCGTCAGACTCCTATGTCGTCGGTACGCTCGCGGGCAAGCAGGTCGCGTTTTTGGCGCGGCATGCGCGAGGACATCGCTTCTCGCCGTCGGAACTGAATTTCCGGGCGAACATCTGGGGCATGAAATCGCTGGGCGTGGAACGCATCCTTTCCCTCAGCGCGGTCGGATCACTGAAGGAAGAGCACAAGCCGCTCGACTTCGTGATCCCGTATCAGTTCCTCGACCGCACCCGTGGACGCATCTCGACGTTCTTCGGCGAAGGCTTGGTGGCGCATGTGAGCTTCGCGCATCCGATCTGTTCGCAGATGGCGGACCTCGCGTTCGCAGCCGGCCGTGACGCAGGCGTCAGCGTGAAGCTAGGCGGCACGTATCTATGCATGGAAGGCCCGGCATTTTCCACTCTCGCCGAATCGAACCTCTATCGCAGCTGGGGCATGGACGTGATCGGCATGACCAATCTGCAAGAGGCAAAGCTCGCCCGTGAAGCGGAGATGTGTTACACGACGGTCGCCATGGTCACAGACTATGACTGCTGGCATCCGGAACACGACGCGGTCACAGTAGAAGACATCATCGCCAACCTCACGCAGAATGCCGCGAACGCAACCAAGTTGGTGCAGGCCGCCGTCGCCGCCATGCCGGAACAACGCACCTGCAAATGTGGTTCGTCCTTGAAACACGCGATCATCACCGACCCCAAGACCGTACCCGACGCCACACGCAAAAAGCTGGAGCTGCTGGTTGGAAAATATCTGTCTTGAGATCCTGACATGCTGCCTGGAGGGGCGTCCAGTCGCGACGTCTCTCCTGGATCAGGCCCTGGCAATCGACGAAGGGCGGGCGTTTCTCTCCGGCGTAGTCGAGCCATTGGGCGATCTGTTCGAGCCGCGCCTGTGCTTCGCCTACGGACTACTGTTCCGTGCGGCGATCGAACGGGTTGCTCCTGAATTAAACCCGCGGCTACGCCAGTCACCATCGGCGCCGCTACCCGTAACAGCGGACCGCGTGTACGTTCTTTCGCGCATCACCCTTGGAGCGGATGTCGCCGTTACCAGCGTCCTGATGGATGCGGCCAAGCGCCGATACCCGAACGCGAGCATCGTATTCGTGGGCCCGCGCAAGAACTACGAACTCTTCGACGCCGACCCGCGCGTGGGGCACCTCCCTGCCCCTTACGCGCGCAGCGGATCACTCAAGGACCGTCTCGCGGCATCGGGCTCATTATGGTTCGACGATGGACTGGTGATCGATCCAGACTCCAGGCTGACGCAGCTTGGCCTACTGCAGGTGTGCCCGGAAGATCGCTACTGCTTCTTTGAAAGCCGCTCTTTCGGAGGCGACTCACTCGACCGTTTGCCGGACCTAGCGGCGCGCTGGGCGCACGACCTACAGGCCCGACCCTACATCGCCCCGCAGCCCGCTACCGGCGAAGCTTTCAACATTACAGTCAGCCTCGGTGTCGGCGAGAACCTCGCGAAGCGCCTGGATGACACGTTCGAACTGGAACTCATGCGAACGTTAAGGGCAACGGGAGCCAGAGTGTTGGTCGACCTGGGTGGAAGCCCCGAAGAACGAGCCCGCGTGGAGCGAGTGTTGCAACCGGGAATGCGAACCCATGACGGAGCCTTCGCTCCATTCGCAGCAGAAATCGCGCGCTCGCAATTATTCGTCGGCTACGATTCCGCAGCCGGCCACGTGGCCAGCGCTTGTGGCGTACCAGTCATCAGCATCGCCGCCGGCTTCGCCAGCGAACGAATGCAGGCCCGTTGGCGCCCACACGGAACAATCATCCGAGGTGACGAACCCGACCCGCTCGGCGCAGTGCGCGCCGCCCTTGCTACATGTACATTCCGCCGTTGACGCTCAAGATGTGTCCGGTAATGTAGCCCGCTTCTTCGCTCGCCAGGAACCGGACCGCCGCGGCGATATCTTCCGGCTTGCCCAAGCGCTTTAGAGGAATGTGGGCCAACATATTCGTCTTCTGCTCTTCGGTGAGCACGGCCGTCATATCCGTATCGATGAACCCAGGCGTGACCGCGTTCACCGTAATATTCCGGCTCGCAATCTCTTGCGCCAGGGACTTGGTGAGCCCGATCAAGCCTGCTTTCGACGCGACGTAATTCGCTTGGCCAGGATTTCCAGACTCGCCCACGATGGAAGAAATATTGATGATGCGGCCCCAACGTTCCTTCATCATGCCTTGCATCACTTGCTGGCAAGCGAAGAACGCACCGGTGAGATTGGTGCGCAGTACGGCATCCCAATCTTCGGGCTTCATCCGCAAGGCAAGACCATCGCGCGTAATTCCGGCGTTGTTCACCAGGATGTCAATGCGCCCGAAATCTTTCGCCGTAGAAGCAATCGCTTCCTTGATCGAATCGACCGACGCCATGTCGATCGCGACTACGTGCGCTTCCACTCCCAGCGCCCGAACCGCTGTCGCTGTTTCCTCCAACTTTGCCATGTCCCGAGCCGCCAAAGCGACCCGCGTACCTGCCTGCGCCAAGGCAATTGCGCACGCCCGACCGATGCCTCGGCTCGCGCCAGTGATGAATGCTGTCTTTGTAGCCATGTAATCTTCCATAATAGTACCTAGATGGCCTACGATGACCTGCGCGCTTTCATCCGAGCTCTAGAGAAACAGGGCGAGCTCAAGCGAATCCCCTTTGAAGTCGACCCGTACCTGGAGATAACGGAGTTCGCTGATCGCAGCGTGAAGAACAACGGCCCCGCGCTTTTGTTCGAGAAGCCGCGCCGTTCGCACATGCCGGTGCTGATCAACGCCTTCGCGTCAATGAAGCGAATGGAGCTCGCTCTGGAGGTCGATTCGATCGAGGAAATCGCCGCCAAGATCTCCGACTTGATCGCGCTCCAAAAGCCCGAAGGTTTTCTAGGCAAGCTCAAGATGTTGCCCAAGCTGGCGGATCTGGCGTCGGCGTTTCCCAAAACCGTTTCGAGCGGCCCGTGCAAAGACGTCATCCTCAAAGGCAACTTCTCGCTGAAAGACATCCCTGTGCTGCACTGCTGGCCGCAGGATGGCGGACCCTTCATCACTCTGCCCATGGTGTTCACGCGCAACCCGGATACAGGCAAGCAGAATTGCGGCTGCTACCGCATGCAGGTCTTCGACGAACGCTCCACTGGCATGCACTGGCAGACCCACAAGCAGGGCGCCGAACATATGCGCCGCAATCAGGCGGACGGAACCAAGAAGCGTATGGACGTCGCGGTCGCCATCGGTGCTGACCCGGCGACCATGTATTCGGCGATACTGCCGCTGCCACCCGATCTCTACGAAATGATGATCGCCGGCTTCCTGCGCGGCAAGCCCGTTGAGATGGTGAAGTGCGAGACTTCCGACATTGAAGTTCCGGCGAATGCGGAAATTGTTTTGGAGGGATACGTTGAGCTAGACGAACTTCGCAACGAAGGCCCGTTCGGCGACCACACAGGATTCTATTCGCTCGACGACGACTACCCTGTCTTCCACGTCACCTGCGTCACGCATCGCAAGGATCCCATCTACGCAACCACCATCGTCGGCCCGCCACCGATGGAAGATTTCTACATGGGCAAGGCCATCGAGCGCATCTTCCTGCCCTTGATGCGACTGCAACTTCCCGAGGTCCGCGACATCGCGATGCCGCCCGAAGGCATCTTCCACAACCTGATCCTGGTGTCGATCCGCAAGTCGTACCCTGGCCAAGCGCGTAAAGTCATGCACGCGATCTGGGGCCTCGGCCAAGCGATGTTCTCCAAGGTCATCGTCGTGGTGGACGAAGACGTGGACGTGCAGAACTTCAGCGAAGTCGCGTGGAAGGCACTCAACAACATCGACCCGGAGCGCGACATTCAGTTCGTGCTTGGTCCGGTCGATTCACTCGACCATGCCAGTCGCCTCGCTAACTACGGCAGCAAGATGGGTGTCGACGCGACGAAGAAGTGGCCCGGCGAGGGCTTCACTCGTCCGTGGCCCGACGTGATCAAGATGTCCGACGACGTCAAGCAACGCGTGGACGCGCTGTGGAAGAAGGCCGGCCTGTAGCTGAATTCGACCGCAAGAACCGGAGTGTTCTCACGACGCACCGCTGCTAGATTGTACTTGTGATCACAAACGACCCACGCTGGGCGGCCCTACTAGCGCGCGATTCCGGCGCGGACGGAAGTTTCGTCTACGCCGTCCGGACCACGGGAGTCTATTGCCGCCCATCCTGCGCCGCACGCCTCGCGCGGCCAGAGAATGTTTCTTTCTTCGATACCAACAGTGCAGCCGAAGCAGCCGGATTCCGCGCCTGCAAACGCTGCGTTCCGAACGAAGCCTCGTTAGCGGAACAACACGCGGCGACCATCGCCAACGTTTGTAGGCTCATCGAAACTTCGGAAGAACAGCCTAGCCTCCAAGGTCTGGCCGACCGCGCTGGCCTCAGCACATTCCACTTTCATCGCGTCTTCAAGGGCATCACCGGCCTGACACCCAAGCAATACGCCACAGCACACCGCGCCCGACGCATTCAGCAAGAGCTTCGTCAAAGCAGGACCGTGACCGATGCCGTCTACGAGGCGGGCTATAGTTCCAGCAGTCGATTCTATGCCGCAGCAGATCGTATCCTCGGCATGACGCCGTCGAACTACCGTGCAGGCGGATCCGGCACCAACATCCACTTCGCTGTCGGCGAATGTTCTCTTGGTTCCATCCTGGTTGCGCAGAGTGATCGCGGCATCTGCGCGATTCTCCTGGGCGACGATCCCAATGCGCTGACCCACAATCTCCAGGACCGCTTCCCACAGGCGAACCTGATGGCGGGCGATGGAGACTTTGAACGCACCGTGGCGGCAGTAATCGGATTCGTGGAAGCTCCGCATCTCGGCTTGCATCTTCCGCTCGACATTCGAGGAACCGCATTCCAACAACGTGTGTGGCAGGCGCTGCAAACGATCCCGCCCGGCACGACCGCGAGCTACTCCCAGATCGCGCAGCAAATCGGAGCGCCCAAAGCCGTCCGCGCCGTCGCCGGAGCGTGCGCGACCAACGCACTCGCGGTCGCCATCCCCTGCCATCGAGTGGTCCGGAATGATGGAGGCCTCTCCGGCTATCGCTGGGGCGTAGCGCGCAAGCGCGCGCTGCTCGAACGCGAGGCACAACAATGATGGAGATCGCGCCGGGAGCGATCCTGCTGCCGGAGTTCGCGCGCAAGGAAGAAGTTGCACTGTGGCAAGCAGTGACCGACGTAACCGCCGCCGCTCCATTTCGTCACATGGTTACGCCAGGCGGATTCCGCATGTCCGTCGCGATGACCAATTGCGGGCCGTTCGGTTGGGTCACCGATCGCACGGGCTATCGCTACAGCGCCATCGATCCCGAGACTCAGCAACCCTGGCCCGAGTTGCCCGCGCCGTTTCTCGCACTCGCCGCTGCCGCGGCCGCGGATGCCGGATTCCCGAACTTCGTCCCCGACGCTTGCCTGATCAACCGCTATGAACCCGCCGCGAAGATGTCGCTGCATCAGGACAAAGACGAGCAAGACTTCGGACAGCCCATCGTGTCCGTCTCTCTCGGACTCCCCGCAGTGTTCTTATTTGGAGGACTTCAGCGCTCTGACAAAGCCGCTCGCGTGAAGCTCCATCACGGCGACGTCGTTGTATGGGGCGGGCCGGCTCGGCTTCGTTACCACGGCATTCTGCCCTTGAAAGCCGGAGAGCATCCACTCACCGAAGCGTGCCGCATCAATCTAACCTTCCGCGTCGCGGTTTAATTCCGTAAGCTCTGCAACGGCGCGGGAATTCGTCCGCCAAACTTCACGAACTGCTCCGAGCCCGTGACATCGCGCACCGTCATGATCGTGCTGGCGCCAAAGAGTCCGCCGAAGTTGACGATCTCCCCGGCCTTCTTGCCTGGAACCGGAATCAGCCGAGTCGCCGTGGTCTTGTTGTTGACCACTCCAATCGCCATCTCATCCGCGATGATCGCGGCGATCGTGTCCGCAGGCGTGTCCCCAGGAATCGGGACCATGTCGAGCCCCACGCTGCACACGCTCGTCATGGCTTCCAGCTTCTCGATGGTCAAGCTGCCGTTCGCGACGGCCTCGGCCAGGGTCGCGTCTTCCATCACTGGAATAAAGGCACCGCTCAACCCACCGACGCTGCTACTGGCGAATGCCCCGCCCTTTTTTACCGCATCGTTCAATAGCGCAAGCGCCGCAGTCGATCCCGGCGCGCCGACCTTCAGTATCCCCATGGCCTGCAGGATCTCGCCAATCGAATCACCCACCTTAGGGGTCGGAGCCAGCGACAAATCCACGATGCCGAACTCTACGTCCAGAGACTCCGCCAGTTCGCGACCCAGTAGTTCACCCACGCGCGTTACGCGGAACGCCGTGATCTTGATCTCTTCGGCAATGTCCGCCAGCGTCAGGTTATCGGCGCCGACTTCTTCAATCAATCGCTGCAGGGCCCGCTTGATCACACCTGGACCAGAGACGCCGATGTTGATCACCGCGTCACCTTCGCCCTGGCCGTGGGTAGCTCCAGCCATGAACGGATTGTCGTCCGGCATGTTGGCGAACACCACCAATTTCGCGCACGCGAAACCGCCGTTGGCTTTGTCGGCCTCGGCCATCGCCTTGATGGTGTGACCGGCTTTGCGCACAGCGTCCATATTGATGCCGACCCGAGTGCTGGCCACGTTGATGCCACCGCACACCCGCTGCGTCCGCGACATCGCTTCCGGCAGACTGTCCAATAGCTCTGACGCCGTAGCCGTCATCGCCTTTTGCATGAACGCGCCGAACCCGCCGATCAGGTCCACCCCGGCTTCGGCTGCCACCCGATCCAACTGCTCAGCAACCTTCACGAGAGCATCTCGGTTGTGCCCTGCCGCGATGCTCGCAATCGGAGTAACCGCAATGCGCTTGTTCACCACCGGCACACCGAAGCGCTGTTCCAGCGTGCGCGTTGCTTGCACCAGACCGCTGGCTCGCGAAAGAATCGTCGCCCGTAGTTTATCCAGCAACTGGCTCAGCGAAGGACTGGAGCACTCCTCAATATTCAGACCCAACGTCACGGTGCGCACATCCAGATTTTCTTCCTGGAACATCCGCAGCGTTTCCGCAATCGCAGCCCGCCTGATCATGAACCCACTCTCCGGAATGCGATTTCGTTGGTTGCCGTGAACAGCCTTTGATGTTGCAAACGGACGCGCAGGCCCGCAGCCGCACCCACGTGCCGGAGGTCAATCTGCAACTGATCCAGCGCTTGGGTAAGCGGCAGATCAATCTCCGCGACAAAGCTCACACCCGCCGCGGTGTTTTGAAAACTGAAGTCCACAAAGTTGCCGCCGCGCTCCGCCACCAGTTCGGTCAGGGCATGGATCACCGCCGTGCTGGCTTCACCAGTAGCGGTCAAAATGTAGCGATCACACTCCGCGGAAACTTCCTTTGTAGCCCGATACGGCAGCAAAGTGACAGCAGCCTCCGGACCAAGTGCCTTCCGCAGGCCAGCAACTAACGCTTGGTCCAAGGCTGATTCCCTCGCCTCATCACCAGGGGTCGCCACCGCCAGTGTGATCGTGAAATAGCCGCACACAACGGTCTGAGTAAGTTCCAGGAGTTCGACGTGGAGTTCGGAAAGAACAGCAGTGATCGCCGCGACAATGCCACGACGGTCCGCAATTAAGACGGTGAGCAGGTGAGTAGGATCGGTACCGATCTCATCAAAGTAACACACCGCGTGGCCACAACAGGTCCACCGATGCTACAATAAAAGCACTACGGCGGCTATAGCTCAGCTGGTAGTAGCGCCAGATTGTGATTCTGGATGTCACGGGTTCAAATCCCGTTAGCCGCCCCAACCTCTCCTAGTCATTCTATGACTTATTCTTCTTCACGGCCCAACGCTTCCGTTGAGCTCGCGCCAGCTTGGCCCGAGTTTCTGGACTAACAGTCCGCTTCGGTTTGCCGCCTTCGAGCGCTAGCAGGCTCGTCGCGGTGGGCAGATCCTTACGCCGCTGGATACCCTGAGCAAGACGCTCCAGGGTCAGGATCACTTCGTTGACATGCTGCCGCTCCGAGTGGAGTTGAGCAAGAATGTTTTGAATATCCATCGGGACTCAGTATGCCGGAAAAATCCCTAAGCGTAAATGGACATATGCCCTACGGTGTACCCCTGTACTAATACCCGGTTAGTCCCCCATATGGAATTCCCATTTCCCCGCCAACCATTCGTCCCCGTATGCGTCTATAGTGGTGTGGAGATGCAATCGGATTCCAGCCCGGACCTTACCCCCCGCGATCCCGCCCAGGGTCCGCCCAGCCGACCGCCGGCGGGAACCCTGCTCTGGCTCCGCGACCTCGCCCTCAGCGTCCTAATCGCGCTGATCGTGATTCTGTTCCTCTACCAGCCGGTCCGCGTCGAAGGTACCAGCATGATGCCTTCGCTGGTTGATCAAGAGCGCATTTTTATCAATAAGTTCTCCTATCGCTTCGGCATTACGGCCGTAAACCACGGAGATACTGTGGTTTTCTGGTTCCCCGGTGACACCAGCAAGTCCTACATCAAGCGTGTGATCGGCGTCCCTGGCGACACCGTCGAAATCAGCCGCGGGCGGGTTTACGTCAATGATCAAGAACTCACCGAACCCTACGTCCCGGAAGAATACCGCGACCACGTTTCGCTGGATCGGGTGACGGTGCCCGAGGGCGAATACTTCGTGCTGGGCGACCACCGCAGCTCTTCCAACGACAGCCGGACCTGGGGCACCGTCGCTCGCAGCTACATTTACGGCAAAGCGGTCTTCTCCTACTGGCCCCTGGACCGCGTGGGCACCGTCCAATAGCCGCCCTGTGGGCGTTGCTTAATGCCCCGCCCAGGCGTAGAATCAAGTGAGACCGGGTAATAAAGGACAAGGTGGTTAAACCTATGCTGTTAAGGGTCTTGTTAGTCTCTTCTTCCATCGCCGCGACGCTCTCGCTGCCCCTATCGGCTCAGCAACAACAGCCCCAAGTGAAGGCAACCGTCGCCAAGCCGCAAACCGACAAACAGCGCAAGGCAAACGAAGCCAAGCTCAAGAAAGAGCTGGAAACGCCTTACAAGAAGTGGCTGAACGAAGAAGTGCTCTGGATCATCACGCCGGAAGAACGCACCGCATTCAACCGCCTGGAGACTGACGACGAACGTCAGCAGTTCATCGAACAGTTCTGGCTGCGCCGCGACCCCACACCCGACACCGAAGAGAACGAACTCAAAGAAGAGCACTATCGTCGCATCGCTTGGGCGAATGATCGCTTTGCCTCGGGTATCCCTGGTTGGAAGACTGATCGCGGCATGGTGTACATCAAGTTCGGACCCGCCGACGAGCGTACCGAACATCCCACCGGCGGCCCCGGTGTTCGTCCCATTGAAGAAGGCGGCGGCGAAACCACGTTCTTCCCGTACGAACAATGGCGCTACCGTTACCTGGATGGCGTTGGCCAAGACATCACTATTGAATTCGTCGACAAGACGATGACCAACGAATACCGCATGACCTGGAACCCGTCCGACAAGGACGCACTGTTACGCGTTCCCGGTGCCGGTCTCACGCTTTACGAACAACTGGGTCTCGCCGACAAGAGCGACCGCTTCTCCACCGCCAACCCGATGCAACTGGGCATGGGTCCGCTCTCCGGCACCGCGCAGATGAACATGTTCGACCGCTTGCAGCGCTTCGTGAACATCGAAAAGGCACCAACCATCAAGTTCAAGGATCTGGATGCGTTGGTGAACTCCACCATCAAGTACAACCTGCTTCCGATGATCGTGCGCACCGACTATATCCCGGTGACCGAATCCTCCGTATTGGCCAGCATCACCATCCAGTTCAATCGTGAAGACCTCCAGTTCCGGCAGAAGGAAGGTTTAGCGGAAGCGCTGATCAACCTGCACGCGTCCATCTCCACCATGACGCGCCGCCCGGTCGGTCGGCCCATCGAACAGGTTCTGGAAGTTCGCGGACCTGCCGAGCAGCTCGCGGCGCTTTCCACCGGCCAAGCGATCTTCAACACGACCGTCTCCCTGCTTCCGGGCCGCTATAAGCTCAGCGTGGCAGCCAAAGACGTTGTCGGCGATAACTTGGTCAGCTACGATGTGGCACTGGATGTGCCGTCGTTCAGCGAAGATCAGCTCTCGGCTAGCTCTTTGATCTTGGCCGACCAACTCGAAAAGGTTCCCACCCGCAGCGTTGGCACGGGCCAGTTCGTGATCGGTGGCAGCAAAGTTCGCCCACGCGTGAACGAAACCTTCAAGCGTGACGAAACCTTAGGCATTTACATGCAGGTTTACAACTTCGAAGCGGACGAAACCACCCAGAAGCCAGCCGGCAATGTGACCTACGAAATCGTGCGCAATGGATCCAATGAGAAGGTACTCGAATTCACCGAAGACGTGAACCTCCTGTACGGTGGCGCGTCGCAAAAGATCATCGAAAAGCGCCTGAAACTGGATGGCATGACCCCGGGTGAGTATACGCTCCGAATCAAGGTAACCGATACCAATCGGAATGAGACCCTCACGCCGTCCGCCAAGTTCAAAATCATTTAAGCGACCAGATGGAGGACGGTTTTACCCGTCCTCCGTTTGCGGTACGATAGAGAGTCGAAACAGGCAGTGTGTCGCGCCTAGGTCTGCGTGACAGGGAGCTCCTGAGTATGAGCTTACAGAGGTTGAGTAACGCGTCGGTTCTCAGCTTGGCATTCGCCTTGGTATCCTTGCCCGCCTCCACGCAGGCCCAATCGCACGATTCTCTTCGCTCGGCACCCGCCGCATTCACCGGAACGTTGTTAGGTGAAGTCCGAAACGCCTCCGGCGTGACGCAGATGGGTGCGGCCGTTCTCCTCTACGACCGTTACGACAATTTGATCCGTCGCGGACTTTCCACCGAAGACGGCAAATTCGCGTTTGCCGCCCTAGCTCCCGATGTCTATACGCTGCGTGTGACGCTCGCCAGCTTTTTCCCCGCCATGCGCCGCAATATCACCATCCTAGCAGGCTCAGAGAGCCTGCTACGCGTGAGCCTCGCCGCTGTGCTCAGTTCCATCGACGTCACCCCCGGAGCCCCCAATCGCGCCACCTTGATGAGCGACGAATGGAAGTGGGTCCTGCGGTCTTCTCAAACAACCCGTCCGGTGTTGCGCTTCCTGCCCGTCGCCCCGCCCTCGACCCGGGAATCCGCGACGATCTTCTCTGACACCACGGGCGTTGTGAACCTTTCCGGTGGTGATACCAATTCGCTGAACAGTAGTTTCCAACAGGACATGGGCACCGCTTTCGCGCTGGAGACCTCTGTAGCCGGCGGCAGCAAGGTCCGCGTGAGCGGCAACTTCGGCTACGGCGCGGCATCCGGACTCCCCTCGGCGGGTTTCCGCACTACCTATATGCGGGAGCGGCCGGGCAACCGAGGCTCGCAGGGAGTTGCTGGTCCCCAGATTTCCTTGACCGTGCGCCAGGCCTACTTTCCGACCGCAATGAATTCGCAAAACGCGCCGGTCTTACGGACAGCGTCCATATCCACGATAGACTCCATCGAGATCATGGATGGCCTACGCCTGGAATATGGCTCCAGCCTGGATTCGATCATGCTTTACGGTCGCTTGAACTACGTCAGCCCCTTCGCTCGCGCCACATACAATCTAGGCAACGGCGGACTCATGCGCGCGGCCTTCAGCTCCGGCTTCGCGCCCACCGAACTTCTCAGCCGCACCCCTGAAGGCCAAACCGACTTAAGCCAGGACCTCACCGCACTGGCGCAGGCACCCCGCCTGTCCCGCCGTGACGATCGCGCCACAGTGGAGCGAACGAAAAGCTACGAGGCCTCCTACCAAGTTGTCGACGGCGACCGCACCTTCACTGCGACCGCTTTCCGTGAAGCGGTCGCGAACTCAGTCTTCCTAATGTCCGGCGATATCGGTTTGGCCGGAACCTCCAACCTGCTTCCCGACCTCAACACCCGAGGCACAGTCTTCAATGCCGGCAACTACCAACGCAGTGGATTTTCCGCCGCACTCTCCGAGGCAGTGAATGACCGGCTCGAAATTGCAGTCGAAGGTGGGCAAGCCGGAGCGTTAATCGCCGACCAAACCACCAGTGATCGCGGTTCGCTGCGCTCCAACATCCGTCAATCGCCCAGGCCCTGGGTGACCGCCCGCATTAACGCGTCCATGCCCATCACGGGGACTCATTTAGGCGCCAGCTATGGATGGACCGACTTCCGCGCACTGATGCCCATTCACCAATCCTTGACGGGACGGACAACGCAACAGATCGGCTGGAACTTCATCGGCCGCCAACCCCTGCCCGGCCTGATGGGCTTGCGCATGGAGTTGATTGCGGAGTTGCGCAACATGCTCGCACAGGGCTACCTCAACCTCAATAGCCCGGATGGCCGCAAGGCCGTGTTGACCAACGCCCCTCGCCAAGTGCGCGGCGGCGTCAGCTTCATCTTCTAAGCGGGCTGCTGCATCGTCATGCAGTGGAGCGTCCCCAACCCCAGTACCAAGTCGCGGCACGGTATGCCCACAACTTCACGATCCGGAAACAACTTCTGAATGGTGTTCAACGCGACCGCGTCGTTCTTGTCGGTGAACGTCGGGACCAACACCAGTCCGTTGGCGATATAGAAGTTCGCGTAGCTGGCAGGCAGACGCTGCCCCGCGAAGACCACGGGCTCGGGCATCGGCAGAGTCACAACTCGCAGGTCCTTGTGCGACTTCAGGATCGCCAAGTTCTCCCGCAGAAGATCGTAGTTCGCGTCTGACTTGTCCTTCTCCGTTGCAGTCACAACCGTATTCACATCGGTAAACCGCGCAAGATCGTCCACGTGCCCGTGTGTGTCATCTCCGACGATTCCGCGATGCAGCCAGATCGTCTCGCGCACGCCAAAGTATTCGCGGAACAGCTTTTCATACCCGCGCCGGCCCAGTCCTGGGTTGCGCACCTGGACTTGTTCATCCAGCAGGCACTCTTCGGTGGTCAGCAACTTCCCCGCTCCGTTCACGTCGATGCTGCCGCCCTCCAGCACGAATCCTGGTTCGTGGCGATTCAACCCCAGCTTCCGAGCGATCACTGCAGGCACGACGGAATCATTCGTAGAGTTATCGTACTTAGCCCAACCGTTGAACCGCCAGTGCGTGATCTCCACTCCTGCCTTGGAGCGCACAAACAGCGGGCAATAGTCGCGTGTCCAACTGCGATCGGTGGGCTGCTGGAAAAACTCGACGCCGTCCATCGCCACGTCGGCCTGCTTGAGCATCCGCCGGACTCTGCGTTCGACGTCGGCATCCTCAACGAGCATCCGAACCTTCTCCGCCCGCGCCAAGTGCCGCACGATCTGCGCGTAGATCCACGGTATCGGCGCGAACTTTCCCGGCCAGTCGCTTTTCTCATGCGGCCATGCGAGCCAAGTGGCCTCATGGCGTTCCCATTCCGCAGGCAGTCGTAACTTCATTTGCCCGACCACCGATTCAAAATCGGCCCGTAGGCATCAATCCGGCGATCGCGGAAAAACGGCCAGTTTCGGCGAGCCATCTCCATCGCAGCCGGATCGCATTCCACCACGATGATCTTCTCCTCATCCACCGGAGCCACGTCCATCAGGCGACCGCTGGGGTCTGAGACAAACGACGAGCCCCAGAAGTCGATGGTCCGAGCCAAGCTCTCGCGACCGATGCGGTTGATGCCCGCAACATAGATTCCATTCGCAATTGCGTGCGACCTCTGCATCGTCTGCCACGCTTCGATTTGCCAGGCCCCATCAGCCTTGTCTTCAGGAACCCAACCGATGGCGGTGGGATACACCAGGATGTCTGCTCCCGACATCGCCGTAATACGCGCCGCCTCCGGATACCACTGATCCCAACACACCAACACGCCGATCTTCGCGAACGGCGTCTCAATCGACCCGAAGCCCAAGTCTCCCGGCGAGAAATAATACTTTTCGTAGTAAGAAGGATCTTCCGGAATGTGCATCTTTCGGTAGATCCCGGCGATGGATCCGTCCGTCGTGAGCACCACCGCGGTGTTGTGATACAGCCCGGCCGCGCGCCGTTCAAAGAGCGACGCCACGATCACCACTCCCAGTTCCTTCGCCAACTTGCCCATGACGTCGGTAGTCGGCCCCGGGATCGACTCGGCTAAATCAAAGTTGGAAAGGTGTACTTCCTCACGGCAGAAGTATTGGCAGCGGAACAACTCCTGCAGCAGGATAATCTGCGCCCCGCGCGCCGCGGCCTCGCGTACTTTGTCGACCGCCTTGGCCAGATTGTCTTTCGGGTCCGGGCAGCTCATCTGCACCAGTCCCACGCGGAAGGGTTGCGGCATAAGTCTCTATTTTCGCTGATGCGACGCGTATACTCAAAGTTCATGCTTTCCGAAGCAATGGTGAAGAGCGCGGCCCACGAGTGCGGTTTCGAACTCGTCGGCATCGCGCAGGCCGGCCCCGTGGCCGATTTCAACCGCTATGAGACCTGGGTCGTAGACGGCGATGCGGGCGAAATGCGCTACCTTACCGATCATCGAGCGGAGATACGGCGCGACGTCCGGGCACTACTCCCCACCGCGCGTTCCGTCATCAGTGTAGGCAAGCTCTACAATACGCCCTCCCTCCCACGCGACCCCGCCAATGCGAATATTTCCCGCTATGCGTGGGGCACCGGCGACTATCACGACGTCATGAAGTCTGCGCTGGAATCCGTAGTCGCCCGTTTGAGCCAACACCAACAGTTCGACTACAAGATCTGCGTCGACACCGCACCGCTGCTGGAGCGCAGCCTCGCGCGCGAGGCCGGCCTGGGTTGGATCGGCAAGAACACCTGCCTCATCAATGAGCCGCAAGGTTCGTGGTTCTTCCTGGGAGAGATCGTGACGTCGCTAGAGCTCACTCCCGACGCGCCCCCAGCGGATCGTTGCGGCTCCTGTACCGCGTGCATCGAGGCCTGCCCCACGCAAGCGCTGGTGCCCAAGGATGGCCGCTGGACGTTAGACTCCCGCCGATGCATCTCCTATTTGACCATCGAACTGCGCGGCCCCATCCCCGAAGAGTTTCACCGTGGCATCGGCGACCATGTCTTCGGCTGCGACGTCTGCCAAGACGTTTGCCCGTGGAATCGCCGTGCTCCAGTCACCACCGAAGCAGCGTTCCAGCCTTTGCCAGTGCCGCTCACCGAGCTAACATCTATGGGCCCCGAAACGTTCCGAGATCGCTTCCGGAAATCCCCCATCGCCAGAACCAAACAGGCAGGCCTGCAGCGCAACGCGGCTATCGCGCTATCCAACGGCTCAAAATAGCTTCCACTGCTTCCGCGACGGAATGTTCGCCACTCACAATCAAGTCCGCATTCTCACGACTCGGCAGAACGTATTCGAGCGCCATAGGCCAGACTGTACCCCGATACTGATCGAGCACACTGTCCACTGTGCGGCCACGTTCCACCGTGTCGCGATCTAAGCGCCGCCGCAAGCATTCACTCTCCGCCGTGTCGACAAACACTTGTAGGTCGGAGAGTGCGCGGATCTCCGGTCGATGCAACGCCAGAATCCCCTCCACGAGAATTACGCCGGCAGGCGTTACGGCGAGTGTCTCCGTGGCCCGTGTGTGTTGGTCGAACAAATACTGCGGGACGTGCACGGGCTCGCCGCGCAGCAGCGCGCTCAAGTGCCCATGGAGCAATTCCCACTCCAGCGCATCCGGATGATCGTAATTGCGCCGAGCCCGTTCCTCCAGAGACAACTCCGCCTGTGGATGATAGTAGGAATCGAGCGCAAGAACCGAGCAGTCTCCCAGCCGAGCTTCCAGCGCCCGCGCCAGCACCGTCTTGCCCGAACCCGAGCAACCGCCAATGGCGATCACAGTCATGCAGGTTGTGAATCGCGACGCGTGATCAGGATAACCAGCAGCGCCACTAGATACATCGCGCCACCGATCAACAACGTCACACGCAAGCCCAGGTAAATCGCGAGCACCACCGAAACCACAGAGCCCGCCACACTCGCAGCCGCGTTCAATGACCAAGCCCAGCGTAACGACGGAGCATGCCGCTCTTCTAATCTTCGTAGCCCGCTAGGAAAGGGCATCCCCATGAAGAACGCCGCCGGAGCAATCGCCGCCACCGCGACCATCACGCGGGCCACCATCGGCCAAGTCGCGGCCACACGCACGAGGGGAGTGGCGCCCACCGCCAGCAATGCGATCAGCGCTGCGACGGCGGCCAGCACCATCATCAATCGCCGATCGACGCCGGCGACCACCGTCCGGCTGAAGTAGCTCCCCGCTCCGCTCGCAACCAGCATCGAGAACACAATCACCGTCAGAGCCCGCGTCGGCTGTCCCAACAACAGCATGAACTTTTGGATCAACGCCATCTGCACCAAAATGTACCCGGCCCCCAAACACACGAAATACAGCAAGAACGTAAGGATGCCCTTCTGTTTCGGCAATCGGCTCCCCAACACCAGTCGAGGCAACACCATCACCAGTCCCGTGGCCACCAAACACAGCACCATCAGTCCGAACAGCAACGGGACTGCCTGGTTCACTTTGAAGTCCGCGCTGGATTGGCTCGCATTGCGCAAGTAATCCCACAAATCGCGAGCCTGCACTGTATAAAAGAAGAACGGCCGATCATCCGTCACTGGCGTGACATCGAATTGATAGTCGCGCCAGAACGCCGCCGGATTCGCGCTCGACAGCATCTGCCCAAACGGATTCTGTAGCCCCGCCCCCGGCAAGTAGAGAACCTCCAGGCCGATCTCCGACGCCAAGTGCCCGGCGTGTTCGATATCCGCTGCCGTGAACGGCTTACGCGAGATCAGCAATGTATCGAGTGCGCCCCAGCCACCAAGGTTCGCGGCCTGCTCCCGAACAGCAATGACGTGCAGCGCCGGATTCTTCTCACCCAACCGCCCCAGCGCTTCCATGCCGAGCGAGATTACACGCAGCGATTCACGAGGCGGATCGAAACCCCAGCGGCTAAACGCCAGCACCCCATCATCGGTCAAATGCGCGAGATAATCTTCAAACGCATCCGCCGTGTAGAGATTATTCTCGGACAACGCGAACGCGCCCGCTGCTGTGGATGCCCACGTATCCACCAACGTCGCCTGCAACACTTGGTATTTTTCGGGACTGCTGCGAATGAAACTGCGGCCGTCTTCGACAAAGATCCGCACCTCTGGCCGTTGATACAGCCCGAAACTTTCCTTCCGCATCTGCCCGCGCATGATGTCGTTGGCGATGATCGGATTGATCTCTACACCTGTGACATCTTTGCTACCCGAACCAAGCGCGCGAGCCAGATCGTACCCACCACCTGCTCCGATGATCACGGTCTTCGCGCCCGGACGCAGTAGGTACGGCAACCCCGCCCCACGATTTAGCAGGTCGTCCTTCTGCGCCGGCGTGAGCGGCTTATCCCAATCGATGTTCGGAATCCCCGTCGCAGCGTCCGCATCAATGCGAATATCCCAGTAACCCTGCGGCACGCGCGTGAGGCCCACACGCGAGAAACTATTCCACTTCGACATCCGTTCTTCCGGCAGCCGTTCGCCCTTGGCCCACTGCACATCGAAAATGTGATTGGTACCGTTCATGATCATCAACGTCACCAACAACAACGACACTAGCACCGCGGACGCCCGCAACTGCGCTTCGCCCGCGCGGTTAAACCAAATCGATGCGGCGATCCCATAAATTACACCCGCCGCGATCACCGTATTGGGTCCACCAAAGTAGTCGAGGAACGGAACCAGCAACAAACAACCCGCAGCCGCTCCCATCAAGTCCCACAGATACGCCCGGTCGATGCGCCCGATCGCCTCACTGATCGCCAGTGAGACCACGGTCCCGGCAAAGAAAAACGGCACCGCACTCGCGACATAGACGCCGGCGAGCGTTGCCAG
The DNA here is from genome assembly GCA_943328975.2 of Bordetella parapertussis. Classification (GTDB taxonomy): domain Bacteria; phylum Acidobacteriota; class Terriglobia; order Bryobacterales; family Bryobacteraceae; genus Palsa-187. The sequence continues at coordinate 17,537 of CALQCC020000018.1, read as the reverse complement.
CGTCATGTCCCCATGTCGCGTCAAGATGAACCACAGCAGCAGAACAACAACCACGCTGTTGATGAACGTCAGCCGCCCCAACTCTGCCGAAAGATTCCCCGGCCGGTTCGCGATGACGTAAGAGAACACACCTCCGGCTCCGAAGCCGAACAACGCCAGCGAGATCGCCAGAAACGCGAAGTGATAGAAGAAGACGACCGAAAACAGTCGCGTCAAGGACAGCTCAAGCAGCAACGTCGCGAGCGTTGTGAAACCCAACCCTAGATAGAGCTGGGTCCACTGGGAACCGCTGGCGGTTGATTCTCCGGAAACACTTAGGCGGGGCAACTTTCTACTTTAACAAGTGCCGTTACATCATTGCCGCTGGTGGAGCCGGATCCTCCGGCCGCCCGGCGTTGGCGAATGGAATCTTGACGATGATCGCGCCCAATACCAGCATCACGATGAAGCCCGGCAGGTACGAAGGATCAGACAGGATCTGCGGTAGCGACTGGTCGTAGTAACGGAATGCCGCCACGATCACTCCCGTCAACGCTTCGCCCGCGATCAGTCCACTGGCGATCAGAATCCCGACGCTCTCGGTCCGCGTGCGCTGCGCTTCGTTGTGACCCGCACGCCGCCCCATCCAATCCGCAACCCCTCGCACCATGCCGCCGAAGAAGATTCCGAAGCAAGTCGAGAACGGCAGATACATGCCCACCGACACCAGCATCGGACTCGGAACGCCCAACAGGATCAGCGCGAATCCAAACACCCCGCCGCTCACCACCAGCGGCCATGCCATGTCGCCACCGACGATCCCTTGTGCCAACACGGCCATCAATCCAGCCTGAGGAGCAGCCAACCCCGGATCGCCGAAGCCCGATCCCCCGCGCTGCACGTTGTCCGCATACAGCACGTACAACACGAACCACATCACGATACTCGCCAACACCACCGCGATCAACTCCACCAACTGAATCGTCCTCGGCGTGCCGCCCAAGATATAGCCAGCCTTGAAGTCCTGCAGCAGTTCGCCAGACACCGCGGCCGCGACACAGACCACCGCAGCCACGCCCAGAACGACCGCCACACCCTCCGGCCCGCGCACCCCCAGCGCGACCATCAACAAAGCCGCGATGATCAACGTGGAAAGCGTCAGCCCCGAAATCGGATTATTCGAGGACCCGATCATGCCCACCAAATTTCCCGACACCGTGGAAAAGAAGAACCCGACAACCAGCATCACCACAGCCGCCACCGTCCCCGCCACCACGTTCCCGGAGATGTAAATGTAGAGCGCCACCATGAACAGGAACACCACGCCGATCAATGCCAGCACCGTCTTCGATCCCATGTAGCGCTCCGTGCGAACCACAGACTCCAGCGGTGGAGCGCCTTCCCGCACTTCCTTCAGCGCGCGTCCCAGGCTCGACGTGAGCTTGCGCCCCATCTTGATCAACGTGTACGCCGCGCCCACTAGCATGCCGCCCACCGCGATCGGCCGCACGATATAGCGCCATACTGCAGCAGCCTGTGCGGCCCATCCCTCGTCAACATTGGAACCTGCCGGAATGAACTCCTGCAGTCGTGGACCCAAGAAGTACATGAACAGCGGCACCAGCATTCCCCACGCCAGCAACGCTCCTGAGAATTGCAGCGCCGCGAGCTTCGGCCCAATCACATACCCGACGCCTAGATACGCAGGACTCACGGTTGGCGCTCCGAACGTCGATACTCCGCCTGTCTGAATGACGTTGCTTGAACCCGCCGCGCCCAACCGTACCGAGCTAACACCCGGCTGTCCGATGCGAATCGTGAAATCGTGTTCCACTGCGTACAACTTCATCTCGCCAAGTAGCTGCACCACCGCGCCGACACCGATATTCCAGAACAAATACCGAGCCGTCTCCGCCCCCTGCCGCCCCGCCTTGTGAATCTCCGCAGCAGCTACCGACTCCGGAAACGGCAACGCCGGGTCTTCGACCATCACGCGCCGCACCAGCGACACAAACAACACGCCTAAAATCCCGCCGACGATCATCATCGCTGTCGATTGCCAGTAGGAGTGCGCGAAATCGAACTGCGGCCACGCCCCCGCGATCACGAACGCCGGTATGGTGAAGATCGCCCCGGCCGCGACCGACTCTCCAATCGAACCCGCAGTGCGGGCCAAATTCTCTTCCAGAATTGAACCCTTCCAAATCCGCAGCACCGCCATACTGATGACCGCCGCCGGATACGTCGCTGCAATCGTGACGCCCGCACGCAGTCCCAAATAGGCGTTGGCAGCGCCCAGAACCACACACAACACCAATCCGAGAATCACAGCCCGAGCCGTGAACTCCGACATCTTCGCGTTTTCCGGAACAAAGGGCCGATGTTTTTCAGGCGTAGGCTGGCTCATGCGCTCGATCATACCACTCGCAGGGACCCCTCCAGACGCTAGAATGAGGGTTCCATGAATGCTGTCTGTCTCTTAAGCGGAGGTCTCGATTCCGCCACCTGTTTGGGCGTCGCCCGTCGAGATGGCTACACCTGCTATGCGCTATCGTTCGACTACGGCCAGCGCCATCGCATCGAACTCGACGCCGCCGCACGTGTCGCAAAACATTTCGCAGCGCGCGAGCACCGCACTGCGCACATCGACCTGCGAGCCTTCGGTGGCAGCGCCCTCACCGCCGATATAGCGGTCCCCAAGCATGACACCGCGGACGACATGCCCACAGGCATCCCCATCACCTACGTTCCCGCGCGCAACACGATCTTCTTGTCTTACGCAATGGCCTGGGCCGAAGTACTCGAAGCCAGCGACATCTTCATCGGAGTCAACGCCATCGACTATTCCGGCTATCCCGATTGCCGTCCCGAATTCATCGCCGCCTTCGAGGCCATGGCGAATCTCGCCACCAAGTCCGGCGTCGAAGGCCGCACTCGTCTGCGGATTCACACGCCGCTATCGAAGCTCGACAAAGCCGGCATCGTGAGACTGGCGTCCGAAGTCGGCGTGGATTTCACGACCACGCACAGTTGCTACGACCCCGACTCGCAAGACCGCTCCTGCGGACGCTGCGATTCCTGTCTGCTGCGCTTGAAAGGCTTCCGCGAAGCCGGCCTCACCGACCCGATCGCCTACGCTGTATGAAAATCGCCGAGATCTTCTATTCGATCCAAGGCGAAGGCATCCTAGTCGGCGTCCCCAGTGTCTTCGTGCGAACCTCCGGCTGCAACCTGCGATGCACGTGGTGCGATACGCCCTACACGTCTTGGTCCCCCGAAGGCACGGAGATGACCAACGACGCCATCATCGAAGAGGTCCAGAAGCACCCCGCGCTCCACGTCGTGATCACCGGTGGCGAGCCCATGTTGTTCGCCCCCGTCGTCGCACTGACCAAGGCACTGAAGCAACTGGGCTTGCACATCAGCATCGAAACGGCCGGCACCGTCTACCAACCCGTCGTCGCCGACCTGATGAGCATCAGCCCCAAGCTAGCGAACTCCACTCCGCAAGGTCCTTGGGCCGAACGCCACGAACAGACCCGCTATCAACCAGAGATCCTCAAGCGACTCATGAGTGAGTTCGAGTATCAGCTGAAGTTCGTCATCGCGTCACCGGAAGACTTGGCCGAGGTGACCGCGATACTACAAGAAACAGCAGCCGACCGCAGCCGGGTGGTGTTGATGCCCGAAGGTACCACGCCCGAAGTCACGCGCGAACGCGCCCAATGGCTCTCCGAAATCTGCAAGCGGGAAGGCTTCCGCTTCAGCCCCCGACTCCACGTCGACATCTGGGGCGACAAGCGCGGCGTCTAGCGCTTCACGCTCAAGAACAACGTCTGCGGGACCGTCACACTCCCCACACGCATCGTCACCGCCTGATCTCCATCCGGAACATCGGGAACAATGACATTGAATTGGTACAGCCCCACAAACCCTGGAGCCAGCCCCGCATAGACTAACTGCGGAGCAGTTAGCGGCACTCCACCAATCGTCATCACAAACGGGTCCGCCAGCGGCGCAAGCCCGGCCGTAATCTGCCCAGCCGCCACCGCAGGATTCGTAGCCCCAAACCCCACCCCGTAAGAAATGATCATCTCCCCCGGTTTCGCAGGCCGCGAGGCCACTCCCGCAACATTCCCGATGAACGTCTTCCCATCCGCCGTAGTCGCACCCAATAGTTGTTTCCCACCAGAGGTAAACGTAGGCGGCGCCCACACACCCGGAGCCACTCGCTGCTGCGTCAAGTTAACCGGAGCACTGGTCTGCTCGCAATTGGTCACCGTCACACTCATCGGTCCGGTCCCCGCATTGTCCGGAGCCTGCACGTTCAACTGCCCAGGGCTGACGACCCAAGTAAACGCGTCCTTCCCGTTGACCTGCGCCCGCACTCGATCGAGCACAGTCGGAGCCGAAAGGCCGTTGAAATCCGGACCTTCCCAAAGCTTCAATCCATTCGCAAAATTTGAACCGTAAACCTCCAGCCACGACCCAGGAGCGAAATCAGTCCGCGCCCCAAAAGCCCCCGCCGAGATGACTCCCGTGACCGTCGGCACGCCCGAAACGCACCCAGCCGTCGGCGTCAGCACGTACTCCGCGGTGTACACGTGATCGTTCCCATCTGAGCTACGATCCCCATTCACGGCGTTCCCGGCAACGTAGAAATGCACCGGTCCCGAAGCCGTTGCAGGCGGTGTCCAGTTGAACGTCCACGTTCCCGTACTTGATGAAGGCGAGGAATGCTCAATAAATTCCACGGGAGCACTCGCAGGGCAATTGCCGCTAGGCGAACGCGGCGCGCCGTTGTCACACAACACAACGGGTCCCGTCCCCGGAATAAACCGGCCAGCTTGCGCTTGCGCCAAGTTACTTTCAAGCCGAGCCGTCATCTGGAATCCGTACTGGCGATTCGCCGGATCGCTCACGCGCACGGTAATGGAAACCGGCGTCCCCGGAATATAAGTGCTCCCTTGCGAAAACGTAGCCGTCACGTTGCCGCCGTGAAAGTTGATCGGTCCACCCTTGATTGAATTCGTGTGGCAACCAGCAGTCGCGCAAGCGAGCGGTTGGTCCCCCGGAGCAGCCGTGTGCCGCGGGTCAGGTCCGCCGCTCAGGGCAAACAGCGTCAGTGGGACCATCGCGGCCCCCAGCGAACACACAACGCGCATGATCTGCGGAGCTTTCATCTTCACCCAATCCCCCCTATATCTTCTCTAAACACGCCAGCGCTTTTTTCGACACGGTGCCGAACGGAATTTTCCCCAGCTCCCGCTCATCCCACCACCGCGCCCCCTGTGGCAACCGGCCCCCTGAAGCCTCTCGGACCTCAAATACATATTGACTCGTTGTGATCGCATGGCGGAACGTACCCAGACATGCCCCCAGTCGCACGCCAGAGAATGGCTCAGGCAGATCCCAGAACCCCTCCACACGCGGACTGGGCACCAGCAGGATCTTCCCATGCTTCCGAATCACCACCAGCGTCCGATCCCTCCGGACCAGTTTCGCCTTCACCTTCGCCGGCGGCAACTCATTCTCCAGCCCCAGCCGCCGAGCCCCGCACAACTTCTCCACCGGACACTCACCACATCGCGGAGTCCCCGGCAGGCAAATCACAGCACCCAATTCCATCAACGCCTGATTCAATTGTCCCGGATTCCGCTTGTCGACCAACGCGCCCGCCTCGTCCGCGATCGAGACATCCGCATCCCCTGCGAGCCTCACGACGACGCGCCGCACATTACCATCGATCGCCGGATGCGGCAACCCAAACGCGATACTCGCCACCGCCCCTGCCGTGTAATCTCCGATCCCCGCCAGCCCTCGAATCGCGTCGTACTCGCGCGGGAACCCGCCCAGCTCCACCATTTGCCGAGCCGCCTTCTGCAGATTCCGAGCCCGCGAGTAATACCCCAGCCCCGCCCACATCGTCAGCACCTCGGCCTCGTCCGCCTCAGCCAACGCGCCAACATCCGGGAACCGTCCCAAGAAGCGCTCATAGTAAGGGATCACCGCCGCCACGCGCGTCTGCTGCAGCATGATCTCCGAAATCCAGATCGCGTAAGGATCGCGCGTCCGCCGCCACGGCAGATCCCGCTGTTCCCGCACAAACCAGCGGCTCAAAGCTTTACGTATGGTTGAGTGGTCCAATTTTCTATACTAGAGTACATACCGTCCGTCCGCTCCCTAACAGCCGTGACGTTGGCTCCCGACACAGAACCGCGACCGTAAGGGAGCGGACAGACACACATCACCTTGAACGACTCCATCAAAATTCGTAACGCACGCGTCCATAACCTCAAGGGCATCTCGCTAGAGATCCCGCATGAGAAGTTGACCGTAGTCACCGGCGTCTCCGGCTCCGGCAAATCGTCGCTAGCGTTCGACACCATCTACGCCGAAGGCCAGCGCCGCTACGTCGAATCGCTCTCCGCCTACGCGCGCCAATTCCTGGAGCGCATGGAAAAGCCCGACGTAGAAGAGATCGACGGCATCGCTCCACCCGTCGCCATTCGACAAAAAAACACGACGCGCAATCCTCGTTCGACCGTAGCCACCACCACCGAACTCTACGACTTCCTCCGCCTGCTGTGGGCCCGAGCCGGCCGCACCTACTGCCCCGACTGCAACATCTACGTCGAACGCGACACAGTCGATCAGGTCGCAGCCAAACTCTCCGTGCTCCCCATCGCCTCGCGTTGGTACGCCCTGTTCCCCTTGCCCCCCGAGCCTACGAAAGAAATCTCGGAAGCCCTCCGCGACCGCCTCTTTGACCTCCGCAAACGCGGCTTCACCCGCCTGTATCAGAACGCGCAAGTCTACGAATTCTCCACCCCTGAATCCCTGCTCGACGTGGACTTCTCCAAGCCCGTCTTCGTCCTGGTCGACCGCCTAGCCATCACCGACAACATGCGCCAGCGCGTGGTCGACACGCTAGAAATCTGCTACCGCGAATCCGGCGAAGCCTTCTTCCAATCCGCCAGCGGCGACGAGGTCCTCCGCTTCAACCAGCGCTTCGAATGCAAGAAGTGCGGCAAGCAGTTCAACGAACCTGAGCCCGGGCTCTTCAGCTTCAACAACCCGCAAGGCGCCTGCAAACGCTGCCAAGGCTTCGGCAACACTGTCGACTACGACCTCGACCTCATCATCCCCAATCGCTCGCTCTCCATCCAACAAGGCGCCGTCGATCCCTGGACCAAGCCGCAGCACGCCTGGTATCTCACGGAATTCCGCCGCGACTTCAAGGGGAAGATCCGCTTCTCCGTCCCCGTCGGCGAACTGAAGCCCGAAGAAGTCATCATCCTGCACGCGGCCATCAAGGACTATTTCAGCGGAGTCGAAAAGAAGAACTACAAAGTCCACGTGCGCGTGTTCCTCAGCCGCTACCGCGGATACACGCGCTGCCCCGAATGCGACGGCTCCCGCCTGCGACCCGAAGCCCTGTGGATTCGGGTCGGCGGCAAGACCATCGGCGACATCGTCAAGCTCAACATCGCCGAAGCCCAAGCGTTCTTCCTAGCGATGCACCTCTCGCCCGAAGAAACCGCCATCGCCGAAAAGATCCTGCTCGAAATCCGCCAGCGCCTCAAGTTCCTCAACGACGTCGGCCTCGAATACCTCACGCTCGATCGCCTCTCGCCCACGCTCTCCGGCGGCGAAGCCCAGCGCATCCAACTCGCCACCTGCCTAGGCTCGCGCTTAGTCGGAGCCTGTTACGTCCTCGACGAACCGTCCATCGGCCTGCACTCGCGCGACACCGCGCGCCTGGTCGGCATCCTCCACGAACTGCGCGACCTCGGCAACACCATCCTGGTGGTCGAACACGACCCCGACGTCATGCGCTCCGCCGACCACATCATCGACCTCGGCCCCGGAGCCGGCGAACTCGGCGGCCAGATCGTCTTCGAAGGCTCCTTCAAGAAGCTGATGTCCCCTGGCAGCGATTCGCTCACGTCCAAGTACCTCCGCGGCGATCTCAAGACCAGCTACCTCAAGGCCCGCCGCACCCTCGACCCGAAACGTGCCATCAAGTTCATCGGCTGCCAAGCCAACAACGTCAAAGGCATCGACGTCACCATCCCGCTCAACATCATGTGCGCCATCACCGGCGTCTCCGGTTCCGGCAAATCGACGCTAGTGCATGACGTGATCTACCAGACGTTGCAAAAGCGCATGGACCGCAACGTCCCCACCGCGACCGTAACGCCCGACGAGTGGGGCATCCCGCCCGAAAAACAAACTTGCCGCAAAGTCGAAAAGGCCGACCTCCTCACTCAGGTAGTGCTAGTCGACCAAAGCCCCATCGGCCGCACCCCGCGCTCCAACCCGGTCACCTATATCAAGGCGTTCGACGTCATCCGCGAGCTCTTCGCCAGCACCCCCGAGGCCGCCCGCCGAGGCTACACCGCCGGCCACTTCTCCTTCAACATCCCTGGCGGCCGCTGCGAAACCTGCCAAGGCGACGGCACCGTGACCGTCGAGATGCAGTTCCTGGCCGACGTGGAATTAGTCTGCGACGATTGCAAGGGCACCCGCTTCAAGTCCACCGTCCTGGACATCCGCTACCACGCCCTGAACATCCACGAAGTCCTGCAGCTCAGCATCAAGGAAGCCATCTCCTTCTTCTCGGCGACCCCGAAGCTAGCGAACAAGTTGAAGGTCCTGAACGACGTCGGCTTAGGCTACGTGCGCCTGGGCCAGTCCGGCACAACCCTCTCCGGCGGCGAAGCGCAGCGCGTCAAACTAGCGTCCCACTTAGCGCAAGCCACCAGCGAAGGCACGCTCTACATCTTCGACGAACCCACCACAGGCTTACACTTCGACGACATCGCCAAGCTCCTAGATGCCTTCGAACAACTCCTCCGCACCGGCGCAAGCATCCTCATCATCGAGCACAATCTAGAAGTAATCAAACGCGCCGACTGGGTCATCGACCTAGGCCCCGAAGGCGGCAGCGGCGGAGGAAAGATCGTCGCCGAGGGCACGCCCGAGGAAGTGATGAAGGTGAAGGGCTCCTACACGGGGCATTACTTGGCGTTGGAGAAGTAGCGCCTTTTATTCAACCCCGCCGTCAAAACGCTATTCGTGGGTTCCTCGTGCGGCACCAGATTGCTCTACCGAGCCGCCAACGCCCGGACCAACTCCCGCAGCAAGGCAGAGAGCGTGTCTTTCACGCGTTCCCCGGTCTCGAGCACTTCCGCATGCGACAACTTCTGCGGTAGCACCCCCGCCGCCATGTTCGTCACGCAAGAAATCCCGAGCACCTTCAGCCCCGCATGATTCGCCGCGATGGTTTCCATCACCGTCGACATGCCGACTAGGTCCGCGCCGATGCCGCGCAGGTAGCGAATCTCCGCCGGAGTCTCGAAGCTGGGCCCCAACAGTCCCGCGTAGACGCCTTCCTGCAACACCAGCCCCATCCGCTGCCCGACCGCACGCGCCACGTTGCGATACTCCAGCGAGTAAGCCTCGCTCATATCCGGAAACTGCGGTTCGTCGTGCGGACCGATCAACGGACTCGTGCCCTGCAAGTTAATGTGGTCTGAGATCAGCACCAACTCCCCCGGCGTGTAGCCAAGATTGATACCGCCCGCCGCATTCGTCAGAATGACGCTCTGCACGCCTCGCCGAGCCAACTCGCGAATGCCGAACGTAACCTGCTGCGCCGTGAACCCTTCGTACAAGTGCGCTCGCCCAGCCAGCACGACGATCTCCGTGCCGCCCACGCGCCCTTCGATCACCTTTCCCGCGTGCCCCGCAACACTCGATACAGGCCAACCCAGGATCTCGCTGTAAGGCGTCTCACGCCTGCCCTCAAGGCTGTCAGCGAATCCGCCCAAGCCGCTCCCAAGAACAACGCCAACGCTCGGCCGCGCCCTCATAACAACATCCCCGCAATCGCAGCCGTCATAAAGTTCGCCATCGTACCCGCCGCCATCGCCTTCAGACCCAGCCTCGCAATATCCGACTTGCGCGACGGAGCCAACGCACCGATGCCACCCACTTGCATCGCAATTGACGCGATGTTCGCGAACCCGCACAATGCGTACGTCGAGATCACGACAGAATGCGGATCAAGCGTCGCGCCGATCTTGCCCAAATCCGAATATGCCACAAATTCGTTGAGGATGAGGCGCGTGCCCAGCAGGTTCCCCACCGCCGCGCAGTCATTCCATGCGACCCCCAGCAACCACGCCACGGGCGCGAAAACACGACCCAGCACGCCTTGCATCGACAGCCCTGGAATGATCGAGCCCAGAATCCCATTGACCAGCGCGATCAGCCCGATGAAGGCGATTAGCATCGCGCCCACATTCAGCGCCAGCATCAAGCCGTCCCCCGCCCCGCGCGACGCCGCGTCAATCACGTTTACACCCGGACGCTCTATCTCCACCTTCACTTCGCCCGCCGTAGCTGGCGTCTCCGTCTCCGGAACCAGCATCTTCGCCAGCATCAGCGTCGCCGGCGACGTCATGATCACGGCCGTCAACAAATGCCGGATCTCCACATGCGCGATCAAAACATACGCAGCCATCACCGACCCCGAGATGTGCGCCATGCCGCTGACCATCACAGTGAACAGTTCGCTCTCGGTGAGGCCAGCAAGGAATGGACGAATCGTCAGCGGAGCCTCGGTGTGCCCCATGAAGATGCTCGCAGCAACGCTTGTTGTCTCCGCACCGCTTGTCTTCATGATGCGCTGCATCGCCACCGCCATGCCACGCACGAATACCTGCATGATGCCCAAGTAGTACAACACCGAAAACAACGACGCAATGAAAATGATGATGGGGAGAACTTGAAACGCGAGGATGACGCCGAAGCCGCCGGAATCGGCGCCCAGCTTGTCTCCGAAGACAAACTTACTGCCTTCGGCCGCGTAGCCTAGTAAATGGTTGATGCCGCCGCTCAGCGTGGTAAACGCGCCCGCCAACGGAGTCTTGAGAACAAGAAAAGCAAACGCGAACTGGAGGCCCAGTCCCCACAAGACGATGCGCAGTTGGATCGCCTTGCGGTCGCGTGATGCGAGATACGCAACAGCCAGAATCACCGCCAGCCCTAAGAGCCCAGTGAACCGCTGCATAAGGCGTGGCCGTTAGCCGACGACTTCTAGAATGAGAGCCCGCTCGTCCGGCGGCGTGGACGAAATGCGGAACGCGCCTTCCACCAATTGAGCCGCTTCTTCGACGTTGTCTTCCGCCGTGTAGTACAAGCGGCACAACACGCCACCCGCATCCACGCGTTGACCGTTTTTCACTTCCAGGATCACGCCCACCGCGGGATCGATCGCCCCACCGGCAACTTCGCGTCCGCCACCGATCATGGCCGCCGCGCGACCAATGCCCTCGGCATCGATACCCGAAATGTAGCCACTGCGCGGAGACGCAATCTCGCGTGCTCCCGTAGCGTTCGGCAGCAGTTCAAAGCGGTCCAACACCTTCGGATCGCCGCCCTGCGCCTGAATCACGTCCTTCAACTTGCGATAGCCCGAGCCATCCAGCAACTTGGCCTGCGCCAGTTCCCGCGCTTCTTCCAGCGTGGCCGTGACCTTGCCCAAGTGAATCAAACGCGCAGCCAACTCAAGCGAAAGCCGAGTCAAATCCGCCGGACCCACGTTCTGCAACGTCTGCGAAACTTCCATCACTTCCAGCGCATTGCCGATCGCAAAACCGAGCGGCTGGTTCATGTCCGTGATCAAAGCCTGCACACGCTTGTTCAGACGCCGTCCCACCGACACCATGGTTTGCGCCATGCGACGGGCCGTCACCTGCTTCTTCATGTGCGCGCCACTGCCGACCTTCACGTCCAGAATCAGCGCATCCGCGCCTTCCGCAACCGTGCGAGCCATGATCGAGGCAGCCATCAACGGAGCTGATTCCACTGAGCCAGATGCCGCGCGCAGCGCCATTACCCGAGCCTCGGACGGAGCCACGGTCTCAGGCTGATCCATGAACGCCAACCCGTGCGTAGCCAGTTGGGCCTTGAATTCGTCGATCGTCAGATTCGAACGGAATCCGGGAATCGCTTCCAACTTATCCAACGTGCCGCCGAAAAATTCGCGCGAACGTCCGGGCAACACCGGGACAATCACACCCGCTGCCGCAGCCAGAGGCGCAGCGATCAGGGTCGTCTTGTCACCCACGCCACCGGTGGAGCACTTGGTGACTTTTAGACCCGGGATGCCAGACAAATCGATCGTTTCACCCGACTGAATGAACCGCGCCGTAAGCGCGTCCACCTCGTGTTCGTCCATGCCCGCAAAAAACACGGCCATGAGAAACGCCGACATCTGGTAGTCAGGAAGATCCCCGCTCGTATAAGCATCAACGATGAGATCGATCTCTTCTGGGGACAGTTCTTCGCCGTCCCTCTTCCGTTGGATGAGGTCGATTGTGCGCATTAATAGATGAGGGTAGCATACTTCGGCCTTTCCGTGTGCTTATTGCCGCCGCATCGCCAGGCCCCGGATGGCGTAATCCACGCTGCTCCAACCGGTTGCAGCCACAACCACCCATCCAATGACCGAGGGCAAACTCGCTGGAATATGCCCCGCCGCCGCGCCAACTACGGTCAGAATGTACACGATCTGCACCAGAGTGCTCAACTTCCCGGCCTGAGACGGAGGAAAGTCGCGCCGAGTCCGCGTGAAGAGCAACACGCCGATCGCAAACAACAGAATCACCGCGTCCCGGCCCAACACCAGCCACACCAGCCAGACCGGAATCGTCCCGTTCAAACCCAGAGTCAGAAACGCACCACTCAATAACACCTTGTCCGCGACCGGATCAAGATACGCGCCCAATCGTGACGCCGCATCGAACCGCCGAGCGATATAGCCGTCGAATCCATCCGTCGCGCCGATGATCGTCATCCACACCAGCGCAGCGTTCCACCCATGCGTCCACAGCAACACGAAGACATACGGAGCGGCGATCAGCCGAGCCGCGCTCAAGATATTCGGAACGTGTCGCATCATTCGCGGAAACCCACTCCCGTGATGATCACGCCCAGAGCCCGCCCATCCGGAGGCACCGTGTGCGTCGCGTCCACTCGCAGTCCCACCGTGACCTGCTTCGCTTCGGTCTTGAAAGGAGCCACCAAGGTATACGCTCCCGGCTTCGCGAAGGTATCTTCCGCTACAACCTTGCCATCCGCCAGCAGCGTGATCCGCCGAGCGGGCGCATCGGGAGGAATAAACAGCGCCACGCCCAGCGACTTCATGCTTGCCGGGACCTTCAGCAATACGCTAGCCTGCTCCGACATCCATCCATCCGGAAACAATCCCGCAATCACGTGCGCCGCGGCCTTCGAATCCTTGGGGTCCAGATAACTCAACTCCGCCTTGCGTTCCGTCACCACGTCCGCCGTCAACCGATCCACCACCTCGCGAGAAATCTCAAACGGCAGCAGCCCCTTCGAGGACGTTGAATAACCCGATCCGCCCTCAATCGAAATCAGCCGCAGCGGCGCCGACGGCACGATCGTAGCCTCCATCAATCGCGCCATAGGAGCATTCACCGTCACGGGCATCACCAGTTCACTGCGGACCACAATGTCATCCGCGCGCAGCACTTGATCGCGCAACAACGGCAGCGCTCCCTGAGCCTCCAGGTAATGCCGGATACCCAACTCCGCATCCACCCACACCCGCCGACCGTTCGCCTGCCGCATCACAGCATCCGCAAAATCGCGCGCTTCACCCCAGTGTTGATAGTTCGCCGCCGCTAATCCAATCGACACCACAAACTGCGCGGCGATCCCAGCGATCAACCACGTCGGCGCCACCGCCCGCGCAACAAGAACTGCCACCGGCGCCGCGATCGGCAACAGGTACCGCGCCGATCCCGCGAAGAACACCACCAGCGACGCCGCGAAAAACAGCAGCACCCAGGCGCTCAAGAAGTCCCGCCGCATCACCGACGTGACCAACAAGACGCCCGCCGCGATCGAAATCCAGAACAACGGATTCACGTCGTAAACCAACGCAGCCACCGCCGCAACCACTACCACGGCCCATCGCCACAGACCCGCGGTCTTACCGAACGCCAGAAAAATCAGTACCGGGAACACAACCCACCCCGCATGCCCGATCAGCGCCACTCCGCTACCCAACTTGCGAGCCGACGACTGTAGCGCAGCACTCTGCATGTAGCCCAGCAGCACCGTGATTGGCAACACGCCGCCCGTCCACCATTCCCACACCTGCCACCCGACGATCTTCGCCGGAGCCGCCAGCAGAACCACCCACGCCAGCTTCCATGTCCGATCATGCGACCACAAGTACAGCGCAAGGATCGGCGTCAGCATCCCTGCCTGGTACGCGTCCAACCCCGCCAACGCCCCCGCCATTGCCGACACCAATAGCAACGATATCGAACGCGTATCGATCGCCTTCATGAAATACACAATCGATATCATCCAAAACGCCAGGAATACCAGGTCCGTTTCGAAGGAATTCCCATTCACAACGAACGCCGGGACCACCATGAACAGGAATGTCGCCAGCAACGCCCGCTCCGGACAGAACCTCCGAGCCAGTGACAACATCGCCAGCGACGCCATCAAACTGAACACAATGTACGCGGCATGGAACGGGACCTCGCGCACTTCACCGAACACCGCCAGCAGCCCGCCCAGGATCCACGGATTGAGAGGACCGTGTGGATGCCCGCGCATGTCCACCATCTCGCCCATGAAGGCAAAATGCGTGTGCAACGGATGCAGCGGCTCGATCAGCGCATGCTGCGCACCGTACAAATAATAGACGTCGTCGCCCTGCACCGCTTCGTTCAGAAACGGCAGGCGCAGCAGGATCGTAAGAATGATTACGACCAGCGCCTGCTTCTTCACCACTGAACCGTTTTGCCCGGTTCGAGCGTCCAAATCTCAGTCTCCGGATGGTCGCGCAACAACTCCGCCAACTGCTCCGGCCGGCCCGTCAACGCAGGGAACGTTCCGAAGTGCAGCGGAATCACCTTGCGCGCGTCGAGCAACCTGCACGCCAACGCAGCCTCCCGCGGACCCATCGTATAAAAGTCCCCAATCGGCAAGAACACGAGCTCAGGATGATACAGCCGTTCAATCAACTGCATGTCGGTAAACACGTTCGTATCGCCCGCGCAGTACACATTGCGACGCGACGGCAACCGCACGATATAGCCCGCGGCTTCGCCCCCGTAAATAATATCCTCGCCGTCCAGGATGCCGCAGCTATGCACCGCCGTCGTCATGGTCACCGACACAGGACCCACCGTCACCGTGCCGCCCTTGTTCATCCCGATGACGTTCTTCGCGCCTTTTTTCTCTAACCAATGCGCCGTTTCGTAAATCGCCACGATCTGCGGCGCAAACTTCTTCGCCAGCGGCAGCACATCGTGAATGTGGTCGAAGTGCCCGTGCGAAACCAGAATCACGTCCACGCGATCCAATTCATGCGCCACCGGATACGCAGGGTTCCCTTCAATCCAAGGGTCCACTAATATCACTTCGCCTGTAGCAAGGCGCATCGTATAGGTCCCGTGACCCAACCAAGTTATGTCGATCATGATTATTCGATTCTATCCTGACACTGTTACACTAATCTTTCTCCGTGACTCCACCCCCCTCTTCAGAGATGCCCCGCTGGGAACGCCTTGAGCTTCTCGTCTTGCTCGGAATGCTGCAAGCCATCGCCCCCGTATCGATCGACATGTATCTGCCGGCGATGCCGCAGCTCGAAACCATCTTCCACGCCTCAGCCGCCGCGGTCGAATCGACGATGGTCACCTTCCTCGCAGGCTTCGCCGTCGGCCAACTGCTCTACGGCCCCATCACGGACCGCTTTGGCCGCAAGCCGCCACTCTACTTCAGCCTCGCGCTCTTCACGATCTCCTCCGCCGCCTGCGCCTTCGCGCCATCCATCGGCATCATGTCGCTGCTGCGCCTCTTCCAAGCCCTCGGCGCGTGCGGAGGCTCCGTCATCTCCCGAGCCATGGTGCGTGACCTCTTCCCGCCCTCCGAACTCCGCCGCGTATTTTCGATGTTGGTTCTGGTGCTGGGCGTGTCACCGATCCTGGCTCCGCTGCTCGGCAGCTACCTGCTGCTGTGGTTTGGATGGAAGTCCGCATTCCTCGCGCAAGCAACCGTCGGAACCCTGTGCTTCATCGGCATGCACTTTCGCTTGCGCGAATCGATGAGCCACGCAGCTCGCCGACCTCTGCATCTCGGCACCATCCTCTCCGGTTACGCAAGCCTCTTGAAGGACCGCACCTTCATGGGAGCCTCCGCCGTATGCGGCTTCAGTTCCGCCGGAGCCTTCGCCTACATCGCCAGCGCGTCGTTTGTCTTCATCACGCAATACGGCGTGGCCATCGAACATTTCGGCTGGCTCTTCGGCAGCGTCGCGGCTGGCATGGTCGCAGCATCGCAGATCAACGGACGCATGCCGCACCGCATCCCTCTCTGGAAGGTGCTGCGTGTAGCGAACCTCACGCAGCTAGTCGCAGCAATCACGCTGCTGGCCTCGGTGCTCACCGGCATCGGCGGACTCCCCGTGGTCTTCTTCGCCATCTTCGTCTACATAGCCGCGCAAGGCTTCGTGTTCCCCAATGGCTCCACCATCGCAATGATGCGCCACGCCGAAATGGCCGGCACCGCGTCCGCGCTCTTAGGCACCAATCAGTTCCTAATCGCCGCCGTCGGCACAGCGTTCCTCGGATCGCTCGACAACCCCGCCATCCCCATGGCGCTAGTGATCCTAACCTGCGCCGTAGTGTCGACCGCGCTCAACTATTTGACCCTCGGGCCGCGGTTGGATACGCCGGCGGCCTGAAATCCGAGTGAGCCCCGACTTCGGTTCTTAACGAACTGCTAACGGATAGAGTCCACGCTCGGGGCCTACCAACTGGGCCGGAGCCCCACTAAGATGGCCGAAACCAATCCTGTCAGAATAACCACCATCGCCAATCCGACTGTTGCGTGCCAGTTCTGTTTCTAGGCGTCCAAACATGGCAACCCACCTATCGCCGCCCTCTTCTAGGACCTGCAATTCCGTGGTTCGCATTACTTGCTGTAACTTTTGACGCATTGCTGGCTCATCCCATTTGAAACCGGCTGGCAATGAGGGCGGCGGGGCAAAATCGGAGAGAACGTAGGTTGTTGAGATCGACGGCCTAAAATCGAGGCCACCGTTCCGAATCCTCAGCCCGCACTCTTCGCTTAGCCAGGCACCCTCCTCGCTTTCGCTGTATCGGCCTACAACGATCACCGTCTTGCCGGCGTATCGCTTCAGATCCTCCACGGCTTCACAAACCGTGAGCAAAGGAGGCCTTTCGGACAGCTGGGAGGGCGCCCTCGCGCCCGCAAACAGGAACAGCGTCGAAACGAAGATCACGCGGAGACACATCGCCACCACTCTACCGCAGCGCAGGCTACACAGGGTGCGGAAAAAAGGGGCAGCTTCAGTGCTTTTTGGTTTCGGATATGAGTTTGAGGCGGGACTGCGTGGTTTCATGATGGCCGCCAGCGGGCATTTCGCCCTGGCTAGCATCCCATCGGTGTGCCTCTCAGGTCGGTTGTGCGGT
>CALQCC020000017.1 GCA_943328975.2 Bordetella parapertussis | reverse complement strand
GTGGTGCGACTGATCGAATAGCACCGCGCTGTCGCGCCAGGCGCGTTGTTCATCGCGCCAGTTGTTGTATTCGGAGGGAACCACCGGATACACATACGCGCCGATCTGCGAATTTCGCAGCATCGTTACCGCATTGCCAGCGGCCTGCAGGACTGTCTCTAGATTCTGGGAACTCATGGCTAAGATATTTTCTCCTTGTTATCGCTAAGTGCTGAAATCAGGCGAGCGGGCTGGTGGGCTTTGGTCGGGCGTTCTAGCGCACTACTCTTTGACGAGAATAACATCGACCGTGCCGCGCTTAATCAAATCCGTTGATAATGGGTATCAGCCTCTGCACATCGACGTTGCTGGAGGTGCTTTGTATCCTAGGGAGGCATTAATACAATATATTATGAGAACTGCGACTAAATCAGCGCTTACCCTGGCTCTATCGATTTGTCTGACGGCATGGGTAGCTTCTTCCCAGACCCCAGCTCCGGCCGGAGCGGGCAAGGCGGGCGACGCCAAGGCTAAGGCAAAGGCGACCTGGCCGCCTGAGGGCGTGACGCCTCGTACTGCCGACGGAAAGCCTGATCTGTCGGGAAATTGGCAGCCCAACGCGATCCGTGAAAATGTCGACTTGGTTTCGGTGGTGGAAGTGCCGATGCTGCCAGCCGCAGCAGCGATCCACAAGAATCACAAGGACAATATCAGCAAGGATGATCCGGAAGCGCGTTGCTTGCCTCCGGGGGTGCCGCGGATGAGCACCACTTGTCTTTATTTACGAGGGTGGCGCTCACGTATGGCGCAAGGTCTTCATGGGCCGTCCTTTGCACGATCCCGCCGTGGTTGACACCTGGTTGGGTGATTCGGTCGGCTGGTGGGAAGGCGACACTCTGGTGATCGAAACCGTCGGCCAAACCGACAAATCCTGGCTCGACCAAGCCGGCGTCCCGCATTCGGCTGACATGAAGGTTACCGAACGCATTCGCCGTCCCGATTATGGTCATCTGGAGATCGAGCACCTGATCGAAGATCCTAAGACCTTCTCCCGTCCCTGGACGTTCACCACTCACCCCAGCCTGCTCAAGGGCGAGTTGATTGAATACATCTGCCAGGAAAACAATCGCGATTTGGAGCACATGATCGGGAAATAGGGCTGTATCACTATTTTTGATTATTCCTATCAATAACTCTTGATCGACTACCCGGGCTCGGCCCGGGTATCCTATTTGTAGGCTTGCTTTGGCGGGCGCCTCAGGCTTTTGTCTGGGAACGGCCGAAAACACTTCCTTTTCTAATCTGAGGTTTTCTATGCGTATTTCTCTTCCTGCTATATTCCTGTTGCTGGGTAGTTCTGTGCTCTTTGCACAGGGCGATCGCGGCACGATCACTGGTACTGTAATCGATCCTGCGGGCGCTGCGGTAACAGCAGCTGCCTTGGAGGCTCGCAACGTTCAGACCGGTGCCGTCTACCAGACCACCAGCACCTCAACCGGTAACTACACGTTGCCGCAGATGCCGACCGGTGGTTACGAACTCACCGTGACCGTACCTGGGTTCAAGAAATTTGTGCAGCAGAATATCGCGCTGCCGGTGGCCCAGACGCTCCGTATCGACGTTGTCCTAGAAGTAGGCACCGCGTCGGAGTCGGTCACTGTTACCGCTGAGGTCAGCCTGCTGAAGACCGAGAGCGGCGAACTGAGCCATAACGTAGCCGCACAGCGACTCAACAATCTTCCGATCCTGGGCGTCGGCGCCGCAAACGCCGGCAGTTCCGGCATCCGCAATCCTCTCGCCGTGACCAACTTGGCTCCGGGCACCCTGTGGCAGCCGAACTTGAACGTTCGCGTCAACGGCGCGCCCAGCAACACCGAATCGGTTCGCGTAGACGGAATGGACGCGACTCAGACGATGGGCCCCTTCGCCCAGGCGCAGACGCAGCCCAGCGTGGATGCGGTGCAAGAGCTTTCGATTCAGACCTCGAACTTCGCCGCCGAATACGGCCAGGCGGGTGGCGGTCTCTTCAACTTCACCATGAAGTCCGGCACGAACCAATATCACGGTACCGTCTACGACTACTTCGTGAACGAAGCCCTGAACTCGGGCCAGGCTTACTTGAACGTCCGCAACAAGAATCGCCGCAATGACTTCGGCGGTACCTTCGGCGGCGTGGTCAATATCCCGAAGCTCTACAACGGCAAGGACAAGACGTTCTTCTTCTTTAACTACGAACAGTTCCGCGAAACAGTACAGATCGCGAACCAAAAGGTGACGGTTCCCACCTTGGCGTATCGCCAGGGCGACTTCACCACGGCCCTGACGGGTACCAATCGCAAGTTCGCCACCCCCGACGCTTTGGGGCGTGACATGTTCGAAGGCCAGATCTTCGATCCGCAGAGTGAAGCGCTGGCGCCGAACGGCCGCCGCGTGCGCACTGCGTTCGTTGGAAACAAGATCCCTGTGGCTCGTTTCGATCCTGTTTCGGTGAAGGTGCAGAACCTGATTCCGAATCCGACCGACCCGAACGCGCTCTTCCAGAACGCCATCTATCCGTATCCCAGCCAGCGCGTGACCGCGATCCCCTCGATCAAGTTGGATCACAACCTCGGCGCGAACATGAAGGCATCCTTCTATTACCAGCGCACCGGCACGGAATCGCAGTACTCCCCGACGTTGGGTAACTCGGAAGGTTTCCCGACGCCGGTTACGGCTTCGCGCGGCACCTTCGTGTACAACAACACGGTTCGTCTGAACGTCGATTACACCTTGGCTCCCACGCTGCTGCTCCACTTGGGTGCGGGCTTCCAGGACAACGACTTTAGCGACGCCGCTCCGATCACCAACTTTGACGCAGTGGGCCAGCTCGGCCTGCGCGGCGGCACGGTGGCTCCGGATCAAGGCGCGCGCTTCCCGCAGTTTGGCGCGGCGGCCAGTCTCTTAGGTGTTTCGAACACTGGTGGCGTGCAGCAGCTGGGACCCAGCTCGCAGCGCCGCGACATTATGCACAAGCCGACGGCCAACGCCAGCTTGACGTATGTGCGCAACAACCACACCTTCAAAGCCGGCGCGGACCTGCGCATCGAAGGCTACCCGAACTACTTGTTCACTAACACTGCAGGAACTTTCGCCTTCAGCGGTGAACAGACTTCCAATAGCTCCGTCGACGGCTTGGCCACGGGTGGTATCACGTTGGGCTTCCCGTACGCCAGCTTCTTGTTGGGTCGTGTGAACCAAACCACGCTGGCGGCTCCACCGGCGCAGAAGAACGGTCGCCAGTTCTGGGCCCTCTTCATGCAAGACACCTGGAAGGTGACCCGTAAGCTCACCGTTGACTACGGTCTGCGTTGGGACTTCATGAGCTACCCGAAAGAACAGTACGGTCGCACGGCCAACTTCTCGCCGACAGTGGCTAACCCGACCGCGGGCAACCACCCGGGCGCTTCAATCTTTGAAGGTTATGGCGCGAACCGTTGCAATTGCATGTTCGCCAACAACTACAAGCTGGCCTTCGGCCCGCGTGTGGGCCTGGCCTACCAGATCAACAGCAAGACCGTCCTCCGCGCGGGTTGGGGTGTTAGTTACTCCAGCACCAACGGCCTGACTCCGGGCGTTCCCGGCTCCAGCGCCGTGGTCGCACAGGCTCCGGCCTATGGCGATGCGTCGACCGTCCTTGCACAGGGCATCCCGTTCACGGCCACTTGGCCGAACCTCAGCCCTGGCGTCTTCCCGGCTCCGGGCACCATCACCGGTGCGCCGCTGGCCTGGGATCAGAACTACGGTCGTCCGGCTCGTCAACACCAGTACAGCATCGGCCTGCAGCGCGAGATTTTCAGCAACCTTGTTGCGGAAGTTTCCTATGTGGGCAACCGTGGCGCCTGGTGGCGTGCAACGAACCTGATCGACTACAACGCGATCACTCCGGCGATGTTGGCCTCCAAGGGCCTCGATCTGACCAACTCCGCGGATCGCGCCATTCTGATCTCTCAGGTTCAGGCTGTCGGCGCGTCTCGCTTCCGTAACTTGCTGCCGTACTCCGGCTTCTCTGGCGCCAACAGCGTCGCGCAGTCGCTGCGTCCGTTCCCGCAGTTCGGTGCCCTCAATGGCTTCGGCTCGGCGTTGGGCAACACCTGGTATGACTCGCTCCAGGTCAAGGTCACCAAGCGCTTCTCGCACGGTCTCGACATGACCTACACCTACACCTATCAGAAGGAACTCACCATCGGTGCCGAAAGCGAAACCGGCGGCGGTCAGGTGAACGACTTGTTCAACCGTTCCACGAACAAATACATCTCTTCCTTCTCGCGTCCTCAGGTCAGCGTGCTGGCTCTGAACTACACGGTCCCGAAGATCAACACGAATCGCTGGCTGTCCTATGCGGCGAAGGATTGGACGGTCGGTGCCGTGATGCAGTATTCCAGTGGTACGCCGATCCGTGTGCCGAACTCGATCAGCAACCTGGGCAGCACCCTGCTGCGCAGCACTTGGTCCGATCGCGTTCCCGGACAGCCGTTGTTCCTGCAAGACCTGAACTGCGGTTGCTTCGACCCGACCCGCGCCCTGACGCTGAATCCGGCGGCATGGCGTGAACCGGCCCTGGGCACCTTCAGCCCGTCGGCCGCCTACTACAACGACTACCGCATCCAGCGCCGTCCGAACGAATCGATCAGCTTCGGCCGCATCTTCCGTATTGCGGAAGGCAAATCGCTGAACATTCGTGCGGAGTTCACCAACCCGTTCAACCGCTTGTACTGGGGCAACCCGGCTTCAACGGCCTACAACACTGCCACGCAGACCAGCGCATCCGGCGCGTTGACCGCAGGCTTCGGCTTCATCAATACCGGTGTGGCTCCTCCGGCTCCTGGCGAACGTCAGGGCTCGCTGGTGGCTCGCTTTACCTTCTAGGCTTCCACCTAGTTGCTCAGTTAACTCGGGTCTCCCTTCGGGGAGGCCCGTTTTGCTTTGCGGCCAACGATCACTCAGAGTTTGATCAACTGGAAGCCAGGTACGGATTCGCCGATGTGTTGGTTTTGGAGCGCGCTTTCCAGATTTCTCCGCGCGACCCTGGCGTGTTCGCGAGCGACGCTCTCTGCGCGAGCGCCTTCTCGCGCGGTGATCGCTTCCAAGATGGTGCGGTGATGATCGATCGAGATCAGAAATAGTTCGTGAGATTCCGGGGCCAGATAGTGACGTTGCAGGAATGCGCTGGTTGAGGCGAACGGCAGTGAGCAGACTTGGTCCATCGCCCGGCGCAGACGACTGCTATTGGAGAGCGAAAGTACCTCGGCGTGGAA
This sequence comes from Bordetella parapertussis, assembly GCA_943328975.2. GTDB lineage: Bacteria > Acidobacteriota > Terriglobia > Bryobacterales > Bryobacteraceae > Palsa-187. Next base: position 81,564 of record CALQCC020000017.1, on the reverse strand, counting down.
CTTAGAATTCCTGTCGATATACTCAGCGACAGTATCGAGTGTTAGCTTTCGCCGCCGGACAAGCGTCGCCATCTCTTCGTGCAGTACGCGGAGGGTGCTAAGCTGCCCGTCAGTGGGGACGCGTTCCGCAGCCAATCTGGCGGCCATGCCCTCCAGCAGGCCTCGAAGCTCGATCGCATCGTAAATATCGGAGATGGAGAATTGTTGCGCAACAAAGCCTCGGGTGGCGCGCATCTCCAGAAAACCTTCATGGGCGAGTCGCTCCAGGGCTAATCGTAAAGGTACTCTCGAGATTCCCAGTTGCTTGGCGAGTGGAACCTCGCGCATTCGTTCCCCAGGCGGGAATCGTCCCTGCACCAGCATCTCACGTAGTGCGAGTGTTGCTCGGGCCGTCTGAGAGGTTCCTTGGTCCGTGGCTAGATCCAGACCATTGCGTGTTTTCTCGTGGATCACTTTTGGGGCTTTGGGCTTCATTCTTTAGCGACGCTACTCCAGGGTACATTCATTCTGCGGATCACCAAATACAATATCGACTATCAACTATGCGCTATCGACGCCGGGGACGTTGAGCCGTATACTTCTGTTCGATGCTATCCGAGTTCAGAGTATGACCCCCTCATTTATGAACTTGGTGCCCCCTCGATCCCGAGGATCATTCCTCGGGGTCGCAAGAAATCTCTCCTTGTTGTAAATCTGACGTGTCGCAACGCTGACGTCCACCCCTGATTTTGTTGCACGTCGATCCTCTCCCATTGATAATGGCCATCAATATACCTGATCCTCGACTCCCGCGGCCCTAGTTCGGCTAGCGTATCGTCCCCTGCCGAACGGCGTGCATTGTTCAGAATTGCATACAAAAACGTTCTAGCTCTGTTGGTGTACTTATTCAAGTCGTCGTTAATACTCGTGTTTCAGGCTACTGGATTGCCTTGGGCAGGGCCCCCCTCCCAATAATGCATACATTCTGGTATGCTGTACCCCAGCCCCCAAGATTGGTGCTGAAACGGAACCCCGTGAAGAATATTGATTTGCGCGTGCTAGCAATCGTGAGTGAACTGAACCGCACGCGTAGCGTGTCGCAAGCGGCGGAGAACCTGGAACTCAGTCAGTCGGCCGTAAGCATGAGCCTCGCCAAATTGCGTCGGCACTTCAATGACCCTCTCTTCGTAAGGACTTCGACTGGGATGGAGCCAACGCCCCACGCGGTGGACCTGATCCAGTTATTGCAGCAAGCCGAAGGGTTGTTGCAGACCGCTCTGGGGCATCACGTAGTTTTTGATCCGAACACCTCAGACCGTCGCTTCAATATTCATGCGACAGACATCGCGCAGGTTACGTTCATGCCGAAGTTGATGAAGCGCTTGGGTAAGACTGCCCCAAACGTGCGCGTGGATCTGCGGCGAATGAGTGAGGCCACTTCGAAGTTGCTGGAATCTGGAGAGGCCGACCTATGCGTCGGCTTCGTTCCCCCCATGGGCGCGGGCTACTGCCAGCAACGTCTATTTAAAGAACGTTTTGTGTGCGCCGTCCGTGCGGACCACCCGCGTATTCAAGGAAGTATCGGGTTGGCGGAGTTTCTAGGTGAAACCCATGTGGCCGTGGCGACGTGCGGTACGGGTCACTCCATTCTGGAAAAAACACTGGAGGCGAAACGTCTTCGGAGAAACATCGGGTTAACGTTGCCGAGTTTTCTGGGGCTTCAGCCCGTTCTGGCGACGCTGGACTATATAGCAACACTTCCGGAGCGTTTGGCCTTACATGTTGCGCAATCCACTCCGATTCAGGTGTTCCCCGTGCCAGTCCCGGTACCGCCCTACATCATCGTGCAGCAATGGCATGAACGTTATACTCACGATCCCGCAAGCCGCTGGCTTCGGGTACTGATCGCGGAGTTATTCACCACCAATGTTCCTGCAACCTCGGAGAACTTTGTTGCTCCCCGGCCGCAGTTAGTCCAGCATCAACGGAATTGATAGACAGGATTGCGACGCTGGAATGCACGTTGGTGGGAGCATCGCAAAGCTGAGATAATGGCTCCGTTGGAGCCGATTTAAGTGCCTGAAAGCGCGATCGCTCACTGGTTGGCTAGACTTTCTGTTGGAGGTAACGACGATGCCCCGCTCACAAGCGTTATTGATTTTCGCAGTCGCGTTCGGTCTGAGTAGTCCCCACCTATCCGCGCATCATTCCTTTGCGGCCGAATACGCTGCCGACCAGCCCCTCACGATCAAGGGCGCGGTGAATCACGTGGATTGGGTGAATCCGCACTCGTGGGTTCATGTGGATGTGACCGGACCTGACGGTAAGGTGACCACTTGGAAGTGCGAAACGGCGCCGCCGAACGGATTATTCCGCCGGGGCTGGACCAAGAGCACGATCAAGAAGGGCGAAATCGTAACCGTGGAAGGCTTTCGCGCTAAAGACGGTTCTCCGACGATGAACGCCCGGTCCGTATTGATGGCCAACGGAAAGCGCATGTTTGCCGGCTCTTCTGGTGACGGTGCTCCGGCGCGCGAAGGGGAATCAGAGAAGTGATTCGCGGCTTTCTCGGTTCTTTGATTACGCTAGTTTTGCTGACGCCTTGCGCATATAGCCAACAGGCGGCCAATACATACAAGGCTCCACGTGCTGCGGACGGGCATCCGAACCTGCAAGGTGTGTGGGAAGCGCGGAACACGGCGGCGGGCAACCTGGAAGCGCATTCCGCTTCGTGGGGGATTCGGGCAGGGAACAGTGTGATCGTCAACCCTGCGGACGGTAAGATCCCTTACCAGCCGGAGGCTCTCAAACAGCGCGATGAAAACTTCAAGAACCGTGCTGCCGCGGACCCGGTGAACAAGTGCTTCTTGCCGGGTGTGCCGCGGGTGATGTACATGCCGTATCCGGTCCAGATTTTCCAAACCCCGACCCAGATCTCCATCGCATCGGAGTTTGTGCACGCCATCCGGCACGTCTACATGAACAACAAGGGACACTACGGTGAAGCCGAGTTCTGGATGGGCGATTCGCGCGGCAAGTGGGATGGCGAAACGCTCGTCGTGGACACAGGGAACTTCAATCCGGAAACGTGGCTGGATCAGTCGGGTAATTTTCACAGTGGAGAGATGAACGTAGTCGAGCGGATTACGCGCATCTCCGCCGACAAGTTGAACTACGAGGCGACGATCACCGACCCAAATGTTTACACCCGCCCGTGGACGACTCGCATGACCCTTTATCGCTTGACCGAACCGAATGCGCAGTTGTTCGAGTATGAGTGCCACGTGTATCTGGAAGAACAGAAGAAGGTGGTCGATGCGAAATAATAGTCTGCGCGGACTTCTATTGATCGCCGTCGCTGCGGCTTCGTTCCTGGCGATACGCGGACCCGTTGCTGCTCAGAATACTGCTGCGCCTAAAGGCGGAGGGAAGGCCAAGGCGAAGGCCGGTCCGTTTAAGCGACTCCCCGATGGTAAGCCGAATCTTCAGGGATACTGGCAGACCAAAGTCTTCTTCACTGCATTCGATTTGGAAGCCCACGAAACGGCGTCCTTCGAGGTGCCTGCGGGTCCTGGGGTGGTCGTGGATCCGCCCAACGGCAAGATCCCTTATCAACCCTGGGCTCTCGAGAAGAAGAAAGACACAGTGGCCCATCACTTGGCGGACGATCCCCAGGCCCACTGCTATCTTTCCGGCGTTCCGCGGCAAATGTATACTCCGTTCGGATTCCAGATCCTGCAGCCTGCCGGCGCGGTGCTGCTGAACTTTGAAGCCTTCCACGCGTTCCGCATCATCACTATGGGTGGTCAGCATCCGGACCAGCGAATCAAACTCTTTGAAGGTGATTCGCGCGGTCGCTGGGAAGGGGACACCTTGGTGGTGGACGTGACGAACCTCAATGACCGCACCTGGTTCGACATGGAAGGGAACTTCCATAGCGACGAACTCCACGTAGTGGAGCGCTATACGCCCGTGGATGAGAACACAATCCACTACGAAGCCACGCTCACCGATCCGAAGGTGTTCACGCAGCCGTGGAAGATCGCATTCGACTTGGGGCGAAACACGGAAGCGGGATACGAGACTCTCGAATACGCTTGTGTCGAGGGCGAGCAGGATCTGGCGCACTACACCGAAAGCTCGGGCGGCGCGCAGCGGGACAAGTAAAATCCACACATCCGTCTTGATAGAGTATTTTCTGCCGGTCTCTCAGACCTTCGGCTTCTATCAATCGTGTTGATCCTTCTTATCAAGAAAACACGATTGACTCTCTATCTGTCCCGCTGTAGCCTCCTTAGAGGCGGAAAGTTAGGGGCAAACCGCCGTTTGGGGCTCGTTCAAGGAGATCGACATGAGGGTTGCTGCGCTTTGTGGCGTGCTATTTCTTTCGGCTATGTCTGCGCCGTTGATGTTCGGCCAAGTCAACGCCGTTCTTGGTGGGACAGTGACGGATCCTTCGGGGGCTGTAATCCCCAGCGTGAGGGTTACGGCAACAAACACCGCGACTGGGATTGTCCAGAACCGGGATACCAACGAAACCGGCAACTACGATTTCCCCAGCTTGCAGCCAGGCCGGTATACGGTTTCTGCTGCCTCCCCTGGATTCCAGACCCTAACCTATAAGGACCTCGATCTCGGTCAGGGCCAACAAGTGCGCCAGAACTTCACGTTACAGGTGGCGGGTGCGGCGCAGTCTATCGACGTTATTGAAGAAGCGAATACAACGCTCAGCACCACAACCGCCTCAGTCGGCGCAGTGCTGGCCGAACGTGCGGTTTTGACCTTGCCCGTCCTGAGCCGCAACGTGCTCGACCTGGCTGCTACTTCGCCCGGCGTCGTCACCCTGCGCAACGCCTTCGGCGCCGAAGTCCCGAACTTCTCGGGTGCGGGCACAGGCCAAGTGAACACAACCCGTGACGGTTTGATCACCAACGACGGTCGCTACAACGATTCAAATGGAGCCTACTCTGCCATCTTCACCAGCCCGGACATGGTGGAAGAAGTCCGCGTCAGCACGAACAGCGTTGATCCCGCTGCCGGCCGCGGCGTGGCACAGGTCCAGATGCGGACCCGCTCCGGCCAAAACGCCCTCCATGGAGCGGTGTTCTACACCAACAACAACTCCGCGTTGAGCGCCACTGACTGGTTCTCAAATCTTCGCGGCGCACAGAAGAGCTACACCAATCGCAACCAATACGGTGGCCGCTTGGGTGGAGCTATCGTGAAGAACAAAGCCTTCTTCTTTGTCCTCGTCGACAACCAGCGCTATGTAGAAAAGGTCCTGACCACCTCGACCGTATTGACGCAGTCCGCCCGCAACGGCGTCTTCCGCTATCTGACCTCGGGTGCGGCAGGCGGTACCACCCGCCGCAACGGCAACGCCTTGTCGGCCTCTCCGTCGGTCGATCTGAACGGCAACATCCTGCAGCGCGACGCAACGGGTAGCCCGCTGTTCATGAACCAATTCAACGTCTTCACCGACGTACGTGACCCCAACCGCTCCAAAGCCGACGCGAGTTGGTTCTCGCAGTACATGTCGAAGATGCCGCTGCCCAACGACTATACGGTGGGTGATGGTTTGAACACCGCAGGTTACCGCTGGTATCGCCGCCAATACGGCGTAGATGGAGCCACCGGCCAAAGTGCGAATCCAAACCGCGACCACCTCACCACGCGCTTCGACTATCAAATTAACGACGCCAACAAGCTCAGCTTCACCATGACTCGTGAAAAGGACTTCGGCGTAACCGCACAGGCGGGTCTCCCGGATTATCCGGGCGGCTTCTTCGGTGAAGTGGTTCGCAAGCCCGACTTCTACACCATCCAGTGGACCAAGACAATTTCCTCCACACTGCTCAACGAGTTCCGCTTCGGTCAGAAGCGTGATACTTGGCAGGGTTTGGATGCCTTTGACAAAGGCTGCTGCTTCGGTGGCAACTCTGAGACAAATTTAACTCAGGATGCCAAAGACGCCCGCGCCGCATTCCCCACCACTCCGGACGGCGGACTTCTTTATGTTGCTTCCGGCGGTTTGGGACTCGGCACCTTCGCCAACTTCAACGTCTCCACTCCCCGCTTGACCTACAGCCCGCTGCGCCAATTCGCTGACACTTTGACCTGGAACCACGGTGCCCATTCCGTCCAGATCGGCGGTGAACTCGACCGCTTCTATTCGCAAGGCATCAATGGCGGCGGTCAACAGACCACGCGCCCGTTCCTCACTTTGGGCGTGGGCAGCGTGCCGATCACCGGTATCACCTCGACGGCATTTGCCGGCTTGAACGCTCTGGATATCACGACCGCGCAGAATCTTCTGGCTAACTTGGCCGGATCCGTGGGCAACATTCAGCAACAATATTTCGTCAATAGCCCGACTGCAAAGTCGTGGGTTGACTACAAAACCAGCATCCTGTTTGAGCGCAAGCATCACCAGAACGACTGGAACTTCTACGCGAAGGATAGCTGGAAGACGAGCAAGAACCTGACGCTCAATATCGGTATCCGCTACGACAAATACGGCGTACCCTATGATTCCTTGGGCCTCGGTGGCCGCTTTACTGGTGGACAGTCCGGGCTCTTCGGTATCTCCGGAACCAACTTTGCCAATGCCCAGTGGGCGCCCTACGCGAACAGCGGAACCTTGAGCACCACCGAATTCGTCGGAAAGTTCTCGCCGCAGCCGAGCAAACTGATCTTCGGAAACGACTGGAACAACTTTGCTCCGTCCTTTGGATTCAGCTATAACGTCCCCTGGTTGAAACGGTCCACCGTTGTCCGTGGCGGCTATGGCCTTAACTACGCCGGTGCGGCCGACTTCCTGTCCTACTCCGGCAATATCGCCAACCTGCCCGGCTTTAACTTGAACGTCAATACCTCGCCCACTGGCTACGTAAACCTAGCGAATACGCCGGCAGCGCTGAACCAGAGTGTGGCTCTTGCGGCTGCTTCCAGTCCGTTTGCCCCTGTGCCGCTCGATTCCACCCGTTCTACCGGTATCACTGGCTACGCCGATAATCGCGTTGTTCCTTATATCCAGAGCTTCAACCTCAGCATTCAGCACGAAGTGGCTCGCAACTTGACCTTGGATGTCGGCTGGGTGGGCAATAAGGCCACGAAGCTGTACAGCAACACCCAGATCAACGAATCGAACATCTTTGAGAACGGCATCCTGGATGCCTTCAACGTAACGCGCAGCGGCGGTAACGCTCCGCTGTTCGATCGCATGTTGAGTGGCGTCACCCTTGCAGGTGTCGGCACTGTGAACGGAGGTACGCTCACCGGTTCGCAGGCGCTGCGCCGCTTCCAATCCACCAACCAATTCATCGCCAATGGTGACGTCGGCGGCTTGGCTAACTTCTTCAATACCTCGAACGCCTTTGGCAATGGCAACGGCGGCATTCTGCGCAACGGCAAATTGCCGGAAAACTTCATCGTTGCCAATCCGCAGTTCGGCAGCGTGAACTTGGCCGGTAACAATACCAACTCCACGTATCACTCCCTGCAGACCAGTTTGACGAAACGTTACTCCACCGGCTTCAGCGGCCAGTTCAGCTACGTCTTCGCGAAGAACCTGGGCGGCGACCTGCTGCGCGATCCGCGCAATCGCACGCTGAGCAAGAACATCCTCGGCAACAACCGGACCCACATCATCAAGTTCACCGGCACATGGGACCTGCCTTTCGGTTCGAAGGGTTACATCGCCAAGAACGTCAAGTGGGCGGATAAGATTATCGGCGGCTGGCAGTTGGCTCCCGTGATCCAATGGTCCTCGGGTGCACCGTTGACCTTCTCCAGCACCATCGGCACGATGGGTTCGCGTGCTACGAACACAGCGGATATCATGGGTGCCGTCGCTGACGGTTCTGTCCGCCGCGATGCTTCCGGCTTTGTCGAATACTTCACCGGTTACACCGTCAAGTCGGCTCCTGTTCCGAACTTCGGTGGTGGCACGGATCAAACAACCCTCGCCGGCCGCTACACCAACCAAGCCATCTATGACCCCAGCGGGAATATCGTTCTTCAGAACCCGGTTGCCGGTCGCACAGGCAACAGCGCACTAAACACGATCGAGGGCCCGGGCCAGGGCGGATACGACTTGTCGCTTTCTAAGAAGGTGACTATCGGCGAAGGTAAGTTCTTCACGTTCCGCGCCGATGCCATCGACGCTCTGAATCACCCGATCTGGGCGAATCCGACCACTAATATCAATTCCACCAGCTTCGGTCGTATCACCGCCGCGGGCGGCAATCGGTCGGTCACTTTGAATATGCGGTTTGACTTCTAAGAAGTAGCTAACTTGTTTTGCGAAAGGGGAGGGCCACAGGCTCTCCCCTTTTTTGTTTCGATCCGTCAGCGGTCGCAGTTTACCGTCCGAGCTTGGTTAGCCCGTCTTTGGCCTTAAGTCCGCTATCGGACATCGGCTCGGCTGCAACCGCTTGGTTCCAGTATTGGCGGGCCAGGTCGTTTTGATTCTGATTGGCGTAGATGGCACCCAGGTTGTAGAGTCCGTCGACGTTGGTCGGATGATCCGCCAGCAACTGCTTGGTTTCGCGGATGGCTCCCTCAATGTCGCCGCTGTCATGCAGAGCGCGACCCAGTTCCAAACGGGCATCCGCATTCTTGCCATCAGCGTCCACAGCCTGCTTCAGGTATTGGATGGCGGCTTTGGCATCGCCTTGACTGGCGGCCATTTCCGCGAGGCGCATTAGAATGGGCGGGTGCCCCGGATTCTTACGGAGTTCTTCTTCCAGCGACGCCTTCTCATGCGCCGCGTTCTGCGGCACGACGGTGGCGGACGATGTAGATGTCGCCGCCGGGGCAGCGGAAGGCTTGGGTCCCATCAGGGACCGCAACGAAAATAGAACCGCGCCGCCGATCAGCAGCGGCACTACGATGGTGACAATCGTTCTGGTATTCATGCGTCTAGACCTATGCTCGGGCAGGCTCGCCCTTTAATACAATGCGTGCTTCCCGGCCAGCTTCAGCCGTTACGTCGAGTGTACCGAACGTAACGCCGATCTTTTTGAGGAAATCGTTGGGCGGCTCGCCACCGGCAAACACCCACACGAAGTCATTGGGAAACTCCTGCCGTTGTCCGTTCACTTCTAACTCCACTGTGTGTTCCTTCACTTCCACCGGTGCGGACTGGAACAGAATCGTCAGTTGGCTCGATTTCGCAGCTTCTTCAATGCGCTTTACGTTGCGATCCTTGAGGCGACTGAACGCGTCCTTGCGATAAGAGAGCGTCACTTGGTTGCCGCGTTGCCTGGCCAATCCCATTGCCGCCTCGACGGCACTATCGCCGCCGCCCACAATGAGGATCTTTTTGTTGATATAGTGGTCCGCTTCAATCAGCCTGTACATCACCTTGGGTAGATCCTCGCCGGGAATGCCTAGTTTGCGCGGCGTGCCGGTGCGGCCCAGCGCCAGGATCACGGCTTGCGTCCGGTATTCTGACTGATCGGTGACTACGGTGAAGAGCCCGTCCGGAGCCCGCCGGATGTCATCGACTTTTTCGCCCGCTCGCACTTTGAAGTCGGCACGGTCCATGACCGTTTTCCAGAACTCTAACAGGTTCTCTTTCGATAGCTCGGTCTTCTTGAACTTGCCGTACATCGGAAATTCGATAGGGCTGGTCATGACCAACTTCTGCCGCGGATACTTCGCTACGGTACCGCCCACTTCATCGCGTTCCAGCGTGACGTAGCTCAAACCTTGTTGGATGGCTTGCAGGGAGGCGCTGATGCCCGCTGGTCCCGCACCGACGATGAGAATGTCGTGCACGCCTTCCCTGCCGCGGTCGGAACCTAATCGAGTCTTGACGGTGTCTACGATTGTGCGGCCTTGGTGTACGGCGTTTTTGATCAGGGCTAAGCCGCCCAATTCACCCGCGATGAAAAGATTCGGAACGCTGGTTTCATATTCGGGCGTGAGATATGGGAGATCGGCCCCCATGCTCGGGCTCGCCATCACCAGCTTAATGGCACCGACAGGACACGCGTCGGCGCACAGGCCGTGGCCTATGCATTTGTAACCGTTCACGATGACGGCCTTGCCGCCCAGCATCGCCAGCACGTCGCCTTCGGGGCAAACGGTGGTGCAGCCTTGGCATCCGATACAGAAGGTCGTGTCGATTTGTGGATGCTGAGCCTTGGGCCCTTCAGAGTAGACCTTGCCTTTTTCGGCGGCCTCCTGGGCTAGATGTGCGCGCTTCTTCTGCCTCAGCACGTATAGGATGAGGGGGATGGCGACAACAAGCCCCACCAGCAGGTTCGTGAGAACAGCATCGTCCAGCATCAGTCTAGAAATACCCCATCGTTACCACCACGCCAATATGCACTACGACCAGAATGACAAAGGAGATGCTGAAGGGCCGGTGAACCACGTGCCACAGATTGAGCATCTGCCGAATACGATCCAGAAAGGCAATTTTTGTGCGCAGGCGGGCTTGGCGGCGGGCGTTGGTGATCACGAGTTCCAGTTCGCGATGGCGCGACGCCAACAAGCCGCCCAGCGTCAGTAACCCTTCTCCAGCACTCAAAACTCTCCGCCGCAGGCTGCTCACTAAGAACGGCCGTCTCAAGTCCATCAGGAGCAATGTCCACAGCACTGTCATTAAGGGCATCCGCCGGACGTCTTGCGAAGAGGGTACTTCTAACAGTTCCGCAAGTTGCCCGGGCTCCAATACGTTCTGGCGGGCCAACTCTTCCGAGAGGCTCACGTTTTCCGCGTCCAATTCGCCCACGCTGAGTTCGGTGGCGTGCAGGCTGCGCGGGATCATCGTATAGATGTAGCGGCCCACAAAGCCGCTGAGCGCAGCGCCGATCATGACCCAGTAAGCCCATCCCGCCAATCCGCCTGCCTTAAAGGCTGCGTGGTAAGTGATGACGATGGGCGCGGTCACGCCAACAATGGAATGGAAGTCGAGCCAATGTTTTGTTTTCCCCATGGCGCCCAGCCAACGCCAGCGTTTGCGTAGCGGATAGACAAAAATCACCATGAAGAGCGCGACCCCAAACATGCCAAGCTTCAGTCCGACAGTGCCGCTGGGCCGCAGGACCCGATGCAGCGAATGTTCCACGCGCTGTTCCAGGCCGAGCATGTAGTAGTCCCAGCCATACCAGCCGAGCCCGACTACCAACACGACGGCGGCAGCCATCGCCATCGTCACTCTGATTTTGTGCGGCAGCTCTTCGTCGCGGGAACGTGTTGGTAGGGTTGTTGCCAAGGTTGCCATCTACTTGCTCTTGCCTCCCGCTTCGCCGACTTCGCGAACGCCGCCTACTTCGTCCTTTACATCGACAGAAAACAGCCTGTACTTTGCGAAGCGATGTTCATTCTTCCAGCTCTGATGGAGGGTCTTCAATTCGATCGTAGCGCTGTTCGGCAGCCAATACGTTTGGCCCTGACGCAGGTCAAACGGGGCATAGTGCACGTCGCTGTGCAGCGATACCAAGCCCAGAGCCTCGGGCGGTTCTTTCCAGCGGGTCTCCATGCGGACCACTGCGGCGGTGGCCGGGTCCATCCAGGCAGAGCCTTCCCATTCGATGGGATACTCGCGGCCTTTTAATTCCATCGCCCCAGGAGAACGGCCCCCGGGCCGCGGCAGGAAATCGATACGCATAAGTTGCGTCGAAGGTTCTTCGACCGGCGTAGAGAACGTATAGCTGGATTGAAAGTCTGGATGGAGGATCAACAGCAGCGTCGCGAATCCGCGCGTGGCGAGCAACGATCCGGTAGGTCGGCCCTTGCGCGGAGCCGCTACTTCCACCCGGGATTCGTCCACGAGAAGGTCGCCTTTGTCCCAACCCATCACGATCAAATAGTCGTAGCGGGAGTCTGTGCGGATCGCCGTCTTGCCCTTTTCGTTTAACTTTTCCTGCGACAGTTCTTCCGTGCAGGTCACTGCCGTGAACTGGTCCCAGAACAACTTGGCGTGCTCCCCCGCACGTTCCAGCAGGTCGCTGGGAGGCGTGGCAGCGCTCGCCCCACAGGCCAGACTAATAACGATAGCCCAGTGAGAAAAAGACTTGATCATAACTCTGTAGCTCTCCACGATAGAGCGTCACTCCCGAATTCATCACGTAGTGCCGGCTCAGAAACCAATCGATTGTACTGCTGGTCCACATGCCGCGATTGTCGTTGGTTACTCCGGATTTGAACGATTGCGCGCCTCCCTGCAGGTCGAAGCGTAGTTGTTCGCCGAACTGACGCGAGAAGGAAACTAATTGATACCACCCGGTGCCGAAGGCGCTCCCAAACACCGAGCGCCGGATATCGGCGCGGACGCCTGTTTTGTAGAGGTCCCGGAAGGTGACGCCGTAGGTTTGGTTGAGCGATCCCCTGCGATCGTCGCTGCGCTTGCTCTCTCCTAGACTTCCATAGACCGCGACGTCGCGCGTTACATCCACACGGACGCCGGCGCTAAATCCCGTGAACAAGTATTGGTCGAGCAGGCCTGTGCTCAACAGAATGGTATCGAAGGTCGGTATGTTGCGCAGGTAGTTGTGGCCCACGTCGAAAGAGAGCCACGATGTCGGCTGCAATCGCACCGTTAGGAAGCTGCGACTGATCGAGGCGCCTCCGTTGGAGATCCCCAGTCGGCCCTTGGTCAAGCGGTCCGCCTGTAGATTGTGGAAGACGGTCAAGCGGGTCTTCCATGTGTAGGTATTTTCGGTGAAGGCGTATTCGCGCTCGGCTTTCCAATGCAGACGGGTCATGGCGAGCCCAGCGGTGCTGGTAAAACGGTGACTCGAAAAATCACCCGCGACCGCGTTCAGGAATGTTCCGCCGATCTGGCGACCGGGCTTGTAGTCCCATGCTGTCGGGTCGGGCGTCGAGCCGCCGAATGCTCCCACTGTAAAATAGCGATTCAATTTGCGACCAATATATCCGCCGTCAATCGTGTTCAAGCTCGACGCCCACGGGACGAACAAGCGTCCCACGCCGATGGTGTATTTCGATTGCGGATTGTTGTAGAACAGGCCCACGTGATAGGTGCGATTCAAGACATCCCGCAGGTTGCGAGTCTGCACGGGCGCGCCGGCTTGGCTGTTAAAACGTCCGCGCCAGTAGCCCGTCAGGTTCCAGTAACTTCCGCCGATCCGCGCGACGTCGGATCGGAACACGACGCCTTGCTGGAAAGTGCTGACTCCGCTTTGGTGGTCATAGATGCCGTTGTGCTCCAAGCTGATGCGGCCTGACGAGCGGTTCTGTTCCGTGGGCCGAGGTCGCGGTACGTAGTCGCGCTGTTCATCTTCCAGCGGATCGCCTTCGGTGAAGGTGACGATCTGCGCATAACGGCGAGCCGTGGTCGATTGACGGATGCTCTGGATCGACTCTAGATCTTGTTTGATCACCTCCGCCCAGTCGCCGGTCTGGGGATCCATAGTGGAGGATACAATTTCGCACACAGCAGAGTGCGTGGATACTGCGGTGACTACAAGTTGGGCGATGGTCTTGGCCGATAGGAGCGGTTCTCCTAGAACGCGCCGCGTCACCGTGAGATGAAAACCTTCTTGCAACCCCTCTTCGCGTCCGCCCGAGAGATACACCGCACCGGACGCGATGTATCGCACTTGGAATTCGGCCTTGTAGTCAGCCGCCTGTTGCGCCCAGGCCGATACGGAAAGCAGCAATGCAAGGAGGGCTGCTCTCATCAGCTCCTCCCGTTCGGATGGCAGGCGTAGCAGTTGGTGCTGTTGTAAACGTAGTTCCGGACGCCATTATGTTTGTTGTTCGTCGTGCTGGCCGGATGGCAACCCGTGGTGCAGCTGAACACCGTATAGTTCGTCGAGTTCGGGTGGCACGAAAGGCATGCTACTCCCTTATGCGCGCCCGACGTGATCGGGAACCATGTGTGATTGAAGGTCGCTCCGCTCCAGGTCGTGGTCGTGTGGCACGTAGTACAAGTGGTCGGGAATCCGGCAGCGATATGATTCGGATTCGTGGTCGTGTTGTAGACCGTCTTGTGGCAGCTGTAGCAATCTTTCGGCGTTCCCTTGTAGACGCTATTCACGTGGCAAGAGGCGCACGCAACAGAAGTGTGTTTCCCAGTGAGCGGGAAGGCGGTGGTGCTGTGATTGAATACGGCACCGGTCCATTGCGTGGTGCTATGGCATGTTTCGCAAGTCTGCGGGAACCCAGCTGTCACGTGGTTCGGGCTCGTCGTCGCCTGGAACTTCGCCAGGTGGCACGATACGCAGGTGGTGGGCAGCGTCGCGTACTGGTTGTTCACGTGGCAGGTAGCGCAAGCAACGGTCGCATGTTTCCCCGTCAGTGGGAACCTCGTCGTCGCGTGATTGAACGTGGCTCCCAGCCACTGGGTGGTGCTGTGACACAGCGTACAATCTTGCGGGAACCCGGCGGCAACGTGATTCGGATTCTTCGTCGCTTGATACTGCGGCATGTGGCACGTCGAGCAAGCCGTACCCAGCCCAGCGAACTTTCCGCCGACGTGGCAGCTAGCGCACGTGACGCTGGTGTGTTTCCCAGTGAGCGGGAACTTCGTGGTCGCGTGATTGAAGCTCGAGGGCATCCACGCGGACGTCGTGTGGCACGTCTCGCAGGTGAGCGGCAGTCCCGCGTGGCTCGGATTCTTCGCCGCCTGGTATTGCGGTAAGTGACAAGTGGAGCACGCCGTGCCGAGTCCGGTGAAGACGTTGTTCACGTGGCACGTCGCGCAGGTGGCCGTCGTATGTTTTCCAGTGAGCGGGAACCTTGTCGTGTTGTGATTGAACGTCGCTCCGGTCCATTGCGCAGTCGTGTGGCACGTTTCGCAGGTCTGTGAGAACTTCGCGGCTGCGTGGTTCGGATTGGTCGTTTTCTGGTAGTCCGGGAGATGGCAGGTCGAACACGCGGTGCCCAGTCCAGCGTACTTCCCGCCGACGTGGCAGGTGGCGCAGGCAACCGCCGTGTGTTTGCCCGTGAGCGGGAACCTTGTCGTGTTGTGGTTGAACGTGGCTCCAGCCCACTGCGTGGTCGTGTGGCAAGACTCGCAGGTCTGCGGGAAACCTGCCGACGCATGGTTCGGATTCGTCGTCTTCTGATATTCGGGTAAATGGCAAGTCGAGCAGGCCGTGCCGAGTCCGGCGAACTTCCCACCTACGTGGCAACTCGCGCAAGTGGACGACGTATGTTTCCCCGTCAACGGGAACTTGGTCGTATTGTGATTGAAAACCGCCCCCGTCCACTGCGTCGTCGTGTGGCACGATTCGCAGGTCTGCGGGAAGCCGGCCGAAGCATGGTTCGGATTCTTCGTCGCCTGGAATTCGGGTAAGTGACACGTCGAGCACGCTGTCCCGAGTCCCTCGAACTTTCCACCGACATGGCAGCTGGCGCAAGTGGACGACGTATGTTTCCCCGTCAGCGGGAACTTAGTCGTATTGTGATTGAAAACCGCCCCCGTCCACTGCGTCGTCGTATGGCACGATTCGCATGTCTGGGGGAACCCGGCCGAAGCATGGTTCGGATTCTTCGTCGCCTGGAAGTCAGGCAAGTGACAAGTGGAACACGCCGTCCCCAACCCGGCGAACGTTCCGCCCACGTGGCAACTCGCACAAGTCGTGGCCGAATGTTTGCCTGTCAACGGGAACTTGGTCGCGTTGTGATTGAACGCCGCGCCCGTCCACTGCGTCGTCGTGTGGCACGATTCGCAGGTCTGCGGGAAGCCCGCATGGCTCGGACTCTTCGCGGCTTGGTACTCCGGAAGATGGCAGGTCGAACACGCGGTCGATAATCCTGCGTAGGTAGTGCCGACGTGGCAAGTTCCGCAGGTCTGTCCCGTATGTTTGCCAGTGAGGGCGAACTTGGTCGCCGTGTTGTGATCGAACTTCGCGCCCGCCCACTGGGCCGTGGTGTGACAGGATTCGCAAGTGGTCAGGAAGCCTGCCGCCACGTGATTCGGATTCTTGGTCTTCTGGAAGTCCGGCATATGGCACGTCGAGCATGCCTGGCCCAGTCCCGCGAACTGGCCTCCCACGTGGCAACTCGCGCATGTTGTCGAGGTGTGTTTGCCGGTCAGCGGGAACTTAGTGTTCGTATTGTGATCGAATTTCGCCCCGGTCCACTGGGTCGTCGTATGGCACGTCTCGCAGGCCTGTGGGAATCCGGAGGCCGCGTGATTCGGATTCGTCGTCTTCTGGAAGTCTGGCAAATGGCAAGTGGAGCAGGCCGTCGCCAACGCCGTAAACTGTCCGCCCACGTGGCAACTCGCGCACGCCGCTGCCGTATGTTTCCCCGTCAGCGGGAACTTCGTGGCGCTGTGATCGAACTTCGCGCCGGTCCACTGGGTCGTCGTATGGCACGTCTCGCACGTCCCCGGGAAGCCCGCATCCTTGTGGTTCGGATTCACCGTTGCATCGAACTGCGCCTGATGGCAGTTCACGCAAGTTGTTGGCGTGCCCGTAAACTGGCCCGCCTTGTGGCATGACGCGCATTCCACACTCGTATGTTTTCCGGTCAGCGGGAACCGCGCCAAGCTATGGTCGAACTTCGCGCCCGCCCACTGCTCGGACGTATGGCATGTTTCGCACTGCGTCGAAAAATTGGACGCCCGATGATTCGGGTTCTTAGTGGCATCGAACGCCGGCATGTGGCACGTGGAGCAAGCCGCCGAGGTTGCCTTAAACTGTCCATTCACATGGCATGAGGCGCAGGATGCATTCGTGTGCGCTCCCACCAATGCGAAACCGGTGAAGGTGCTGTGATCGAACGTCGCGCCCTGCCACCGCGACGTCGTGTGACAGGTTTCACAGGTCACCGGGAAGCCCGCCTGCGTATGGTTCGGATTGGAAGTCTCTGAAAAATCCACCTGATGGCAGCTGACGCATTCCATAGGTTGCGCCTTGAACTGCCCTGAGGTGTGGCACGAAGCGCAAGTGGTGCTGGTGTGTTTGCCGGTTAACGGGAAGCGCGTGGTTCCGTGATCGAACCGGGCTCCGGCCCACTGATTCACGTTGTGGCAGGATTCGCAGGTTTGAGAGAAACCCGCAGCTACGTGATTTATGCTGCGTGCCTGCTGGAAATCCGGAAGATGACAACTGGTGCACGACGTGTTCAGTCCAATATAGATTCCGGCTGCCGCGCTCTTGTGACAGGAATCGCAGGCCACCGCTCCATGCGCTCCCAAGAGCGGGAACCGATTCTGGTGGCCGACGACGGCTGCTTGCGTCGCAGTCTTCCATCCCCGCACCGTGTGACAGCTTTCGCAATTCGCCCCGAACTGTCCTCTGTGGAAATCCGCGTGGCAGCTGGCACATTCTACCGGCGCCTCGGTAAATACCTTCGAGACGTGGCAAGAATTACACGTCACCGATTCGTGCATGCCTCGCAACGGGAAACGGGTTTGGGAGGTGTGATTGAACTCGGGCTGCGCTCGCAGGGGAGCCCAGCTGGTCTGGGTATGGCAATTCTCGCACGCGATGGCGATGGGCCCGTGCGGGTTCCGGACGGACTGTGCGGAGGCAACCAGGGACAGCCCAGCAGCTACTGCCAGCATCCCCGCGACCTTCACCCAAACGCTTACCCGCGAAATACCCACTGCCTACCTTCTGCCCCGCGCCACCCCACCGATAGTGGCGAACTACTCTACTGGTACTTGATCGGCCTTTGTTGCCCTGCACTCGCGAGGAATAAAGAGAATTGGAGCGTGAAGTTGGGCGTTTACCTTAGTTGCAAACCAGTACGGTACCGTACTACGTGATTGGACCTAGTGTGCAATTTCAGGGCCGTTGGCATGACAGCCCTTGCATTCCAGCGGAGCGTCGCGATACAAACGTGTTTCCCGGCCATCCAGAGCCAGCGTCTTGGTGTGGCATTGAGCGCAGCGGACCTTTTCATGCGCGCCTTCCAAAACGAACTTTGTCTTGGCGTGATCGAACGTGCGTGAGCTCCAGTTCGTGATGGTGTGGCAGGCGGTACATTCCTTGCCAGCTTCGCCGTCTCGCATAAACTGCCCGCCATGGATATCTTCATGACAGTCGTGGCACAGCGTAGGCGTCTTCGCGAAGTTTGCCGTAGGATTCGCTCTTGCCGTGAGCGCATTCGCCAGCACCGCCGGAGCCGTTGACGTGGGCGCCTTCGCTACCACCGGCCGATGGCAGCTGATGCAGGTGGCGGTTTGGTGCGCGCCCTCTAGTTGAAAGTGCGTCGCACTGTGATTGAACGTGCGCAGCGCTTTCCACTGCGTCGTGCTGTGGCACGTCTCGCACGTCTCGCGCGTATCATGCGGATCCATATGACATGCCGTGCAGTTCTGCACACTGTAGTGATACTGCCGGGCCGCTACCGGTACGGCACCCTGTAGCGGCTGATGACAATCGGCGCAGATCACCGCCAGATGCGCTCCGGTGAGGACGAATTTCGTTTCTTGATGTTTCGGCAGCGTGAACGTGGATGGATGGAAGACCGCCTGCGTGTGGCAAGTCTCGCATTTGTTGCCATAGGGTTCCGCCGCGAACTGTGCCCCATGCGGATCCGTGTGGCAGCTCTGGCAGGTAGTCGTAGTCAACTTGTACTTCGTATCCGCCCCCGCAGGCGTGTGGCACGACGCGCACTTCAGGCCTTCGTGTTTTCCTTCCAGCCGAAAGCCGCTCTTCTGATGGTCTTCCACACTGTAAAGCGCCGGCTTGAAGTCCTTCTCGTTATGGCACGAGGCACAGTCGCTACCCGCCACACGTGCAGTGAACTGCCCCCGATGAATGTCTTTGTGACAATCGGCACACAGCGCGTGCGGAACCGCTTTACTGAAGTCGCTGTTGGTATGGCACTTAAAACACGAAACGTCACTGTGTTTTCCCAGTAACGGAAACTTCGTCCGATTGTGGTTAAATCCAGCGTCTGTTTTCAGCGACTTCCATCCCGCCGTAATATGGCAGTTACTGCACCCGCCCGCGAACGCGGCGTTCTCAAACGACCCCTTATGCGGATCCGTGTGGCAGTTGTCGCAACTGGTGTAGCGCAACTCGCGATAATGCGGCAGCTTCTCGCCCGTGGGCGTCTTATGGCATCCCGAACAGCTGGCAGCCGCATGCTTTCCCGTAAGCGGATACACCGACTTGCTGTGATCAAACAGCTGCGCCGGCTTCCATACGTCCTGCGTGTGGCACGTGGTGCACTCCGTACCAAATTCGCCTTTGTGCGGGTCCTGATGACACTGCGCGCACGTGCGCCCCATCCCCAGGAACGTCTTATTCTTATCCTTCATGCGGATCTCTGCCGGTTGCACGGTTACCTTGGCCGCTGTGTGGCAGCCGTCGCACTTGAGAGAGGTATGTTTGCCCACCAGCTCAAACCC
Source organism: Bordetella parapertussis (assembly GCA_943328975.2). GTDB lineage: Bacteria > Acidobacteriota > Terriglobia > Bryobacterales > Bryobacteraceae > Palsa-187. Next base: position 62,291 of record CALQCC020000017.1, on the reverse strand, counting down.
GGTCATCTTCCCGTGGTTGAAGCCCTTTTGATCGAACTTGGTGAGTTGAAAGCGTTTACCGTTATGTTCGTTGTGGCAGCGGGCGCAATCCAGTTGGTCGTTCGATGCCTTGTAGACGCCCGCATGATATCCCGTGCGCGCGTTCAACCGACGGGCGATTTCGGTGTGGCAATCGAGGCACTTCAGCGCGCGTTGCCCAATGCCGAAAGCATGGCAACTAGTGCACTTAGAGGAACCTTCCAGATCCGCGTGCGCCTGGGATAACGGCCCCGGCGAGATTTGGGCGCGAGCCTCCCCCGCAGCGATGAAACAAGCCACCAACCCAACCAACAATCCCGTTACGCGCAGCACCACTCTATAAAAATCGGCTGCACGTGGCCTTCCAAATAGATCCGACGGCCTTCGCTACTGATTTTTCGCCATCGTAGAGGTAGCCAGCATCCCTCCCAGGCCCATCGTCTCCACCGCAGAGGACGGCACAATCACCATCGCGCCCTTTTCCTTCATGGCCTCGTACAACATATTCATCGCCCGTAAGTGGAGCGCCGTCGGGTTGTTGGCATAGTACTCCGCTGCCTCCGAGAACTTCTCCGCCACCTGCGTTTCTGCCTGTGCCAGGATCACCCGCGCATGCCGCTCGCGATCCGCCTGCGCCTCCCGCGACATCGCATCCTGCAGCGCCGGAGGAATCTGAACGTCGCGAATCTCTACCGACTGCACCGTGATGCCCCAGGGATTCGTCTTCGCGTCCAGGATCTTTTGCAGTTCGTGACCCAGCACTTCGCGTTCCGAAAGCATCTGCGCCAGGTTGTGCCGGCCGATCGACTCTCGCAACGCAGTCTGCGCGCTCAACGCGATCGCGTCATCGAAGCTCTGCACTTCCAGTAGTGCCTTTTCCGCGCTCCAGACAAGCCAGAAGATCGCGGCATCCACGTTGACCGGCACTGTATCGCGCGTCAAAGTGGATTCGGCCGTTACGCTGGTAACGCGTGTGCGCTGATCCACCGTCGGCGTGACCGTCTCGATCACCGGAACGATCAGGAACGTGCCCGGTCCGCGCAGTCCGACGTATTTTCCCAGCCGCATCAGCGCCACGCGTTCCCATTGCTGGATCACTTTGACGGCAAACAGAAAGTACAGCCCGGCCAAGGCCCCGATTACCAGCGGCAGAGGATTCCGCACCACCGCCGCCGCCACGGCTCCGATCAAAAGCGAACCCAGGAACAGCATCAATGCGGGTCCGTTGATATTTAGGTTTAACTCAGGTGCTTTTCTTGCCATCACTTTGTCCTCCGTTTTTGCAACGCGTCCATAACTTCCTTCAGATTGAATCCGGCTGCCCCCGCGCGAGCCACAACGTCCGCCACGAACTGCTCCAACTTGCGCGTCCGCTCTCCTTCGTCTTCGGGTGCGACGGGGCGGTCCGCTACAAACGTCCCGGTGCCTTGCTGCGTGTCCAGCACGCCCCGGATCTCCAGCTCCCGGTAAGCCCGCAGTACCGTGTTCGGATTGATCTCCAGGTCCACCGCGACTTGCCGCACGGTCGGCAGTTGATCGCCCCTCGCCAGCGTTCCCGAAGCCAGGCCCGCTTGCACCTGGTCGATAATCTGCCGGTAGACAGGGACGCCGCTGTGCGGGTCCAATTTGAAGCGGAAAGAGGCCGTAGGGGTCATGGCTCAACGTCCTCTACTTCAGGACGACCTTTGCCCCTGCGGCACGGGCCGCATCCAGGATGCGCACGATGTCTCCGAACAGCATCGGACCAGCGGAGTCCAGGGTAATCACCTTTTCCCGCGAATCCGGAAGCCCGCCGAGCGACACGCTCATGCCCATGGGCGGCGCGTTCGCCCCGTCCGCAGGGTCGCGTTGGGAGGTCAGGAAGTTCGCGGTGCCGTCTCCAGCGGAGCGCAGGGCACTCAGTACAGCTGCCACCCTAGCAAACGGTGCGTTCGTGTCGGCCTTGACGAAAACATTGGCACCCCGGGCCGCTCGCAGCTCTTCGGCCAACGCGGCGGGCGTTATGGCCGCGGCCTCCAAGTAGACGTCCCCGCCGCGCGTGATTGCCACGATCCGCGCGCCTGCCTGGTCTGCTTCCCGCATCGGCGCGGCCGAACTCGTCACCGCCATCTCCACTCGGATCCCTTGGCGCAGAGCCGGAGGCTGGGCCAGCGCCACGGCAGCCAGGACCGCCGTAATCCATAGCAAACGATTCATACCCCTCCTTCGACAACTGCATCGTCTGGGTTATCTCGGAAGCTAGTGTATTACTCAACTAGATCACCGTCAAGAGAAATCTGCGCTCCTCTGCTAAACTGAAAATTCTCTTATGCCGCAGATTACGTCCACTCAACTCCGTCCGGGCATGGTGGTGGTGTTCAATAAAGAACTCCACACTGTCTTCAAGATGGAGCACCGCACCCCCGGTAACCTGCGCGGTTTCGTGCAAGCCAAGATGCGCAACTTCCGCAACGGCGCGATGATCGAACACCGCTTTTCCTCGGAAGACAAGATTGAAAAAGCGTCCCTGGACGAGCAGGAGATGGAGTATTTGTACGATGACGGCGAATACTACTACTTCATGCACACCACGTCCTACGAACAGATGCACCTGACCAAGGAACTGCTAGGCGACGCGGTCAATTTCCTGATTCCGAACCTCAAGGTGAACGTGCAATTTTACGATGGTAAGCCGCTGAGCGTCGACCTGCCTCCGGCCGTGATCCTTACTGTGGTGGAGACCGAACCCGGCCTCAAGAGCGCCACCGCGTCGAACGTGACCAAGCCCGCCAAACTCGAAACCGGCCTGGTAGTGCAAGTGCCGCCGTTTATTGTCGAAGGCGAGAAAATCCGCGTATCGACCGCCGAGTCGGCCTATTTGGAACGCGCGTAGCGTCTAGCCAATGGTTGAAACTACGTTCGCTTCAAGGATCCGTTGATCCGAGGTGAGCAGCCGCAGTCCGTGGACCCGCGCCGTCGCTGCGATGATGCAGTCTGCCGGGTCACGCAGGATCGCTCTCAGCGCAACTCCTTCGCGGGCGATCTCCGCATTCAGGGGGAGGATGGTTACCCCGGGATCGGTTTCCAGGGAATGCAGCATTTGGTCCACGCCCGTCGCGATGCGCGCACCAGATGAAGCGCCAAGTTGCGCCACCTCCCACAGGGTGATGGAACTAATCGCAACGGGCTGCGCGCGTTGTTCCGCCATGTCCAGGATGCGCACTTGCTCTTTGGAAAGCCGCTGAGGTTCGACGAACCAGCGAATCAGGATATGCGTATCGAGAAGCAGGCGCGGCTTCACGTGGCTCTAACGCTTACCCTTGCCGGCGCTCGCCGCCGCGTCCGCTTCTCTGACGGATTCCCAATCTTCCGCGAAACTAACGTTGACAATATCGCCGACGATCTTGACCTTGCCTGCCAGATGGCCCGCTAGCGATTTGCGGGCCTTCTTTTGCACGCACTGCAGTACCGCAATCGGCTTGCCCCGCTTGGTGATGGTGACGGAACCACCGGTTGCGTCGATTTCGTCCATCAGGGAAAGACACTTGGCCTTGAAGTCGGTAGCGCTGACTTGTTGGTGCTTCATGCCTTGAGATTAACACAACTGGTCATCTGACCAGTTTGCGCTGCAACCCTCCCCTCAGCGTCATATTCGCCGCCCAAGGAGTCATGGTCCTACGTTTGTAGCGGAAGCCTTACAGAGCAATATCCCCACGATCGTCGTTGCGGATGCGAATCGCCTCGAGCACGTTCGTCAGAAAGATCTTCCCGTCGCCCACCTTGCCACTGCGAGCCGCCATCGCCAGCGCCTTCGCAACTTCATCCGCCCGCGCATCGGACACCACCATCTCGATTTTCACTTTCGGCAATAAATCGACCTTGTATTCCTGGCCGCGATAGGTTTCTGTGTGGCCCTTTTGGCGGCCATGGCCGCGGACCTCGGATACAGTCATACCATCCACGCCAACTTTAATCAGCGCGTCTTTGACTTCATCCAACTTGTGCGGCTGGATGATTGCTTCAATTTTTTTCATGAATACCTTCCATGGTCTATTCCAGGGTCTATCGGAAAACCGCGGCAGCAGGGGCGCGGAAGGCGATAATTCATGATGCACTGCGCCTCCCCTGGCCACAAACCAAACGTTTCGATTGGATGGATAAAAAATATCGATTGGACGCGATTCGGGATCGAGGTTAGGCTGAAGACCTAGAGAAAAGTGCCTCTGCCAACGCACAAACTTTCCCGAGGAGAAATATTTTGAGACTCCGCTTCGCGCATCTCGCAATCGCATTTTCTACATGCCTGGCAATCCCCGCCATGGCACAAGACGCCCCGTGGACCATCGGTAACGGCGACATTAAAATGAGCGGTCTTGTCGACGGTTACTATAGCCACAACTTTAACAACCCCGCCAGCGGTTACAACACGCTGCGTAACTTTGAAGTAAAATCGCGCCAGTTTTCGCTGAACATGGCGGAATTCTCGTTGTATCAGGACGCCGCGCCCATCGGCTTTCACGTGGATCTCGGCTTCGGCCGTGCGTGGGATATTTTCCATGCCACCGATCCGGGCGGTCGCGATATTCAGCGCTTCATCCCGCAGGCCTACATCACGGCCAAAAAGGGCAGCGTAACATTCGACTTCGGTAAGTTCTATACCGCCGTCGGCGCCGAACTGACGGAAAACAACTACACGTGGCACTACGGTCGCGGCTACTTGTACACCAATGGCCCGTACTACCACATGGGAATGCGCGTCAATAAGACGTTCTCAGATACCTTCACCGCCGGCTTCCAGTTGGTAAACGGCTGGAATAACGTGGAAGACAACAATTCCGGTAAAACGATGGGCTTCACCACCGCTTACACCGCGAAAAGCAAGAAGTTTTCCTGGTTGACCAACACCTACGTGGGTCCGGAAAAGACCGGCACCAATAAGGGCTGGAAGAACATCTACGATACGGTGGTGAACTTCACCCCCAGCGACAAGGTGACTGGCTACCTCGACTACTATCATGGCTGGGAGAATCTGTCGATCGCGGACACCAAGGGCAACCTGCACGCCGCCAATTGGGACGCCTTCGGCGCCTCGGTCAACATGACTCCGACCAAGACGAACGGGTTCGCGCTCCGCTACGAATACTACGGCGATCACGACGGCTGGGCCACTGGCTACGGCTCCGCGATCAAGCTGCAGGAATTCACCGCCACCTATACCTACAAATGGGCCCAAGGCCTGAAGATGTTGTGGGAATGGCGGCATGACTGGTCCGACAAGGGCTTCTTTGAAAAGGGCAGCCTCGGTCAGCCTCTGAATCCCGGCATCGGCACCTTTACCCCCGGCCCGTCCAAGCACCAGGACACCATTACGGTCGGCTTCGTCGCCTTCTTCGGCGGCAAGTAAACACGGTTTGTACCCCCCTAATCCCCTCGGGCGGCGGCGAGCTTCCCGAGGGGCCTTTTTCCCCTCTCTATCGGACCTATAAACACTTTCTATCGGCTCAGCCGTTGCCAAACCGGCCCCCATCGTTGACAATTTATAAATACCCGTCAGTCACTTAGCCAAGGAGAAGCATGAGCAACCCGCTGCATAATCATTTGTCCCTGTCCTACTCGGAACTGGAAACCAGAAATCTGGCCATCAAAGAAGACCGCATGAAGCGCGGTTCGGCTGATAAGGCCCGCGAGGCGCGTCTTAAGACCCTCACTGACGAAAAGGGCATCAAGGCCGTCACGCTGATGTTCAGCGATCTCGAAGGCCGCCTTCACATGCTCGACTACGACAAGAAGTTCCTGCTTAAGAGCTGGGACAACTTGACGTTCGACGGTTCCTCCATTCGCGGCTTTACCGCGCAACGTGAGAGCGATCTCCGCCTCGGCCTCGACTGGCAGGCGTTCTACTACGCTCCGGCCGATTATTTCGGTTCGGGCAAAGTTCTGATCTTCGGCGAAGTCATCGACAAAGACGGCTCCCCCTACGTCGGCGACCTCCGCGGCGTGCTGAAAAAGTTCTCCGGCGATCTGCACAAAAAAGAAGGCCTGACGCTGAACGCGGCCAACGAAATCGAAGGCTTCCTGTTCCAGGGCCGCGACGCCGAACGCACCTACGCGCAGACCGGCAAGTTTGAATACGTGAACTCCGGCGGCTACTACAACTGCCTGCCCGGCGATCCCCTTCGCACCTTCATTGACCGCGTGGCCGAAGTGCAACGCGCGATGGGTTTCCAGAACGAAAAGGATCACCCCGAAGTCGCGCCCTCGCAATTTGAGATCAACTACGGCTACGGCGAAGTGGTCGCCGCTGCGGACCAGATCCAACTCTACAAATTGATCTGCCGCCAAGTGGCAGACACCATGGGTATGACCGCAACCTTCCTGCCCAAGCCCGTCGTCGGCGTCAACGGCAGCGGCATGCACACCAACGTCAGCGTCATGAAGAATGGCAAGAACATCTTCTGGGATCCCAAGGGCGAAGAACGCATCAGTAAGTATGCGTGGGATTTCGTGGACCGCATCCTTTCTTCCGGCAACGACTTGTGCGTGATGCTCAACGCCAGCGTGAACGCCTATCGCCGTCTGGACCCGCACTTTGAAGCCCCGAACCAAATTATCGCTTCGGCGGTCGACCGTGGTTCCATGGTCCGCATCCCCATCGGCAACGAGAAGAGCTCGCGCGTCGAAGTCCGTTCGGTTGGTCCGGACGCGAATCCCTACATGGCCCTCTATTCGGTGTTCAAGACCGGCATCGAAGGCCCCATGTCGAAGATCCCGAACCTGCGCACCGCGAAGCGCTACTTGCCGGACAATGTCTACGACGCCCTCGATAACTTCGAGAAGTCCGAGTGGACCACTAAGATGTTGGGCAAGGACGTGAAGGGCCGCTATGCGGACCTGAAGCGTGCCTCGGCGGACCGTTGCCCTCGTTTGTTGGGCACGATCGTCAAGCCGGCCGAAGTCCAGTTCCATCACGAGATCTACAACCAACTTATCTGGAACCAGTTCTAAGCGACGGCAGTCAGCTTTCCGAAGGCAAACGGCGGGGCAGGGAACTGCGCCCGCCGTTTTCTTTTGCGGTCCACCTCTGTAAGCTGGTGGTGTGGCCGCCTCTGTCATCCAAATCAACGCTTCCAGCGGAGGCGTACCCAAGCGCCCGTTGCTGTTCGGCGAAATCACACCGGACGGCGTCGCCGGCGACCGGCACGCGCATCCGGACATCCATGGCGGACCGCGCCAGGCCGTGCTCCTGATCACCTCCGAAGGCATCGACGAATTGAAGACCGAGGGCTTCCCCCTCTACCCCGGCGCCATGGGCGAAAATATCACCACGCAAGGCCTCGACCGCCGCACCGTGCGGCTGGGGCAGCGCTACCGGTTAGGCCAAGTCATCGTGGAGATCACCAAAATTCGACGCCCTTGTGACCAGTTGAACCCCTATGGCGAAGGCCTCCAGAAAGCTGTCTTCGATGCGGAAGTGAAGGCAGGGAACATCGCATCACCCCGCTGGGGCCTCAGCGGCTTCTACGCATCCGTGATCCAGCCGGGAACCCTGCGCCCAGGCGATGCCATCACGCTGTTGGAGGAAACCGTCTGATTCCGGCGCGCGAACCTCAGGTATCGCACTACCTGACGCTACTGCGAGAGCGGCATCCGTCTGCGTATCAGCGTATAACGGCATCCCCGTCAGGTCCGCGCTACCTTGCGGCGATCTTCCGCCACAGCCGCTTTCTTTCCGAGGCGCTTCTCGCCCATCCCGATTGGGCCGACGAACTACTGCGATCCGGCTATCTGGAAAACGCCGTTGCCGCCAACCAACTGCGTGCCCGCTTGGTCGCCTCGCTCTCTCCCGGAGTGCCTCTGCCCTTGGAACTCGCGCGCTTCCGCCGCCGCCAGCTTCTTCGCATCATGTTACGCGACATCCTTGCGTTAGCTACGCTGCCGGAGATCACCGGAGAACTTACGGCCCTCGCGGACGTCATGATCGACGTGGCCTACGAACGCATCCACGACGACCTGGTGGATCGTTACGGCGAGCCGCTTGCTGAAGACGGACGCATCGCGCAGTTCACCGTGATCGCCCTGGGCAAGATGGGCGCGGAAGAATTGAACTACAGCTCCGACATCGACTTGATGTTTCTGTATTCCGCCAATGGAGAGACGGCAGGCCCGAACCGCATCACCAATCGCGAGTTCTTTAAACGCGCCGCGAACCAACTTACCGGATTGCTTTCCGCCTACTCGCCCGAAGGCATGAGCTACCGCGTAGATCTACGCCTGCGTCCCGATGGCAGTCTGGGCGAGGTATGCATCTCGCTCGACGGAGCCCGCCACTATTACGCCAACCGAGCCCGCGACTGGGAACTGCAGATGTTGATCAAGGCTCGCGTGGCTGCGGGCGATGCCGCCACTGGCCACGCCTTGCTCGAATTTGTAGAGCCCCGGATTTACGCCACCTCCACCGACTTCCGTACTATCGAACATCTTTCCCAGACTCGCGAACGCCTCACCGAAAAACTCAACGCACGCCACGCAAAGAAGTCGAAACCCGGTGCCATCGATGTGAAGCTGGAACGCGGTGGCATTCGCGACATCGAATTTCTCGCGCAATGTTTGCAGCGCCTGTACGGCGGGGCCGAGCCGTGGGTGCAACATCGCGCCACTCTGCTTGCGCTAGCCCGCTTGCATGACAAAGGCGTATTGAAGGCCGCCGACTATGGCCGCCTCGCAGGTGCATATCAGTTCCTGCGCCACCTGGAACATCGACTGCAACTCGACGAAGACCGGCAGACGCACACGCTGCCGGATAATCCGGAAATTCAGGAACGGATTGCGCGCTGTATGCCTGGCGGTGGTTCCGCGGAGACGCTGCGCAAGGAACTGCGCACGCACTTTGACAACGTCATCGGGCTCTATGACCGCGTGGTTCACGCCAGCGTGCAGGAGCCCGTGCCATCGGCATTTGGCTTTTCTACCACCAAAGCCGTGCCGCTCATCGACCAACGTGCGCCCCAACTCGCGGCTGCCTTCGCGCACGCGCAGATGGAGCGAGGCTCCGGCGCGTTCGAACACTTCTTGGCCCGCCTCGCCGACGATCCAGCCACTCTGGCGCGCCTCGATTCCGACCCCGAACTTACCTCGACTGTGATCGACCTCTTCGCGCACAGCCCGTTCTTCGGTGAGGAGTTGATCCGTCGTCCAGAGTCCGTCACCGACCTCACCACCTCCCCCGAATCCTTGATTCACGGCGAACCGCCCCCGCCGGTACCCGCCGACCTGCGCCGTTGGTATCGCCGCGGCATTCTCATGATTGAAGCGGAAAGCATCTGCCGCTCGCATCCGGTCTTCGACACCTTAGCCAAAACCTCGCAGCTGGTCGACGCCGTGATCGCACGCGCTTACCGCATCGCTGTGGATGAAGTGCGAGCGGCCCAACCGCCTCAGGCCCCCGGCTATCAGCCCCTGGACCAGATGTTCGTCATCGCGCTGGGACGGCTCGGGATGCAAGAGTTCGATTTGGCCTCCGACGCCGACCTGACCTTTGTTCTCTCAGATTCGGACGCGCACGAGATAACCTTCTGGACCCGTGTAGCCGAGCGTATCGTGCAGTTGATCGGCTCCTACACCGGAGAAGGAATTCTCTTCACAGTCGACACGCGCCTGCGCCCCAACGGATCCGCCGGCTTGTTAGTGCAGACCGAAGTCGCCGTGCTCGACTATTTTGTGAGCGCCGCTGAGGCATGGGAAAGTATCACTTACCTAAAAGCGCGCGCTGTAGCCGGCGAGCAAAAACGTGCCGAACGTTTCTTGCACGATCTGCAGCAAGCCTATGGCGACCGTTACGGTCAAAGCGGCAATTCGCGCCTGGATCTGCGCGAGATGCGCGCTCGACTGGAGCGCGAGCAAGGTACGCAGAAACCGCTCAAGGCCGGACGCGGCGGCTACTACGATATCGACTTCCTGCTGCTCTACCTGCGACTCAAGAACGCAGGCATTTACTACTCGTATCTGAACACCCTCGCGCGCATCGAAGTGCTGGAGACCAGCGACAAACTGAGTCGCACAGAAGCTGCCCTGTTGCGTGAAGCTGCCACGTTCTACCGAGCCGTCGATCACGGCCTGCGCGTCCTGACAGGCCACGCCGATGCGCGCCTGCCCAAGTCCGGAGCCCAGATGGAAGCGTTGGCCGCGTTGCTCCCCCGTTGGACCCCTGTCCCTCTGGCAGACCTAGACCGTATCCGTGAGGAAGTCCGCACTCTGTTCGACCGCTTCTTCTACTAGGGCGCACCTCCCCTCCACGCGACGCTATGATAACGGGATGCCAACAGCCCTAGTAACCGGAGCCAGCCGAGGTGTTGGCCGCGGCGTCGCCATCGGACTCACGAATTCCGGCTATGACGTCTGGGCTACTGGACGCAGCATCGTTAACGCCGATCTTCCCGCATCGGTTCACCGCATCCCCTGTGACCACACCCTCGATGCCGAAACCGCCGCCGCCCTGGCGCAAGTGCCCGACATCGACCTCCTAGTGAACTCGTCTTGGGGTGGCTACGAACGCATGATCGAGGATGGCAAGTTCACCTGGGGCCTACCCTTCTGGGAACAGCCCGAGCACCGCTGGCCCTCCATGATGGACGCCGGCGTGCGAGCCGCATTCGTCGCTTCTTCTCACGCCGCCCGTGCGATGGTCCCACGCAAACACGGGCTCATCGTCAACATCAGTCACTGGGCAGCGCAAAAACACATTGGCAACGCCATCTACGGGATATCGAAGGCCGCCACCGACAAGATGACCGCGGATACCGCGCACGAGCTTCGCTCCCACAACGTCGCAGTTGTGTCGCTCTACCCCGGCATGGTCCGGACAGAAGCAGTGATGGCCGCAGCTCAATGGCTCGACCTATCCAACAGTGAGAGCCCCGAGTTTATTGGCCTCGTGATCGCCGCACTGGCTCGCGATCCGAAGTTGCTGGAGCGCAGCGGCAGTGTATGCGTGGCCGCAGCCCTGGCGCAAGAATACGGCGTGAGCGACATCGACGGGAAACAGCCGGTGCCGCTCACGCTCGAAACGACTTAGAGTTGTTTGCGGATCAACGCGTCGTATTGCGCCTTGCTGGAGAGCCCAAGGTAGGTGTCCACGATGCGCCCGTTGCGATCGATCATCAGCGTCGCAGGCAGGCTCTCGATCTTCCGGTATTGCTCCGGCAGTTCGGGCCCCGCCAGCATCACCGGGTAATTTACGCCGCGCTGTTCCATGAACGGACGAACTGAGTTCCAGCCATCGTCATCGAAGGAAACCCCCAGCACCACAAGGTCGTCCGGGTAAGTCTTCTGCAGATCCACGAACCACGGGACCTCGGCCTTGCAAGGCGCGCACCACGTCGCCCAGAAGTTCAGCAACACCACCTTGCCGCGATAGTCCGAAAGCCGCACCGTCTTCCCCGAAGCATCGACCAACGCAAAGTCAGGAGCGCGCGAGCTGCCATGTACCAGACTCACCAGTGCGTTCCAGTGATACATCAGATAGGAGTGGAGCTGGTGCATCACCAGCCCTGACGGCTCGCTCATTCTAGCCACCGCGCGCGGGGATTGCGCCATCAGTCCAAGCAGTAGGACCGCCGTTACCGGCACAGCGCCCCACATCCACTTGCGCGAGCTCGGAGCCGCCAGCCCGCGCAGGCGAATCCTTGCGTGCGCGGCATTCGGCCGGAACTCCTCGGCCTCCTGCAAAGAGCCAAGCCTCTGATCAACGAAGTCTTTATCGTTCGCCATATCGTTTTACGTATTCCTTTCGGAACGCTTGTTGCGCTCGACTGAGCAGGGTACCGACGGAGGCGGGGTGGATCTGAAGAGAACTCGCAAGTTCGTCGTAGCTGGCGCCATCGTGCCGCAGCAGCAATAGCTCCGCTTGTCGCAGAGCCATGCTGGCAAGTACCGCCCGAGCACGGCCTTGCTCTTGTTCCGCAGAGAACAACTCGTCCGGAGTGCGCGGGCGGCCAGTCATGTGAAACATCGCGAGCAGCCCTTCGTAACGGGTCCTGCGCGCGTGCCGCCGCAATTCGTCCAGTGCTAAGCGGATCGCGGTTCGATGCAGCCAGCCGCTGACCCGTTCACTCTGTGCTTGGGGATTCCGGGAGAGTTTCCAAAACGTTTCGACAGCGAGTTCCTCCGCGCGGCCGTTGTCATGAATGACGCGGGCAATGGCGCGGGCAGTGGACTCATAATGAGCCGCAAAGATCGTCTCGAAGTCAGAAGCGGCGGGTTCAACGCCCGCCGCTCTCACAGTGTCGCTAGGTGCGTTCACAATCTATTAACGCCGGTGGCGCTCAGATTGTGACACAAAATAAAACTAGTCACGGTCGCGATCATGGTCTCGGTCACGGTTCCGTCCGTTGCCGTGTCCGCGTCCGTTGTTCCTTCCGTTGCCGTAACTATTACCGCTGCCATAACCGTAGCCGCGCACCGGAGGTGCCCAATACCCATCGCGCCAGTCATAACGATTGCCGACTGTGATCCAGAATCCTGGGACCCACACATAGCCGCGTCCAGGGCTGCGTGGAACGTAACGCACCGGCGGTGGTGGAGGTGGCGGCGGAACATAGTATCCGCCCCGTCCTGTATTGATGCCGATATTGAAGTGGACATGCGTCTCAGCAAACAGCGCGGTCCCACCGAGCAACAACATCGCTAAAAGTTTCGCTTTCATTTGACTTGCCTCCGCTGCTTATAGATGCAAGCGGCGTGCCAAACGGAAGTGATTGAAACTTCAGCGAATCGTGGGGAACGAAGGTGGCTCAGAACCACCAGTCCGGCCCGGTCCGGCCAGCGACGTTATTCTTTCGCGGCGATACCGAGCGCCTTCATCTTGCGATACAGATGACTGCGTTCCAGCCCCAGCGCTTCCGCCGCACGCGTCACGTTGCCCTTGGTCTCTTCCAACTTGCGAGCAATGTATTCGCGCTCCGCTGCTTCACGGACGTCCTGCAAGCTGCCGAAACGTTCCGCGGGTTTATAGAAGACGGCCCTTCGCGCCCGATCCAGAGGGATGTGCCGTGCATCGATCCGTGTCTGCGGATTCATGATGACAATGCGCTCCATCAAGTTGCGCAACTCGCGCACATTGCCCGGCCACGGATAGTCACCTAGAGAGCGTAGTGCGTCCTCCGTAAGCTCTTTCGGCTTGCGACCGTACGCCGTCGTGAACTCCTTCAGGAAATGATCCGCCAGCAACGGCACGTCTTCCATGCGCTCTCGTAGAGGAGGAACATGGAACGGCACCACGTTTAATCGATAGAACAAGTCTTCGCGAAAATTGCCGCGTTCGATCTCTTCTTCCAAGTTTTTATTCGTGGACGCTACCACGCGCACATCCACTTGAATCGATTCTGACGCGCCAACCGGCTCCAGTCGCTGCTCTTCCAACGCGCGTAGCACCTTCGCCTGCGTCTTCAGAGACATGTCCCCGACTTCGTCCAGGAACAGCGTGCCGCCGTCGGCTTTCTGCAATTTCCCGATCTTATCGTCAGCCGCGCCCGCGAAGCTCCCGCGCCGATGACCGAACAATTCGCTTTCGATCATTTCCTCCGGAATCGCCGCGCAGTTCACTTCGACAAACGCTTCGTTCGCGCGCAAGCTGGCCGCGTGAATCGCATGCGCGATCAGTTCCTTACCTGTGCCGCTTTCGCCGAAGATCAGCACGCGCCCGTTGGTCGCCGCCATCAGCGTCAACTGTTGCCGCAGAGCCTTCATCGGCACGCTCTCGCCGATGATGCGATGTTTGGCCGCGCCGGATTCTTTCAGCCGATTCAGCTCGCGTTCCAAGCGCCGCTGCTCCGCAGCGTTCTGCACCACCACCATCACCTTCTCAATGGTCAGTGGCTTCTCCAGAAAATCGAACGCGCCCAGCTTAGTCGCACGCACCGCTGTTTCGATCGTGCCGTGCCCTGAAATCACGACCACCTCTGGTCGATCCTCCGCCGGGATCTCTTGAATGAGGCTCAGCGTCTCCAGTCCATCCATCCCCGGGAGCCACACGTCCAGTAGCACAACGTCGTACCGTTGCTTCTGCAATGCTTCCAGACCAAGCTCGCCGCTCTCCACGGCCTCGCACACCAGACCTTCGTCTTCCAAGACACCGCGCAAGGATTCGCGAATGCCCGGCTCGTCATCTATGATCAGCACTCGCGTGTTTTTCAAACTCTTACTCCACTGAAAACAATATCGGCTTCCGGAACCGCTGCGTCACCCGCCACCGGGATCTCGACATAGAAGCGCGCCCCCGTGGGACGATTGTCCTCTACGCGAATGCGACCGCCGTGTTCCGCAATAATATGACTTACGATCGCCAAGCCCAGCCCCGTGCCGCGTTCTTTGGTAGAGAAGTAAGGCAGAAAGAGTTTCTCTTTATCCGCTCCGGAAACGCCCCGCCCCGTATCCGCCACCAACAACTCCACGGTATCCGGGGAATCGCCCGGCGTGGCCCGCGTAGCCACCAACAATCGCTTGACCATGGAATCGCGCATTGCTTCCGCCGCGTTGTCGACCAGGTTTACCACCACGCGCTTCAACTGCTCCGGATCCACGTTCACCAGCGGCAGGTCATGCGCCAGATCGACGCTCACAACAATTCCTTCTAAGCGTCCCGCGAACACATCCAGTCCATTGCGGACTACGTCATTCAGGCTGGTCGGCACCGGCTGCGCCGCAGGGAAACGCGAGAATTGCGAGAACTCATCCGCCAGCGCTTTCACCGATTCAACTTCACGCGCAATGATCGCCGAGCACTGACGCAACACTTTCTCAGAGTCCGCCGTCAAGGGACCGCGATCCAACTGTCGTGCAATCCGTTCCGCCGAAAGCGCAATCGGCGTCAATGGATTTTTCAACTCGTGCGCAATTCGCCGAGCCACCTCATGCCACGCCGCGGCCTTCTGTGCTCGCAACAACTCGCTGGTGTCTTCCACCACCACGACGTATCCAGGCGACGAAGCCTCCAGCCCCGGCAATGCCGAAACCGTAACCGACAAGTGCAGCACGTGTCCCTGCCGATCCACATCGATCTGACTGGAGGCCACGCCCATGCGGCGCGCCCGCTTCATCAAGTAGCGGATCTCCGCCGTATGTTCCGCTGTTAGTAAATCCGATACGGAACCCGCGCGCTCCAACTCTTCTTCGGAAAACAGCGCCTTCATCGCGCGATTGACCCGCTGAATCCTGCCATCGGATGCCAGCGAAATCACACCCGTCGGAATGCTCTCTAGGATGGCCTCAGTAAACTGCCGACGGCTTTCCAACTCGCGGCTGTTCGCCTCCAGCCCCTGCGTCATGTCGTTAAAGGCGCGCACCAGCGAGCCCATCTCATCCGACGCGGGCGTTGTCACCCGATGACCCAGGTTCCCCTTGCGAACTTGACTGGCGGCTTCCAGCAGCGCCAGTATCGGGCCGCTGATCTGCCGCGAAAGCAGCAGCGCGATCCAAGTGGCGACGAACAAAATGAACAACGCGATCAAAAGGATGAAAAGCAGGTAGAAGTTCCGGATGTCTTTCTTCTGTGTGGAGAGTTTGCTGTACTCGCGCAGGAATTGATCGATCAACAACTGTTTCTCGATCAGATCCACCTGCGGTTCTACCAACACTTCCAACTCGCCTAGGCCCGCCAAGCTAACCTGTGATCGCGCCGTATTGATCCCTGTCGCCGTCGACGGGCACAGAACGTGGCGTGTGCCGTTGGGGTCGCGTAGGTTCAAGCCCGCAATCCGATTGTCCGTGCAAATCTGCGGGAAGTTTGCTGTTCCGCCACGAACATCAGTCCGAGTTGAGAGCCAATTTGCCAGGGCATCCGCGCGTCCCTGCACTTCTTGATTGAAGGAAGATGCCGTTTCTTCCAGCTCCGTCTTGATGCCTTCCACCGGCACCATGAACCATTTTTCAATGTTGCGATTCAGGATCAGGTAGCTGAAAGCGACCAGGAATACCACCGGCAACAAACTCAGTGCCAACGCGCCCGCAACCAGCTTGGTCTGCATGCGCGAACCTTCGCGGCTCCGCTGCCGTTCCAGGAAAAGCTTCACGCCCGTGCGGAACAGCATGAAACCCAGGGTCACCGCCAGGACAAAGATGAGCGTCGAAACGGCCCAGAAAACGAAGGTTTGTTCGGGGCTCGACGGACCGTACTCGCCGAACGAGAACGACGTTTGCCACACGATGAGCGTGGTTAAAATCGCCAGGAGTGCGACGCCCGAACTGAGCAGATACCGCTTGCGCATCGATTCTCATTGTATTCTGAAAGATCCTGCCATGAATCGTATCTCTTTCGCATTTCGCAGTTTCTTCTCCATCCTCTTCGGGGGATCTCTTCCCGCGGATATAGCGCAGGCCTTCGGTTACGTAAAACCGCAGTCGGTGAAGGCCGCCCCGGTGGTGCCTCCTGCGCCGCCGAAGCCGCAAGCTTCCGCAGCCGATGGAGCCGTCCAGGTACTCGGCATCCTGCAGCGTGACTCGCGCCTGATCGACTTCCTGATGGAAGACATCACCGCCTACACCGACGATCAAGTCGGCGCTGCCATCCGTGACGTGCAAGTGCAGGCCAAGCAATCACTGGAGCGCTACCTGAAATTGCAGCCGGTGATCGATGCCGTTGAAGAGACCACCGTGTCGACCTCCGGTCTGGATTCGACTTCGTACAAATTGATCGGCAAGGTCCCGCCCAACGGGAAGGCCGCCAGTGGCGTACTGCGCCACAGAGGTTGGAAGGCCGGCGGAGTCGATCTACCTGCCGCTAAGCCCAGCTCGATCCTCGCGCCCGCCGAACTCGAAGTCGAATAATGAACATCGGTATCGATCTCGGGACTACCAACTCCGCGCTCGCCTACATTGATCCCAAACAGGCCGCTGATGGCGACGCGCCGGTCATTCACGTTCTCGAAGTTCCACAGACCGTCGCCCCGGGACGTATCGAGTCCCGCCGCACGCTGCCTTCGTTCCTGCACATTGGCGATCAGGAATACGTGGGCGTCTACGCGCGCGAACAAGGCGCGCTTGTGCCGACCAAGTCGGTGCACTCGGCCAAGAGTTGGCTCTCGAACCCTGACGTAGATCGCACCGCCAAGATCCTACCTTGGGACGCGCAGGAAGGCGGCCGCATTTATTCGCCCGTCGAAGTATCGACGCGCATCCTGAAACACATCGCGGAGGCCTGGGCCCAAAAACACGGATCGTCGATCGGCGAGCATTCCGTTGTCTTAACCGTGCCCGCCAGCTTCGACGAAGAAGCGCGTGAACTTACTGTGATGGCCGCGCGCGAAGCGGGCATCGAGAAGCTCACGTTGCTGGAAGAACCTGCCGCAGCGTTCTATTCATGGATCGCCAACGATCTGGCCCGCTCCCAGAAATCATTGTTCGATGGACAGACTGTTCTTGTCTGCGACGTAGGCGGCGGCACCAGCGACTTCACTCTCATCCGCGTCGCGCGCGAAGGCGATCGCGTGGACTTCACCCGCACCGCGGTCGGCCAGCATCTGCTGCTCGGCGGCGATAATCTCGATCTGACGTTGGCATGGCTGGTCGAATCGAAGCTCGGCAAACAGCTGACCATCCGTCAACGCAGCGGCCTCCGCCGGCAGTGCGCAGCGGCCAAAGAGAAACTGCTCTCTGACGAAAATGTAAAGTCGGTCGAAGTCACAGTGCTCGGCGGCGGATCCTCGCTCGTCGGCGGCACGTTACGCACTGAAGTCACGCGCGAAGAGATTCTGGAAATTGCGTTGGACGGCTTCCTCCCGATGTGCGAACTCAGCGATCGTCCGCAAGAAGAAGCCAACAGCCCCTTCCGCGAACTCGGCCTGCCACTGGTTTCCGATCCTGCGGTCACGCGCCATCTAGCCGCGTTCCTCGCCAGCGCGGGCGATGCCAAGCCTGACGCGATCCTCTTCAATGGCGGATTCTTCATCCCCGACATTCTGCGCCACCGCGTCGCGGACGTGCTGGAACACTGGTACGGCAAGCGCCCCATCATCTTTGAAAATCGCGACCTCGATCTCGCGGTCTCCGTCGGCGCAGCCTACTACGCTCACGTTCGTGCCACGGGTGCGGGCTTGCTGGTGCGCGGCGGTATCCCGCGTGCGTACTTCATTGGACTTGCCAGTGAAGGGGAGTCCCTCCGTGCGATGTGCCTCGTTCCGCGCGGTGCCGAAGAAGGTTCCGAACTCGAACTCGATCCCGGCAATCTCCAGTTGATCGCCAACAAGCCTGTCGCGTTCCGACTCTATAGCTCACGCACGCGGGCCGACGACAAACCCGGTGAGGTTGTGACGTTTACCAAAGAGGAACAAGCAGAGCTGAACCTGCACGCGCCTTTGAATGCAGTGCTGCGCTTTGGAAAAACCGGCGAACGACTCATCGCGATCAAGCTCGGAGCTCGTCTCACCGAAGTCGGCACGCTCGAAATCTGGGCCGATTCGAAAGAAAGCGAACACCGCTGGCGTTTGCAGTTCCAATTGCGAAAAACAGCCGACGCGCCGACAACTTCGCGACCCGCTGCAGTTATCAGTGACGAAGCGATGGCTGCAGCCGAAGCGTTACTACCACAAGTATTCGGCACAGGCGATCTGGAATCCGAACAACTCCCCGCCAAGCTCGAACAAGCCTTCGGTGTAGGCCGCAACGCGTGGCCCGTCTCGGCGATCCGCAAGCTAGCGGACCGCATGTTGGAGCTCTCCGATGGCCGCCGTCGCAGTGCCGCGCACGAATTCCGCTGGCTGAGCCTGTGCGGCTTCTGCCTGCGCCCCGGCTTCGGTTTGCCTGGCGATGACTTCCGCATCGAACAGGCCCGCCGCATCTACGCCGAAGGGTTGCTATTCGGCAATCAAGTGCAGAACGAGATCGAATGGTGGATCTTCTGTGGACGCGTCGCAGGCGGTCTCAATAAGAACCAGCAGACCGACATCTTCCAACGGGTCGCGCCAACCTTGCTGCCGCGCCAAGGTAAACCGCAGCGCGTGAACCCGAGCCTAATGCGCGAAATGTGGCGCGCCGCAGCGAGTCTGGAACTACTGCCTGTGCAGACCAAAACTCAACTCGGCGACGACTTGATCGCCAAGATCAAGAAGAGCGATTTTGTCGAGACCGGTCTATGGTGTCTCGCCCGCCTCGGCGCGCGCAAGCTCTTCTACGGACCCATCAATCAGGTTGTGTCCCCGGCCATCGCGTCCCGCTGGGCTGAGGCGTTGTTGAAAACACCCAAGGCCGCCGATGCCGTTGCTGCCCTCGTTCGGCACACAGGCGACGCGACGCGCGATCTGCCGGCTAACACGCTAACGTCCGTGCGCAGCGCATTTCCGGCCCTTGATCTGGATCGCGAACCGGAGGACAATCTTGCGGCAATGGGCCGCATCTTCGGCGAAGAGCTGCCGTCCGGTCTCGTATTTCATGAATGAAGTCGCGCTAGTCGATTGGATCCGTAAGAACGCCGCGTCACCCAAGTGCCGCGAGCTAGTCTTGGGGATCGGTGACGATTGCGCTATCTTTCGCCCGCGCGCGAACGAAGATCTGCTCTTTAAGACCGACCCGCTCATTGAGGGCGTCCACTTCAAGACCGCCATGCCACCCGAATCCATCGGAGCCCGCGCGCTCGCCCGCAGTCTCAGCGACATCGCCGCCATGGGTGGCGAGCCTCGCTTCTGCCTGGTCTCGCTTGCAGTTGGTCCGCATCATGACGAACGCTGGCTCAGGAGTTTCTTCCGCGGTCTCTTGAAACTCGCCAAGCGTACGAACACAGTCTTAGCAGGCGGCGACCTCTCGCACAGCAATCACGAAACTCACACTGACGTCATGGTCTGCGGGGCTCTCCCGCGCGGCACAGCGCTGCGCAGAGATGGTGCACGCCCTGGCGATCAACTCTACGTCTCTGGCCGTCTGGGCAAGCCGTGGGACCGCCCCATTCAGCCGCGCTTGGAGCTCGGCGTCAAACTGCGCGGCCTCGCGACCTCGTGCATGGATTTGAGTGACGGTCTATCGCTCGACTTGCAACGCCTCTGTAAAGAATCCGGCGTGAGCGCGGACGTGGAGAAGGTCCCCGTTGCGAAAGGCTCCACGGTGGAACGCGCTCTGCACGGGGGCGAAGATTACGAGCTTCTATTCACTGTTCCCCCCGGCAAACATGCGCCCGCAGGAACAACGCGCATCGGAACGATCACGCGCGGCAGTCCGGGACAAGTGTTATTTGAAGGAAAGCCGCTAGTCGCGCGCGGCTACGACCACTTCGCTACTTCGGAATCGCCATCAAGTACGAAGTAAGTTGATCCAACTCTTCCGGATTGAACTTGTACGTCGGCATCTGCGAGTTTGGAGTGAATTTCTTCGGATCCGCAAAATGTCCTTCGACCCAATCGCGCGTCCGCCGTCCCGCAAGCCCGTTCAAGATCGGAGCATTCTTCGCGCCCGCGCCATTCACGGTGTGGCAGAAGCCACATCCCCGCGCCTGATAGAGTATTGCGCCGGCGACTTCCTTCTTCGGAGGATCGGCCCAAGCCGTCAGCCCGCGTTCATCACGCTTGGTCACCAGTTTCACCAGGCTCAGCTTCTGTCCTGGGGTAAGAGTCGATTCGGCGGCGCCTTCCACCGGTTGCGAAAAATGTGCCAGCAGCCAGTCATTCTCTTTACTGGAAACGTCGCGCGCCAAATCCGGCCCACTCGCGGACCGACCTAAAACGTGACAGGACCCGCAGTTGTCTTTTTGGAAATACCCGATCGCGGCCAACTGCTCCACCGGTAGCTCGCGCCACGGTTGCGGAGGCCGCAGACCAGCTTCCAGGTCTTCCATATTGTCCGGCGTTGTCGCGATAGCGCGTTGCGTCAGCCCCGCCCAGCCCAGTCCTGCCAAAATCACCATGGCGATTGCGACCGTACGTCGCTGCACCGCAATCGCGCGGCTACGGTCGAAGAAGGGAACCAGGAACAACGCGACAATTGCGAGGTTCGGCAGTACAACTGCGCCCAATACTTCCAGCGGTCCTTCAAAGATCTTCAACACTTGGAATAAAAACAGGAAATACCACTCAGGCCGGGGAATGTAGCCCGTATCCGTCGGATCGGCCATGCTGCCCAAGCCGAGCTTCGCGAAATTCGCGAACAGCGCTATCGCCATGACGTAACCAAACGCTGCCACGGTGTCTTTGAAAACCTGTTGTGGATAGAAACGCTTTTTCGGAAGTTCTGCATCGGCCGGCACCGGGGTCACCCCATGTCGCCGAACCAAATAAACATGCAGTCCCATTAGCAACATCGTGATCGCGGGTAACAGCATCACGTGCGCTGCATAGAAACGCGAGAACGTGATGCTGCCGATGATGTCGCCTTCGGCTCCCAGCAACCGCTTTACATAGGGTCCGGCTCCCGGAGCCAGTCCTGCGATCTGCGTCGTAACCGTCGTGCCCCAGTAAGCCTTGTTGTCCCACGGCAGCAAGTATCCGGTGAGACCGAACGCCATCACCATTAACAGCAGGGTACAGCCGACGATCCAAGTCGCCTCGCGCGGACGTTTATAGGCGCCCCAGATGAAGGTCTGGATCATGTGCAGCACCACGACGATGATCATGGCGCTAGCGCCCCAATGATGCAGCCCGCGGATCATGCTTCCGCCGGTCAACTCCGTCATGATGTAACGAATGCTGGAATGCGCCTCACTAGGCGTCGCGCCGTAGTTCAGCGCGAGTAAAAATCCAGTCGCGGCCTGAATGAGAAATGCGAAGAGCGCTACGCTGCCGAACACTTGATGCCAGCCGGCGGACGCAGGAATTTCTTCGTCTAGAAAATGTTGAATCGTGGACGGAAGACCGGTGCGATCTTCCAGCCATTCGCGGATATTGCTCAGCAGCGCGTTCATGCTTTTTCGATCTGTGAGCCAACCAGCAGCTTGCTGCCCTCAATCCGCGTTACGTAACGATCCAACGGGCGCGGTGCTGGCCCTCCCAGTACTTCACCGTGAGCAGAAAACGACGAGGCATGGCACGGGCACACAAAGGACTGGGCCTGCTGCCCCTGGGCATCGCTGCGTTCCGCTTCCCAGTGATAGATGCAACCCAGATGCGGGCACTGCGGGCTAAACGCGATCGCCTTCTTCTCTTCTGTCTTGACCACCCAGGCCGTTGCCTTCTCACGGGAACGCTTCCAGCCATCAATGCGCGTGCGGTAGTAGACCACTTCCTGCGGCGCGCCCACCGGCAGATCCGCCAAATCGGCGACCTCCACCAAATCGTCCGCACCTGAAGATTTAGGCTTCAATAGGAGGTACGCTGCGGCGGGCGCGGCAATTACCGCGGACATGGCTCCGCCTAACAACTGGATGAGCGTGCGATAAAACGCGCGCCGAGATGGTTCTTGAGCAGACGTGTCCCTAATCATGAAATTGTAAACTTTACGATTGGCCCCAACAGCCGAACTGCTAGAATAACGTTATCCTCAAGTATATTCGGAAGGTCTGTGTTTTCCTCCCCTGCCATTTGGGTTACGTTTATAGCCGTCTTGTGCGCATTTGCGGGCGTTTGGCTCACTTCGTTTTCGAGCCTGGCCCGCAAACTTGTGCCATTTGGCGGTGGAGCCCTGCTGGGCGTCGGATTGTTTTGGGTGCTGCCGGAAATGGCGACAACGCTGGCTTGGCCCGGTGCTTTGCTTTGGCTGGGTAGCGGCTGCTTGCTGCTGGGTTTGGTCGACCGGTTTGTCTATCCCGTATGCCCGTCCTGCTCTCCCGCGCACGATCACGATCATTGCGCCACCAGCCTGCACGGCTTCGCAACCCCGCTGCTCATCGCATCCGCTGTACACGCGTCCTTGGACGGTTGGAGTGTCTCCGCCTCCCAAGACGACGCGGCATTGGGCCTCGGATTTCTGACCGCGATTGCCGCACACAAGATTCCTGAGGGCTTGGCGTTAGGCGTGATCTCGCGAGCCGCGCTCCGTTCGCGCCGTGCAGCGATGGCGTGGTGTACTTTGGCGCAGTCGGCAACCCTGTTCGGTGCCGGGGCCGAAGGTTTCCTGGCGCCGTACTTGGGAACCGCCGCCTTGCATGTGTTGCTGGCCTTGGCCGGCGGAAGTTTTCTCTACCTTGGTTGGCATGCCGTACATAGCGAGTACCGCCGTAGCGGAGCTTCCCTCACGTTTGTCCCGGCCCTGACCGGCGTCGCTGGATCCAGCGTCCTCCGGCTCCTGCTGCACTAGACGATTGGTCCCTTGCCCATCGGCCCCACCGCGATCGGTGCACTTGAGCGCGGCTTCTTCTTTCGCAGTGCCCGCAGCAGTTGCCGGAACCCGCGATCGAAATCCGGAAACAGGTCCACATATTGCAGGTGTTTCGCAATGCCAGGCGGTACCGAGCAAGCGTCAAACCTCGCGGGCAGCAGAAACGTCTCTTCCAGCGGCATCCGGTCGGCACAATCGAGTGCATACCGAAGTTCGCATTGGAATTGTCCCCGCTTGGCCAGCGAGCGTGACGATAAACACGCGACGAAGGCGTCGGAAACATCGATCGCCCGTTCAATTGCCCGCGGCCAATTTTGCCCCGCCAGCAACTGGTCTTTGTCCAACCAAGGCGCGTAACCCGCATCCTTCAGCGCGTCCCGCAACCGTCGGGCATCAGCCAAGTCTTCCTCTACGTAGGCGATAAAGACGCTGATCCGAGACTCTGGAACAAATTCGTACACGCCTCCTGCCCCCGCGCGGAACACCCCCAGGCCTTCTAGTTCCACCGCCTGCCCCCGGTCCAGGGCCCGCCGCATCAGCTTCAAAACCGCGTCGGCGTCGTTCATCATTTGCCGCTGGCCGGACGGGCCCGCAACTTCGGTAACCCGAGACTCTCCAAATCCACGGGCTCTCCCGCCCTCAATCTCCGAAGAATCTCGTTGACTACTTCGTCCACCCGATCCTGTGCCGCGGCTGCCGGTACCTTCGCGGTCCGCGCTAGTTCTCGTCCCAATTCTTTGCGTTTCATGGCAGCCTCAGCCTAACTCCGGAATTCGCCCTCGGCCCCGTCCAAAACGGGGAGTTATTGATACGCCGAATCTTAAGAATGTTTCAGTCGCGGAAATTTGGCACAATAGAGGCAGGCGGTTCACACCGTCGAATTTCAAGGAGCTATAAAACAACAATGAAAAAACTAATGACGATTGTTCTCGCCGTGTCCTTCGCGATCGGCGCCGCCAGCATGCTCGTGGCCCAAGACAAGGGCAAAGAAGGCACCCCGGCCAGCGACACCGAAAAGGGTGGCAAGGGCAAGGGTAAGGGCGGCAAGGGCGGCGAAAAGGGCAAGGCCCCCGAAGGCGAAAAGGGCAAGGCCCCGGAAGACAAGGGCAAGACCAACTAGTTCTCCTCGCCTCTTTTGGCGATCGAACGCCGCGCCGAGCCGCTCCCTCGTGGAGCAGTTCGCGCGGCGTTTGTGCGTTTGGCGGCCCAATTGCTAAATAACCTAGCGGAGGTATTCGGAATATGACACAGCTAGTTCTGCTTTGGGCCGGTCTCGGAATTCTTACGTTGGCCTTGGCTCTGTATCGCAAAATCCTTTCTATGCGCGAGGATCCCTATGTCCATCTCGCTCCCGGCGAAGAACGCATGATCCCGCAACAAGTTGCCAACTTCAAGCGCATTGGGGCCATTGACACTTGGGGCGTCACACTCACTGTTGTAACCATCGTGTTGGGCTTAGCCTTGGCTGGGCTCTATGTTTACCAAGTGATGGAGAAAGGCCTCTGAATGGGCAAAGTCGCTCACCCAGTCCGGGTCACTTAGCGCTGGCGCTACATCTGCGGTAGATACAACAACCGGAGTCCGGTGATGAACAGCGGTTCAAACACGTAGTCGAACGCCTGCCAAGCCACCAGGATTCCGATCATGGTCATCGCGCCCAGCGACTCGCGGAAATCCATCAACTTGTGCGTGACCGATTCCGGCAGAAACAAGCCGAGCACGCCGAACCCATCCAGCGGTGGAAACGGCATCAGGTTGAACGCGCCCAGCAGCAGGTTCAGAGAGAACAGCACGCTCAACAGTGCTGCCACCCCTTCCATTGGTCCGGCTGAGGTCGCCCGCACGATTTCATCGAAGCTGATCTGTCGTGTGAGTTCCAGCATTCCCATCCGTCGCCCCAGCGTAATGAGCGCAAACACGGACACCACGATTGCGAAGTTGGCCGCAGGTCCCGCGAGTGCCATCCAGGCGGCCCTGCGTGGATACGCGCGCGCCCAGTAAGGATTGTAGGGAGCGCTAGCCCACCCCATCATCCATCCGCCCATCAGGAACGAGAGCCAGGGCATCAGGACCATCCCGAACATCTCGCGCCGGATGTGCGGCATCGGGTCTAGCGTTACTTGCCCACCAGCGTAGGCGGTATCGTCGCCGCCACGATGCGCCACCCACGCATGCGCAGCTTCGTGGCAAGTGGTCGAAAACAAGAACGCGACGTACCACAGCAGTCCCGTGATGAGGAGGTTAGTGTCCATGAAAAAGGCAGCTCTTCTATTCCCGTTCTGAAGTGGCCGCCTCTCTATTCTGGCAGGTTCAAAATGCCGCCCTCGTAGGCAGGCCGAAACGCCCTCCATTTTCCAAGCCAAGCGATCTGAGAGTGAGAATATCTTTCAGGTCACAGCACTATCCCGTACTATGGCAGCTACTGCAACCAAAGCTATCCGAGTCGAACACGTCGCCGCCCGGATTCACGTGATCCGACGAGAAAACGTCATGCTAGACGCTGATCTAGCCGAGATGTACGGGGTCCTCACGAAGAACCTGAACCTGGCCGTGCGTCGCAACCTCCGGCGATTTCCGGCGGACTTCATGTTTCAACTCTCTCCCGAGGAATCCACGAGTTTGAGGTTGCAAATTGCAACCTCAAACATCCGTCGCGGTGGCCGCCGATATGCGCCCTACGCGTTCACTGAGCAAGGCGTGGCCATGCTCTCGAGCGTATTGCGCAGTGCGCGAGCCGCTGACGTGAACGTCGCCATCATGCGCACCTTCGTCAAGGTCCGTCGGATTCTCGCCACCAACGGCGACCTCGCCCGCCAAGTTGCTCAGCATGATCTAGAGATCGCCACGCTCTTCACTCACGTCCAGAAGTTACTGACGCCGCCAGTCCTGAAGAAGGCCCCATCGATTTCCCCCCGACGCCGCAAAGCTAAGCCTCAGTCCGGGGCGGTCCATGGTACGGTCACTTGGTGACACCGGATCACTGGCAGACCGCATGAGTCACGGTATAATCAACCCACATTCCCGTGAACAGACCCATGCGTAATACCCTTGCAATCGTGGCCGTCGCCGCCACTCTTTCCCTGAACGCGCTCGCTCAGGATGCGAAATCCGTGCTCGCCAACGCCACCAAAGCGATGGGTGTGGACACGCTGAATTCACTCACTTTCTCCGGCTCTGCATCACTGGTGAACTTCGGCCAAGCCCCCACCTCCACCGGACCGTGGCAGGGCAACCTCATCACCAACTACGTTCGCTCCATGACTTTCGGTGCGCAGATGACGTCGCGCGCTACCGGAATCCAGTTGACTCCGCCCATCACCGGCGGCCCGCCCGCCCCGCAGCCCTACAACCAAAACATTCCTGCGACCGCGACCGCCTGGGCGCAACAACTTGAGATCCACCTGACGCCGTGGGGCTTCCTGAAAGCCGCCGCCGCGAACAACGCGACCCTCGCCAAGCCTGTCCCCGGATCCACCTACAACGTGCTTTCGTACATCACGACGCAGAAGGCCCCGTCTGGCCTCGCCTACAAAGTGAACGGCTACGTCAATAAGTCCACCGGCATGATTGATCGCGTCGAAACCTGGATCGAGCATCCTCTCTTCGGCGACCTCCAAGTCGAAAATATCTACGGCGACTATCGCGACTTCAAAGGCACCAAGGTTCCCTTCAAGGTCCAGCAGCGCCGCGGCGGAGATGTGATCTTCGACGCCAATATCATTAACGCGGAATCCAACCCGACCAATATCACGGAGTTGATGACGCCTCCCGCGGCTGCCAACGGAAAAGGTGGAGCCGCGCCGCCCGCTGCCGCAGCCCCTGCCGCTCCCTTAGTGACCTCGGAAAAGATCGCCGACGGCGTGTATCGCATCACCGGCGGCTACGTCGCCATGGCCATTGAGTTCAAGGATTTCATCCTGGTTCTAGAGGGCCCGCAGAGTGAAGCTCGCGGCTTGGCCGTCATCGCCGAAGCTAAGAAGCTGATCCCCAACAAACCCATTCGCTACGTCTTCAATAGCCACTATCACTTCGATCATTCCAGCGGCCTCGCTCCCTTCGTCGCCGAAGGAGCCACCATCATCACGCAGGAAAATAACGTGAACTATTACACGCGTGCGCTGACCGGTCCCCGGACCCTGGCGGGTGACACATTGGCGAAATCTCCGAAGAAGCCCAAGTTCATGCCCGTCGCCGAGCTAGGCCAGGTGACCGACGGCACTCGCACTGTCGAGTTCCACCACATCATCAACATGAACCACACCAACGGGATGTTGATCGCGTACTTGCCGAAAGAAAAGCTCATCTTTCAGGCCGATTTCACGCTGCCTGCAGCGGGCCAACAGCCAAACGAATTTGTTCGCGCACTCGGACCCAACCTCACGCGATTGAAGCTGGACTACAACCGCTTCGTTCCCGTACACGCTCCTAATCCCGATGTCCCCTGGACCAAAGCCGACGTCGACGCCGCGCTCGCACGCCCGTGAAACGCATCTGCCTCATCCTCGTCTGTTGCGCGACCGTCCTCATCCCGGCCGCCGCGCAACAGCGCTCCAAGCAGCAGAAAATCGACCGCATTCTCGAAGTCACCAACCCCGATACAGTCGTAACTGAAATCGTCACGCAAGTAGGCAGCATGATGAAGCAGATTCAGCCCAACCCTACTCCGCAGCAAAAGAATCGCACCCAGGAGGCGCTCGACAAGATTGCCAAGCTGGCGAAAGAGCGTATGCTGAAGCTTCGTCCAGAGCTGGTCAAGGCCTACAGCGAGACCTTCACCGACGAGGAACTCGATGGCATGCTGGCTTTCTATGAAACGGCCGCAGGTCGCGCCTCCGTCACAAAACTCCCCGCCATCAACGCCCGCATGTCCGGCCTCATTCAAGCCGAGGTCAACGCGCTGGGCCCGCAAATCAACAAGATCGCCGAAGACGCCCTTAAACCCTAGCCTTGCTAGTGTGGAAGCGTGATCTCCGACATACTAAACGTCCCCCTTCCTCTCATCGAGAAAGTTGTCCGCACCCTCCTGGTGTATTTCTTCCTCATCCTGATGCTGCGGCTATTTGGCAAACGGGAGCTGGCGCAATTGAATCCCTTCGACCTGATCGTTCTGTTGATGCTCTCCAACACCGTGCAGAACGCCATCATCGGCGAAGACAATTCCGTCGCCGGAGGCCTCATCGGCGCGACGACGCTACTCTTTGCGAACTACATCGTGGTGCGGGTCATGTTCCTCTACCCTCGTCTGGATAAGTTGCTCGGTGGCTCACCCACCGTCCTGATCGAAGACGGCAAACCCAACGCGACCGCCCTCGAACAGGAGCTGCTTACTTTGCGCGAGCTGCGCCTCGCCGCCAACCGGCAGGGCATCGACGACCTTCGTGAGGTTCGCCGAGGCGAGCTGGAACCGAACGGCGCGTTCTCTTTTGAGAAGCAGCACACATCCCTAGCGGAGCGGCAGCGCGCCGATCTCGCCGCGAAAATCGACGCGCTCAGCCACCGCATCGACCAGCTTTTGCAGCACAAACAATAGCGGCCCGTTGCGGTCGCCGTCTACAATAAAGACATCCATGCGCATTGCCCTCGCGCAGCTTAATCCAACCGTCGGTGATTTCCGCGCAAACGTGGATGCCATGGTGCGCGCCGCGCGTCAGGCGTCGGATCGTGGGGCGCAAGTCGTCGCCTTCCCGGAACTCTCTCTCCCCGGTTATCCACCGCGCGACCTCGTGGAACGCTCCAGTTTCCTCGACCGTAACGCCGAAGAATTACAACGCCTGGCGCACGAGACCGCGGGCCTCGACCTCAGTATCATCTGCGGCTATGCGAGCCGCGCCGAAGGCCCCATCGGCAAGCGAGCGCTCAATAGCGCAGCGGTCCTCGAACGCGGCAAGATTCTCTTTCGTCAACACAAGACCCTACTGCCCACCTACGACGTCTTCGACGAAGCCCGCTATTTCCGCCCCGCCGACCATGTCGATCTCTTCACCCTCCGAGGTCAACCCGTCGCGCTGACCATCTGCGAGGACGCTTGGAACGATCGTAATTATTGGGCGCAGCGTTTATATCATCGCGATCCCGTCGAAGAACTTTTCACGCAGGGCGCGCAGCTTTTGATCTGCATTAACGCATCGCCCTACAGCACAGGCAAGCGCGATGTTCGCCGACGAATCTACAGCTCGGTGGCCAAGCGCTACGGCAAGCCCGTACTCTACGTGAACCAAGTCGGCGGCAATGATCAATTGGTGTTCGATGGCTCCAGCTTTGCGATGAACGCAGCGGGAGAAGTGATCGCCTCCGCACGTAGCTTTGCCGAAGATTTGATCCTGGTCGATCTCGATACGAACTCCGGCGATCAGCGAGAGAACTTCCAAGACGAACCCGAAGCAGTCTACGAAGCCCTGGTCTTAGGCACGCGCGACTACATCCACAAATGCGGCTTCCAGCGTGTGTTGATCGGCCTTTCCGGTGGCATCGATTCTTCCATCACTGCCGCCATCGCCGTCGAAGCAGTGGGCAAGGAAAACGTCAGGGGAGTAGCCATGCCCGGACCTTTCTCCTCCGAGCACAGCGTGCGCGACGCGAAGGATATGGCGGAACGCTTGGGGATTCGCTGCGAGCAGATCTCCATCACCGGTCCCTATGAACGAGTGCTGCAAGAACTAGCCCCGGTGTTCGCAGGACGCAAGCCGGATGTCACCGAAGAGAACGTGCAAGCCCGCCTGCGTGGCATCACCTTGATGGCGCTCTCCAATAAAACCGGAGCGATGGTGCTCACAACCGGCAACAAAAGCGAGCTAGCGGTCGGCTACTGCACGCTCTACGGAGACATGTGCGGAGGCCTCGCCGTCATCTCCGACGTGCCCAAGACGCTGGTCTACAAGATCTCGCGCATCGCCAATCGTCGCCTCAACAACGCAATTCCCGAAAGCGTGTTCACGAAACCGCCATCCGCCGAACTGCGTCCCGATCAGAAGGACAGCGATTCGCTACCCGAATACGACGTGCTCGACAAGATCCTCGAGGCTTACGTGGAGCAGAATCATTCGCCCAAGGTAATCTCCTCCAGCTTGAAGCTCCCGATAGAACTGGTGCAAGACATCGTCACCAAAGTCGACCGCAACGAATACAAACGCCAGCAGGCGGCCCCGGGCTTGAAGGTCACCTCGAAAGCCTTCGGCATCGGCCGCCGATTCCCCATCGCCCAAAGGTACTCAGAATGAAACGCTTCTTCTTGATTGCGCTCACGGCGGGGATCTTGTGTTCGCAAACGCCACCCGCGCTGCAGCCCGGCATGCTGACCGATGGCAGCGAACTACTTTCCACAGGCTGGCGTATCAAGCCCGCCGGGACGCAGGTGAAGGTCGGCGCATTCCCCATGTCCTCCGCGCTCTCCGCCGATGGCAAGTACTTACTCGTCCTGAATTCTGGAAAGCCCGCATCCATCAGCGTCCTCCGCACGGATACGATGGCTCTGCTCTCCAACACTCCCGTGGCCGACGCGTGGCAAGGCATTACGTTCTCTGCGGACGGTCGCAACGTCTACACCGGCGGCGGACCCCGTAACTCCGTATTCGAGTTCACTTTCTCGGCCGAAGGCACGCTCGTGTTGTCGAAGGAGATGCCCGGCATTGCCGCCGGCGGTTTCATCGGCGACCTCGCGATTCCACCCGCCGGCCGCCTCATCTATGCCGCCGATCTTTTCCACGATGAGATCCTCGTCTTCAATCCGCAATCCGGACGCGTGATCGAGCGCTACAAGAGCGGTCGCCGCCCGTATCAGATTCTCTTCCATCCTGACGGCCGTACTTACTTTGTGTCCAGTTGGGCCGACGCCAGTGTCTATCAATACCGCACCAACACCGGCGAAGAGATCGGACGCATCCGCGTCGCCCCGCATCCCACAGGGATGGTCTTGAGCGATCGCAAGTTGCCCGATGCCGAAGGTGCCCCGCTAGTGCGCCTCTTCGTCGCAGCGGCGAACACGAACAATGTCTTCGTGATCGGACTCGATCGCAGTGACTTGATGAAGCAAGTCGACGTGTTGAATATCGGCTTCTCGCCGGGGCAACCAGCCGGCATGACGCCCAGCGCGTTGGCTCTTTCCAAGGATCAAACCAAGCTCTTCGTCGTCTGTTCAAACGTCAACGCGATCGCCGTCGCGGACATCTCCGAAGCCCGTAGCCGACTCGCGGGATTCATTCCAGTCGGTGCCTATCCCACCTCGGCTCGTCTTCTGAATGACGGACGCCTCGCCTTCACCAATGCGCACAGCGATACGCTCTCGCTCATTCCGCCAGTCACCGATGCGACCCTCTCCACGTTGACCGACCAAGCCGTGGACCTGGTTGCCTACGATCCCACGGAGGCTCCTCCGCCCGCTCCACCGGTCGACAACGTAATCTACATAACGACGAATACACGCGGAGCAAACTTCGAAAAACTCGCCAAAGAGTTTAGCGTTGTCCAACACTTCTACCCCAACGCCCCTGGACCCGAAGGCGTGCAGTCGTCTCTCTCTGGCACGCCCTCCGATTTCGAACAACGTCTGCGCGGGAAGACATTCACAGCCACGGATCCAGCAAACCAACCGCCCGCCGGAACACTAATTACCAACGCACGTCAGGCCGGCCTAACAGTAGGCGAGTTCGGTCCCGCGATGCCGGAAGAGCTTCCCGCTACGCTGCCTCGCTTCACCGTGATTCACCTTGCCGGCGCAGACGCGGATCGAAGACTTGGGCAAATTGTCGATACGCTCTCTAAGAGCCCTATGTGGAATAAGACGGCTGCCTTCGTGGTTGGCGAAACAGCCCCTGTGTTGGTGATCTCGCCTTACTCACGCCGCCCAGCCCCGACTTCCGGCATGTTCTACAACGATTCCTCCGTTCTGCGGACCATGGAACTCATTCTGAAACTCCGACCCATGACGATCTTCGACGCCTCGTCGCGCCCCCTGACTGACGTATTTTCACGAACCCTTGAGGCGCAATGACGACACTCTGTTTTCTTTGGCACATGCATCAGCCGTTCTACAAAGATTTGTGGACGGGCCACTATAAGCTCCCCTGGACGCGCTTACATGCACTGAAAGATTACGCCGGCATGGTCCGCGTGCTCGATCCGTTCCCCAGCGTCCATCAGACGTTTAACCTGGTGCCCTCAATGCTGGCGCAGATCGAAGATTACGCGACAGGCAAGGCCTCCGATCCATTTTTCGATTGTGCCGTGATCCCAGCGGAAGACTTGAGCGAAGCGCAACGCGCGTTCGTGATGCGCTACTTCTTCCAAGCCAACCTGGATCGCATGATCTACCGGCACCCGCGTTACGGCGAACTATATGAACGCCGCTTCGAAACCTTTTCGTCGCGCGAACTGCGTGATTTGCAGGTGCTGAGCCAGCTTGTGTGGTTCGATGAAGATCAGGTTGCATCCGATGAATCGCTTCAGGATCTAGTTCGCAGAGGACGCGACTTCACGCTAGCCGACCAGGAGCTGTTGACGCGCAAGCAGCGCGAATCGTTGGTCGACGTGCTCCCCGTTTATCGCGACTACGCTGCGCGCAAGCAAATTGAAATTTCCACCACGCCGTTCTACCATCCGATCCTGCCGTTGTTGTGCGATTCGGATATGGGTGGCGTTTCGAGCCCCGGCATGACGCTGCCGGAGCGCTTCAGCTATCCGCAAGATGCGCGTGTACAGCTCGAGCGATCGCGCGCCTATATGCGACGCACCCTCGGCGTGGACCCGGTCGGGTTATGGCCATCCGAAGGTTCCGTCTCGGATGAAGTGCTCGCGCTGGCCGTAGACTGCGGCTTCCGCTGGGCCGCGAGTGACAATGGGGTGTTAGCGCGCACGCTGGGACGCGATGCCGGCTGCGATGTCACATATCAAGCCTACGTGTGGCAACGCGAGCAGCGCGAGATGAAGCTGCTGTTTCGCGATCACTACTTAAGCGATTTGATTGGCTTCGAGTATTCGCGTATGGATGCCTCCCAAGCTGCGGACCATTTTCTGGATCGCATCCGGCAGAACGCGAACGGCACCCAGGGACTGGTGCCCATCGTGCTCGACGGCGAAAACGCTTGGGAGTGGTATTACGCGCAAGGGCGCCCGTTCCTGCGCGAGCTGTACAAGCGCATCGCCGATTCCCCGGACCTGGAGGCTGTCACCGTCTCCGAAGCGCTCGCGAAGTTTGAAGCGCGCCCGCTCGGACACGTGTTCCCAGGTTCTTGGATCAACGCGAACTTCAATATCTGGATCGGCGCGGAGGAAGACAATAAGGCCTGGACGTACTTGCTCGCTGCCCGCCGCGCATATGATGCGCACTCGGCCAACGTTCCCGAAGCCGCGCGCCTGCTGGCGTTTGAAGAAATCCTCATCGCCGAAGGCAGCGATTGGTGCTGGTGGTATGGGCCGGAGCATGGCTCAGACAACCGAGCCGAATTCGACCAGATCTATCGCGATCACTTAGCCAACGTGTATCGTGCGTTGAGTCTCGAAGTTCCCTCCGAACTGGAGCATCCCATTCTTCATCACCAGCCGCAAGAAGGCGACGTGCATGAGCGTCCCACCAATGCGCTCGATGTGACGCTGGATGGCGAAGTTACCTCCGCTTTCGAATGGATGGGCGCTGGCCGCTTCCGTCCCGATCCGCGTTCCGGCGCGATGCACGGCGGCACTCCCCCTGCGCGCGAAATGTTCTATGGTTTCCGCGAAGGCCGCTTGTTCGTTAGGCTAGACGGTGCCGCGGCAGACGCGCAGTTCACTATCGAATTCGAGCTGGGCGCGAGTGAGACGCACGCTTCCACCGGTCGCATCGTGGAACTCGAAGCCGCAGTCGCAGGCCCGCGCTTCCGCATATCGGCACAACGCAACGGGCTCGCTCCCGTGACGCTGCCGCATGAAGGTTGGATCGACGTAACGTAGGTTCGACGCTAGGTCGATTCTACCCTCCCTACTAGGATCCCTTCCTGATAGGGATACCCACGCCCACTGGCGATGATGGAGAATCGATCCCGGTTCCATGCATAACTTCATCGTCCGCTCTGTGTTGTTTGCCAGTCTTCTGCTCGCGCCCGGCGTGCTAACGGCGACCTCGCTCTTCTCCTATGATCATGTCGTGATCGTGATGGAAGAGAATAAAGGTTATTCGCAGATCATCGGCAATGGGTCGGCCCCTTACATCAACGCGTTGGCCACCGGTGGAGCGCTGTTCACGAACTCCTACGGGATCACTCACCCCAGCCAGCCGAACTACCTGGAGTTCTTCTCCGGATCGAACCAAGGCGTCACGACAAATACAACGCCGTCGGGCACCTTCTCTACGCCGAACCTGGGCTCTGAATTGATCGGGGCCGGGTATACGTTCGACGGTTATTCGGAAAGCCTGCCTTCATCCAGCTTCACCGGAGATAACGCTGGCGGTGCTGACGGTTACTGGCGCAAGCATAACCCGTGGATCAATTTCAGCAACGTTCCGCAGGCCAGCAATCATCCGTTTACCGATTTCCCTTCGGATTTCACCACGCTGTCGACGGTGTCCTTTGTGGTTCCCAACCAGGGGAACGATATGCACAACGGCACCATCGCCACCGGTGACGCGTGGCTTTCCACCAACATCGGCGCATACGCAACTTGGGCGCTCAGTCACAATAGCCTCTTGATTGTGACCTTCGACGAGGATGACGGTTCGGAAGCCAACCACATCGCGACCATCTTTTACGGCGCAAACATCGTGCCCGGCACTTACAGCGAAGCCATCACTCACTACAACGTGCTGCGAACGGTTGAAGATCTGTATGGCCTGTCTCACGCCGGTGGCGCAGCCAACGTCAGTACGATCACCTCAGCGTTCGCGGAGGCCCCAGAGCCGGGAAGCGCGTTCCTGATTGGCGCTGGGTTGCTCGGTATCGGTGCGCTTCGGCGGCGCAAATAACTACCCCTTCATGCCGTCGATGGGTTTACCCGCAAGCCAGTCGGCTCCGTGGGCATACAGCGCAGTCGCTTCGGGTCCGCGCAAGCCAGGCATGTCCTTCTTCAACGTGAAGCCCTGCTTGGTTTGCAGGTAGGCGAGGTGGCGATAGCCGATGGGGAAGCTGTTGAGCAGTTCCGGCTCAAGCTTCACTTGCTGGCTGGGATCGACCGGGTCCATGCGGTCCTTCTCATAGAAGAGGCGGCGCAGGACGATGGCCCACTTGCCGTTGCGCTTCTCGAAGAAGTCGTAGAAGCGACCCGAGCATAGGACGTCAACCACCACGTCGTGCACGGGGGCTCGTTGGGAGATGGTCATCTTAGTCATCGCGATGGCGCGGTTGCCTACGATTTCCAGATTGGAGCCGCCGAGGAAGTGCATGATGCTGACACCGCGTTCGAAGCCATCGCGGCTTACCTGGATGAAGTCGGTAGCAGGGCCTTGGAACCACGTGGCCATCATGTAGCCGTCGTCATGCCATACGGTTTTGAACTTGTCCCATAGCGCGGAGTCGCGGAAGACGATCCAGTTCTCGATAATCTCGCGGATGTCGGTTTTGTCGTGTCGGAGTTGTTCTTCGCTTCCCATGGTTGAACAGGATACCGCAGTCAGAGGGACGGTGGGGTTCGAGATGCGATGGGGGTACACTATCTTCTTATGTTGAAATCCTACTGCGATCGGCGCTCGTTCTTGACGGCTGCTTTGGGGACGGCTGCGGCGCTACCCGTGATGGGGCAGCAAGCGATCTCACCGAACGCGACGGCTCGGGATTGGAGCGGCAATTCGCCGATGATGTATCCCGATCCGGACATCATCACGGTGGACCGGCGGTTCGGTAAGTATGTTGTGTTCAACACTCCGATGCAGCGGCTGCATGTCGGGTCGATGTGGGCCGAGGGCCCGGCGTGGAATGGCGTGGGCCGTTACATGGTGTGGAGCGATATTCCGAACAACTTGCAATACCGCTGGATCGCCGATGACAACCGCGTGACGGTGTTCCGCAATCCATCGGGGAACAGCAACGGTAACACTTTTGACGGGGAGGGCCGTCAATTATCGTGTGAGCATGGCGGGCGCAGAGTGGCTCGGTATGAGGCGAACGGGTCGGTTACGACGCTCGCGGATAAGTTCGAAGGCAAGCGGTTGAACTCGCCGAACGATGTCGTGGTGCATCCGGGGGACGGAAGCATTTGGTTTACGGACCCGACGTACGGGATCAACGGCGACTACGAGGGCAATCGGGCGACGCCGGAATCGAAGCAGGCGGTGTATCGTGTAGATGCGCAGTCGGGCGCGCTGACGAAGGTGACGGACGAAGTGAACCAGCCGAACGGGCTGGCGTTTTCGCCGGATCAGAAGAAGCTGTATGTGGCGGATACGGGGTCGGGCGAGACGTTGGTGTTCGATGTGGATGGGCGGTCGATCCGGAATCGGAAGCAGTTTGTGAAGCTAGCCATTCCTGGCGGTGGCAACGCGGCGGCGGATGGGATTCGCTGCGATGTGGATGGCAACGTGTGGTGCGGGGCTCGGCCGGGGGTGCAGGTGGTGGCTCCGGATGGTGCCTTGATCGGGATGATCCGGCTGCCCGAACAGTGTGCGAATTTGTGTTTCGGGGGAGTGAAGAGGAATCGGTTGTTTATGACAGCGAGTCAGTCGTTGTACGCCGTATACGTCGGGACGATGGGGTCAGGGTTGGCATAGAATTGACAGGATTGACCTAGGAAAGAGGAGAGTCACGCGAAGAGGATGGTTGGTTGTGGTCACGGCGGTGCTCGGAGCATTGCTGGTAGGTGTGTTTCCGAATGAAGTGTCGGGGCAGGATAAAGCCAAGGCTAAAGGCAAGGGGAAAGCTGCCGCGCCGATTGTCGAAGAGCCGACGATTTGGCTGAAGGACGGCGTGCCGGATTTGCGCGGGATCTGGAATGTCGCGTGGATCGTGGACATGGCGGATGGGCGCTATGCGGAGAAGACAGTCGAGGTCCCGTTCACCGAGTGGGGGCGCAAGCTGTGGGAGGAGCGCACGGGGAACCTGCAGAAGAACGATCCGAACATGCAGTGCAAGCCGAGCGGTCTGCCGCGCGCGCAGGGCGTCCCGTATCCGATGAAGATCGTTCAGAACGACGACGAAGTAATCTTCCTTTACGAAGGCGGGCTGCATACCTTCCGAATCGTGCCGCTGGATGGCCGTAAACACAACAAAGACGCTTGGACGTGGATGGGCGATTCGATCGGACACTACGAAGGTCCTGAGTTGGTGATCGACGTAACGGGCTTCAGTGATGAACAATCGTGGCTGGATTCGGCGGGGCATCCGCATAGCGAGCAGCTGCATCTGGTGGAGCACTATCGCCGGCTGAACAAAGACACGATGCGGTTCACGGTGACGATTGAGGATCCGAAGGCCTACACGCAGC
This sequence comes from Bordetella parapertussis, assembly GCA_943328975.2. Classification (GTDB taxonomy): domain Bacteria; phylum Acidobacteriota; class Terriglobia; order Bryobacterales; family Bryobacteraceae; genus Palsa-187. The sequence continues at coordinate 24,692 of CALQCC020000017.1, read as the reverse complement.
CTTGGACGACGGCATACATTTACCGAGTGCGTCCGGGCACCGAGATCATGGAATATTGGTGCACGGAGAACGAGAAAGACTCCACGCACATGGTGGGGAAGTAGAGACACTGCGGCTGCGGGCGTTGCGGGGTGTATTTGGAAGGAAAGAAGAAAATGCACTCAAAGGCACAATAATCGCAAGGTTCAGGTCAATTACTCGATGTGCCGGAGTTTGATTCCCTCTCTTTGATCCAGAGCACCGCCATGACCGCCATTGCGGCCATCCACGCGCTTAGTACGCGGGTCCAAAGGTTGGGAAACATTTGGTAGTCGTATACCGTAATCGCTTTGAGGATTCTCCCCTTGTACATGGAAACGTATTGCCCCTCGACGATGCTGACGCTGGATGCGCCGTCGGTGGTGGTGTAGACGTAGATGAATGTCATGAAGGCATACGCCAGCAGGCCGTGACTCAATAGGCGGAGATTTCCCCGTGGACGTTTCAACCGTTGCTCTGAGCTAGTCGTGTGCCCGAGGAGCGCCGAACTGAAGAGTAGGGCGAATGGCAAAATGACCCAGCCGAGTGGGATCATCGTGACGAAGGTCGCGACGTGTAGGGCAGCGCAAAACGCGCCCGTCGCGAGCGACAGCTTGATTGCAAGCCGCTTTAGGGGATATTTCACTGGTTCTGACGCGCCGAGGGGGCTTCCTTGAGGGGAAGCTTATCATCCGGCACCCAAGCTTATCGTACTGGACTAGCGGAAAGGTGTAGATCTTCGTCTCCCGCCTCCGGTAAACCTCTGGCGGGCAGGCGCGGCACGAACGAGCGCGTGCCCCACTTTGGGGCTAGAAATACCCTTCGCGCTTCTTCAATTCCATCGAGCCTTCGCGGTCGTGGTCGATTACGCGGTTTTCGCGTTCGCTGTTCTTGACGGCTACTAGTTCGGCGATGATTTTGGGGAGCGTGTCGGCGTCCGACGCGATGGCGCCGGTGCAGGGGGAGCAGCCCAGGCTGCGCATGCGGCATTTCACCATTTGCACCTTGTCGGTGGGGCCGGGTTTCACGAACGACTGTTCCGGCATGATGAGTTGGGTGCCGCGGACGATCATTTCGCGTTCTTTGGCGAAATAGAGTTCACTGATGGGGATATTTTCGGCGTGGATGTATTGCCACACGTCCATCTCGGTCCAATTAGAGAGCGGGAAGACGCGGATGCTTTCGCCGGGTTCTACGCGGCTGTTGAAGATGTTCCACAGCTCGGGGCGCTGATTTTTCGGGTCCCACTGGCCGAGGGAGTCGCGGAAGGAGTAAATTCGTTCCTTGGCGCGGGATTTTTCTTCGTCGCGGCGGGCTCCGCCGAACGCTGCGTCGTAGTTACCGGCGCGGAGGCCCTCAAGTAGGGCCTGGGTCTTCAGAAGGCCGCAGCAGCGCTCTGTGCCCAAGCGGAAGGGGTTTGCTCCGGCATCCAGGGCGCTCTTATTCTGGTGGACGATCAGGTTCACGCCGATTTCTTTGCAGAAGCGGTCGCGGAATTCGATCATCTCCTTAAACTTGTAGCTGGTGTCGACGTGCAGCAGCGGGAAGGGGATGGGTCCTGGGTAGAAAGCCTTCTGCGCCAAGCGAATCATGACGGAGGAGTCTTTGCCGATCGAATACAGCATGACCGGGCGCTGAAATTCTGCAGCGACTTCGCGGAAGATCTGGATGCTTTCCGCTTCTAAGGTCTGTAAGTGACTGAGCTTGCTCACTGAAAAAAGTATACCACAAAACAGACATTGTCTAGTGGCAATGTCATGATTGATCGATCCCTAAGATAATACTGGACATACCACCACTTGGGTATTTTTCCTTGACACCGCTATATGTAGGGGGTAAGATTACCGAACGCCGTAAAAAAGCACAGAGTAGAGACGATCCGGGCAGATCTGTCTCCTCACAACATTCGGAGAATCAGAAGGTACAAAATGGGACAATTGGGTTTAGGTGTTGCTATGAAAATGAAAGATGCTCGCCGGCCGGTGCCGGTGACGGAACGTGTGGGCGTGCCCTTCGCACGTTACTTCACGTCGAAGCTGGCTGCGGGCCAGACTCCTTATGATGAGATCGCGTGGGAACTACGCGCGGCTACGATTGGCAATGACAAGGGCGCGGTGATTTTTGAACAGCGCGATGTGGAGGTGCCTGCGGATTGGTCGCAGACGGCCACCAACATCGTAGTGAGCAAGTATTTCTACGGCAAGGCGGGTTCGCCGGAACGCGAGACCAGCGTGCGGCAGTTGGTGGGTCGTGTGTGCGACACCATTTCTACCTGGGGCAAAGAGCAGCGCTACTTCAAGAGCGCCGAAGACGCAGAGAATTTCCGTTCGGACCTGACGCACCTGATGTTGAAGCAGAAGGCATGCTTCAATTCGCCGGTGTGGTTCAACGTGGGCGTGAAGGAATCGCGCGGGTACGGCTGGTATTACAACGAAGCGACCAATGACATCCAGAAGATCCAACCGGGTGACGCCAAGCCGCAGTGTTCGGCGTGCTTCATCAACTCGGCTGGAGACACGTTGGAGTCGATTCTAGAACTGGCCAAGACCGAAGGCATGTTGTTCAAGTGGGGCTCGGGTACGGGGTCGAACCTCTCGACGTTGCGTGAAGAAGACGCGATCTTGTCGGGTGGCGGGCGCGCTTCGGGTCCGTTGAGCTTCATGAAGGGCTTCGACGCGTTCGCCGGCGTGATCAAGAGCGGCGGTAAGACGCGGCGTGCGGCGAAGATGGTGATCCTGAATGCGGACCATCCGGATATCGAGCGCTTCATTTGGTGCAAGGCGAAGGAAGAGAAGAAGGCGCACACCTTGATCGACGCGGGTTACGATTCGTCGCTCGACGGCGAGGCGTACAGCTCGATCTTCTTCCAGAACGCCAATAACAGTGTCCGCGTGACCGACGAATTCATGCAGGCTGCGGTGGATGGCACCGACTGGTGGACGATTTCGCGGGTGAACGGCGAGCGCAAGAATCGGCACTCGGCCAAAGATATGTTGCGGCAGATCGCGGAAGCCACGCATCAGTGCGGCGATCCGGGCATGCAGTTCGATACGACGGTCAACCGGTGGCACACCTCGAAGAACACGTCTCGCATCAATGCGTCGAACCCGTGTTCGGAATACATGTTCCTGGACGATTCGGCTTGCAATCTGGCGTCGCTCAACCTGATGAAGTTCGTGGGCGCCGATGGGCAGTTCGACGTGGAGGCATATCGCCACGCTGTCGATACGATCATCATCGCGCAGGAAATTTTGGTGGACAACGCGGCGTATCCGACCGACAAGATCGCCAAGAACTCGCACGATTTCCGCCCGCTGGGCTTGGGCTATGCGAATTTGGGCGCGCTGTTGATGTCGATGGGTCTTCCTTATGACAGCGATGCCGGCCGCGATTGGGCCGCGACGTTGACGGCGATCATGTGCGGTCAGGCTTACTTGACCAGCGCAAGGATCGCGGCGGATTCTACGGGTCCGTGCGAAGGCTACGCGATCAATGAGGATCCGTTCCTGGACGTGATCCGCATGCATCGCGATGCAACATTGGACATCGATAGCAAGCGGGTTCCGGCGGCGTTGTACGAAAACGCCAAGCGGTGCTGGGAAGAAGCCTACGTGTTGGGACGCGTGGCGGGATATCGCAATGCGCAGGTAACGGTGTTGGCTCCAACGGGCACCATCGGTTTCATGATGGATTGCGACACCACAGGCATCGAGCCGGATCTGGCGCTGGTGAAGTACAAGAAGTTGGTGGGCGGCGGCGTGATTAAGATCGTGAACCAGACGGTTCCGAGCGCGCTGTTGAAGCTCGGCTACACGCCGGACCAGGCGAGCAAGATCGTCGACCATATCGATTCCAGCGGCACGATTGAAGGCGCTCCGGGATTGAAGGACGAACATCTGCCGGTGTTCGATTGCAGCTTCCGTCCGCAGAATGGCGCGCGCAGCATCCACTATATGGGTCACGTGCGCATGATGGCCGCGACGCAGCCGTTTATTTCGGGCGCGATTTCGAAGACCATCAATATGCCGGAAGAATCCACGGTGGAGGACGTGATGGATGCGTACCTCGAAAGCTGGAAGCTTGGCTTGAAGGCGGTGGCGATCTATCGCGACAACTCCAAGCGCGTGCAGCCGCTCAGTTCCGGTACGTCGAAGGGGGCGAAGGCCGCCAATGGTGCGCCAGTGGTGGCTCCGACGGTCAAGATCGAAGAGAAGATTGTGTACCGTCCGATTCGGCGCAAGCTGCCGGATGAACGGCACGCGATCACGCACAAATTCTCCATCGGCGGTCATGAAGGCTACCTGACGGTGGGGTTGTACGACGACGGTTCGCCGGGCGAGTTGTTCGTAACCATGGCGAAAGAAGGCTCGACCATTTCGGGTCTGATGGATTCCTTCGCGACGGCAGTCAGCTACAGCCTGCAATATGGCGTGCCGCTGAAGTTCTTCGTAGACAAGTTCGCGCACGTTCGGTTTGAGCCGAGCGGTTGGACGGGCAACCCGACCGTGCCGTACGCAAAGTCCATCATGGACTACATTTTCCGCTGGATGGCCGCGCGCTTCATCGGCGAGCAGGTTGTCGAGAACGAAGCCGGCGACGCTCCCGTGATTCGGGCGACCGAGCCGGATCCGCAGCAGGCGCTGCCATTCGGGAATGCGATGAGCGATGCTCCGTCGTGCAGCGAATGCGGTGGCCTGATGACGCGCAACGGGTCGTGCTACAAGTGCGAGAATTGCGGGTCGACCAGCGGGTGTAGTTAAACCGAAGAGTGGAAGTGTGGCGTGGAAAGGCGGCCTGGAGTATTCGGCCGCCTTTTGCTTTTTGCGGCTGACTACTTCGACGGTGCGTCGATTTTCAGATTGCTGGTTACGCTGAAGAAGCCGCCCACGGTCTTGGCACGGATCGCCGCCATGTCGGCATCGGCTTTGGTCGCCACTGCGCCTTCCAGGGTGACGTTGCCGTTGTTCACGATGATGTGGATCGACGGGACGGCTTGCAACGCGTAGCGCTCCAGCGCGGAGGAGCCGTAGATGGCTCGGTAGACGGCAATGCGGATCTGGTTATCGGCGGCGAATGTGGGGAGCACCACGATCTTGTTGTCGATCTTCTCCACGCCTTCGATGCCCTTCACGGCGCGTTCGGCGTTGCTCTTGAGGACGGGTTGGGTGACGCTGCCGGTTAGGGTGACGTTGTACCCGTTCACTTGGTAGGCGATGTTGTCAAAGACTCCGTACTGCGGGACCATCAGGAGCTCGTGCCGCACCTCGCGTTCGATGCGGGCTTGGGCTTGCGGACTGACGGTCTTCTTTGCGGGTTGTTGCGCGAAGCAGAGTGCGGACAGGCAGGCAGCGGCGCTGGCGATCCAGAACATATTCTTCATGGGCGAAACCTCCACCTTTATTTAACACGATGACGCCGCTGATGCTGGAATTCATTCCTGCTATCGTCAAAGATATGGACACCAGCTCGCCCGAGTTCCGCAGGACGTTTCCGAAGGTCGTGCTGTGGATGTGCGCCATCGGCCTGGGGCTGGTGCTGGTCACGGTGATCTTAACGGCGATTGGATACAACATGTAATGGCTCGTATGAAGGCTGGCCTCACTCTCTTGTTATTGGCTACGGCGATGTGCCGGGCGGAGACGATTGCTGGGACCGTCACGGGTCCGCAAGGCGGCTTGGCGGGGGTAAACATCCGCGCGCGCAATGCTGCTACGGGCGCGGTGGAGGAGACGGAGACGTCCGCCACAGGCGCGTATTCGCTGACGGTGCCGGCGGGGTCGTTCGACGTGTTTGTCCGCAAGGTCGGCTATTCGATGATGACGCGGCGGGATGTTGCGATCGCGAGCGGCGCCTCGATTCGCGTGGATGCGACGTTGACTCCGGCTACGAATACAGGGGTTCCGGGCGAGCAGGCGTTTCAATTGTTGGGCGAGAGTGCGGTGCGGGTGACGGGTCCGGCTCCGAAGACGGCGGACGGCAAGCCTGACTTGTCGGGCATGTGGCTGGCCGGTGGTCCGGACATGGATGCCGATGATCCTCCGTATCGGCCGTGGGCGGCGGCGTTGCAGAAGCAACGTCTTGAGGACGGCAGTAAAGATGATCCGCGGGCGCATTGCTTGCCGTCGGGTACGGTGCGCACGAACGCTCTCGATCTGACGAAGTTCATTCAGATTCCGACGGAGTTGATTATTCTTTCCGAAGGCAGCCCTCCTGGATTCCGGCAGATCTTTACGGATGGGCGCGGGCACCCTGCGGATTTCGATCCTACTTGGATGGGGCATTCGATTGGGCGGTGGGTCGGCGACACGCTGGAAATCGACACGGTCGGGTTTCACGATCGGGGCTGGCTGGATGTCACGGGTAAGCCGCAGACGGACCAGTTGCACGTGATCGAACGCATGCGGCGGCCGGATCTGGGGACGATGGAGATCGAGATCACGGTGGATGATCCAGGGGCGTACGAACATCCGTGGAAGTTGAAGCGGCGGCTGAAGCTGGCTCCGAATGAAGAGTTGCACGAGTATGTGTGCAATGAAAACGAGAAGCCGGAGCATTACCGGGGCAAATGAGCACCGTTCTCCTGCTTCTGATTTCCAATACCTTCATGACGTTCGCCTGGTACGGGCACTTGAAACGGCGTGACGTGGGCATGGTCGCTGCGATTCTGGTAAGTTGGCTGATCGCGCTGGGGGAATATTGTTTTCAGGTCCCGGCGAATCGGCTGGGGTATGGGCGGTTTACCGGGTATCAACTGAAGATCATGCAGGAGTGCATCACCCTGGTGGTGTTCAGCGGGTTCGCCTACTTCTATTTAGGCGAAGCGCTGCGGTGGAACTACGTGGTGTCGTTTGTGTTGATACTTGCGGCGGTGGCGTTCGCGTTTTACGACAAACTCTAGCTGTTCTCTTCCAGCTCTTGGGAGATTTGTTCCCAGTCGGCTACGCGGTTGTCGAGTTCGGCGCGCTTCGCTCCCAGTAATTCGGTGACGCGGACGGTTTCTTCAGCGCTCTTGTAATCGCCTAGTGCGGCTTCGTGCTGCGCGATCTCAGATTCCAGTTGGGCGATGGTGTGTTCGGTTTTTGCGAGCTGGTCGCGAAGCTTTTGGAGCTTCATGGGGTTGACGCGCTTCTTGGATTCGGGCGCCTCGGGCTCTTTTGTTGCGAGCACCACGGGGGCCGCGGACTGCGGGGCGAGCGTCGCGGGGCCGCCGGACTTGCGCCACAGGTAATCTTCGTAGTTGCCGGGGTAGACGTGGACGTGACCCTCTTCGATTTCGAAGATGCGCGTGGCCAGGTTGTCGATGAAGTAGCGGTCATGCGAGACCAGGACCACCGTGCCGGTATATTCGCGCAGGGCTTCCAGGAGCACATCTTTCGCGCGCATATCCAAGTGGTTAGTGGGCTCGTCTAATAGCAGGAAGTTGGACGGAGCTAGCAGGATCTTCGCCAGCGCGTAGCGATTGCGTTCGCCACCGCTTAACACGCCGATCTTTTTGAATACGTCGTCTTCGCTGAACAGGAAGCAACCGAGCAGACTGCGGAGCTGGGTTTGCGTGGCGCGAGGGGACGAGTTGGCGATGTCGTCGATCATGCGCGCTTCTTTGTCTAACTCTTTGTATTGATCCTGGGCGAAGTAATCGACCATGGCGTTGTGGCCCAGCGTGTAGGTGCCGGTGGAGAGCGGCTCGGCTCCAGAGAGCAGCTTGATCAGCGTCGATTTTCCGGCGCCGTTCACGCCGACTAGCGCGATGCGGTCGCCGCGTTCGACTACGAAGTTGGCTCCGCTGAAGACCAGTTTTTCGCCGTAGCTTTTCGAGACATCCTTGAATTCGGCGACGACGCGTCCGCTGGGTTTGGGCTGCGGGAATGAGAAATGGATCGCGCCTTCTTCAGGCGGGATCTCGATGCGCTCGATTTTGTCGAGCTCCTTGATGCGGCTCTGGACCTGCTTGGCCTTGGTGGCCTGCGCGCGGAAGCGATTGATGAAGGCTTCCAGTTGTTCGATGCGCTCGCGCTGGTTGCGGTAGGCGGCTTCGAGCTGGGTTTTCTTTTCGGCCTTCGAGTTCAGATACTTTTCGTAGTTGCCGGTGTAGAAGTGGACGCGCTTGTTCCAAACCTCGACGGTCTTATTCACCGTGACATCGAGGAAGTAGCGATCGTGCGAGATCAGGATGTAGCCGAACGGGTACGAAAGGAGATAGCTTTCGAGCCAGTTGCGGGCTTCGAGGTCGAGATGGTTCGTCGGTTCGTCGAGCAGCAGCAGATTCGGCTTCTGCAGCAGGAGCTTCGCGAGCGCGATACGCATCTGCCAGCCGCCGGAGAACTCTTCGGTGAAGCGCGGCCAATCGTCCTTACCGAAGCCGAGGCCGTTGAGCACACTGCCGACTTGCGCTTCGATGGCGTAGCCGTCCCGGTTCCGAAATTCCGTATCAATATGATGCGAGCGGTCAGAGGCCGCGGCGTATTCGGGACTGTTCGGGTCGAGTTCGCCGAGCTGGTGATGCAGCGTTTCAAGCTCGCGCTCCATCGCGTGGAGGTCATCGAACACGCTGAGGCATTCGTTGAAGACGCTGCGTCCGGCCAGCGCGAGGCCGTCCTGCGGCAGGTAGCCGAGCGTGGTGCCCTTGGTGTAACTGATCTGGCCGTAGTCGAGCGACTCGGCTCCGTGGATGATCTTGAGCAGCGTCGACTTGCCGGTGCCGTTGCCACCGACCAGGCCGGTGCGCTCGTTAGGCGTGATCAGCCAGTTGCAATCTTCAAAAAGGAGTTTGTGTCCGAAGCGCTTTCCAGCGCCCTGCAGTTGAATCATGGGCGGGAGGTGAACTCTTAGAGTAACGCAAACCTCATGAAACAAACCACGGTCCGGGATCTTTGTTGTGACTTTCCTGGAGAGAGCGGCTGTGTGCTGGGGCGAGGACTGGCCGCTCAGCGTGTGTGGCCTAGGAGAACTTCGTTCGTGGGTCAACTGTCCGAGATGCTACGGATGCTACAATCCTGCAAGCGATGACACCGAATACCCGACGCTATGTTCCCGCAGTTCTGGTAGGGAGCTCATTGATCTTTGCCCCGCTTATCCCCGCGCAACCGAACGCATCCGCTGTCATGACGCGGCTCTATACCGGCTCCGATGGCCAGACTCACGCCGAGGAAACGGAAGCGCGGTTCGCAACGCGCCCCGATGGGATCGGGCAAACCCCGCTTGTGAAGGCCACCGGATTTTTCTACCTGAAATTGCCTGCCGGTTACGTCCAGGAATGGCATCCGGCTCCCCGGCGCCAGTACGTTATCACGGTCAGCGGCCGATTTGAAATCGAACTCGCGGACGGGAAAAAGATTCCACTGGAGCCGGGCAGAGTGATCCTGGCCGAAGACATTACGGGAAAGGGCCACCTATCCCGCTGCTTAGGCCCAGAGGATTGTATCCTGGCGGAGGTCCCGTTGGCCGAGTGAGGAATGGTTCGTCCCGAACCTTACCCTTACAGAAAAACAGTAGGAACTCGCTGCGTTGGAAGCCTTCGGGGAGTTTGTGGCCGATGGCTTGTTCGATGACGCGGTGACCGGCGAAGGCGATGAGGGCTTATCTGAGGTTGAGCGGGGGGATGCTGTACTTCTTCGCAACCCTTTTCAGATAGGGTTTTTGCTGCGCAGACTTCGGGGCGAAGAGCACGAGGAACAGCACCACAAAAAGTGGTACGACCGAGCCAAGCGACGCCACCAGTTCCAAGACAAGTTTTCTGTCCATGGCCAAAGCTTAGCACTGTCTTCCCATTTGACCCACCTGCACCCGCGTTAATCCGACGGTTGAATTATTGGGCGGACGCGTCACAGAAGAACTTCAGCGACCGGGAGATGAACGCTTTCATCTCCGACCGCTTCACTACAGCGTCGAGGAAGCCGTGTTCCAGTAGGAACTCGCTGCGTTGGAAGCCTTCGGGTAATTTCTGGCGGATGGTTTGTTCGATGACGCGGGGGCCGGCGAAGGCGATGAGGGCTCCGGGCTCGCCGATGTTGAGGTCGCCGAGCATGGCGAAGCTGGCGGTGACGCCGCCCGTCGTGGGGTCGGTCAGGAGGCTGATATAAGGGACGCCGGCCTCATCCAGGCGCATGAGCGCGGCGGAGATGCGGGCTAGCTGCATCAGGCTGATGGCTCCCTCTTGCATGCGCGCGCCGCCGGATGCGGAGACGATGATGAGCGGGACCTTTAGCTCGATGCTGCGTTCCACGGCTCGGGTGATTTTTTCGCCGACTACGGCTCCCATGCTGCCGCCCATGAAGCGGAACTCCATGGCGCAGACGTGGACGCGACGGCCGTCGAGGTTGCCACCGACGGAAAGCAGGGCGTCGGCGGAATCGGAATTCTGGCGCGCGATGGTCAGCTTGGCGGAATACTTCTTGTTGTCCTCAAAGCGCAGAGGATCGGTGGAGATCAGGTTCTTGTCGAACTCTTCGTATTCGCCATCGAGCAGCATCGCTACCCGGGCGGGCGCCTCCAAGCGAAAGTGGAAATCGCACTTGGGGCAGCACTGGAGATTCTCGTCCAGAGCCTTCTTCCAGATGATCTGGGAACACTTCTCGCACTTCAGCCAGAGGCCTTCGGTGCGGATGTGGCGTTCCTGATCGGAAATGTCTTCCTCGACGCCGGATTTCTCTCGATTAAACCAAGCCATGCAAACTACTAGGTTAGCAAGACCGCGTGCCGGAACGTTGATATCATCCTTGGAGGCAAGGTCTTGGAGGCAAGGAGAGGCAGATCATGAATTCGAACTTCACTAAGTTGGTATGGGCGGCTGCGGCCGTGGCTGGTGCGGCGATGGCGCAACAAAAGGGGCCTGTTATGCCGGCTCCGCTGGGTTGCGGTGTGCACGGCGATGCCGAGGTGATCTGCGGGACGCGGTCGCCGGAAGATCTGGAATTGACTCCCGACGGGAAATTCTTGGTTGTGCCGCAGTTTGTTACGGGTCCGGGTGGAGCGGGTGTGGCCAGCGGTGCGGCGGGGCTGTACTTGTTCGATCCGGCGAAGAAGACGTTCACGAAATTGACGGCTACGAATGAGCCATTGAAGGATTGGGGCGCCGCGGCCTGTCCGGGTCCGATTGGCGAGGCGCTGGCTCCGCATGGGACGTCGCTGGTGAAGCGGTCGAATGGGGTGCAGCAGTTGTACGTCGTGAACCACGGCGGGCGGCAATCGATCGAGATGTTTGAGTTGCGGCACGTCGGTACCGCGTGGGGCATCGTATGGCACGGCTGTGTGGTGTCGCCGGAGCCGGAATATAACGACGTAGCCGCGCTGGCGGACGGGAGTTTCGTCGCGACGCATCCTACCGGGATTCCGGCGGACCCGCAGGCCAAAGGCAAGCAGGGCGGCGGCGGAGCCTTCGGTGGGCAACCTACGGGATTCGTAGTGACGTGGTCGCAGGCCAAGGGCGAGCAGGAGTTGCCGGGCACGCGCACTGCCTATCCGAACGGCGTGGTCGCAACGGCGGATGGGAAGACGGCCTATTACGCGGTGTACGCGTCGAAGGAAGCCCGGCGTTACGATCTGAAGGCGCAGAAGCAGACGGGTGTAGTGAAGTTAGACTTCATGCCGGACAATCTGACGTGGACCAAGAAGGGGAATTTGCTGGCGGCCGGGATCAAGGGAATCGCGGGGGAATGCCCGGCGGGGAGTGGGCAGTTCTGCCGGCAGGCGTTCGGCGTGGCGGCGATTGACGTATCGAGCATGATGGAGAAGACCGTGTATGACTCGAACGGCAAGGGCGTTTTGATCCCGGGCGTGTCGTCGGCGTTGCAGGTAGGCAACAACGTCTATATCGGGGCGTTCGAAGGCGATCGGGTGGTGAAGGTTAGCTGGAAGGAGTAGCGGCTACCGCAGTTCCCACACATACGCGGCGAAATGGCGGCGCGTGACGAAGCCCATGCGCCGATAGAGGTCAGCGGCCTCGGTGTTGGCCGAAGTCACCGTTAGGCTCACTTTGTGGCAGCCGTGGGCGGCTAGCGTGACGAGCGATCGGCGCAGGAGTTCGTAACCCAGGCCTGTGCCGCGATAAGACGGAGCTACGCACGCCTGCGTGATGTGGCCGACGCCGGGGGCTACCATGCTCGCCAGGCTCATGCCGGCCAGTCCTTGTCCGTTGGGCAGGAGGGCCATGAAAGACGCGGGCGAAAAGAAAGCGCCGCAGCCGGGGTACTCGACGATATTCGTCAGGAAGCGGCGCGCGCCTCCAGGGGAGCGGTATTGATCGTTGATCTCGCTGTCGATGTGTCCGGCGTAGGCCGCGGCGATCAGGCGGGCGGCATCGGTGCGGCGATTGTCGGACCAAGGCGAGATGGCCAACGCCGAATCGCGCGGGGGCAACGTTACGATGTGCGCCAGGGGCACTTCGAGAAATTTGCGGGCGTGCAGGCGGAAGCGACTCGCGTAGGGGATCGGCCGATTGAGCGGGGAATCCAGCGTCATCAACTGCGCTTCCACACGATAGAGCGAGGGCGTCTTCCATAGCGCATCCAGCACGGCGGAGAGGAGTGCGTCTTCGTTTTCCTGCGTTCGGTGCGGGCGCGAAACGAATAGGCCACCGACCAGACCTTTGCCCTCATCGGCCACATAGTAGGCGTAGCCCAGCGGTTGCGAGATGCCATTTCCGGGAAGAACGAAGCCGGTGAGGCCGCGCATGCCGACGAAGCGGCGGACCAAATTTGCCGATGGTTCAAAATCCCAATCGAGTTCGGTGCGCCATTCTTTCGATTCCTCGCGGAGCAGCGAATCCAAATGGGCGGGCTGCAGATCTCGCAGGTCCACTAACGGTGCCGGCGGGGGCGCAGGGCGATGTTCGGAAAGCGCGGCCATCGCCAGTATCTTAACGCGGCGGGCGCCCTGTTTGGGGTGGTACTAGCTTTAGGGACCCATTCAGGTGTAGAACATAACAATGACTTATCAGATTGACCCCAAACACAGCGCGGCCCATTTTCAGGTGCGCCACATGACGATCGCCTTCGTGAAAGGCGAATTTGGCAACGTGACCGGCACGGTGAATTTTGATGACGCGAATCCCGAAGCCTCCAGCGTGGACGTATCGATCGAAGTAGCCAGCCTCTACACGCGCGACGCACAACGCGATGGACACATGAAGTCGCCAGACATTCTGGACGCGGAAGCGAATCCGGCGGTGACGTTTAAATCGACCAGCGTTGCCAAGGCAGGCGCGGGTTATACCGTGGTCGGCAATCTGACGCTGCGCGGCGTGACCAAGGAAACGACGCTCAACGTGAGCAACGTTTCGGCGGAAGTCACCGATCCGTGGACGCTGAAGCGCCGTGGCGTGACCGCGACTGGAAAGATCAGCCGCAGTGCGTTCGGCATGGGCTGGAATATGGAGCTCCCAGGCGTGGGCTTGATGGTCAGCGACGATGTGGATGTCAGCATCGATCTTGAAATCACGCGCGCGGCGTAGTTTGTAACGATGCGGTGGACACCGGGTGGTTCCAGTGAAAACGTCGAAGACCGGCGGGGCATGCGCCGTGCCGGTATGGGCGGCGGAGCGGGGTTGGGGGCGATTCTCGTCGTCCTCTTCCTCAGCTGGCTGACCGGGCGCGATCTCTCTTCGATGTTGGGCTTGCTCTCGGGCGGCGACGCCGGGATCAGCGACGCGGGCTCGGCCAGTACCGGTGTTCCACCGAACGACCAAGCGGGGCAGTTCGCCACGTTTGTGTTGAATGATACGCAGGAAGTGTGGACCAAGCTGCTGGGGTCTGACTATCAGCCTACGAAGCTGGTGCTGTTTACGGATGCGACGGACTCCGGCTGTGGCGATGCCCAGTCGGCCACGGGTCCTTTCTACTGTCCCGAGGATCAGAAAGTTTACATCGACCTGTCGTTCTACGACGAGTTGCACCGGCGCTTCGGAGCTCCGGGAGATTTCGCGCAGGCTTACGTTTTGGCGCATGAAGTGGGTCACCATGTGCAGAACCTGCTGGGCATTGAGCGCGAGATGCGGCGCGCGCAGCAGGCTCGGCCCTCGTCGGCGAATGAGTTGTCGGTGCGGTTGGAACTGCAGGCCGATTGCTTCGCGGGAGTGTGGGGTCATGGCACCGCCGAGAAGGGCGTGCTGGAACCCGGCGACGTGGAGGAAGGTCTGACTGCCGCTGCGGCGATCGGCGATGATCGGCTGCAAAAAGAAGCCACCGGGCGTGTCTCGCCCGAGAGTTTCACGCATGGTACATCGCAACAACGCGTGACGTGGCTGAAGCGCGGACTGGAGCAGGGGACTGTCGAAGCCTGCGATACGTTCTCCGCGCGGTAACATAGAGACTTGGTCTCTGCCCCTCTTCTTCCTATCTTCCTGATCGTGGCCGTGGACGTCCTGGGCCTTACGCTCATGATTCCGCTGCTGCCCTTCTATGCCGAGCGCATGGGTGCTGGTCCGGCGCAAGTCGGCTGGCTGATCGGCGTGTATGCCGCTTGTCAGCTGGTCTCGGGACCGATCCTGGGCCGCCTGTCGGATCGCATGGGGCGCAAGCCTCTGCTGCTGGTCAGTCAAGCGGGCACCTGCATTGGCTTTATCGTCACGGCATTCGCTCCCTCGCTGTGGGTCTTGTTTCTGGCGCGGGCCATCGATGGCGCAACGGCGGGCAACTTATCGCTGGCGCAGGCTTACATCACCGACATCACCAAGCCGGAAGAGCGCACGAAATCCTTCGGGGTGATCGGAATCGCGTTTGCATTGGGCTTCCTCGTCGGGCCGGCGATCTCCGGCTTCCTCGCCCAATACGACTATCGCTATCCGATCTTCGGCGCGGCGGCGATGTCCTTTGCCAGCATCATCACCACCTGGGTCCTGCTGCCTTCGGTGAAGCCGGGAGGCGTGGGTGGTGGCCCCGGACGCCGCTTGTCGCTGGTGGATTGGGGTAGCTACGCTGGGTATTTCCGCCAACCGCTGCTCGCTTCGCGCTTGTTCCAGTTCTTCCTCTTTTCTCTTGCGTTTGCCCTCTTCACCTCTGGAATGCCGCTGTTTGTAGAACGCCGCTTGACCTGGGACGGCGTGGCCTTCGGACCCAAACAAGTGGGCTACACCTGGGGACTGGCCGGATTCTTCGGCATCTTCTGGCAGGGTCCCGCGTTGGGACGCTTGGCCAAGCGCTTTGGTGAGAACGTTCTGAATCGCGCCGGGTTCTTCGGCTACGTTGTGGGGTATGCGGTGCTGGCGTTCTGCCGCTCCATTGGGGCCTTGGGCGCCGCCACGGCGGTGATGTCCATGGGGTCCTTAGTACGTCCTGCGCTGACAAGTTTGATCACGCAAGCGACGCCCCGCGAAGAGCAGGGCGTCGTATTGGGATTGACGCAATCGCTGACTTCTATCGCAATGATCATCGGTCCGCTGGTCTCCGGGTACCTGATTCAGCACGAACTACTCACCACGTGGGGCATGACGGCGTCCGTGATCGCGGCGGTGGCCTTGGTACTCGCGCTACGATCCCCCCGCGAGTAATCAACGCGTCGTTCCTGTATACTTCCGGCTATGAGCTGGATCTATTCCGCACTCGTCGGTATCGTGACTGGATACATTGCCCGCCTGCTGTTGCCCGGCAGTGACAACATTGGGTTGATCATGACGATGCTGGTCGGCATTGTGGGGGCTTTTGTGGGCAACTCGATCGGCCACGCTACCGGGAGAGTCCAACAAAACGCCAACGCAGGCTGGTTCTGGTCGATCGTGGGGTCCATGCTGGTGCTGATCGCGATGCGTATTCTGTTTTAGCTAGTGTGCGCCTGATAGGACTCCAGAGCTAAGTAGGGCCCGGCAATCGGCACTTAGTACCTACATCTGTAGAGTGGCGACGACGATTGAGTGGTCTTAGGGGACAACTAGACCTTGAGCACACTCACCGTTTTTGCATGTGAATCACAGCCCATCGTACTCGAGGGATTGGAAAAAGTATTGGCGCCGACGGACGAATTCGAATACCTGGGCGCATCCAGCAGTTTGACGGAATCATTGGGCGCGGTCCGCGAGATGCGGCCGGACATCATGCTGGTGGATCATTCCTCCGGCCTGAAGATGGTGTTTCAGTTTATCTCAGACGTGAAGAGCACTTGGCCCAAGTGCCAGCCTGTTCTGTGGGTGAACGATCTGGCGGAGATCGATTGTTTCCGCGCGCTGCAGATCGGAGCCCGTGGAGTGTTGAAGAAGACGCTGCCTGTCGGTTCGATCCTGGAATGTTTGCGATCGGTAGGGCAGGGCAATATTTGGATCGAGGGCTCGGTGGAGCAAACCTTGCCCGGGTTCGAGCGCCGAGCGGCACCGCGCCTCACTCCGCGCGAACGCGAGATCGTGAAGCAGATCTGCGTGGGCATGAAGAACAAAGAAATCGCAGGCACGCTGTCCATCACTGCGGGCACGGTGAAGGTCCACCTCATGCACATCTTCGAGAAGACCGGCGTGAAGGATCGCTTCGAACTCGCCATGCACGGGCGCAAACTGTTAGGTGTGGAGCACGCCGAAACCGTCAGTCGCTTTGAAGCCGCGTCCTAAGCGCTGGGTCAGCCTGCGGCCCAACGCGATGCAGGGCTGTTCCACGATGAAGTAGCTCAACACTGCTGCTCCGAAACTCAGCCCAAGATTCAAAGGGAACTGAGTCGCGGCGGAACCACCTGGCATCCATCCTGGAACTAGAAATAGCTGTTGCCATAGGTACAGGCTGTAAGAGATCCGTCCCACAAAGCGCACCGGGGCAAGATCCAGGAAGCGGCTGACCGCCCAATCTGGATGCAGCAGTGTAAGCACCAGCAGCATGGGCAGCAGCATCGGCAGCCACAGTCCGGCCAGATACGAATAGAGAATGATGCAAGCGAGCGCGGCCGTGGCCAGGCCGGCGAACCAAGCCTTGCCTGCACGTTCTCGCAGCCACTCTTTTGTCGCTGTGTCGTGTAGTAGAAAGGCCGCGAAGCAGCCCCACAGCAGCGCGTCCAGTCGAAGATCTGTCCTGAAGTGAGGTGGAAGATCCCCAAATAGGTTCGTTGTGATGTGATTTTCCACATCGGCGATCCGCCACAGCCCGGCCCCAATGGCCAGATAGGCGACGAAGCGAGGGCCTTTGCGAATTGCGACGAACGTCAATAGAGCCGGCCACAAAAGGTAGAAATGTTCCTCGATCGATAGCGACCACAAATGCCCGCTGGCATGCCCCCCGAGCTCAGTCGGCAAGTAGTTACGGAACAGCAACACCGAACTGAGCAACTCCCATCCAGGATGAATGCGGCGTA
This sequence comes from Bordetella parapertussis, assembly GCA_943328975.2. Lineage (GTDB taxonomy): Bacteria > Acidobacteriota > Terriglobia > Bryobacterales > Bryobacteraceae > Palsa-187. The sequence goes on along the minus strand of CALQCC020000017.1, from coordinate 7,418 downwards.
GGGCTACAGCCACAGCTAAATAAACAAATAGCGGCGGGAGAATGCGGAACGCTCGCCGAGTGTAGAAGTTTCGCAGGCTGATCGGACCGGCCTGAGACTCGCGGAGCAATAGGGTAGTAATGAGCAAGCCGCTGAGGGCGAAAAAAATGTCAACGCCGAAGGATCCCAACTGAGAAACGCTACCGCTCCAGTAGGCCGGTTCGTTCTGGTAGACCGACATCGTGGCATGGTGCCACAAGACCAGCGAGATGGCGACCGCTCGCCAACCGTCCAGCGCCGGAAGCCACCGCGCGCCCGGAGGCGAGTTGCCGGAAGTTTGAGGGATCACTGCTTTAGGGATCGACCGGGCCGGGGCCCAACCTTATAGTGCGCCGGGACTGTATGTCTTGGTCTTTCTGGCCGATGGTAAGCATGAGATCGAAAGAATCCCATGACGCCCACGCACCCTCTAATCACTCCAAAATTGTCCACTCGTAGCATCGCATCGGTGCTGGAGAATCGCTGGGCTCGGATTTTGATTCCTTCGCTTTCGGATCTTTTCTTCCTGGCCATCCTAATCTGGCTGTTCGTCAGCGGCGGCGGCATGGGTTGGTCCGGCTTGCTGGCGGATGCCGACGTCGGCTGGCACATCCGCACCGGCGAATACATTTTGGACCACGCCAAGGTTCCGACGCAGGATCTTTATTCCTTCTCGAAAGCGGGCGCACCGTGGTTTGCGTGGGAATGGTTGTCGGATGTCATCGACGGTGGCCTGCATCGCATCGCTGGGCTCAAGGGCGTGGTGTTGTTGGCTGCGTTGACGATTTCCCTATTCGCAACTACCTTGGTCCGGCGCATGGTATGGCGCGGTTCGAATCTGTTTATCGCGATGCTGGTCGCCTTGCTGGGTGTGGGCGCCTCGTCTATCCACTTTTTGGCCCGGCCACATGTGTTCACGTTATTGCTGTTGTCGATTTCGGTATGGATGATTGAGGCGGATCGCGATCGGTCGTCGCGGCGCATTTGGCTGCTGGTGCCGATCACCGCGGTCTGGACTAATCTGCATGGCGGATTCCTGGCGTTGATCGCAGTGCTGGGTTTGACGGCCGTGGGCACCGCTGTGGAAGTATGGCTGGGTAGTGGTCGCACCATTCGCGATGCCATGCGGTATGCGAAGTTGACCATCGCCTGCGCGCTGGCGTCGCTGGTGAATCCTTACGGTTGGAATCTGCATCTGCATGTCGGCGAATACCTGCAATCCACTTGGATCAAGAAGGTGATTGAGGAATTCCAGTCCCCGAAGTTCCGCACCGAAAGCATGCTGCAGTTTGAAGTTCTCATGCTGGCGGGCTTGATCGTGGCGGGTGCCTTGTTCCGCCGCAAACATGTGGTGGAAGGCTTGTGGATCGGCTTCTGGGCGCACATGGCTCTGGGTAGTGTGCGACACGTGCCCGTGTTTGTCGCGGTGTGCGCGCCCATCATCGCCACCGAATTGGCCGGTTGGTGGACCGCATGGACAGCGAACGAGAAAAAAAGCTCGCTGGTGGGAATCTTGAACGCGATGGCCGCGGACGCGTTGGCCGGGTTCCGGCGGACCAGTATTCTGCCGTGGGCTGTTGCGGTCGGGTTGATGGCGATCGGCTCTCCGATCAAGTGGCCGCAGGATTTCCCGACGCAATTGTTTCCGGTAAAGATGGTGCGCGATAACGCCGCGTTGATCGCTCGTTCACGCGTCCTGACCACCGATCAGTGGGGCGACTATCTTATCTACAAAAATCCAGCGCAGAAAGTTTTTGTGGATGGCCGCAGCGATTTCTATGGGGAAACCATCGGAAACCAATACATCCAAGTGATGAACGGGCATTGGCGCTGGCGCGAATGGATGAAGAAGTACGATTTCGATTTGGCGCTGATTCCGGGGAGTAATGCGCTGTCGGAGTTGCTGAAACAGGAGCCGGGTTGGCGCGTTTTGGGGGATGACGGTAAGCAGATCCTCTTAGTCCGCGACCGGGTGACGGTACCAGTGGCGGGGAATACACCTAACGAACCAAGGTTCTAAGGAAACAGAGCGTGTTTGCGGTTCAGGCTAATGAAAAGCACGGACCCGACCGAATCATACAAGTGGGAGCTAACGGAATGAAGTCGCACGATGGAGGGTCGGGCTTACCAAGCGAAACTCGTCTTGGCGGCACGAAGCAAGGTTCGTCGACCACGGGACGTGGCCTTTCACCTTTGCCGGTGGAATGGATGGACCCGATGAGTTGGTGTTTGCCGTCCGGCAAGGCGCTGGCGGAGTTCGCGCTGCAAGCTGGTTTCTTGGCCCCGTTGCTGATGAACGGGCCGATGGGCGATGGGCGGATCAAACGCAAGAAGAAGCCGGTAGAGGTGCCGGTTGTCTCCGGTAGCTTTCGCCGCAACACCACGGCACCCGCGAGGCAAGGATGATGAACGCGCAAGTGTGGATCGCAGTTCTGGTAGGACTGGCGGCGGTGATTGACGATCTGGCTCGCCGGCAGATTTCCAATTGGATTTGCGTGGCTGCACTGGCTGGCGGATTGGGGTGGCAGGCTGGCCAATACGGCTGGACCGGTCTGGCGTATGGCTTGGGCGGAGCCGTCGCTGGATTCGCGACGTTTTTGATTTTTTACCTGCTGGGCGGCATGGGCGGAGGCGACGTGAAACTGATGACTGGTTTCGGAGCGTTGCTGGGAGCCGGCCGTTTAGTGGAAGCAGCGTTGTGGATCGCCGGAGTAGGCGGCTTATTGGCGTTGGGAGTCCTGGGATTTCGTGCAATGCGGGACCTGATCCGCAAGCCCGTTCCGGAAACGGGGTTGACGCCGGAGCAGAAGTTAAAAGCCGCGTCCATTCCGTATGCGCCCGCCATCGCGCTGGGCGTGTTGTTGTCGTTGGTTCCGAAGGGTTAGCCGGGTCTCGCGGAAGAGCAGGCAGTAGGTTTTAGAGGAGAAGAATTATGGATCGCAGATTTCTCACTGTACTGGGCGTAAGCCTGGTATTTGCGCTGGTGGTCTCAAGCGTGTTTTACCAAATGACGGCCCGTTCCAGCAGCAACGCCGATGCACCCGTGGTATCGGACGAAGTGGATGTGGTCGTGGCCGCGCGTCCGTTGGGCGTGGGAGTCATGGTCAAGGGACCGGACATCAAGTTGGTGAAAATGCCTGCCACCGCGCTTCCCAAGGGAGCCTTCACGAAGGTGGAGGAAGTGCTGGATCGCCCGGTGATCTCGAACATTCTTCTCGACGAGCCGATCTTGGATGGTCGTTTGGCGGCAAAGGGTAGCGGTCTGGGCCTGGCTCCGACGATTCCCATGGGTATGCGAGCAGTGACGGTGCGCGTCAACGACGTCGCGGGTGTGGCGGGTTTCGTATTGCCCGGCATGCACGTCGACGTTTTGGTGACCGGTACGCCGCCTTCGGGCACTGCCAGCATGACCAACACCGTGCTGCAGAACATGTTGGTTCTGTCGGCGGGTAAGGAACTACAGGCCGATTCACGCGGGAACGCTATGCCGACGCCGACGGTTACGCTGATGGCGACTCCGGCGGAAGCCGAGACGCTGACACTGGCGAACAGCGAAGGCCGCATCCAGTTGGTCCTGCGAAATTCGAGCGATCAGGAAGTCGCGGACACGACGGGAAGTTTTACGGACGAATTGTACGGTGCGCGTAAGCGTGCCAAGGTGACCGCCGAACCGGCCCCCGCGCCTCGGCCCCGGGCTCCCCGTGCGGCCCCGGTCGAGACTTCTGTAGTGGCTGCTCCAGTGGCTCCTCCTCCTCCCCCGGCTGCGCCGCCCGAGATCGTAGTGATCCGCGGAACGCAACGTAGCGTGGAAGTGGTTGGCAAGTCGCCGAATCAGTAGGAACCGGACATCACCAAGCTTCATAACCAGGGAAGGTTAAGGAATGGATCATGAAGTTCACTTTATTGGAAGTCGCGAAGAATACACATCGGCCCGCCGGTGTAGCGGCGCTGTGGATCACGGCTGTTGCTTTGTTAATGCCAGGAGCTGCGACAGCGCAGAGCGCCGAGGAACTGCGCCTGACGGTGGGTAAGAGCGTGGTCATCGACTATCCGGAAGACATCCGCCAAATCTCGACGACCGATCCCGCGATTCTCGACGCCAGTCCGGTCACCACGCGCGAGATCTTATTGAATGCCAAGGGGCTCGGCTCGGCCACGATGGTCGTGTGGAGCAGCAACAATCAGCGCATGTTCTATAACGTGACGGTGGAACTCAACACCGACGCGCTCAAACGGATTCTGCGCGACACGTTCCCAGGTGAAACGATCGATATTCGTACGTCGGGCGAATCGATTTCGCTCAACGGAATGGTCTCAACTAAGGAAGTCGCCGACCGCGCCGCTGCGTTGGCCGGTGTGACCGCTAAAACCGTGGTCAACAATCTCCGCCTGAGTCCGGAAAAGATCTCCCAACAGGTATTGCTGCACGTGAAGTTCGCCGAGTTGGATCGCTTGAAGGCTCAGGACTACGGTATTAACTTCCAGTCCACCGGCGCGTTCAATTTCCTTGGAGCCCTGAGTGCGGGGGCCTTGAATGGGCCGAACTTGGCGGGCGCGTTCCAGAACCTAAACCTTTCGGTGGCGGTCAAGGCGTTACAGAATCGCAACATCCTGCAGATTTTGGCCGAGCCGACTTTGGTGACCACCGATGGCAAGGAAGGCAACTTCCTGGTTGGTGGCGAAGTGCCGGTACCGGTGCTCCAAGGTGGCACTGGCTCCCAGGGCATCACGATTCTGTATCGCGAATTCGGCATCAAGTTGCGCTATACACCCCAGATCACGGCCAACAAGACGATCAAGTTGGCTCTGTTCCAGGAAGTCTCGGCGCTGGATTACACCAACGCTACCACCCTGAATAACTTCATTATTCCGGGCCTTTCCACACGCCGGACGGAAACCAATGTAGAACTGGCCGAAGGCGAGACATTCGTGGTCTCGGGGTTGCTCGACAACCGCGAGCGCGAGATCTTCAACAAGATTCCTGGTGTTAGCAGCATTCCAATAATCGGCAATCTCTTCAAGAACAAGTCGGAAAGTAAGGATCTCAAGGAACTGGTTATGCTGGTGACCCCGGAGATCACCATGCCCTTGGGGCCCAACGATCCCAAACCCGAAGTTGTCTTCCCCAACGAATTCCTGAAGCGTCTCACGCTGGAAGAAATGCAACCCAAGGGCAACGGATCCAAGAAGAACAAGTAGGTTCCAGGTTCAGAGAGCAGAAACAGGTAAGGCGGCTAGGAGAAGGAATGAACGGAAGTTTAGGCCACGAATCGGAGATCACGGCGCTTTTGATTGCACCGGATCGCGGATTGGTGCAGCAGTTGCTCGCAACGCTTCCACAGTCGCGCGCGTTTCAGATCTTGGCCGATTTGAAAACGTACCCGCCGGCTCAGACATTGGAGATGCGGATTCGTCAACTGAAGCCGAACGTGATCCTTCTGGATCTGGCGTCGGACTTGGGAGCCGCGCTGGAACTCATCAAAAGTATTGGGGCATTCAATCCGCCCGTGCACGTAGTGGGGCTGCATACCGCCAACGATTCGCAGGCGATTTTGCAGTCGCTGCGCGCCGGAGCCGTAGAGTTCCTCTATGCTCCGTTTGAACTCGCGACGCAGAGAGAAGCGGTCGCACGTTTGCGGCGGTTGATTGTTCCGGACGGCTCAGGCCAGCACCATAGCGGTCGCGTCATCGCATTTGCCAGCGCCAAGCCTGGTTCCGGAGCCTCCACCATGGCCACGCAGACCGCGTTCGCATTACAGCGTTTGACCGGCAAGCGAGTTCTCCTGGCGGACTGCGATCTGACCGGCGGAACGATCGGGTTCTACTTGAAGTTGGCACACACCTACTCGCTGGTGGACGCGCTGCAGCATGTGGAGCGGTTGGATAAGACGCTCTGGGATTCACTCACCGTAAACCATGGTGGAGTGGACATTATTCCGGCTCCGGCCATGCCGTATGCGGATGCGCTCGATCCGTCGCGGTTGAAAGCGCTGGCCGAACAAGCGCGCACTGTCTACGACTGGGTGATTCTCGATCTGCCTACCGTATTCAGCCAGACCAGTCTGATGGCGATTGCCGAATGTGACCGCGCGTTCGTGATTTCGACAGCCGAGTTGCCCAGTCTCCATTTGACCCGCAAGGCGATGGTGTTGATCGACCAGTTGGGCTTCCCCAAAGACCGCTTCAACGTAGTGGTGAACCGCGTCGACCGGCACGAAGAAATGTCGCTGGCGGACATGGAGAAGCTGTTTGGATCGCACGTCCATGCGCGGCTGCCGAACGACTATTTTGCTCTGCATCGAGTGGTCACGCTTGGACAGCCGTTGGGAAACGATTGTGATTTGGGGAAGTCGATCGAAACGATCGCTCGCAATCTCTGTACGGCCATGGGCGCGGAAACCACGTCCCCCAGCGCGCCGATCAAACAAGGAAACGCAGTACGTACCGCGCGCGAAGCGCGGCCGGTCTTGTCGCAGGCTTGAAGGATAGAGAGAGAACATGTTTTCTTCAGTTGAGAACGGTGCCAACAAGAACACGCAGCAGGTCTCGTGGGAACAGAGACTGCTCAAGAACGCGGGCCGGCAGAAGGCCAGCCTCAAGCCCGAATACCAGGAACTGAAGTTCACGCTCCATCGCAAGCTGGTGGACAAAATCAACCTGGAAGCTCTCGCGACGATCGACAACCAACGCGTGCGGGCGGAAGTCCGCCAGGCCGTTATCCAATTGATCGATTCTGAGCCGACATTGCTCAGTTCGCTCGAAAAGCAACAGATCAGCGACGAAGTTCTCGATGAAGTCTTCGGCCTCGGACCGCTCGAGCCATTGCTGCAGGATCCGACCATTTCGGACATCTTGGTCAACGGGCACAAACAGGTTTACGTGGAACGGCGCGGCTTGCTGGAGATCACCAGTGTTACCTTTCGCGACGATCAACATCTGCTGCGCATCATTGACAAAATCGTGAGCCAAGTGGGCCGTCGTATCGATGAATCGACGCCCATGGTGGACGCGCGCTTGCTGGACGGTTCGCGCGTCAACGCCATCATCCCTCCGCTTGCGGTGGATGGGCCCCTGCTCTCGATTCGTCGTTTTTCGCAGGACAAATTGATGCCGGCCGATCTGGTGGAAAAGCGGGCTATGTCCCCGGGCATGATGGAACTGCTCGAAGCGGCCGTCAAGGCGCGCATGAACATCATCATCATGGGCGGTACCGGTTCCGGTAAAACTACGCTGCTGAACGCATTATCCATTTTCATCAACAACAAAGAGCGCATCGTCACGATCGAAGACGCGGCCGAATTGCAGTTGAAGCAGCCGCATGTGGCGCGCCTCGAAACGCGTCCGGCCAACCTGGAAGGCAACGGCGCTGTGCGGCAGCGTGAACTTCTTGTCAATAGCTT
>CALQCC020000016.1 GCA_943328975.2 Bordetella parapertussis | reverse complement strand
TTCATTCCGGCGCCCTTGGCGTCCTACAATCTGGTATCTTTCCTTCACGGCGGTTGGTGTCCTTTCAAGGATTAGGTTTGGCGACTCGATTCTATCGAATCGGTCACCCACCGCCGCACTAACCTTCAACTAGGGTTGAGACACCATCATGGTCGGCGTAGTCGTTGGATACTGGCTGCGTTAGAATCCGCATGAATCCTCCAAATCCTATGCCCGGGCGTCCACTCACCATTAAGCAGGGTGAGATCTATTGGGTTTTCGCAAAAGATTTGGACGTAGCAGGAGGGGAGCAGGAGAAGGATCGACCTTATGTAGTCGTCTCCCGCGATAGTCTCAATCTGCAGGGTAATAATGTAGTCGGGATCCCGCTCTCAACCAAGATCCACAAAGCTAACTCCTATCGAATTCTTATTCCTTTGCCTTACATGAACAAAGATGTTGCTTGCGTGCGGCCTATGTCGGAGAGTGTCGCCCTGGTAGATCATATTCGCGTGTTAGATCCAACTCGCTTCGAGCAGCCAAGAATGGGCAGGCTTTCCGATACCGCAATGGGCGGTATTGAACTTGCGATTACATACATTTTCGACATCCGCTAATCTCGCTTAGCTACTGCCGGAAGTCCACCGTCCCAAGGAGGTGCCTCGCTGCCTAACAGTGTTCCGGTCGACCCACTCGGCGACGAATTTCACTCAGCCGCGAAAGATTCGCACCTGTATCGTTCAGTTTCGCATGGTCGTTTTCAACGACTCACCACTCGAGCAAGAACCCTTGCTTCCCGACGTTCTGAGCCCTCGTTGCGCCCATCTGTATGACGACCCCCTCCGCCTCATGGATGTGGCCGCAGAAGAAGTCGCGAGGCTGGTGGGCTTCGATAAACTCGCGGACGGCTCGGCTGCCTCCGTGGAGGCCCTCGTGGATGCGGTCGAGGGCGGTGTCGTGCGGTGGAGCGTGACAAATCAAAATGAGCGGGTCGAGCTTGGCGAACTTCGCCAGGTGTTCGCTCATCTCCTTCTCCGAATATTCGCCTGGGGTGGCGAACGGCGTGGGGGACGAGTAGCCCAGGCCCGCTACGTGGATGCCTTCGACCTCGATTTGCTGCCCGTGGAAGTTGTGGAAACCGTAGCGGGCGCAGAAGTCGGCGATGTCGGATTCGGACTCGTGATTGCCGGGCAAGACGTAGACTTTTTCGGCCTTCGGGAGCATCGGACCTGCCATCTTGGCCAAGCCCCGGCCCCAGTTGACCAAGTCTCCGGCGCAGACGTAAAAGTCAGCCTCGACCGACATGGCCATTTGGAGGGCGCGGAGGTCATTGTGGATGTCGGAAAATACCATGAGACGGGGCATTCAGTTATCATAAAACTTAAAGCCCTTATTGATCTTTTACCCTTCCCATGCAAGACGATCCCGCACAGCCAAATATCAATAGCTGGCTCGAAGACGAACTCTTCAGCCAATACCGCCAGGACCGGCGGACCGTAGATTCCAGTTGGGCCCCGGTGTTTGAAGCCAGTGGTCAAGCGACCGCGGCGCTGCCTGCGAATGGTGGCAACGGACACAAGGCCGCGGCAGCGACGATGGAGCCGATGAAGGCTCTGATGGCGCCCGCTTCGTCCGGCGGCTCGGCGAAAACGCCTGAAACGCCACCAGTGGCGATTGCGGCCGACGATCAAGTCACGCAGTTGCGCGGACCCGCGTTGAAGATCGCGGAAAACATGTCGGCGAGTCTCACGATTCCGACGGCGACCAGCCAGCGTGTGATGCCGGTGAAGGTGATCGACGAGAATCGTCGGACAATCAATCAATACCGGGCTGCGGCGGGCAAGGGCAAGCTTTCCTACACGCACTTGGTGGCGTGGTCGATCGTGCGCGCGCTCGATAAAGTGCCGGCGATCAACCAGGCTTATTCGTCCACCGGTGGCGAATCGTTCCGCGTCGTGCGTGGGCACGTGAACTTGGGACTCGCAGTGGACGTGGCGGGCAAAGATGGCGCGCGTTCGTTGAAGGTGCCGTCGATCAAGGCTGCGGAAGCGATGAATTTCGCGCAGTTCGTCGAAGCTTACGACGACTTGGTGAAGCGGGCTCGCGTCAACAAGCTGACGGTTGCGGATTTTGAAGGCACTACAATTTCGTTGACGAACCCGGGTACGGTGGGAACCATTGGGTCGATTCCGCGGTTGATGCCGGGCCAGGGCGCGATCATCGCGACGGGCGCGATCGATTATCCGCCGGAGTATCGAGGCGTGCCGGAAGACACGCGCACGTCGATGGGCCTGAGCAAAGTCATGGCCGCGACATGCACCTACGATCACCGCGTGATTCAGGGCGCGGAGTCAGGTATGTTCCTGGCTGCGATGCAGGCGTTGCTCGAAGGCGAGAACGGGTTCTACGACAACATCTACCGCGACCTGGGGATTCCGGCGCGGGCGTGGAAGTGGGAAGCGGATCAGGCAGCGGCTCCGATGGTGAATTCGGATCCGATGAAGCAGGCGGGCATTGCTCGCTTGATGGATGCATGGCGCGAACGTGGGCATTTGGTGGCGGATATCGATCCTCTGGGTTCGCCGCGCAATCCGCATCCGGACTTGGAAACGGCAAGCCACGGTCTTACGATTTGGGATCTGGACCGCACATTCCATTGCGGGGCATTCGGCGTAACAACGCTGCGCAATTTGCTGGATCGCTTGCGCTCGGTGTATGCGGGCAAGGCCGGCGTGCAATTCATGCACATCGATTCTCCGGAAGAGCGTGCCTGGATTCAGCATCGCGTCGAGCAAGCTGGCACTTGGGAGCTAAGCGCGTCCGAACAGCAATACATTCTGAAGGACATCGTCCTGGCTGAAGGCTTCGAAGGGTTCCTGGAGAATCGCTTCAAGGGCCATAAGCGCTTTTCACTCGAAGGTGGCGACACGATGATCGCCATGATCGAAGACTTGCTGGATCGTGCGGCCGCTTTGAACGTGAGCGAAATTGTGATCGGCATGGCGCATCGCGGTCGGCTCACACTGCTGGCGAACGTCATTGGCAAGGGCGTGGCGCAGATGTTCTCGGAATTCGATGGCGACATCGATCCGGAACACACGCAGGGCACGGGCGACGTGAAGTATCACTTGGGCGAAACCAGCGTCCGCCGGACGCACAGCGGTCGCGCAGTCACGGTTTCCGTTGCTGCGAATCCCAGCCATTTGGAAGCAGTGAACCCTGTTGTGGAAGGCATCGTGCGTCCCAAGCAGGACAAGTTGCAGGACGCCAAGCGCGACCGCGTAATTCCGGTTCTCATCCACGGTGATGCTGCGATGGCAGGCCAAGGTATCGTTGCCGAGGTCCTCAACTTTAGTCAGATCGAAGGTTACAACACAGGCGGCACGTTACACCTGGTGATCAACAATCAGATCGGCTTTACGACGAATCCGGAAGCATCGCGCTCATCCGTGTATTGCACCGATGTTGCGATTGGCGCACAGGCTCCGGTGGTGCACGTGAATGGTGACGATCCTGAGGCGTGCGTATGGGCCATGCAGTTGGCGCTCAACTATCGCCAGAAGTTCCACCGCGACGTCTTCATCGACATGTTGTGCTATCGCAAGCATGGTCACAACGAAGGTGACGACGCGAGCTACACGCAGCCGTTGATGGCGAAGAAGATCGCCGAGCACAAATCGGTTGGCACGCAGTACGCCGAACGTTTGATTAAAGACGGCATCGTGACCGCGCAGGAAGTTCAGACTTGGCAGGAAGAGCAAAAAGCGAACCTGTACACGATCTACGATCAAACGCAGAAGAACAAAGAGGCGTTTGAACTGCACGAGATGAATCCGATCTCGCCCGAAGACATGCCGACGGAAGTTCCGCCGACGGCTGTGGATCGCGCGGCGTTGGAGCGGATTCTCGATGGTGTGACCCGGTTCCCGGACGATTTCCATCTGCATCCGAAGCTGGTCAAGATGGTGGAGAAGCGTCGTCAAGCGGGCGACGGAGTCCAAGTGGATTGGGCGACGGCGGAAACCTTGGCGTTCGGTTCATTGCTGCTGGAAGGCACCGCCGTTCGCCTGAGCGGACAGGATAGCGGTCGCGGCACCTTCAGCCATCGGCATGCCGAGTATCACGATTGTGAAACCAATCGGGTCTATTCGCCGCTGCAAAATCTTGCCGCCGGACAAGCCCAGTTCGACGTTTATAACAGTCCGTTGAGCGAGTACGCGGTATTGGGCTTCGAGTTCGGCTACAGCGTGGCCGATCCTCTGGCTCTGGTGCTGTGGGAATCGCAGTATGGTGATTTCGCCAACGGAGCGCAGATCATCATCGACCAATTTATTACGTCTGCGGAATCCAAATGGGCGCAGCCCAGCAGCCTTGTAATGTTGCTGCCGCACGGCCAAGAAGGCGGCGGACCGGAGCACTCCAGCGCTCGTCTGGAACGGTTCCTGCAATTAGCAGGCGAACACAACATTCACGTCACAGTTCCAACCACCCCGGCGCAATACTTCCATATGTTGCGACGGCAAATGCGTGGTGGAGTCGACCGGCGCGGCCTACGCAAGCCGTTGATCGTCATGACGCCGAAGAGTCTGTTACGGCATCCGAAATGTGTTTCTACTCTGGATGAATTGGCGACGGGCGCATTCCTGCCCGTGGTAGCCGATGCAACCGTGCAGGATCCAACCCAAGTAAAGCGCATCCTGGTTTGCGCCGGCAAGATCTACTACGAGTTGCTCTCTGCGCGTGAAGCGCGTGGCGCGACCGATACGGCGATCGTTTGCTTGCCGCAGATCTATCCGTTCCCGAAGGCCGAATTCGCGCAGATGCTCAAGCAGTATCCGAACGCACAAAACGTCCTGTGGGTCCAAGAAGAACCGCGCAACATGGGCGCGTGGGCGTTCCTGAAGGGACGCATCGCTCCGCTGTTGCAGAACCCGCCGCATACCTTTGGTTACGCGGGGCGGCCGGAGAGCGCCAGTCCTGCGCCGGGCTCGAAGAAGAGCCACGACAAGGAACAGGCGGACGTGATCGAGGCGGCGTTCGCGCCTCCGACGATTGCTCGCCGGTATCGCAAACGGTTGGTGCGGCGTCCCAAGGCTCCGAAGGTCTAGCCTCGGACCAACTTCGCGGTTGTGATCGCTTGACCTAGATGGCGCTGGGTATGTTCGGCAATATGCACGAGCAGCCCCAGCACCGTGGTCGGCAAGCGCTTGCGGCCGATGTAGCGCGGGTCATGAATCGTGGCGGGATCGATGGTGCGTAGGCGGGCCTCCGTGGCTCGCAGAGTGGCATCGATCGCGGCCAGAAGTTCTTCTAACGTTGCTCCCGGCGTGGCTTCCTCCTTGAGGAACGCTAACTGCTCCGCTAAGAGCGGCTCATTCATCAGGTACGTGGTGAGGCGTTCGACGCTGCCCGCGATGTGACGTAGGTGGAATCCCAGTGATGCGAGCGGTCCCACGTTACGCCACAGTTGTTCCTCCGCGACTCCTTCAGTATGGCGTGCGAGATCTTCACGAACTTGAGTAAAGCTGAAGAAGAGCGGCATCACCAGCGGCTCGATGCCGACGATTGGACCGCGCATCCACGGCTCAGGAAGAGGTTCGGAAAGAAGTTCGCTCATAAGATCTCCTACTCGACTTGGGCTGAAGCTTCAGCGGATCGTTCGCTCTCATTGCCGGCCTTGTCGGCGGCGGAGACTTTGTAGCGGTAGCGCTTCCCTGCCTCGACACGCGTGTCGGTGTAGGCGGGCAGCGGAACACGCTGGGCCCAGGCTTCAAAGGGACCAGCATCCACGGCGCGAAACAAGTTGTAGCCGTCCAGATCGTCTTCAGTATTGCGACTCCAGGAGAGATCGATCGTACGGCCCCCCGCGACCGCGCTGAGGCCCGCGGGCATGGCGGGTGCAAAGACATCCGTGGGCGTGATGACAGCGGGCTCCGAGGGTAAGCTCTGCTGGTCCGGTCCAGCCAAGCCGAGGATCACATATTGATAGCGAGTACCGTAGGCCGTTGCTTGGTCCACGTATTCACGAGCTTCGGTTTCACCGATGGGCTCGAGTTTAGGGGTGGCCTCGCTCAACACGGAGCGGAGGACACGATAGCGTGGCGCGTTGCCCGTCCACTTGAGCGCCACCGCATCCGGCATCGGGGTGAAGGTGATGGCACCCGGTTTTGCGAGCGGTGCCGCCACGGTAAGGTAGCTGTAGTTCGACCAATCCGATTCGCGGCCAGTTCGGCCCGTGGTGCGGACGCTCAGGATCACTTGCTGGCCCACCCATTCACTTGCCGGGATTTCGAACTCGTTGCGGGTGACTGCGATCTGGAAACGCTGCGCGGTGGCTGCCCAACGGTCGCGGGCAAACTCAGCCTCGCCAGGACCAACATACAGAGTAATACCGCGAAGCTCCGTCACCGGAAGATCTTCAGTGGTCAGGCTAGGCGGAGTGAAGCCAACGATGATCTTGTCGCCAATCTGCGCAACATGCAGATCCGCAATCGGCTGCGGCATGTTGAGCGCAGGCGGCAGCGGCGGGCCTACGTAACCGCATCCCGCAAGCAGCGCAAAGGCTGCTGTGGCGAGAAGGCGGCTCACAAAATATACCGACTGAGGTCCTGATCCTTTACGATGTCGGCCAACTGTTTGCGCACATAGACGGCATCGACCTTGACGTTCTTCCGTTTGAGATCCGGGCCATCGAAGGAGATCTCTTCCAGCAGTTTCTCCAGGATCGTATGCAGGCGGCGGGCTCCGATATTCTCAGTGCTTTCGTTGACGCGAGCCGCGAAGCTCGCGATCACGTCCAGCGCATCCGTCGTGAAGGTGAGCTTGATGCCTTCCGTATCGAGCAACGCCTGATATTGCTTGATGAGCGCGTTCTTCGGCTCCGTGAGGATGCGAATGAAATCAGCTTCACTCAGCGATTTCAGTTCGACGCGAATCGGAAAGCGGCCCTGCAGTTCCGGGATAAGATCGCTGGGCTTGGAAACGTGAAACGCACCAGCGGCGATGAACAGAATATGGTCCGTGCGAACGAAGCCATAGCGCGTGTTGACCGTGGTGCCTTCCACGATGGGCAGGATGTCGCGCTGCACGCCTTCGCGGCTCACATCCGGTCCGTGACCACCTTCGCGCCCGGCGATCTTGTCGATTTCGTCGAGGAAGATAATGCCGCTGCGCTCCACGCGTTCGATGGCGACGCGCGTAACCTGGTCCATGTCGACCAGCTTGCCTTCTTCTTCCTGGATCAAATAGTCGATGGCTTCGGCTACGCGCATCTTACGTTTGCGCGTGCGACCGCCAAACAAGCCGGGGAGGACGTCCTTCAAACTAGTGAGGTCCATGTCCTCCATGCCGTTGGGCGTGGAGATTTCAAATGTGGGGCCGCGGTCACGAACGTCCAGTTCCACCATGCGGTCGTCCAGTTTGCCGGCGCGGAGGCGTTCACGCAATTTCTCGCGCGTGCGCTCCACTGTTTCACCTTCTTCGGGCGGCGTGGGCATCAACAGGTCGAGCAGGCGCTCTTCAGCCTGGCTCTCGGCTCGTTCTTCGACCTCGTCGAGGCGCTCTTCACGGACCATGTCGATGCCGACTTCCAGCAAATCGCGAATCATCGACTCAACGTCGCGGCCAACATAACCGACTTCGGTAAACTTGCTGGCTTCCACTTTCAGGAACGGCGAGTTGGCGAGCTTGGCCAAGCGACGGGCGATTTCAGTTTTGCCGACGCCGGTGGCTCCCATCATGAGGATGTTCTTGGGCATCACATCCTCGGCCATTTCAGGATCGAGTTTCTGACGGCGAACACGATTGCGCAACGCGATCGCAACGGCGCGCTTCGCAGCCGCCTGACCGATAACGTACTTGTCGAGCTCGCGGACGATTTCGCGGGGTGTGAGTTCGTCCAGAACGGGCGAATCTTCGCTGGCTTGCGCGGGCAGATAGATGACCATTAGCCGAGCTCCTCGAAAATCACGTTTTCATTCGTGTAGATGCACATTTTCCCCGCGATCGACATGGACTTCTCTACAATCTGGCGCGCGGAAAGTCTGGTGTTATCGAGCAGGACAGTGGCGGCGCAACGCGCGAAGGCGCCACCGGAGCCAATCGCAGCCACTGGTTCGTCGGGGTCAATGACGTCTCCGTTGCCGCTTAGCAGGAAAGTGCTGTTTTGGTCGGCAACGAGGAGAAGCGCGTCGAGGTGTCGCAACATGCGATCCGTGCGCCAGTCTTTCGCCAGCTCGACCGCGGAGCGCGAAAGATTGCCGTTATGCTGTTCCAGCTTGGTTTCAAAGCGTCCAAATAGCGAGAAGGCGTCCGCAGTGGAGCCAGCGAAGCCCGCTATGATTTTTCCGTTGTAGAGGCGGCGCAGTTTCCGGGCGGAACCCTTGAGCACTTCCGAGCCGAGCGTGACTTGGCCATCGCCGGCCATAACCACTTTTCCATCCCGGCGCACACAAAGGATAGTAGTGGAGCGAATTCTGGTTTTCATGAGTGAAATTCCAGTGTACCGAGGAATCCGGTCAGTGTTGCAGAATGATGTTCCCGGCGCGGTCCTGGTGGAAGCGCCAACCTGCGGGGATCAGCGTGGTAGAGCCGTAGTCCAGCAGCATTGCGGGACCCTTGCATGGGGTGTTTCCTGCCAGTTGCGATCTGTCGAACACCGGAATCTCGCGCCATGTTGCGCGTGTCCAAACGCGTCTCGTCTTCCGCTGGCCTTCGCCCTGAGGCCCACGGACCAGGCGCGGCTTGGACGTGGTCTGCCGGGCTCGGACCCGGATGGTAACTACTTCCACTTCGCGGTCCCGCAGCAAGTAGCCGTAGATTTTTGCGTGCTCGCGATGGAACAGAGAGAACCCGCGACCGGCAGGCCAACGCACATTGAGTTCGTAGCTTTGGCCTAGATAGCGAAGATCGGCGCTGCGCTCGATGGTCGCATCCCGCGATTCACGCCGAGCGCGGCGCTCCAGTTTATTGAATTCCGCTTCAAGATCAGAGCGGCCCAGCACACCGGCGGAATAATCGCGCACAGCGTCCGCCATCAACATGCCCAGGGCCGAGAGCGCGCCCGCATGTTGAGGAACAATCACAGTCTTCATGCCGAGCTCTTCCGCGATCTCGCATGCGTGCAGTCCTCCACAGCCTCCGAAGGCGACCAGCGAAAAGTCACGCGGATCGTACCCTCGTTCGACGGAGACGACTCGAATCGCGCGTTCCATGTTCGCGTTGGCGACGCGGATAATCCCGGCTGCGGCGGCCTCGCGCGTCATCTTGAGATGCCTCGCGACACGGTCCACTGCCGCGGCGGCGCGAGCTGGATCAATGGGCATGGCTCCGCCCAGCAGCGCTTCGATGCGCCCCAGAACAACGTGCGCGTCCGTCACCGTGGGTTCCACTCCCTTTCCGTAACACGCAGGACCTGGATCGGCTCCAGCGCTTTCCGGACCGACGCGCAACAAGCCACCGGCATCCACGCGCGCTATGGAACCGCCGCCCGCGCCCACTGTGTGGATATCGAGCATCGGAACGCGAATGGGCAACCCATCAATGATCGCTTCCGTTGTCTCGCTCGGGGCATCATCCATCAAGCTGACGTCGGTCGATGTTCCACCCATGTCGAAGCTGAGGACGCGGCGGAATCCGCTGGACCGTGCGGCGCCCATGGCTCCGATCACACCACCAGCCGGTCCAGAGAGAACAGTACGGACCGCGTGGCGGCGGGCGTCGCGCGCGGAGAGGAAGCCTCCATTCGATTGCATGATCGCGATTCGGAAACCGCGGGCGCGTTCCAGATCGCGCAGGTAAGCGTCCATCAATGGACCAACGTAGGCGTTGACTGCGGTAGTGGACGCGCGTTCGTATTCCCGGAACTCGGGACTGATGTCGTGAGAGGCGCACACGTAGACGCCCTCCCTCGCGAGAGCTTTCGCGACCGCTCGTTCGTTGGCTGGATTGCGATAGGAGTGCAGGAAGCAAATCGCGATCGCCTTGGCTCCGGAGCGCTTCACTCTCGCAGCAAGACGCGTCAATTCTGCAGCCGACGGACGTAGCGCGATAGTTCCATCGTGGTAGGCCCGCTCTTTCACGCCAAAGCACAGATCGCGAGGGATGAGCAGGTCTCGCGGCGACGGCGTTAGATTGTACAGTTCGGGTCGATTCTGGCGGCCAATTTCGAGTAGATCCTCGAACCCAGCTGTCGTGACGAACGCCATGCGAACGCCCTTGCGCTCCAATAGAGCGTTGGTCGCCACGGTTGAGCCGTGAACGACGTCGGCGCGCTCGCCAGCCGATGCTCGACGCAAACCGGCCAGGATCACGTCGGCAGGAGACCTCGGGTTGGATCGCAACTTGAACGTCTCCAGCCGCCCATCGTCGTGCAGCACGACGAAATCCGTGAAGGTGCCCCCAGCATCGACCCCAATTCGCATAGAACCCATGATTGTCGCATCCTTTCTGCGCCATGTTGCTGCCGTGCGGCATCATAGAAAGTAGGTGATCACGCTACGCGGCGTTTCCAAAACTTTTGACGGCAAGCGGAAGGTAACTGCGCTTGACCATATCGACCTGACGATTGCGCGCGGGGAGATGGCGTCGATTATCGGGCCCTCTGGCTCGGGGAAATCGACGTTGCTGAATTTGATCGGCGGGTTGGATCGAGCCAGTGAAGGCGAAGTCGAGCTCGATGGCCAGACACTGTCTCAGCTCAGTGACGACGAATTGACTCGGGTTCGGCGCGACAAGATCGGTTTCATTTTCCAGTTCTTCAACTTGTTGCCCACGCTGTCTTGCCTGCAGAACGTTTCCCTCCCGCTACACCTGCGCGGTTGGCCTCGCAAAAAAGTAGAGGAGCGAGCCCGGGAGTTATTAGACTTGGTTCGCTTGGGTGCTCGCGTCGAGCACTTGCCGGATGAATTGTCCGGCGGCGAGCGGCAGCGCGTGGCCATAGCAAGAGCCCTCAGCATTTATCCTCCCATCCTGTTGGCCGATGAACCGACGGGCAATCTCGACACCACCACCGGCGTCGAAATCTTAAAACTGATCCACGATCTGCATAGCCGGCTCGGCGCAACGGTATTGATCGTCACCCATGACAAGGCAGTGGCGGAAAGTTGCCCGCGCACGATTCATATTCGCGACGGCAAAGTGTTCCAGGACGTGCGCCGGTGATCCTGCTACGCCTCATCAGTTGGCCTTACGCACGCAAACATCTCTTACGGAGCCTCCTTACGATGGCTGGCATCGTGCTCGGTGTCGCGGTGTTCGTCGGGATGCACACGGCGAACCAAAGCGTCCTTGCGGCGTTCCATCAAACTATCGACCGCATCGCGGGCTCGACGCAGATTCAGATATCCTCGGGCGAAGCGGGCTTTGAAGAGGACGTACTGGAGAAGGTCCGCACGCTACCCGAAGTGCGCGCAGCGGCCCCCGTCATCGAAGCCGCAGCGAATACCGGCCAGGGCAACCTCTTGATCCTCGGCGTCGACATGCTGGGCGACCGCAGTCTACGCAACTACGATCTTGAGGGCACCGATGATGCGATTGACGATCCGCTCATTTTTCTGGCGCAAGCAGATTCAATCATCATCACGAAAACGTTCGCCGACGAACGCCATATCACCACCGGTGCAAAGATCCCGATGCGGACCATGCAGGGCGATCAGGTTTTCACCGTGCGCGGCATCATGAAGCCCGGGGGGCTCGCGACGGCGTTCGGTGGCAGCCTGGCGATCATGGACATCTACGCGGCGCAGAAAGTATTCGGCCGGGGCTTCAAGTTCGACCGTGTGGATCTTGCGCTGGAAGACGGGGTCTCCATCGACGCAGCGATCCCCAAGATTAAAGCGCTATTGGGACCCGGCTTCCAAGTGGAACCACCTAGCTCGCGCGGACAGCAGTTCGAAGCCACGTCTAGCATCTATGCCCTCGCATCCAACCTGACCAGTGTGTTCGCACTGTTCATCGGAATGTTCATCATCTACAACACCTTCGCCATCGCAGTAACGGAGCGGCGATCGGAGATCGGCATTCTAAGGGCATTGGGTGCGACACGCGGACAAATTCGCACGCTGTTCTTGACCGAGAGTGCGATTTCAGGACTCATCGGCACAGCCCTCGGCATCTTGTTTGGGATCGCTATGGCGCGCGGCATGGCCGGATACATTGGCGGCCTGCTATCGGAAGTTTACGGAGTCGCTCAAGGCGCAAGCGAAGTGAGTCCAGAGCCGTGGTTGCTCGGGGCAGCAGCAGCGATGGGACTGGCGACGAGTTTGATCGCGGCCGTACTGCCTGCTCGCAGCGCCGCGGGCGTCGATCCAGTGAAGGCGCTGCAAAAGGGTCGGGCACAATCGTTGAGCGCCGGCGAAAATCGAACGCGACGGCATTGGGCTCTAGCATGCGCGGCAGCTTCGATGGTTGCATTTCTGTTCAGTAACGTCGGCTGGATGTTCTATGGCGGTTACTTGCTCGCGATCCTGACAGCGGTGTTGCTCTCGCCCGCAATGTCCTTGTGGTTTGCAAAGGCCCTTCGCCCTGCCATGGCCTGGATGCGACCAGTAGAAGGAACACTCGCGGCGGATAGTTTGATCCAATCGCCGCGCCGCACTTCAGGCACGATCACGGCGTTGATGTTATCCCTCGCGCTCGTGATTTCGTTGGGGGGCTTGGCCCGCGCGAGCTACGATTCGCTCGCGGAATGGATGCGAGTCGCGCTGAATCCCGACCTGTTTGTCACAACCGCCGAAAGCGTCACCGCGCGTAGCTTCGTCTTCCCCGCCTCTTTGGGCGAAGGGCTGCGTACAGTGGAAGGCGTCGAAGAAGTGCAGTTCGTTCGTAGTGTGCGACTGCCCGTGAAGGGAGTTCCGATCATGGTGGTCGCACTCGACATCTCTTCGCTGGAACGGCACGCGAAGTTGCCGCCTGTGGAAGGCGACGAAACGACGATGTACCGCGAGGCTGCTGCGGGACGCGGCGTGATCGCGTCCGAAAACTTCGCCCGCCTGCACGGCGCTCGCTTCGGCGAGGTGCTGGAAATCGCAGGGCCCTCGGAAACGTTGCACCTGCCGATCCTCGGCATTGTGCGTGATTTTTCGGACCAGCAGGGCAGCATCCTGATGGATCGCGCCGTCTATATCAAGGCATGGCACGATGATTCTGTAAACGTGTATCGCATCTATCTGAAGCCCGGTGCCGAGGAAGCGAAAGTTCGCCAGACAATCCTCACCACGTACGGAGCGAACCAACGGCTGTTTGTCTTGACCAACAAAGACGTTCGCGATTTCGTCATTCGAATTACCGATCAGTGGTTCGGACTCACCTACGTTCAGATCGCCGTCGCGGTGCTCGTCGCAATTCTCGGCATCGTGAACGCCCTCACGGTTTCGATCACCGACCGCCGGCGCGAGCTGGGAGTGCTGCAAGCGGTGGGTGGATTGCGCAATCAGATCCGTCACACCATTTGGATGGAGGCGGTCGCCATTGGCGTGATCGGCTTGGGGCTCGGGCTCGTGCTGGGCGCGGTGCAGCTTTATTACAGCGTCGAAGTGGCCCGGCGAGACTTGATTGGCGTTGAGATCGGCTACGCATTTCCGTTCCAGATGGTGTTGGTCATGATGCCCATCATCCTCGGTGCGGCATTTATCGCAGCCCTGGGACCAGCGGAGAGCGCAGTTCGGGGATCATTAGTAGAGGCACTGGAATATGAGTAAGCTACTTCTCGCAGCCCTATTGACGGCGTGCGCGGCACTGGCACAAGACCCGCGCCAGATTATCACGGAGGTCCAGAAGCGGCAATTCTCGACCTCACAACGCTACGAAGGCACGCTGGAAGTGATCGGCGCCGGCAATCGCGTGGCCACGAAGAGCTGGACCTATTTGCGCATCGGCTCGTTTGGGGACAGCAAGGCTCGCTTACAATTCACCGCGCCCGCGGACGTGAAAGGCGTAGGCATGTTGATCGTGAATCATCCGGATCGCGCCAGCGACCAATGGATGTGGCGACCCAACATCGGGCGCGACCAGCGCATCGCGCTGCAGGACCGCTCGACGCGTTTCTTCGGCACGGATTTCAGTTTTGAAGACCTGGAAGAGCGCGACGTGGAGCAGTACGAGTTCAAGCTGTTGGCCGACGAAGGTGTCACGTGGAAGATTGAATCGCGACCTCGCAAGAAGTCACAATACACGTACTCCTACTTTTGGATCAAGAAGGACAACTATACGTTCCAGAAGGTAGAAGCCTACGATGCGAAGGGCCTCGTCCGCGTGATCGACTACAAGGACTACGCGCAGGTCAAGAATATCTGGACGGCCCGCACCACCGAAGTATTGGACATGCGCCGCAATAGCCGGACGATTTTGAAGTACGACAAGCTCGAATACAACCTCCCGCTGAAGGACGACGAGTTTACGTTGCAATCCCTGCGGCGCGGCTTATGATCGCGGCGGGCGCACTGGCGACGCTCTTGCTGGCCCAGAGTTTCACGCAGCGTGGATTCATCGAAACGCGCGCCCTCGCGTATCCGCAGAGCGCGCCGAGCGACAGCGGACACGTCGTGGGCGACGCCCTACTGCGCTGGGAGGGCGACTATACGGCGGCTCCGTGGCTCACCATTTCCAGTTCGTTCGACGCCCGCACGGACACACACCGTCAGGTGGCCCGAACCTTCGATCTTGATACCGACGGCCACAACATCACGCGCCCCGCGCTGTCCATGCGACGCATGAGCGCGACACTGCACCGCGGTAAGTTCACGGCGGAGGTCGGACGGCAGTTCATCCGTTGGGGCAAGACGGACATTCTCAATCCGACGGATCGCTTCGCGCCGAAGGACTATTTATCGAGCGTCGTCGACACGGATTTCCTTGGCGTCAACGCTGTGCGCGCTACCTATGAATCCGGACCGAACACGCTCGACGTCGTCTGGCAGCCACTCTTCACACCCAGTCGCACCCCGTTGCTCAATCAACGTTGGACGTCACTTCCGCAAGAGGCCGCAGGAATCGGCATCACCGATGGCGGAGCGCGCTACCCCGGCGGGTCGCAGTACGGAGCCCGATGGAATCACGTCGCATCGGGCTATGAATATTCGCTGAGCTACTTCGATGGACGGCAGAATCTACCATCATTCGACGCAAGCCTCGCGAAGAGCCTTCCGCCATCCGTCCTACTGGAACGAACGTATCCGAGGCTGCGGCTTTACGGCGGAGACATCGCTGTTCCTCTCTCATGGTTCACCGTAAAGAGCGAAGCCGCGTATCTGACGTCGTCGACGCCCGGTGCTCAGGAATATGTGTTGTACGTCTTACAAGTGGAGCGGTTCGTGCGCGAATGGTCGTTCGTGGGCGGCTATGCGGGCAGTTACACGACACGCGAACCCGAGAACCCTTTGCAGTTCGCGGCCGATCGTGGCATCGCCAAATCTTTCGTCGGTCGCGCGGGACTCACCATTGACGCGAATCGCAGCATGGCGATCGAAACGGCCATCCGCGCCAACGGATCCTTTGTGCGCTACGAGTACACGCACGCGAGCGGACAGCATTGGCGCACCACCGCAGGCGCAGCGTGGATTCGCGGCAACATTGCCGACTTCCTTGGCCAGTACAGAAGGAATTCCTACGCATCGCTGGCGATTCGCTATAGTTTTTGAAGGACCTTTATGGCGTTAACAGCTTCAACAATGATGGATCTGGGCACGCTTGCCCCGGCCTTTGCATTACCCGATGTTTGCACCGGCAAGACGATTTCCCCTGCTCGCTCCGGTAAACCGCTGCTGGTCATGTTCATCTGCACGCACTGCCCGTATGTGATCCACGTGCGTCAAGAGTTGGCGCGCATCGGCAAGGACTATGCGGGCAAAGTGGACATCATCGCGATCTCTGCGAACGATGCCGAAAAGTATCCCGCGGATTCTCCCGCGAACCTGAAGAAGATGGCGGAAGAACTGGGCTTCACCTTTCCGCTGTGCTTCGATGAGACACAGTCCGTGGCGAAGCAATACACGGCCGCGTGCACGCCCGACTTGTTCCTCTTCGACGCGGAGCATCGCCTGGCGTATCGCGGACAAATCGACGGCAGCCGGCCGGGCAATCAGATTCCCGTCGACGGCCGCGACCTGCGCGCCGCGATGGACGCGTTGCTCGCTGGCCAGCAACCGAGCGCCACACAGATCCCGAGCATCGGATGCAACATCAAGTGGAAAGCTGGGCAGGAGTCCGTCTACTTCGCGAGCGCGCTGGTTAAAAAGTAATCGTCATGCTGCCCAGGCTTCTTCTGTTTGCGATCGCGGCGAGCCTATTCGCCCAGCAACAGGGAGAAGTGTTGGTAGAGCGCGTGGCCTCAGGATTTCGCTTTTTGAACGGCCCTACTTGGTCCCCGGACGACACACTACTTTTCAGCGACACGCCCACGGATCGTCAACTACGCCTCACGCCAGGCAAGTCAGCTCCCTCTGAGGTGGCGAGCCACGCGGGCGGCATCAGCGCGACCACGTTCGATAGCAAGGGCAACATGTATGTGGCCGAACCGCGCGCCCGGCGCATCACGCGTACGGACCGGAAGGGCAAGATGGAAGTTGTGGCTGAGCGCTTCGAGGGCAAGAAACTAAACGCTCCAAATGACATCGTGGTCCGCCGTGACGGCAACATCTACTTCACCGATCCTGCATTCGGCGAACAGCAAGACTCAAAGGAACTCGGCTTCTACGGCGTGTTTCGCGTCACGCCGAAAGGTGAGCTTTCCGCCATCGCGCGCTGGACGACTCGCCCGAACGGCATCGCGCTTTCCGAGAACGGAAGGCTCCTCTTCGTGTCGGACTCCGATACACAAACGGTACACGCCTTCGACTTGGATAAAGACGGCGCGGCCTCGAACGACCACGTAACAATTTCGAAGATCGAAGGCGCTCCCGGTGGCGTGCGTACCGACGTAGCAGGCAACATCTATGTCGCCGCGCGCGAGGTATTCGCCTATTCCCCGAAGGGTGAACTGTTGCGCACCATTCACCTGGGCGAGCAGCCTTCCAACTTGACGTTCGGCGATGTGAACTTTCAATCGCTCTACGTCACCACGCGCACCTCGGTGTATCGCGTCGAACTGGGCGTGAAGGGAGTGGTGTCCTATCTCCCGTAGATATCCGAAACATCCGTTGCCGGGTGTGGGGGCGTTGATATTTCGTGGACCCGGACGGCGCGGGCCCATCCTATTGGTGGAGCGCGGCGGCAATCCACTCAAAGGCTACTGGTCGCTACCGGGCGGATTGCTGGAGACCGGTGAAACACTGGAAGAAGGCGTCGCGCGAGAAGTACTGGAAGAAACGGGACTGCGCGTGAAGCCAGTCGAGTTCTACGGATTGTTTCAGCGCATCATGCGCGACGCGAAGGGCCGTGCCGAGTATCACTACTTGTTAGCCGACTACATCTGCAAGGTAGAAGGCGGCACGATGCAAGCGGGCGACGACGTGTCGCGAGTGGAATGGGTGCCGCGAGCGCGGCTGAAAGATTACAAGATGACAGAGGGAACTCTCTCCGTCATCGAAGAGGCGTACACGCGTGCATTGCGAAAGCGTACTTGAGTTTGAACAGTTACGGGCGTTGCTGGGGCGCTATCTACGCAGTCCCATCGGTCGCGCGGAACTGGCGAAGCTGGAACCGGTGACCGATCGAACCGTAATTAACGACGCATTAGCGGATGCGTCAGAGGCGGTCGAGTATTTGCGCGCAGCGTCGAATCCGCAGGCCTCTGCTCGCGGCTCTGCTGCCCGCTTGCGCTTTGATTTCGATGGCGATCCGACAATGCTCGCGGCGCGTCTGCGTATTGAAGGCATCACGCTCGACGGCACGGAGATCTACCAATTAGCGCGCTTGCTCGATGTTGCGTCGGAAGTGCGGACGCAGATCATGACGTCGGCTGCCCGGTTTCCACGACTGGCCGTACACGCTGGACAGATCGCGGACCTACGCGACTTGGCGCACGACTTGCGTGGCAAGGTTCTCCCAGACGGAACGCTGTCTGACGACGCCAGCGTCGCCCTTGGTCGTCTTCGCAAAGAAGCAGATCGGCAGCGCAAACAGATCGAGCAGTCGCTCGAACGCTTCCTGCGCGCGCATCGCGAAGACGGGACGTTGCAAGAAGACTTCATCACCATGCGTAATGACCGCTGGGTGGTACCTGTCGTCACGGGCCGTGAACGGCGCGTCGATGGCGTCATCCACGGCTCCAGCGGATCCGGGCAAACCGTCTTCGTCGAGCCGCTGGAAACCATCCAACTCAACAATGAACTGGTGCGATTGCACGAGGAAGAACTGCGCGAGGTGCATCGCATCTTGCGCGAGTTCAGCGGCAAGTTGCGAGAGCACTCGAAAGAGATTTCGGAAGCCGCCGTGGCCCTGGGACGCCTGGAGCTACTCTTCGTCAAAGCCGAGTTCGCGGTCGACTTCGGTTGCTGCATTCCGAAGCTAGGGGAGCGGATTGTTCTGCGAGCGGCGCGGCATCCGTTACTCGAAGACATCTTGCGCAAGTCGCGAGGCCGAGTCACGCCGATGTCGGTGGAGCTGCACGATCAACAGAGGACGCTGCTCATCAGCGGTCCGAATACCGGTGGCAAGACGGTGGCGCTGAAGACCGTTGGACTGCTCGCCTTGATGACACACGCGGGGCTCCCAGTACCTGCGCAGGAAGCCGAGTTCCCGTTGTTCGATCAAGTACTGGCCGATATCGGCGATCATCAGTCCCTGGCGGAAAGCCTCAGCTCCTTTTCCTCGCACATTGTCGCAGTGCGCTCCATGCTGGAGCACGCGACCTCGGATTCCCTCGTATTGATGGACGAACTCGGACGCGCCACGGATCCAGAAGAAGGCGGCGCACTGGGCGTCACCATCCTGGAAGCCTTCCGCCATCGCGGCGCGTACACCGTCGCATCCACGCATTTGATGGCGATGAAAGTGTACGGAGCCTCAACCCCCGGAGTGCTGAACGCGTCCATGGGCTTCGACGACGAAACGCTCGCTCCGACCTACGTGCTGCGCGTCGGCGCTCCGGGGAAATCAGCCGGACTCGACATCGCCAGCCGCTTGGGCCTGGAGCCGTGGCTGATCCAAGAAGCCCGCTCCCGCATGAGCAACACCGAACGGGACGTGGCCCACTTCATCGCCGAACTGAATCGCAAGCTGGAAGAACTCACGGCGGAGCGCACGCAACTCGCCACGGAGAAAGCCGCGTTAGATGCTCGCGAGGCCGCGCTCGAAACAACCTGGGAGAAGAAGTATTCGCAGAAGCTCCGCGAGGTGGATCAACAAGCCGCGAAGCTCGCGTCTGAATTTGAACTACGTGCGCATGAAACCATCGACGAGTTGAGCCAGAAGGGTAAAGCTCGTATCGCCAAGACACGGCGTGAATATCAGGAGTCTGTTTCGGAGATTGCTCCACCCACAGTGAAGACGCCCACGGGTCCCGCTGCCCCGCCCCGGTTGAAGCTGGCGGAAGGCGTCAGAGTACGCCTCAAGGGCATCCGTACGCCGGCGACTGTGCGACGGCTTCTGGACAACGGCGGCATTGAGGTCGAAGCCGGTTTCCTCAAGATTCAAGTTCCCGAAAGCGACGTAGAGGAGATCCTGGCTCCGGCGGCTGCGGCGACCAAGCCCGCTGGATTCCGCGTACAAGGACCCAGCTACAGCGGCAACTTCCGCGAAATCAACCTGGTGGGACAGCGAGCGGAGGAAGCGTGCAGTGTACTCGATAAGTTCCTCGATACCGTCGCGATGGCGGAAGTGGAACGTGTGCGCATCATCCACGGCCACGGCATGGGGATCTTGAAGCGCGCTGTGTCCGACCTGCTCGCGCAGAATCCGCACGTCGCCAGATATTACGTGGCTCCTCCGGAAGAGGGTGGGGGCGGCTCCACCATTGTGGAGCTCAAATGAACCTGGCTTGGCTGCGAGCCCACTGCCTGTCCCTGCCGCACACCACCGAACAAATCCAGTGGGGCTCGACGCTGCTATTTAAAATCGATGGCAAGATGTACGCAGCCACCAACGCAGATCAAGCGGATGCTGGAGTTGGCTTCAAGTGCACGCCGGCAGAGTTTGACGAATTACTGGAGCGACCGGGGATCATCCCCGCGCCGTACTTGGCTCGAGCCAAGTGGGTCGCGCTGGAATACGAAGATGCGATGCCTAGAGCAGAGTTGAAGCTGCGATTGACTCGTTCCTATGAATTGGTGCGCGCAGGGCTGACCAAGAAGGTCCAAGCGGAGCTGGCTTAAGCTTCAGCCTGCTCAGATGCCAGTTCGCGAGCGCGTTCAAAGGCCAGCTTGCCCTGATACTCGGCCCAAAGAGTGGTGACCGCGGCCCAGTAGTAACCACCGACAAACAGCAGCAGGAAAGGGACCGCCAGGAAGTTGTAAGACTCGATGGCGTAAGCGATCATGCCGACAAAGAAGGTCCCTGCCGCGAGTTCCATGTATGGCAACCATCCGCTACGGCTGCGATATTCGGTATTGGCGTTCTTCGTCTTCTGACCACCGATCGCATACTTCGGCGTGCGGGCGAAAGCGGTTTGATACCCGATCAGCGCTTCGAACACAGCCCGAGCGTTGATCAAGGTCAGGGCGACACCAGCCGCCATCAGCGCGGGCAGGAACAGAATGCTGCGCTTCCACGTCTTCGGATATAACTCGCGTTGCGCGACAACGTAGAACAAGGAGATGGACCAGAAGGACGCGATGATCAGCGGCATATCGATTATCAACATCTCAAACCAGCCCATGTAGAAACGCACGATCATGACCGGTAGCATCAGCGCGCTCACCACGATCATCAGCGGGTAAGAAATGTTCGGCGTCAGGTGGCAAAACGCTTCCAGCTTAACCTTGAACGGCAGGTCGGCCTTCAGGATCTTGGCCAGCAACTTGATCGCGACCTGCGTTAAACCCTTCGCCCAACGCGACTGCTGCACTTGGAACCCGTAAGTTTCGACCGGCAACTCCGACGGGCATTCCACATCCGGAGCATACGCAAAGCGCCAACCCTTGAGCTGCGCGCGATAGCTGAGATCCGAATCTTCGGTCAGCGTGTCATGCTGCCAACCACCCGCGTCCTCAATCATGGACCGCCGCAGGATCCCCGCAGTGCCGTTGAAGTTGAAGAATAGTCCGCCGCCGCAGCGAGCCACATGCTCCAGCACGAAGTGTCCGTCCAGCAGCATCGCCTGGACTTCGGTCAACACGTTGTAATGGCGGTTTAAATAGGTCCAGCGGGTTTGCACCATGCCGATCTTCGGATCGGTAAAGTGGTGCACCGTGCGCTGCAGGAAATCGCGAGGCGGAACGAAGTCGGCATCAAATACAGCGACAAATTCGCCGGTGGCCGTCTTCAGCCCGTTCTCCAGCGCGCCCGCTTTGTAGCCGTAGCGATTGGTGCGATGAATGTATTGGATGGGGAAGCCGGCCTCGGCATATTCCCGGCACAGAGCTTCCGTGAACGGATGCGTATCGTCCGTGGAATCGTCGAGCACCTGAAACTGGATCAAGTGCGCCGGATAATCCATCTTGGTGGTTTCTTCCAGCAGCCGCTCCACCACAAAGCGCTCGTTATAAATCGGCAACTGAATGGTGACCCGGGGAAGTTCGGCGAACGGAACAACCGTCTGCGCCTGGAACTTCTTCTTGTGCTTGAAATACTCGTGAATGACTTTGTAACGGTGCAGCCCGTAAAACGACAGAATGATCAGGACCGTGAAATACGGCACCAGAATCGCGTAGTCGAAAGGCGCCAAGTGGTGAATACCCTTGAAGGTGTCATCGAACATCGACGCAAGAACCTGATCGGTCAGGGTCGGGCTACCAAGGGGGGCGAAGAATGCAGGTATGGGAAGTAAGCTCATCCGTTACAGGAACTCATCGTCATTATATCGCAATTTCTCCAGCCGATGCTATACTTTAGCTGCGGGTGGACGCGGCTGGCCGATGCGCCGCCAAGCGCCCTTGCCGGACCTTCGTCGAGCCGAGCAGGCGCCCGCGCCAGGAGCTTACATGCGATTCTTTCTCGACACTGCCAATCTAGAAGAACTGAAAGCCGGAGCCAGCTGGGGCATCCTCGACGGCTGCACCACCAACCCTTCCCTGATCGCCAAGGAAGGCATCCCCATCGCCGAACAGATCCGCCAGATCACGGAAATTGTCGACGGCGACATCAGCGCCGAAGTCGTCGCGACCGACACCGAAGGCATGCTCAAGGAAGGCCGCCCGTTGGCCGCCATCCACAAGAACATCGTCGTGAAGGTGCCGCTAACCCGTGATGGCATCCGAGCCTGCTCCATCCTGAGCAAGGAAGGCATCCGCGTAAACGTCACGCTGTGTTTCTCCGCTGGACAAGCGCTGCTCGCGGCCAAGGCCGGAGCCTACTTCATCAGCCCCTTCGTCGGCCGAGTGGACGACACCGGGTGGGACGGCATGGCCCTGATCCGCGACATCTGCACCATCTACAAGAACTATGGCTTCTCGACGCAAGTACTCGCCGCCTCTCTGCGCAGCGTCAACCACGTCATCGATTCGGCCAAGGCCGGAGCCCACGTCGGCACCATGCCGTTCAAGGTCATGAACTCGCTGTTCGACCACCCCCTGACCGATCGCGGCTTGGAGCAGTTCCTCAAGGACTACGCCAAGGCATTCAACAAAGACGTACCTGCTGCCCGTTAAGGATGAAGATCCTCCTCCGCTTCTTTGAGAACGCTGCGAAACGGGAACGCCGGCGTCGGCTGGAAATCTATCAACGCGGCCGCCTGGGCGAGGCCTACATCACCGGGTTCGACGAAGCCACGCTTTTCTACAGCTACTCGGTCGGCGGTGTGCAATATGAGACATCGCAGGATATCTCCACCTTGCGCGACCGGCTGCCTGCGGAACCGGAACGCCTGCTGGGCGTCGCCAACCTGAAGTACATGCTGAACAACCCGCCCAACTCCATTCTGCTGTGCGAGGAATGGTGTGGCCTGCGGGCTCCGCAACAGCCCCAGTAGTTCGGCTAGAGTAGTATCCATGAAGATTTTTGCCGCGCTTCTCGCCTTGGCGACAGCCTTGTCCGCTGCTTCCGTTTCCACCCTGGTTGGCACGGGTGTGGCCGGATTCTCCGACACACAAGTAAATAATCCCTACGGCATGACCATCGGTCCCGACGGAGCGTTGTACTTCTGCGACCTCGGCAACCAGCGCATCCGCCGCCTGGACCTGACCACGAAGAAGATGACGACCATCGCAGGCACCGGCCAGCGCGGCTACACCGGCGACGGCGGGCCCGCCACCGAAGCGACCATCGCCGCTCCGCACGAGATCCTCTTCGACAAAAACGGCGACCTCTATTTCGCCGAGCGCGACAACAACGTCATCCGCAAGGTCAACATGAAGACCGGCATCATCTCCACGGTCGCAGGCACCGGCAAGGCGGGCTTCTCCGGCGACGGCGGACCGGGAACCATGGCCGTGCTGAACCAGCCGCACAGCATTTTCCTGGACCGCGACGGCACCATGCTGATCTGCGACATCGGCAACCATCGCATCCGCCGCCTGCATCTGGATACCGGCATTATTGAGGCCTGGGCGGGCACTGGCGAGACGAAGCCGACCCCGGATGGGTCTAGCGTAGCGGGGACCCCAGTAACCGGTCCAAGGACGTTTATCGTGTCCCCCGCCGGCGACCTGTATCTAGCCCTGCGCGAAGGTAACTCGATCCTGCGCATCGATGCCGCGACGAAAACCTACAAGCGCGTCGCAGGCACCGGACAACTGGGATTCACCGGCGATGCCGGACCCGCACTCAACGCGACCTTCGGGGGCTCAGCCACCGGCAACGCGGCTCGCTTGGCCGGCCCCAAGGGACTCGCATACGGACCGGGCGACAGCCTCTACATCGCCGATACGGAAAGCCACGCCATCCGTAAAGTGGACCTCAAAACTGGTATCATCACGACCGTGCTCGGAACCGGCAAACTCGGCGACGGAGCGGACGGTGACCCACTCCAGTGCGGCCTAAATCGTCCACACGGAGTGCTCTTCGCCAACGGAGTACTCTACGTCGCCGACAGCGAAGCCCACCGTATCCGCGTGCTGAAGTAGACTCGTCCTCACGCGTGATGGTTGGCCTCGTAGCGATACGTGTTATTGGAGTGGTGATCCCCGCCCAGCCACCTCTTCAAATCCGCATGCGCACTCACCCGCCGAGCCTCGTTGCCCGCCGCCACTTCGGGCGCATCGGCGCATAGCTCCAGGATCATGCCGTTCGGATCGGTCGCGTAAATCGACCGGCAATAGCCGTGTTCCAGGACGTAAAACTGCGGCTCCTTATACCCAGCCGCACGCAGGCGTTCCTCGACCTGCAGTTGCAGCTTCGGGTCCACGTTGACGGCGATGTGATGGAACGGCGACGCCGGAATCGTGGGGCCGAACTGGTCCGCATCCTCGCGATCGGCGAATTGGAAGAACGCCAGCGCGCTCCCATCATCCAGGCCAAAGAAGCAGTGGCAGTAGGTGCGGAGCTTGCCGAAAAGCTCGTCGGACTCGCACCAGGTGGCCACGAGCGGCATGCCGATGATGTCTTCGTAGAAGTGCCGCGTGGCCTCCATGTCGCGGGTTACATAGGCGGTGTGGTGCAGACGCGTAGGAATCTTCATGCGCCGGATGCATGCACGCGAAGTACCAGGAAAACAGCGCGATTCTTTGCCCTTTTCCGCGATTTCCCGCAGACAAAGAAAATGGGGTTGGGCCGTTTGACCCAACCCCGATTAAGTGCGCGAATCTACGGAGGTATATCTCTAGACGTGCGAACCTTCAGGGCGGTAGGTATTGTTCGACTTGTGGTCGCCCGCGAGCCAACGCTTCAGGACGTCATGGGCGCTCGCCTTACGCGCCTCGTTGCCAGCCGCCAAGCTGGCTTCATCGGCGCACAGTTCCAGGATCATCCCGTTGGGGTCAGTCACATAGATGGACCGGCAATACCCGTGCTCCAGAATGTAGTACTGGGGCTCCTTGAAGCCGTTATCCTTGAGCCGCTGTTCCACCTCGGCCTGCAGCTTCGTGTCGACGTTCAACGCAATGTGGTGAAACGGCGAGCCCGGCATTTTCGGACCGAACTCAGCGGCGTCATCCGCGTCGGCGAATTGGAAGAAGGCCAGTGCTCCGCCGTCTTCGATGCCGAAGAAGCAATGGCAATAGACACGCATCTTGCCGAAGAGTTCGTCGGCTTCGCTCCAAGTCGCGATCAGCGGCATCCCAATGATGTCTTCGTAAAAATGGCGCGTCGCTTCCATGTCACGCGTCACGTAGGCGGTATGGTGTAAACGAGTGGGTATCTTCATTGTTGGTCCTTTAACATCCTTAGCAATTTCACCCGACCGAAAATAGATCAAGAAAATGGGGTGAGCCTTTCGGCCCACCCCTATGAATCTACTTCGGAAAAACTACGCCCAGCTATAACCAGACTTCCTGATCGGCAGGTCACGGACGCGGTCGCCCGTGGCTGCGAAGATGGCGTTGGCAATAGCCGGTATGACTGGCGGCAAGGACGGCTCGCCGAGACCGGTCGGGCTATTGTTGCTCTTGACCCAAGCGATTTCGATCGCCGCAGGAGCGGCGGCCATGCGAAGCAGCGGGTGCGTATCAAAGTTCTTCTGTTGCACCCGACCGTTGACCAACGTGATCTCCTGGCCCATCATCGCCCCCATACCGTCGACAATGGCGCCCTGGCACATGTTCTCGGCAGCGGAAGGATTGATGATAGTGGAGCCTACGTCAGCCGCGGTCCAAACCTTGTTGACTTTAAGTTTCTTGTTGTTGACCGTTACGTGCGCCACTTCGGCAAAGTAGCCGTTGTGGCTCCAGTGGAACGCCACGCCCATGCCTTGGCCCTTCGGCAGCTTCGTTTTGCCCCAGTTGGACATCTCAGCCACCTTGCGAACCACGCCCGCGGCGCGTTCCGCGTTGAAACCACCACCACCGAAGCCGGGGGCCCCAGCGAGAGGAGCCGGTGCTTTCGGATTCGCCAGGATGTCCAGGCGGAATTGCACCGGGTCTTTGCCCGCCGCATGAGCAAGCTCATCGACAAAGCTTTGAATGACGAACGCAAATGCGTTGCTGCCCGGTGCGCGGAGCGCACCCGTGCGTACCGCGAGCGGTTGCACGTAGGTGTGGAGCGCGTAGTTTTCGACGAACGGCTGCGGCCATTCGGTTCCGCCCAATGCGGCCGAACCCACGATCGTGATGCGCGGAGCCGGGCCCTTGCCCTTGGCATTCGCCGGCGGCGCTGCGTTCGGATCGTTCTTCTGCCCGTAGGAGGCGAACTTGTTCTGCCAAGCGACCAGCTTGCCCGTCTTGTCGACGCCACCAGTGAGGAATTGGAAGCCGCCCGGACGGAAGTAGTCGTTCTGCATATCGTCTTCGCGCGTCCACAACAATTTCACTGGGACGCCGACCTGCTTGGCAATGTAGCCCGCTTCAGCGCAATAGTCGTTGGTCAGACGGCGGCCGAAGCCACCTCCACCGCGAACCATGTGCAGCGTGACTTGCGCGGGTTGCAATTCAGCGGACTGTGCCGCAAGAGTGAGGCCGCCCTGCGGAATCTGGCTGTTCGACCACAATTCCAGCTTGCCGTCATGATAGTGCGCGGTGCAATTCTGCGGCTCCAGCGGAGCGTGCGAAATCATCGGGTACGAATAGTTGGCCGAGACGATCTTGCCGCCGTTGGTCTTCAAATCCGCAAACGACTTCACCACGTCGCCATCATTGCGCGTCACATCGTGCGGTTCTTCCTTCACGATCGCCGCGGCGTTGGTCGCGTAGGCGGTGCTGGTGTGGTTCGCTCCGCTGAACTTGGGGACCTCGTTCCAGGTGACCTTCAGCGCCTTGCGAGCGTTGTTGGCTTGGAACCAATAGTCAGCTACGATAGCGATGCCAGGTTGCAGGCCCGCCGTGTCGCCATTGATGACGTTTGCGGTGTGCTCCGGACGAGTCACGACGAAGGCGTGCTTCACACCCGGCATCTTCTTGATGTCGTCGAGGTTGTTCGCGCCCGCCTGGGCCCAGAACGAAGGACCCTTTTCGTACACGGCATGCAGCATGCCCGGGAGCTTCTGGTCGATACCGAAAATCGGCTTGCCTTGCAGGATTGCAGGGAGTTCCTTCGGCGTGTGCCGTTGGCCGATGATCTTGTACTGGCTCGCGTCCTTCAACTTCACGTCGGCGACGGCCGGCAACGGCAAGGTCGCGGCCTTCGCGGCAAATTCGCCGTAGGTGCCACTGCGATTGGAGGCACGGTGATACACCTTGCTCAATTCAGTGGTGACCTGAGCTTCCGGAACGCCCCAAGTCTGCGCGGCGGCGGTTACGATGAGCGCACGGCCCAACGCACCAACCTGACGCATCGGAACCCAGTTCGTCGGAGTCGCGGTGCTGCCACCGGCAATCTGGCCCGCGTACTTGGTGGCATCCAGATCGGTCATCTCAATCTTGAGAGTGCTCCAATCCGCGTCCAGTTCTTCGGCGATCAGCATCGGCAACATCGTGCGGATGCCCTGACCGACGTCGGGGTTCTTCGCGATGATGGTGATCGTGCCATCGGAGGCGATCTTAATAAAGTTATTCGGATTGGTCGTGTTGTTGGCAGGGCCCTTGGCTCCGCCCGGTCCACCCGGACCTTGTGCATCGGCTTCCGGCAGGGTCGCCAGACCCAGCATGATGCCGCCACCGGCCAGCGAGCTTACGCGTAAAAAGGAGCGGCGATCGAGTTGAATTTGATTTTTCATGATAGTCTCCTTTTCCTTTAGAGTGCCGCGTTACCGGCGCCACTGGTGGGGCTGCTGCTGAGGGTTGCTGCCAACTGAATCGCTTGGCGAATACGAAGATACGTGCCGCAACGGCATAGATTGCCGTTCATCGCCGTGTCAATTTGCGCGCTGCTCGGCTTCGGTGTCTTGGCCAACAGGGCCGACGCGGACATCATCTGCCCAGCCTGGCAATAGCCGCACTGCGGAACGTCTACTTGCAGCCATGCGCGCTGCACCGGATGCGAACCATCCGCCGAAAGTCCTTCGATCGTGGTGATCGCCTTCCCCGAGGCGGTCGAGATCGGCGTTACGCACGAACGCGTCGCCGTCCCATTTACATGGACCGTGCAAGCGCCGCACTGCGCGATGCCGCAGCCGAACTTGGTGCCTTTCATATCAAGGACGTCGCGCAACACCCACAGCAACGGGGTATCTGCGGGTACGTCGACGGTTTTGGACTGGCCGTTGACCGTTAGGGTATAGGGCATGACGTCAACTCCTCGGAGAAAAATTGAACTACTGAAACTTGTGGCCGAGCGCAGACCTGCTCCCAGCCCGGTCCAGAGTATCACCGCCATCCGACCGGTGTCAAGGTGGTCGAACGGCGTAGTCTGACCACCCTGCCCAAAGCAAAACCGGCCTCCCGCGTACTGCGAAAGGCCGGAAAGTCGAGCACTGAACCGCGCACGTAAGCCAGCGGACAGACGTCTCAGATTAGAAGGTCAACCGAGCCACCAACAAACCGGTACGCGGGCTGGACCCTGCACCGTTTAAAGTGTTCACGAAACCGAAGCCGGCCGAGAGCGCGCCGGTGGATTCGTATTCGTGACTGGCGTGTTCGGATTCGCCAGAGTCGCAGAGAAGGAGATGTGCCGGTTTAAGATGTTCGGGAATTCGGCACGGACCGGGAGGTACGTAGTTACCGAATCCGGTAGCCGAATACTGGAAACCAGAGAATCGCAAGGAGTTAAACAGGAAGGGATGGTGGGCGCGCAGGGATTCGAACCCCGGACCCCCTCGGTGTAAACGAGGTGCTCTAACCAACTGAGCTACGCGCCCGCTTCTTCCATTCTACTCGAAAGTGCCCCCTATTCACTCATGTCGATTTGATGTATAATTGCCCCTGGGCCTGGGCCACATATATATAGATGCAAACCGGTGGGGGAGCATCTGTTTTTGGGGCGGTCCTGGTCGCAAGAAAATTCCTTTAGGGGGGAATGTTAATGAAGTTGCGTTACATAAGCCTGTTCCTCGCCTCGGCACTGGCGCTATTTGCTCAGACCGATCGCGGAACCATTACAGGCACCGTATCCGATCCTGCTGGAGCTGTCGTCTCCAGTGCACCGCTCGTCCTTGCCAACACCGGCACGGGCGCGCAATATCAAGCCGCAACTACCGAAACGGGTAACTACTCGTTCAGCCAGTTGCCGATTGGTACTTATACACTCACTGTCACCGTTCCGGGTTTCAAAACGTTCATCCGTTCCAACCTCGGCGTGCAAGCCGCCAGCACCATTCGTGAAGACATTGTTCTCCAAGTCGGTTCGGCTGCTGAATCCGTGACCGTAACCGCCGAAGCGTCCATGCTGAAGACGGAAACCGCCGAAGTGTCCACCAACGTCACCAGCGCCAGCCTCAACTCGCTGCCGATCTTGGGCGTGGGCGCGCAAACGGCCAGCTCGCACGGCGTGCGTAATCCTCTCGCTGCCGCGCAGTTGCAGACAGGTGTTCGCTTTGTGGCCAACTCGGTGATCCGTGTAAACGGAGCTCCGAACAACACTGCGGCCATCAAGCTGGACGGTCAGGACATCACCAACAACACCGCCGGCGCCGCGTTCCAAGCGCAGGTGCAGCCCTCGGTCGACGCCGTCCAGGAAGTCGCGATTCAGACCTCCAACTACGCGGCTGAATTCGGCCAGGCGGGTGGCGGTTTGTTCAACTACTCCACCAAGTCCGGTGGCAACCAGTACCACGGCGCGTTGTTCGACTATGCGGTCAACGAAGCCGTCTGGGCGGCCCAGCCGTTCAACAAGATCCGCCCCTTGCAGCGCCGCCATACGTTCGGTGGCAGCATCGGCGGCCCGATCAAGATCCCTGGCCTGTACAACGGCAAGGACAAGACCTTCTTCAACTTCAACTATGAAAAGTTCCGCGAATCCGTATTGGTGAACAACGTCACCACCACGGTTCCGGTGTCTGCCTACCGCAATGGTAACTTCGCGGGCCTGCTCTCCGGCCGTTACGTGCCGAACAGCGGCAACCCGACCACCTCTCCGACCGCGGCGACCACCATGCTCGACGCGAACGGCAATGCGATTCCCGAAGGCGGCGTGTACGATCCGCGTACCGAAGCTGTCGTCAACGGTCTGCGTGTGCGTTCGCTGTTCCCGGGCAACATCATCCCGGCGGCTCGCTTTGACGCGTCCGCAGTGAAAGTGCAGAACCTGATCCCGCTACCGAACTACGGCGGCAACGGTCTGGTGACCAACTACCTGAACCCGTATCAGAGCACGCGTTTGACGCCGATCCCCAGCCTCAAGCTGGACCACTCGCTGAGCGACAAGCTGAAGGCCTCCTTCTACTGGTCCACCAACGAGACCAAGGTTGCGATGTGCGCGCAGCAGTGCGCCAGCATCGGTCTGCCTGCGACGATTGAGCCAACTCGCGGCACCTTCATCGAATCCTACACCCTGCGCGCCAACGTCGACTACACGTTGCGTCCCACCATGCTGCTCCACCTCGGAGCCGGCCTGTTGAGCAACGACTTCAAAGACGACGGCGTCACCATCGGTTATGATCCGGCCAAAGAGCTCGGCATCACTGGTGGTATGGGCGGCGCGATCGGACGCTTCCCGACCTTCACCGGTCTGAACGGCACCGGCGCTTCCGCTGCCTACGGCGGCATGGGCCAGATGGGTCCCGGCGGCCAGACGCGCAGCCGCTTCCTGAAGCCCACCTTCAACGCCTCCATCAGCTGGATCAAGGACAACCACAGCTACAAGTTCGGCAGCGAAGTCCGCCTGGAAGGTTACCCGACGGCACCCACCACCAGTTCCAACGGTGCCTTTGCCTTCTTGCAGAACCAGACCTCGAACTCGTTCCTGAACGGTAAAGCATTGGGCGGCACCTTCGTCGGTTTCCCGTATGCCAGCTTCCTGCTGGGCCGCGTGGACACCGTAACGCTTGGACCGACAGCCAACGGCCGTTCGGGCCGCGCGTTCTATAGCTGGTTCGCCCAGGACACCTGGAAACTCACCCGCAAGCTGACGCTGGACTACGGTCTGCGTTGGGATGCGTTCACCGCGCCGCACGAACAGTACGGTCGCGCCCCCAGCCTGGATCCGACCCTGCCCAACGCTAACGCTGGCGGCCACCCCGGCGCCACCATCTTCGAAGCAACTTGCAACTGCACCTTCGGCAAGACCTACAAGATGGCCTACGGACCCCGCACGGGCTTGGCGTATCAGATCGACTCCAAGACTGTGTTGCGCGCCGGCATCGGCATCAGCTACTCCATGAGCCCCGGCTCTTTGGGTCAGACTGGCACCGGCAACGGCCGTACGCAGCAAGCCACCAACACCAGCTTCGGTGACGAATCGATGATCCTATCGAACGGCATCCCGTTGAAGCCGGTATGGCCGGACCTGCGTGCCAACTTGTTCCCGTCCGCTCCCGGCACCATCAACCAGGATCCCGGCGTCGTCGACCAGAACCTCGGTCGTCCGGCCCGCATGATCCAATACTCCATCGGCCTGCAGCGCGAAATCTTCCGCGATCTCGTGGTCGAAGGCAGCTACGTCGGCAACCGCGGCAACTGGTGGATGACCAGCAGTTTGACCAACCCGAACTTGCTGGACCCGGCCATCCTTAAGAGTCAGTACGGTCTGGATTGGTTCGGCAGCGCGGCGGATCGCACGATCCTCTCCGCTCAGGTCAACAGCGCCGCAGCCGGCCGCTTCCAGGGCCGCATTCCTTACTCGGGCTTCCCGACCACCTCCACGGTGGCCCAGTCGCTCCGTCTCTTCCCGCAGTTCACCAACATGACGGTCACCGGCTCGCCCCTGGGCAAGACCTGGTATGACTCGTTCCAGATGAAGGTCACCAAGCGCTACTCGCATGGCTTGGACCTCAGCATGAACTACACCTACTCGAAGGAACTCACCCTCGGTGCCGAAAGCGACACCGGCGGTGGCGTCATCAACGACATTCTGAACCGCAACAACAACAAGCAACTCTCCAGCAACTCACGGCCGAATTGGTTCGTGCTTGCGGCGAACTACACGGTTCAGAAGTACTTCGGCAACAAGGTTGTCAATGCCCTGTTGGCAGACTGGCAGATCGGCGCTGTAATGCAGTACGGCAGCGGCCTTCCCATCCAGACTCCGGCCACCACAACCAACAACAACGCTAACACCCTGCTCCGCGGCACCTATTCTCAGCGTGTCGAAGGTCAGCCGTTGTTCCTGGTGAAGGACATCAACTGTGGCTGCTACGATTATGGCCACACGCAGATCCTGAACCCGCTCGCTTGGACGGATCCGGCCAACGGAACGTTCAGCCCGTCCGCTGCCTTCTACAACGACTTCCGCGCCATGCGGCGGCCGTCTGAGTTGGCCAGCATCGCTCGTAACTTCCGGATCAAGGAAGGCATCACCTTCATGGTCCGCGCTGAATTCAACAACGTCATGAACCGCACCATCGTTGGCACCACCAACACGGCCGGTTTCGTCGACCCCTCCACCAACCGCGGCGCGGCCCTGGTGCAGGATCGTGCGACGGGCGTTTACACCTCGGGCTTCGGCACCATCAACACCCTCGGCAACGTCGGTGGTCAGCGCCAAGGCACCCTGGTCGGTCGCTTGACGTTCTAAGCAACCGCAAGGCAGTAAAAACGGCCCCCTACCTTCGGGTAGCGGGGCCGTTTTCTTTTTGTAGCGCACGCCTCAGTACAGATCAGGCTCCAGCCCTAACGCCACCGTCAGAGCCGCATCGAATTCCCGCAGCACCCCAGGACTCAACGACCCAACATAGTGCGTCAACACAGTCTTCGAGAGGCTCACCAATTCGTCGCAATGAATGCTGGAATCTTTCTTCAGCCCCTCCGCCACACCCACCGCGACCTGCGTACTCAAGCCAACATGTTCCGAATACACCGGAGCACAGATCACCGAGGAATGCCGCGAGTCGATCAACATCTGTCGACTTGCGATCACAAAGACACGCTGCTTGCGCGGATTTTCCTTGCGCGTATCATGCGAACCCGGCTTGCGAACTAGATACAACTCGCCACGTTTCAAGATCGGGTCCTCACCAAATTTGCTGGTACTCCAGCGTGTCCTCAACCTCCCGGTTCAGCCGGTCGGCATTGCGATTGATGAGTTCCAAATCGCGCCGGTCGCGCTCCTGCCGGGATAACTTGTCGAGATAGGCCAGCGCGGCTCGCTCCAACAAGGCCGAACGGTTTTTGTCGACACGATCCAGCCGGGTCAACAACTCCTCCGGAAGTGTGATAGATGTCTTGACTCGCACAAGATAATTATACTCCCGACGGCGGTATGCCTGGTCTTTGACACCGCACCCCCCAATCCGCTAATCTCAATAGAGCTATTGCTAGCCCAGAGCTGGCCCGCCGCCGTGACGGCGTCGTCCAGAAAAAGAGACTCAAATGAAAACCGTATTCCCTTCGCTCCCCAGCATCCAGCGTGATTGGCACGTCATCGATGCCGAAGGAGCAGTCCTCGGACGCATCGCCAGCCAGGCGGCGCTGATCCTGATGGGCAAACACAAGCCTCGTTATACGCCGTTCATGGACACCGGCGACCATATTATTGTGGTCAACGCCGCCAAGGTCCGCATGACCGGACGTAAAGAAGATCAGAAACTGTACCGCCGCCACTCCGGTTATCCGGGCGGGTTGACGGAGGTCCTGGCCCGTGACGTTCGCCAGAACCACCCGATCCGCTTGATCGAAGAAGCGATCAAGGGCATGCTGCCGAAGAACAAACTCGGCAAGCAGATGTATCGCAAGCTGAACGTTTATGCTGGCGACAAGCATCCGCACGAAGCACAGAAGCCGGTCGAGTTGAAAGTAGCATCCTAAGGAATCCTCATGGCAGCAACATTGGTACAACACCTCGGAACGGGCCGCCGCAAGACGGCCGTCGCACGCGTTTTCCTTCGTCCCGGCACCGGAGCGATCAAGGTCAACGGTCGCGAATTTGAAAATTACTTCCCCAGCCCCACGGCGCGCGCCATCGTGCAGCAGCCTCTGGTGGCTACCGAAACCAGCGACAAGTTCGACATTCTGATCACCGCCGCCGGTGGTGGTCCGAACGGTCAAGCTGGCGCTGCCAAGCTCGGCATTGCCCGTGCACTGCTTGAGTTCAACATCGAACTGCGCGGCAAGCTGAAGGAACTCGGCATGCTTACCCGCGACGCTCGCAAGGTGGAACGCAAGAAGTACGGACAAAAGGGCGCGCGCAAACGCTTCCAGTTCTCCAAGCGCTAGGCCGCTCGCGGCCCTCTCGCGCCTTTGGCGCAGAGGCGTTCGGAAGATGTTCACACTGTTTTTCGGGCGGGCTTTGGTTTAGCCCGCTCGTTTCTTCTAACCCCTCGCCACAAATCCCGCTTTGGACCGTGGTGAGGTTCCGTCAAACGTCCATAAGGAGGACTTTTGCCTCAAATCAGCATGAAAGAATTGCTCGAAGCTGGCGTTCACTTCGGGCACCAGACCAAGCGCTGGAATCCCAAGATGAAAGAATACATCTTCGGCGAACGTAACGGGATCTACATCATCGATCTCCAGAAGACCTTGAAGCTGTTCAAGGACGCAATGCGTTACGTGGGCGATATGGCCGCGCAAGGCAAGACCGTTCTGTTCGTGGGCACCAAGCGGCAGGCGCAGGAAGCCATTGCCGAAGAAGCCACGCGAGCCGGCATGTACTACGTGAATCAACGTTGGTTGGGCGGCTTGCTCACCAATATGACCACTGTCCAAAAGTCCATCAAGCGTTTGAAAGAACTCGACGCCATGGCCGAAGAGGGCAACTGGGACGGTCGCGCCAAGAAGGAAGTTATCCGTCTGGAACGCGAGCGCAAGCAACTGAACCAGAACCTTTGCGGCATCAAGGACATGCACGGTCTCCCCGACGTGATGTTCGTGGTCGATTCCAACAAAGAAGCCATCGCCGTCGAAGAAGCCCGTAAACTGGGCATCGCCGTCGTGGCCGTGGTTGACACCAACTGCGATCCGGACAAAGTAAACTACGTGATCCCCGGCAACGATGACGCCCTGCGCGCCATCCGCCTGTTCACCACCAAGATCGCGGAAGCCTGCATCGAAGGCCGTCAATTGGCCACCGAAGTCGACTTCTCGCAGCAGCCCGTAGCCGCGGAACAATCCGACGAAATGGAAGTCACCTCCGTCGAAGACATCCCGGAATACGCGCAGTATGTAGATCCGAAGTACGCGCAGCAACTCATGTCGGAAAGCATGCCCGACGAAGACCTGCCGTCCAACTCGCTCAAAAAAGCGATCGACCCCGACGCGTAAGCCGAAATCGATCATTCTTGTTCACTGGGCGCGGCCTGCCCTCGCTGGTCGCGCCTTTTCTACAACTTTAAGAGGAATTTATGGAAATCACCGCATCGTTAGTGAAGCAGCTCCGGGATCGTACCAGCGCCGGCATGATGGAATGCAAGGCCGCACTCGTGGAAGCCAAAGGCGACCTGGCGGAAGCCGAAGTTGTCCTGCGTAAAAAAGGCATCGCCAATGCCAGTAAAAAAGAGAGCCGTAACGCCAAGCAAGGCGTCATCAGCTGCTACATCCACCCCGGCTCGCAGCTGGGCGTGATGATCGAAGTAAACTGCGAATCCGATTTCGTGGCCCGCACAGAGGACTTCCAGGAACTGGTCCACGACATCGCCATGCAGATCGCCGCCTCTGACCCCTCCTTCATCCGCCGCGAAGAAGTAACCCAAGCCGCGATGGACCAGGAGAAGGACATCCAACGCGCCCGTGCGCTGGCCGAAGGCAAGCCCGAGAAGATGGTCGACAAGATCGTCGAAGGCCGCATGAACAAGTATTACGAAGAGTTCTGCCTCTACGAACAACCGTTCATCAAAGACAACACCATGACCATCCAGGACCTCATCAAGGCGAAAATCGCCAAGTTGGGGGAAAAGATCTCGGTGGCCCGTTTCTCCCGCTACAAAGTTGGCGGCACGCAGACCGAAGAAGCTCCCGCCGAGTAAGCAACCTG
Source organism: Bordetella parapertussis (assembly GCA_943328975.2). Taxonomy (GTDB): domain Bacteria; phylum Acidobacteriota; class Terriglobia; order Bryobacterales; family Bryobacteraceae; genus Palsa-187. The sequence goes on along the minus strand of CALQCC020000016.1, from coordinate 59,563 downwards.
TGCCCCGCTACCGCCGCATTCTGCTGAAGCTGTCCGGCGAAGTGCTCGCCGGGCAGGCTTCCTTTGGAGTGGACCCCGCGAAAGTGGCGGCCCTCGCCGAAGAAGTCGCTGAAGTCGCAAAAGCCGGTGTCCAAATCGGCTTAGTCGTCGGCGGTGGCAATTTTTTCCGCGGTGTTGCCGCAGCAGCCCAACACATGGATCGCGTCGCAGCGGACCACATGGGCATGCTCGCCACCGTCATCAATTCCCTGGCCCTGCAAGACGCGCTCGAAAAAACCGGCATCCCCACCCGCGTGATGACCGCCATCGAAATGCGCCCCGTCGCAGAAACCTACATCCGCCGCCGAGCCCTCCGGCATCTCGAAAAGGGCCGCATCGTCATCTTCGCCGCCGGAACCTCCAACCCATATTTCTCCACCGACACCGCCGCCACCCTGCGCGGCCTCGAAATCAAAGCCGAGATCGTAGCCAAGGCCACCAGCGTCGACGGCGTCTACGACAAAGATCCCAAGAAGAACCCCGACGCCAAGCGTTACGACCGCATCGGCTTCTCCGAAGTCCTCGGCCAGAACCTCCGCGTGATGGACGCCTCCGCCGTTTCCATGTGCCGCGACAACAACTTGCCCATCACCGTCTTTGATTTAAACGTCCGAGGCAATATAATGCGAATGGCGATGGGTGAAGCCATCGGTACGCTCATTTCCTGAAAACTTATGAAGCCTGAACAGACTCCCTCCACTACCTTCACCAGCGTGAAAGACGTTGAAGCCAACGCCAAAGCGCGTATGGAGAAGGCACTGGGCGACCTGCAGCACGCCCTCTCCACCATCCGCACCGGTCGCGCCTCCGTCTCGGTATTCGACAACGTCCGAGTGGATTACTACGGCACCATGACCCCGCTCAGCCAGGTCGCGAACCTGCACGTCCCCGAGCCGCAGCTCATCACCATCCAGCCCTGGGACGTTTCTATGATCACCGCGATCGAGAAGGCCATCAAGGCCGCGGAGCTGGGCCTGAACCCCGGCAACGACGGTAAAATCATCCGCGTCCCCGTACCGGCACTCACCGAAGAGCGTCGCAAGGAAATCGCCAAGCGCCTCATCGGCATCGCCGAAGATCACCGCGTCTCCGTCCGCAACGTCCGCCGCGAGGCCAACGAGCATCTGAAGAAGCTGCTCAAGGACAAGGCCATCAGCGAGGACGAAGAGCGCCGTGGCCTGGAAGAAACGCAAAAGTTGACCGACGGCTACATCGCCAAAGTCGACCTCACCGCCAAGGCCAAGGAAAAAGAAATCCTGGCCATCTGAGCCACATGAAACTCCTTGCGCTAGCTTTGTTGGCCAGTTCCGCCTTCGCAGCGGACATCGTCTCCGCCTTCGGCCACATCCCCGGCGGCGGCTTTCGCATGGCGATTCCCGACAGCCAGATCAACTGGAAGGACACGGCCATCCGAATCGTAGGCAAGGACGTCGAAAAGCCCACGACACGCCTCCAGGACCTGTGGCAGAACAAAGATAGTGTCGGTAACACGGACTTCAATTTCCAGGTCCCCGTGCCGCAACAGTTCAAGGACCGCCGCTACTACGTCATCTCACAGTACGGCCTCACGCCACTGCGGACCCGTAACTTGGTCGGCACCATCCGCTACAACTTCGACCCCGACGGCAACAAACCCGAGATCAAGAAAGTGGCCTTCGGCGGCAACGCCATCTTCGACACCATCCCCGAAGACGAATATGTCGAAGGCGCCTTCGTATGGGCCGCCGACGCTCCCGTAACGTCTGAAGCAGTGGACGTCCCCGAGACCGCCCTCTCGATCACCCCCGAAGCCAAAACCATCCGCGTCACCTACACCGCAGAAGGCACCGCGCGCTCGGCCGCCCTCAAAACCCCCGCCACCTCCAAGACCGATGGCGCGGCTCAAATCACCATCGGCGCCGAGAAATACCTGTTCCTCCAATGGCACCCGGAAGGCACCAACTGCGAGTACATGTTCACGCTGTTCAAGCTGACCGCCACGGCCATGGAAGAAACCGCCTCCACCATCTACGGCTGCGAGCTCTAGGCGAGCACTCTGACCGACACATTCTTGCGCCGCGTGAAGCCGCGATCAAACGTCACCAGCGTGAGATCCGCAGCCTCGGCAAACGCCGCCAAGTAGGAGTCCGTCCAGAAATTGTGCCCCATGGTGTGCCCCCGCGTTTGTTGCCGCCACGACTCTTCGAGACCACCCGGTTCCGCGACGTACCCGATTCGGCTATCTTCCCGCAGAGCCGCCAGCACCGCCCACGCCCGCTCCGTACTGACGACGCTGATCTCCATCACACGTCGATTCGTAATCAACCGCAGAAACCCCATCTGCGTCACACGGCAGAAGAACAAGCGCTCTTCGACGGACTCAAACCAATCCAGCGCCGTTCGATGATGGACATGCCCCGGCGTTGACAACGCCAACCACACATTCACATCAACCAAGTAATTCATCGAAATCGAATCCCGATAAATCCAGCTTCTTATCGCCCTTCCACGGGATCAGCGGCAATTTCACGCGCTTCTGCGCCGCCTTCACCGGAGCTTGGTTGACGTCCTTCTCCACTGCCGCGACAATCAGGTCCTTCATACTCGAACCACGCAACGCAGCCACGGCCTTGGTCTTCCGGTAGAGCGCATCGGGCATGTCGATCGTCGTACGCATAAAAGCATATTAACATAAGCTACGCAAATCATCGGGGACCCTGCTCCGTTCGGGTACACTCGTACAGATGCCCCGCACCCCCGGCGACCGCCTAGGCCCCTTCGAACTGCTGTCCCCGCTCGGGGTCGGCGGCATGGGCGAGGTGTGGAAAGGCCGCGACACCCGCCTGGACCGCATCGTCGCCATCAAGTTCTCCCACGCGAAATTTAGCGAACGCTTCGAACGCGAGGCCCGAGCCGTCGCCGCGCTCAACCATCCCAACATCTGCCAACTCTACGACATCGGCCCCGACTATCTGGTGCTGGAATACGTCGAAGGCTCCCCCGTAGCCCCGCAGGACAACCCGCGCAAGCTGCTCGACATCGCCACGCAGATCGCCGATGGTATGGCCGCCGCCCACAGCGCCGGATTCACCCACCGCGACCTCAAACCCGACAACATCCTCATCACCCGCGAAGGCCGCGTGAAGATTCTCGACTTCGGCCTCGCCAAACACGCGACCACGATCTCGGAAACCGACGCCACGTTAACCATGGCCCTCACCGACCCGGGAACGGTGCTCGGAACCGTCGCCTACATGAGCCCCGAACAAGCTCGCGGCCAATCTACCGACACGCGCAGCGACCAGTTCTCCTTCGGCCTGATCGTCTACGAATTGGCCGCCTCCAAGCGAGCCTTCAAGCGCGACAGCGCGGCGGAGACAATGGCCGCCATCATCAAGGACGACGCGCCTCCGCTCGAAGCCAACATCCCCGCCCCTCTGCGCTGGATCATCGAGCGCTGCCTCGCCAAGGACCCCGCCGAGCGCTACGACTCCACCCGCGATCTGTATCGCGAGTTGCGCCAAGTGAAGGAGCGTCTCTCCGACATCACGTTTGTCGCTCCGGACACCGCTCCTCTCCCAGCGCCCACCCCGCGCCGGAGTTCCAAGCTCCCCTGGCTTTTAGCCGCCGCACTCACTGTCGCGATCGCCGCGCTACTGTTCTGGCCGCTGCCTCCCAGCGAACCCGCTCAAGTGACCCCTTTCGCCACCGAAGCCAACATCCAAGCCATGCCTCGATGGTCACCCAAGGGAGATCGCATTGCCTACGTCGCCGACGTAAGTGGAGTGCTGCAAATCTTTACTCGATCTCTGGGTTCCTCCACGCCCACGCAAATTACGCACGAGCCGGAATCCGCCTTGAATCCCATGTGGTCGGGCGACGGCTCCCGCATCTACTACGAAACAGGCGTTAGACCCGGGGTCAATCTGCGGTCGATCGCGGTAGCAGGCGGTACTCCGGTGACTCTTCTCAAGAATGTCTTCCAAGCCAAGCTCTCACCGGACGGAAAGACCTTGGCTATTTTTGTCTCGGATTCGCCAGGCACCTATCGCCTGGCATTTGCATCGCCCCCGGAAGCTCCCCCCAAGCCCTATTCCGTTGCTCCATTCGCGGATCTCCGCACGCCCGGAGTTGCGACGTACACGGCGTTTGATCCCAGCGGTGAGCATCTTGCGGTGAGCACGCTATTCGGAGCGCAGAATCAGTTCTGGACCATCCCGCTCGATGGTGGAGCACCGCAAGAGGAAGTAGCTTTACGCGGATTGTCCCAGGGGGATTTCATGCTCGACGGGCGCGGTCAAATTATCATGGGTCCAGGGCCATCGACTCCAAGCTCGCAGTTGGCTTCCATCCAGACGAACTCCGGTAACCGGCGGCTGGTCACGGCGGAATCGACTAGGCAGATGTTTCCTGTCTTAGCTCCGGACACACAAACGCTGGCGTTCACCAGTGGCGAAATGGGCTACGACGTGGTCGAATTTCCGCTGGATGGTTCCGCACCGCGGGAAGTTGTCGCAACCACTCGCACGGAGCTCTCCCCAGCGTAGGCTCCGGACGGTGTACGTTTTGCTTACACCACGGATCGCGGCGGAGGCCGGGAAATTTGGCTTCGAAACCGTATCAATGGTTCCGAAACTCGGATTACCGGCGAGGAACAATTCCCAGGTGGCTCGTTCCTCGACCTGGCGATTTCGCCCGATGGCGGCCGGGTGGCCTACAGGGCCGCACGCGGGGGAGGGGCCGCTATCTGGATTTCGCCTCTCAGTGGGGAAGCGCCCGTGCGGCTGTGGGACAATCCTGACCCGCAGCGCGGGCCCTCCTGGTCGCCGGATGGAAACACCATCGCCTACTACGGGATTCACGATGGCAGCGCGCAAGTCATGACCATCGGTGTTGGCAGTGCAGCACCACCGAAAGCTCTGGCCACGATGAACCGCCTGAACCCAGTCCGCTGGTCGCCACGTGGGGACTGGATCCTCTATCGCGACGGCGACGTGCTGAAAGTGGTCAGCCCTGACGGAAAACAGAACCGCGAGCTCAGCCAGCTTACGTGGGAAACATTCGGCTGGTCAAAGGACGGCGCTCGCATCGTCGGCATCGCGCGCGGGGCCAATCGGCGGTTACTGCTCCAACAAATCGAAATCGATTCCCGCCGCGAATCGCGCATTGCGGATCTAGGCCCGGTGCCTCCGGAGTTCGATCTCGCCGATCCCTTGAACGAATTCGCCTACCGCGGCTTCAGCCTGCACCCGGACGGCAAGAGCTTCCTGACCTCGGTCCTGCGCATCAAGACCGGCATCTACTTGATGAAGGACTTCGACCGCCCCCAACGCCTGATCGACCGGCTGCGTTAGTAGGGCAGGCTCCCAGCCTGCGGCGGGCACCCTGCCCGCCCTTCTTGAATGCGGCCTACAAGCACGCAGCAGGCATAGTGCCTGCCCCACAGTTACACTAGGAGCATGCGGCTCCGTCTCCTTCTCCTCCTGCTCCCTGGCCTGCTTTCCGCCCAGTCCCTGCAGGATTTCGAGAAAACAGTAACCAGCTTCACCCTCCCCAACGGCCTGCACTTCCTGGTCATTGAACGTCACGACGCGCCCGTCGTCAGCTTTCACACCTACGTGAACGCCGGCGCGGTCGACGATCCCAGCGGCTCCACCGGCCTCGCGCACATGTTCGAACACATGGCGTTCAAGGGCACGCCCGCCATCGGCACCAAGAACTGGCTGAAGGAAAAGGCCGCGCTAGACGGCATCGAGCGCACCTACGACAAGCTGGAAGCCGAGCGTAACAAAGGCTTCCGCTCCGACAAAGCTAAGATCGCGAGCCTGGAAGCGGCTCTCAAAGACGCCATCGCCACCGCCGACAGCTTCGTCGAATCGAACGAGTATGACCGCATCGTGGAATCGAACGGCGGCGTCGGCATGAACGCCGGAACGTCGGAAGACAACACGCAATACTTCTACAGCTTCCCCTCCAACCGCATCGAACTCTGGTTCCTCATGGAATCCGAGCGCTTCCTTCGCCCCGTCCTGCGCGAGTTCTACAAAGAGCGCGACGTCGTCCGCGAAGAGCGCCGCATGCGCGTAGAATCGAGCCCGCAAGGCATGCTGGTGGAAGCGCTGCTCGCCACCGCCTTCGAAGCGCACCCGTATCACAACTTCGCCGGAGGCTGGGGCAGTGACATCGAAAGCTTCCGCCGCCCGGACGCCGAAGCGTTCTTCAAGAAATACTACGGCCCGTCGAACCTCACAATCTCCATTGCGGGCGACGTCGATCCCGTCGCCGCCAAGCGCATGGCTCAACGTTACTTCGGACGCATCCCCGCCAGCCCCACGCCACCGTTGGTCCGCACGGTCGAGCCAGAACAGAACGGCGAGAAGCGCGTGAAGGTCGCCTCACCCGCGCAGCCGCTGATGGTGATCGGCTACAAACGCCCCGACCAATATTCCGCCGACGCCCCCGCGCTCGACGTCTTGACCGAGCTCCTCTCAGGCGGCCGCACCGGCACCATGTACAAGGAATTGGTGCGCGATAAACAGATGGCGCTGGCCGCGCAGGCGATCAGCGAGTATCCCGGCAGCAAGTACCCGTCGCTGTTCCTTTTCTTCATGGTCCCCAACGCGGGCCACACGCTGGAAGAAAACGAAAAAGCCGTGTACGACATTATCGAGCGCACCAAAACGCAGCCCGCCGACGCAGCCGCGCTGCAACGGGTCAAAACGAAATTGCGCGCGGGCCTGATCGAAGGCCTCGCCAGTAACACCGGCCTCGCGGAAACCTTGGCGTCCTATCAAGCCAGCTACGGCGATTGGCGAAAAGTGTTCACAGAACTCGACGAATATAACAAGGTCACCGCCGCGGACGTGCAGCGCGTCGCGAAGAAGTACTTGATCGAAACCAGCCGCACCGTTGCCTGGACCTATCCCCCCGCCGCCCCCGAAGGAGCCGCCAAGTGAAACGTTTCATCCTCATCCTAACGGCCGCCCTAGCGGCTTCGGCCCAAACGGCTCCCATTCCGTCCTACAAGCAACTGGTCTACCCGCCGCTCAAAGCAGTCACGCCGCCCGAGCCCGTGGAGATCACGCTGTCCAACGGCATGCGCGTCTTCCTACTGGAAAATCACGAGCTCCCCATCCTGCACGGCTTCGCGATGGTCCGTACGGGCAATCTCTTCGACCCCAACGATAAGCGCGGCCTGTCGCAAGTGATGGCTGAAGTGATGCGCTCCGGCGGCACACGCGCGAAGACCGGGGACCAAATCGACGAAGAACTCGAAAACGTCGCCGCGTCGGTCGAAAGTTCGATGGGCGAAACCAGCGCCACCGTCGGCTTCTCCGGATTAAAGGAAACCGAAGACCAGGTGCTGGCCGTCTTTAAAGATGTGTTGACCTCTCCGGAATTCCGCCAAGACAAGATCGACTTGTCACTCAACCAATTCAAAGGCGGCATCGCGCGCCGTAACGACGAAGCCGGCGAAATCCCGCGTCGCGAACTCCTCAGCCTGCTCTATGGCCGCGACAACTCCTACGGCTGGTCCACCGAATACGAGCATCTCAACAACATCAAGCGTCAGGACGTGGTGAACTTCTACCAGCGTTACTACTTCCCGAAAAACATCATGCTCGCCGTGTACGGAGACTTCACCGTCGCCCAGATGCGCGCAAAACTCGAAACCCTCTTCGGCGGCTGGACCGTGCAGCAACCCGACGTCCCGGCGTTCCCGAAAGTCACCGCCAAGCCCGCCCCCGGCATCTACTTCGCCGAGAAGCCCGACGTCACGCAGACGTTCTTCTCCATCGGCCACCTTGGCGGCATGTTGCGCGATAAGGACTACCCTGCCCTCGAAGTCGCCTCCAATATTTTGGGCGAAGGCTTCAAGAGCCGCCTGATGGCGCAGATCCGCACCAAGCTCGGCTACGCGTACTCCATCGGAGCCTCTTGGGCCGCCAACTACAATCACCCCGGCACCTTCCGCATCGGTGGCAGCACCAAATCGGCCTCCACCGTGGAAACCATCCAGGCGATCAAGGTCGAAATCGAAAAGATGCGTACCGCCGAAGTCACCCCAGTGGAACTCGCCGAGGCCAAGCAGGCCGTTCTGAACAGCTTCGTCTTCTTCTTCGACAGCCCCGAGAAGACCCTCACCCGCGTGCTGCAATACGCGTATCACGGCTACCCCAAGGACTTCCTCTTCCAGTATCAAAAGGCGATCGAGTCCGTCACGCGCGCCGACGTTTTGCGCGTCATGAAGCAATACATTCAGCCCGACCAACTCACGATCGTCGCTGTCGGCAATCCGAAAGAGCTGCCGAAACCGCTCAGCACCCTTGGACCGGTCAACGTCATCGACCTGACGATCCCGGAACCGAAGGTAGAACTCGCGGCATCCGATGCAGCCAGCCTCGCGCGCGGCAAGGCCCTGCTGCAACGCGCCCAGCAAGCCATGGGCGGCACTGACAAGCTCGCGGCCGTCAAGGACTTCACGCAGGTCTTGGACCTCGTCATGGCGCCGTCGCAAGGCGGCATCATCATGAAGCAAACCATCCGCTACTTGGCCGCGACCCATTACCGCCAGGATCAAGTGCTGCCCTTCGGCAACGTCATCGCCTATATCAACGGCAACGCCGGCTGGCTCGCCACGCCGCAGGGCACGCAGGATATGCCTGGCGAAATCGTGAAGCAAGCGCAGGGCGAAGCCTTCCGTAACCTCCTGCCGCTGCTCCTCTCCGACCGGATCCCCGGCCGCAGCGTGAACGCGATCAACCCCACCACCGTGGAGATCGCAGGCGGAAGCGAAACCGTTCGCTTGGAATTCGACCCGGCTACGGGCCTGCCTTCAAAGATGCTGTATCGCTCCCCCGGCCCGACCGGCGTTCCCGCTGAGTCCACGGAAACCATGTCCGACTTTCGCGATGCCTCGGGTTTCAAAGTGCCGTTCAAGGTCCTGATCGAACAAGGCACCGAGCGCATCGGTCAGGCCAACATCGCCTCCTACACCTTCAACACCGGGCTCACCCCGGAGGAGATTGGAAAACGTCCATGAAACATTTCGTGGTAATTTGTTTTTTCGCAGCCGTATCCTTCGCGCAGGACGCCCAAGTCAAAGGTCGGCAAATCATCGACGACGCCATCCAGGCCTTGGGCGGAGAAAAGTTCCTCACTGTCCAGAACCGCATTGAGACCGGCCGCGCCTATTCTTTCTCCTTCGACCAATTGAGCGGCCTCTCCATCGCCCGCTACTATACTCGCTACATCCCCATCGATCCATCGAAGAGTGGCCGGGAACTCGCGCAGCAGGAACACCAAGGCCTCGGCAAGAATGAAGCCTTCTTCCGAGTGTTTCGCCAGGAGGGCGGCTGGGAGGTCACCTACCGTGGACCCAAAGAGATCGAGAAAGAACTAGTCACCCGCCATCAAGACGTGACGATGCACGACATCTTCTACATCCTGCGGAACCGCCTCAAAGAGCCTGGCCTGGTATTCGAATCGCGCGGCAGCGACGTCGTTGAAAACGTTCCTATGAACCTGGTCGACATTATCGATTCGCAAAACCGCGTGGTCACCGTCTACTTCCACCCCACCACCAAGCTGCCCTTGCGCGAATCCTGGACATGGCGCGATCCCGAAACCCGCGAGCGTATGGAGGAAGTCACCCGCTTCGCCCGCTTCCGCGATGTGAGCGGCACGCAGTGGCCCTTCCAAATCAACCGCGAACGCAACGGCCGCAAAACCTACGAAATGTTTGCGGACACCGTGGTCATCAACCAACCGATCGACGAGGTCCGCTTCGCCATTCCGAAAGCCGACACCCGCCCGTTCGAGACGTCCACGGACAAAAAGAAGAAGCGCTAGGCTCGATCAATAAAACTTCCGCAACACGTCCCACCGCTCCACCATCCAGTGCCACCCTGTGTGCGCGACCAGCGCGGACAGGATGATAGTACCCATGCGCTCCGCCACCACGTGGCGGAACAACAGCCCCAGCAGGGGGACCAGCACCAGCAACACCAACACCTGACCCAACTCCACGCCCACGTTGAACGCTAGCAGCGACGTCACCAGATGAGACCCGGCAAACTGCAGCGTCTCATGCAGCGCGAAGGAGAACCCGAAGCCGTGTACCAGCCCGAAGCCGAAGGTGATCATCCAACGCCGATGCACGCTCGCCGTCCCCACGATGTTCTCCAGCGCCATGTAAACAATCGAAGCCGCAATCAGCGTCTCAATCAACGGCGGGAACCATAGCGCGCTGGGAGCGACGCCGAACGCCGACGCAATCAGCGTGATCGAATGGGCCACCGTGAAACTGGTCACGATCATCAACAACTGCCGCAGCTTGCGGAACGGGATCACCAGGCAGAACAAGAACAACAAGTGGTCCGTGCCGTCCAAGATGTGAAAGAACCCCAGCCGCACGAACGTCAGTGCCGCTTGCAGCCAACTCGGATCCAGTCGCACCAGCCCCGCGTCGCCGTTGTACTCGAATGCGCGCACCGTCCCCTGCGGAGGCAGGAACCACAGCACCGTAACGACATTCATCCCGAGCCGTTCCAGCTTGGGCCGGATCGAAAACTCCGACGCTTCCGATCGGATCGGGTAGTCGAGCACCGCGTCGAGCATCACCTGCTCCACCGGCACATCGCCGATCGCTTTCGTATCCCCCGTGACATGCGCCAACGCATCGCGATACGCCACGAAAGACCGGTCCGATTCCAGCGACGCCTTCACCCCGGCCAATCGAGGGGCGCCCACGCGCGCGCCATCTTCGTACAACTCCACCACGCTCGCGATCCACATCGTCACCGCATCACGCAGCGCGTGCTCGGCTTTCTCCACGTCCAGAAACCCGGTGCCGCGCTTGGGAAACTCGATGTCGCGCATCGCCTTCAATGGCACGCGAAACACCATGTGCATCGTCTGCGCCTCAGGCTTCAGATACGCCTGTACCTTCACATCGCCCGCAATGTCGTGCGCCCACAAGGGAGCCGCCAGCACCAATAAACTCAGTCGTCCCCACATCGTCGTATCGTGTATAGTAGCGTAGATCCGAAGGAGAACCCATGAAGACCGACCGCATGATTGGCCTCGGCTTTGCCGCCGTGTTACTCGCCCTTGGAGCTGGCATGGGCCTGTTCTCAGGACACTCCGCCGCTCCCGCACCAACCACCGGACCCGAGGCGCCCAAATTCGAAGTCGACCCGCTGTGGCCCAAGCCGCTCCCGAACCATTGGCGCATCGGCTCCACCATCGGCGTCTCAGTGGACGCGAAGGATCACGTCTGGGTCCTGCACCGCCCGGCCACGCTGCAACCCAAAGAAGCCTACGCCTCGCAAAGTCCGCGCGCTGCCATTTGCTGCTCCGCCGCGCCACCGGTGCTCGAATTCGACTCCGACGGCACGCTGCTCAACTCCTGGGGTGGCCCGGCTGCGAATCCAAGTGACGGCTACGAATGGCCCGTCTCCAACCACGGCCTCACCATCGACTACAAAGGCAACGTGTGGATCGGCGGCAATGACGAGAAAGACTCGCAGGTCCTCAAGTTCACGCAAGCGGGCAAGTTCCTCATGCAGATCGGCCACTCCGGCCAAAGCAAAGGCAGCAACGACACCGCCAACGTTCACCGGGCCGCGAAGATTTTCGTCGACCCCGAAGCCAACGAAGCCTACATCGCCGACGGCTATGGCAACAAACGCGTGATCGTCTATGACGCGGACAGCGGAGCCTACAAGCGCCACTGGGGAGCCTATGGCAACAAGCCCGACGACGCCGACCCCGGCCCGTACAATCCCGGCGCGCCGCCCGCTCAACAATTCCGCAACCCCGTGCATTGCGCCGAACTCGCGCATGACGGACTGCTCTACGTCTGCGATCGCACCAATGATCGCATCCAGGTCTTCAAAAAAGATGGCACCTTCGTCAAAGAACAATTCATCGCCAAAGAAACCCTGGGCGACGGAGCCGTCTTCGACATCGCCTTCTCCAAGGACCCCGCGCAGAAGTTCATCTACGTGGCCGACGGATCCAATGACCGCATCCACATCCTGCTGCGCGACACGCTGGAGGAACTGACCAACTTCGCCGACGGCGGCCGCCAGCCTGGACAATTCTACGCCGTCCACAGCATCGCGACCGATTCGAAGGGCAACATCTACACCACCGAAACCTACGAAGGAAAGCGCGTGCAAAAGTTCGTCTACAAAGGACTCGCCCCGGTTACGAAAGTGGATCAAGGCACGGTTTGGCCGCAAAAGTAGCAGCGCGTTAAAATGGAGCATGAGCGCTTACCTCGCTGGTTTTCCTGAACCCAACGAATACGGTGCGCCCTTCGCCGGCTACGTTGCAAAGGCCCGGCCGTTTGCGAATCCCATTGCGCAGTTGAAGCTGCAGCTAGACGGAATCCTCGCGTTACTCCGAACCCGTGATCGCACCCTCTGGCTCCATCGCTACGCGCCCGGGAAATGGAGTCTGCAGGAATTGCTGGGGCACATGATCGATACCGAACGTATCTTTGCGTGCCGCGCGCTGCGCATCGCCCGCGGCGACACCACCCCGCTCCCGGGCTTCGATCAGGACCCGTATGTCATCGCCGCCGAGGCCGACCAGTGCGATAGCCACAACCTGCTCGCCGAATTTGAATATGTCCGCCGCTCCACGATTCTGATGTGCACCAATCTACCCGACGCCGCATGGACCCGCATGGGACAGGTTGGTGGCGCTCCCATGAGCACCCGAGCCATGATCTACATCACCCTCGGACATGCCGCGCATCACGTCGAGGTTCTACGTGAACGCTACCTATAAGATCTGGATCACACTTCTACTAACCTTCACTTCTATGTCACAAGCACAAGATTGGTTCGCCTATATCGGCACCTACACCAGCGGAGCCAGTAAAGGCATCTACGTCGCACGCTACGCACCAGAGACCGGAACACTCACACCCATCGGCCTCGCCGCGCCAACTGTCAGCCCGTCGTTCCTAGCGGTCCACCCCAACGGCAACACGCTCTATGCGGTGAACGAATCCCGCCGCTACAGCGGCAACGCGAACTCCGGCAGCGTCAGCGCGTTCACCATCGACCACACCACCGGCAAGCTCACGCTGCTTAACATCGTCCCATCGCGCGGAGCCGACCCCTGTCACCTCACCACGGACCGCACAGGCCGCTGGCTCTTCGTCGCCAACTACAGCGGAGGCAGCATCGCCGTCTTCCCCATCCAAGACAACGGAGCGCTCAGTGAAGCGTCGCAGATCGTACAACACAGCGGCTTCACCAACGTCGACCCGGTCCGCCAGGAAGCCCCGCACGCCCACTCGGTCGACATCTCGCCCGACAACAAATTCCTCTACGTCTCCGACCTCGGCAACGACCAAATCGTCGTCTACAACTTCGACGCCGCCAGCGGCAAACTCACGCAGCGCGCCACGACGCAACTGAAGCCCGGCTCCGGCCCGCGCCACATGGCGTTCTCACGCGACCTCCGCTACCTCTATTCGCTGAGCGAACTCAGCGCGACCATCACAACGTTCCGTCATGACGCCGCCACTGCGGCGCTGGAAGAACTGCAAACCATCACCACGCTACCCAAAGATTTCACCGGCGACAAAGGCGCAGCCGAGATCGCCATTGACCCCACCGGCCGCTTCCTCTACGCCTCCAACCGAGGCCACGACTCCATCGCAATCTTCACCATCGACGCCGAACAAGGCCGCCTAACGCCAGCAGGCAATGTATCCACGCAAGGCAGAACCCCGCGAGCCTTCGCCATCGACCCAACCGGCACGCACCTCATCGCGGCGAATCAAAACTCGCAGAATCTGGTCGTGCTCCAAATCAACCCCGACACCGGCGCGCTTATTCAAACGAGCTCCCTAGAAGTCTTCGAACCCGTTAGCATCGTGTTCGTCAGTGTGCCCTAACGATTCATGCCCATCATCCGCATCGCGACTCCGATCCGAGCGCCCATCGAAGTGTGCTTCGCCTAGCCCGCAGTATCGATCTCCACGTGGAATCCGTGCGCTTGACTGGTGAACGCGCCGTGAGCGGAGTCACTACGGGCCTCATTGGCTTGCACGAAGAAGTCACTTGGGAAGCTACCCACTTCGCCATCCGCCAACGCTTAACCAGCCGCATCACGGCGTTCGACCGCCCCCACAGCTTCCGCGACTCACAGGTACGCGGCGCGTTTCGACGCTTCGATCACGACCATCTTTTTGAACACACTAACGGTGTAACCACGATGACTGACGTGTTCAATTACGGTGCCCCCTTCGGACTGCTGGGCCGCATAGCCGACGTCCTCTTCCTCGAGCGCTATATGCGGCGGCTCCTCAATATCCGCGCGGCGGTTGTCCAATCCGCTGCGGAGGCCCGATCTTGGACTCGTCCCCATTCATCTTCGGCCCGACAGCCTTTTCTGAGTTGACTCGCCACGCCACGAGCGCTAGCGTACAGGTATGGCGATCCAGCTCAAGCCCGAACTCGAAGCCCTCATCCAAGAGGACGTCGCCCAAGGCCCTTACCGGTCCGCCGACGAGTTTCTGGAGCACGCCGTGCACATGCTGCACGACCAGGAAAACTGGCTCCGCGAGAACCGCGCGGAGATCGCCGCCAAAAGTGAGCAAGGTTTCGCCTCCGCCGAACGCGGCGACCTTGCCGATGCCGCCCAAGTCCGTGCCCGCATGGACGAACAAAAACGGGCGTGGCTCCAGACCCGTCAGTGACGGAGCAGTACAGCCTCACGCCGGAAGATTCAGTCTCCACTTAGAACATGCCATAATGACCACGATCTGCAACCAGCATCGGGAGTCACTATGAAGCGTTCACTGCTATTCCTAACCGTCCTCGCATTCGCGCACGTCGCCACAGCGCAGACAGCCGACGATTATCGCGGCGGCTGGCGCACCGACGAAAAAAGCGGGGCGCAGCACACTTATGAATTCGCGATCCTGGGCGATCAAGTGCGAGGCATCTACTGCACCCATTGCAGCGACGCGACCACGCTCGCCTTCGTCGACGGCAAGCTCGGACCCGACGGCCTCTCCTTCGTCGTCACGCATGTGAAGCCCGACGGCCGCACAGACTTTCAGGACCGCGCCACCGCGAAGTTCGATCGCGGCAATTTAATCGTGGCCGGGATGAGCGGTGCCCGCGGCGAAGGCAAGTTCCAGTGGACCATGATCAAGGATTCGCGCGGCCCTGACCCGTTGGCCATCCCCATCCTGATGCTGCCGCCCAAGCCCGTGCCCGTGTTGCAAGGCCGAGGCGGCGGCGGTCCCGCGCCTGCCGGTGCCGGTGGAGGAGGAGGTGGAGGTACCGCTCCCCCCGCTCCCCCTGCCTACCTCCCGCCCGGACCCTGGAAGCAACTCACCGACGCCGACGTCGTAGGCGTCTGGCTCGGCTTCGGCTCCGGCATCAACAAGCAGTTCTTCATCATCCGCAAGGTCGGCAACCAGCTCCGAGGCATGGTCTGCGGCCGCTGCGATAATCCCTACACCATGGCCGCGCTCGACAACTTCCAGCTCAGCGGCGATACGCTCAAGTTCGACATCATGCACCAGGATTGGGGCGACTACACCACCACGTTCCAGAAGCACGTCACCGCCCGCATCGCCGGCAATGAAATGCGCGCCACCACGTCGCAAGAGAACCTCCCGACCGGGCGCGGCCAAGGTGGTGCCTTCTCGCTGATGGGCCCGATCTCCATTGAGGCGACGAAGGGAAATCCATAACGCGGATGGCCCGTGCTTCTCGCCTTCCACCGTTAGCTGGTTGTCTCATTTGCACCCATCATTGGCCAGCCCTAAGGGCGCGATAAATACGTGGCAAGCTGTTCAAAGGTCCCACCGTAGCCTTGTTCGAGGGATCGTGATGAAAATAGCTCTTCGAAGAACTGCCGCTCTTCCTCGCTTGCGCCAAAGGGCTCCGCGCGCAAGCGCAGTATGGTGGATTCGCCGTGCTCCGCAAGCACCACCGTATTCTCAATTTCTAGCGGGCAAATCCCGCTGAACGGGGCTCGAGTGATACCGCCTCGCTCATTGGAGAATGAATTGAGCCAGACGATACGTTCGGGTGCGGCGATCTCACGATAATTGAACCGACCCCAGATGGTGGGCGCGTCGGCGAACTTCATTGCATAGTGAAGAAAGCCGCCTGGACTGAACTCGCAACGAGCAATCTCTACGGAACAGCCGCTAGGGCCCCACCATTGCCCCAGTTGGTCTGCCTCACTCCACGCCCGCCACACGCGGCCACGCCGCGCATTGAACACGCGCTCCATCTCGAATGCGATGCCCATGGTTGTCTTGCTATCTTCGCTGGCCATTTTTCTTTCCCTTGGTTGGTGTTGCCTTCGTGGATTCCCAAAACGTCTCTAGCCGACGGTGCTCCCAAAGGATAAGCGTTCTCCGATCGCCTGTCGACTGTTTTGAGACGGTAAGCAGCATCCCCGCCCAGTCACGCGCCCACCCCAAACAAGATCCAGGTGGTTCCGCGTCCGAAAACGAACCCATTTTCTCCCCGTTCCTCGGCCACTCAAAATCCGTCATACTGCATGGAGAGGAATTACATCGTGACCACGCTCAACATCAAGAAGACGGCCCTGCTCGCGACTGCCGCCATCACCACGTTCACTCTCATCTCGACGATCTTCGCCCAGCAGCCGCGCGCGGCGGACACCAAGGTGGACGCTAAAGTTCTCGCCACCGCCGGCACCGCCAAAGACGCCATCCCCGGCACCTGGCTCACCTACGGCCTCAGCCAAACCGAACAGCGCTACAGCCAACTGAAGCAGATCGATGCATCGAACGTCGGCAAGTTGGGCCTGGGCTGGTCGGCACCGCTCACCCTCCCCGGTGGCCGCGGAGGCACCGAAGCCACGCCGCTGATGTGGAACAACACGATTTACCAGGCCATGGACAATAGCATCGTGTTTGCCATCGACGCGCGCACCGGCCAACAGAAGTGGGTGTACGATGCCAAGACCGATCCCATCACGGCCAGCCATATGTGCTGCGGCACGCACAACCGCGGCCTCGCGATCTCTGACGGCAAGATCATCCTGGCCGCCAACGACGCCCGCCTGATCGCGCTCGACGCCATCACTGGCAAGGAGTTGTGGCAGAGCAAGGTCGCCGACATCAATCAGTACTACTCGTTGACCATCGCCCCGCGCATCGCGGGCGACAAGGTAGTGATCGGAGTCGCGGGCGGCGAGTACTTCATTCGCGGCTTCTTCGCGGCCTACAACCTCAAGGACGGCGCGCTCGCCTGGAAGTTCCACACCGTTCCGCCCGCCCCCGGCAAGCCCTTTGAAGACAAGGCCCAGGCGGACGCGGCCAAGACCTGGACCGGCGACTGGTCCAAGTACGGCGGTGGCGGTCCGGTATGGGACGGCCTCGTCTACGACCCGGACACAAACCTGGTCATCGCGGGCACCGGGAACGCCGAGCCCTGGCCGTTGGAACTGCGCGGCACCGAGAAAAAGGATTGGGGCAAATACACCAACCTCTATACCGCCTCCATCGTGGCCGTCGACGCCAGCAACGGCAAACTGAAGTGGTTTTACCAGACCGTCCCCAACGACGCCTGGGACCTCGATTCGGTGGGCGGCTTCATCATGGCCGACATCCCGATCGAAGGCAAGACGCGCAAGGTCATCATGCAGGCTCCCAAGAGCGGCGTGTTCTACATCCTGGACCGCACCAACGGCCAGTTCATTTCAGCCGAGCCCTTCGTCCCGGTGAACTGGGTGACCGGCTTCGATAAGAAGAATAACGGCCACCCAATCATCAATCCGGCTGCCTACTACAATCAGGAAAACACGGTCGTGATCTACCCCGGAGGCGGCGGCGCACATAACTGGGCTCCGATGTCCTACAACCCGAACGCGGGGCTGGTCTACCTGCCCTATAGCGCTGGCAGCTACAACTTCACCGCCGCCAAAGAACCCGATCCGAAGGCCGGCGGCGGCGCGCATGGATTGGGCCGCGCTGGCCAGGACAAGCAGACCCCGCAGCCCGTCTGGGGACCTGACAATGTGGGCCGCGGTGGCCTGCAGGCACGCGATCCTAAGACGAACACCATCAAGTGGGTGAAGACCGGACGCGGTGGCGCCACCGGCGGCGGCACGCTGACCACGGCCAGCAACCTGGTATTCCAGGTCGCGGGCAATTCGCTCTACGCCTATAAGGCGGACACCGGCGAAGAACTCCTCGCCCTGCCCTTCAACCTAGGCGGTCCTGCTCCCCCGATCACCTACACGGTCGACGGCACGCAGTACGTCGGCTTCGCCACCGGCACGCAGTTCTTGGCCATGAAGGTCGGCGGCACGGCGACCATGCCGACGCCTCCTCCGGCTCCGGCTGGCAAGGGTAAGGGAGCCCCCAAGGCTGCCCCCGCGCCTCCGCCCCCTCCGCCGGAAGCACTGCACGGCAACGACAAGCAATAATCGCTTGGCCCGCGGATAGACGGAGATCCTAAAATCGGATCCCGTTTATCCGCGGCCGATTCAATCACATCCCGCCTCGACCCAACCCGCCCGCCGCTCGGCACACCCCTATAATCCCCTTGTGAGTTACTTCTGGCCTCCGGCCACGCCCCTCAATCCCGATGGACAATAGGGACATTCAATGCTAGGCTAAACTTAGACCTCAGACAATGAGCACTTTAGCGTTCGATATCGAAGCATTCTTGGCCCAGGAAGAGTCCAAAGACCTCCTCCGCCTCACCACCGCCGGCAGCGTCGATGACGGCAAAAGTACCCTAATCGGCCGCCTTCTGCATGACGCCAAGGGAGCCTACGAAGACCAACTGAAAAGCGCCATCCGTGGCGGCGAAATCGACTTCGCGCTGCTCACCGACGGACTGCGCGCCGAACGCGAGCAAGGCATCACCATCGACGTCGCCTACCGCTACTTCGCCACGCCGAAACGCAAGTTCATCCTCGCCGACACGCCCGGCCACGAGCAGTACACGCGCAAC
This sequence comes from Bordetella parapertussis, assembly GCA_943328975.2. Taxonomy (GTDB): domain Bacteria; phylum Acidobacteriota; class Terriglobia; order Bryobacterales; family Bryobacteraceae; genus Palsa-187. The sequence continues at coordinate 40,562 of CALQCC020000016.1, read as the reverse complement.
ATGGCGACCGGCGCATCGACGGCGGACCTGGTCATCATTCTCCTCGACGCCCATCGCGGCATGACGGTGCAGTCGCGCCGCCACGGCTACATCTCCGCGCTGCTCGGCATTCCGCACTTCGTTGTCGCCGTCAATAAAATGGATCTGGTCGGCTACGATCAGGAAACGTTCCGCCGCATCCACACGGAGTACAAGGCGTATCTGGAAAGCCTGGGCGTGAACGACGCCTACTTCATCCCGATGAGCGCGCTCAAAGGCGACAACGTGGTGGAGCCCGGCACGCACATGCCCTGGTTCAACGGACCGTGCTTATTGGAGCACATGGAATCGGTCGACACCGCGAATCGCAGTGTTCACGCGCCGTTCCGGATGGCCGTGCAGCGCGTCTCGCGACCCGACCAAACCTTCCGCGGCTTCGCTGGCCAGATCGGTTCCGGACGAGTGAAACCGGGCGACCGCGTGCGTGCCCTGCCCTCCGGTCGCTGGACCAAGGTCACTCGCATCGTGACCTTCGATGGCGACCTCCAGGAGGCCCACGCGCCCCAATCTGTAACCCTCACTCTCGCAGACGAAATCGACATCAGCCGCGGCGACATGATCGCCTCCGGTGACGAACCGCAAGTCGCCCGCGCGTTTGACGCCACCATCGTGTGGTTCGACGCGCATCCGCTCGACACCACTCACGACTACTTGGTGAAGCACACCTCGCACGTAGTCCCCGCCCGCATCGAGAAGGTGAAGCACTTGGTGAACGTATCGAAGCTCGATACCGAACCGGCCTCCAGCCTGGCGATGAACGAAATCGGCGTGGTCCGCATCGCGACATCGAAGCCGTTGTTCTTCGACCCGTACAAACAAAACCGTTCGTCGGGCAGCTTCATTCTGATCGACCGCAAAACCAACGCCACCGCAGGTGCCGGCATGATTCTGGGAGCCGCGGAAGGCTCCGTCGAAACCGGTCAGGATCGTTTGATCCGCCTCATCCGCCACGCCGTCTCCGACGACGCGCACTTGAGCCTGCCGGCTGACGACACGCAGGCGGTCGAAGTCCTGCGCACCTTGCTGAAGGGAATTCTCAAATGATCGAAGAAAAGATTGCAGTCGCCGAAGCCCTTATCAAAGAGCAACTGAACAACGCGGGCATCCCCTGCGTCACCTCGAGCTTTCAATCCGAGTGCGTGGTGCTGGTCGACATGATCCGCCGCCAGCGTCCAAACATGCCGGTGCTGTTCCTCGAGACTGGCTACCACTTCCCGGAAACGCTGGCGTATCGCGACCAACTGACATCTGACTGGAAGCTGAACCTGATCAACCTGGAATCGAAGCAAAGCGTCGCCGATCAGGAAGCGCAGTTCGGCATCCTTAACCAGACCAACCCCAAAGAGTGCTGCCGCATGCGTAAGGTCGAGCCGCTGTTCGGTGGTCTCGAAAACTTCGACACTTGGTTCACGGCCCTGCGCCGCGATCAATCCCCCACGCGCGCCAACTTGCAGTTCGTGGAAGACTTCAAACTGCCCACCGGCAAAGCGCTGCAGAAGGTTGCTCCGCTGGCCGACTGGACCACGCGCGACATCTACCAATACATGCAGAAGTTCGGCATCCCGGAGCTTTCCTTGTACGACCAAGGCTACACCAGCATCGGCTGCGCCCCTTGCACCGTGAAGCCGCTCGACCCCAACGATCCGCGCTCGGGCCGCTGGCAGGGACAAGGCAAAATCGAATGCGGCATCCACATTGGAGCCGACGGCTCCGGCGTTAAAGAACACTAAATGGAATACGCGCTCGGGTTCGTCATCTCAGTCTTCATCGGACTGACAGGGGTCGGTGCGGGTTCTATGACCACGCCTCTGTTGATTCTGTTGCTCGGCATGCCTACCTCGCAGGCCGTTGGCACGGCGCTGATCTTCGGCGCGGCAGTCAAGATTATCACCACCCCGTTTTACGTAGCGCGCCGGCAAGTCGACTGGAAAGCACTGGGATTCCTGCTGGCGACCGGACTCCCCGGCGTCTTGATCGGCTCGCTGTTGCTGGGCGGGATCAAGAGCGACTGGGTCACGGCGTTCGTCGGCTTCACCATCGTCAGCATCTCGCTGCTCAATCTATTCCGCTTCAGTGCGGTGACGCGTCATGACCGCCGACCGTGGTTAGCGATGGTCGGCTTGCCCATCGGCCTGGAAGTCGGATTCTCTTCCGCGGGCGCAGGAGCGCTGGGTGCGCTGTGCCTGATGAACATGACCGTGCTCTCACCCGCTGCCGTGGTCGGCACGGACCTGAGCTTCGGACTCGTTCTATCACTTGTAGGCGGCGGCATCCGGGCCGCAGCAGGCGACCTCGACTGGCCGGTGCTGGTCAAGCTACTGATCGGTGGCTCCATCGGTGCCATCGTCGGCTCCCTTCTGGCCAACAAGCTCCCTTCCCAAAAGCTGAAGTTTATCCTCTGCCTGGCTCTGGTCGGCCTGGGCGGCAACCTGGCCTGGAAAGGCCTGTCCACCGCCATGGGCTGGTAAGGTCAGCGCGATAACCGCCGGGTCCATTCCACTAGTGCTGCGACTTGTTTGCCGATGAACTCCCTGGTTTTGTCGTCGGTGAGGTTGCCGTCTTTATCGAAGCGTTCCCCCGCGTTGCCGATCATGACCTCGGGCTGCTGTAGCACCGGCATGTTGAGGAACACGAAGGTCTGGCGCAAGTGATACTGAGCGCGCGACGTGCCCAGCGCGCCGACAGAAGCCCCCATAACAGCGACTGGCTTGCCGGACCATGCACTATCGCCATACGGGCGCGAGGCCCAGTCGATGGCGTTCTTCAAAACGCCGGGGATGGAGAAGTTATATTCGGGGGTTGCGAAAAGGATCGCGTCGGCGGCTCGGATGGCGGCCTTGAACTCGGTGACGCGCGCCGGCGGAGTGCCGTCAAGGTCCTGATTGTAGACGGGGATTCCGTTGAGGTCGAAGATGTCGAACGTGACTCCTTCGGGCGTCAGTTGTTGGGCGGCGCGCAGGGCTCCGTGGTTGTAGCTTTGTTTGCGCAGGCTGCCGGGGATCCCGAGGATCTTGAGAGGTTGGGTCATAAAGATCGGATGCTGTGACCCCAAGCGGCGTTGCGAACTTATTCCTCTTCGGGCGGCTTCTTGTGTTTGGGCTTCTTGCGGTCCAGCTTAGGGACGATGGCGCGGGAGGCCTTTACGGGTCCGACGCGCTCGCGGGCGATTGCACGAACTTCTTTTTCCTGGTCGAAAACGGGTTTTTTCGGTTTCATGTTAGACTCGAATAAGTAAGGAGGCCGTTTATGTTGAAATCAATCGGCTTGCCAGAGTTACTGATCATCCTGGTGGTCGCGGTGCTGCTATTTGGCGGCAAGAAGATCCCAGAAGTGGCCAAGGGCTTGGGCGAAGGCATCCGCAACTTCAAGAACTCTTTGAAGGGCGACGACACCCCCGACGACAAGAAGCCGGCGTAAGGCTTTCGGCGCGCCAGAAGTGTGAGCGGCGCCTGAATCGGAATAGAAAAAAACAAACCCCGCAACCGTCACCCTTTTAGGATGGCGACGGTGCGGGGTTTATCATTTGCGATCGAGCTTACTTCTTTACTTTGGGCGGAACGATGGCGTCTTTCACTGCCTTCGCCACGCGGAACTTTACGACCTTCTTGGCCGCGATCTTGATCGCTTCGCCGGTGGCCGGGTTACGGCCCATACGCGCCTTGCGATCGACGCGGACCAAACGGCCGACGCCAGGAAGAACGCACATGCCGTTCTTCTTGGTTTCCTTCACGGCCAAATCACCGTAAGCGGTGACCAATGCCTTGGCGGTCTTGGTGGGAACGTCGCAGGACGTTGCCAGTTCCTTGATGAATTGCGATTGAGTCATCTTTGCTGCTGCCATGTTTCTCCTTTACGAAATCTCTGATTTTCCCTTGTACAACGTGCGCAGGTGCGTTCACGTACATTCGCATCATAAGGGATCGCGCAACGCGTGTAAAGAGAAAACTACAAAAAACCTCAAGGTTTCGCACAATTTCCACATGCGACACGCGGGAAGGCTAGACAGGGCGCTGTTTTACGCTTCGCGTGTTAATCTACCTCCTAGCGGCAATGAGTAGCGAATGAACGACTTACAGGAACAGCTCGCTGCATTGCGGGAGCGCGTTGCGCGGGTCAACGCACGCTTTGCGGAAAAGTACGCGGAGCCTCTTGAGGATGCTCCGGAGCCGCATGAACAGGGGGGTTCCCGCACTGCGACCGCTGATCTTGCCGGACACGTAGTCGAAACCGAATACGGCTCGCACTGGGAAAGCGAGACGTTTTACGCCAGCCATCGACGCCATGGCAGCGCGGATGTGGGAGCATTGGCGGACCTGCCGCACGACTTGCTCGATGCAATTTCAGAGGGCGCCGCGCCCTCTAGCGCGCCGGCGGAGTGGGCGTTTCTCGATACAGAAACTACTGGCCTGGCGGGTGGAACAGGTACGTGCGCGTTCCTGGTGGGAGTGGGGCGCATCACTCCGGAAGGCTTCCGCGTGCGGCAATTTTTCATGCGCGACTATGCGGAAGAGGCGAGTTTGCTCGCTGCGCTGGCGGAGCATCTGGCTCCGTTCCGGGTGCTCATCACTTATAACGGGCGCACGTTCGATCAGCCCCTGCTGGAGACACGTTATCGTTTGAACCGCACGCGTCCGCCGTTCGCGAAAATGGCGCATCACGTGGACCTACTGTACGGCGCGCGGAGGTTGTGGAAGCTACGCTTCGAGAGTTGCCGGTTGGTGGAACTGGAAACGCGGGTGCTCGGGTATGAGCGCGAGGGCGACGTCCCGGGCTCGCTGATTCCGCATTTATACTTTGAGTATTTGCGCACGCGCCAAGCTGGGCGCTTGCAGCCGGTGTTTGAGCACAACGCGCTCGACATCCTTTCGCTGGCCTGTTTGACGGGCATCGTGCCGCCTGCGTTCAAGGACAACGGCGTGCTGCAGCATGGAGTGGAGATTGTCGGTATGGCACGGTGGTTGCTGCAAACCGGTGATCCGTCAGAAGCCCGAGCGCTGTTCGCGCGCGCCGTGGACGCGGGGCTGCCGGATGAGTTGCTGTTCCGCACGATGTGGGAGATCGCGGCGCTGGATCGCAAGTTGGGGGCTAACGAGCGAGCGTTGGCAGCGTGGACCGAGTTGGCCACGGCGAGGAGTCCGTACCGCGTGAAGGCGCTGGAGGAACTCGCGAAACACGAGGAGCATCGGGGGAAGAATCCGGCTCGGGCGCTGGAGTGGACACGAGCGGCGTTGGAGCATGAGGACACGCCGGAGTTGCGGCGTCGTGAGGAACGTTTGCTGCGGCGGGTGCAGAAGAAGCTTAGTACTGATTCCGCGACACAATTGCTGTAGGGTGAAGAGAGATGCTGCGCTGCTGGGTGGTCTTCGCGATTTCGGCTGCAGGCCTGTATGGACAGGCGCGCACGGCTGCGGACTTGGCGGCGTTCGATCTGGTGTGGAGTACCGTCCGTGACACACACTGGGACAAGACGCCTGGCGGGCTCGATTGGGATGCGATGCGAGCGGAGTATCGGCCTCGCGTGGAAGCGGCGGCAACTTCGGACGCTGCTCGTGCCGCCACTCAGGAGATGTTGGGACGGCTGAAGCAAACTCACTTTGGGATTGTGCCGGGCGTCACCTATTCCGCCATTGCGGATGGTGAAGTCGGCGGCTCGGGCTCTACCGGCATCGATCTGCGTGTGCTGGATGGCGAGGTGGTGGTCACTTCGATTGATCCGGGATCGCCGGCGGAGCGCGCGGGCGTGCGGACTGGCTGGGTAATTCGCGCGGTGAACGGTCGGGCTCTCAAGCTGGCCGATGTTCTTGAGCTGCAACTGACGCGGGCGCTGCTGGCGCGCTTAAGCGGTCCGGTGGGTGGCGCGGTGGAGATCACCTTTGATACGGGCACGCTGCGGGTGGGGCTATCGGAGCCTCGAGGGACACTGACTGCGTTCGGGAATCTTCCGCCCACGCCTGTCTGGTACGAAGAGAAGCGGCTGGGCTCGACGGCCTACGTTCACTTCAATATGTTCCTGGATATCCCCCGGCTGATCCCGAGCTTTCAAAAGACGCTGCAGGCCTGTACCCCGTGCGACGGATTGATCGTCGACCTGCGCGGCAATCCGGGCGGGATCGGTGGGATGGCGATGGGCATGGCGGGCTTCCTGGTGGACAAGGCGAATCAGAAGCTGGGCACGATGTATATGCGCGATGCGAAGCTGAGCTTTGTGATCAATCCACGGGCCGATGTGTTTACGGGACCGGTGGCGGTATTGATGGACGCGAACTCGGCCTCGACGTCGGAGATTTTCGCAGGGGGCTTGCAGGATTTGGGCCGGGCCCGCGTGTTCGGGACGCGCAGTGCGGCGGCGGCGTTGCCCTCGGTGTTCGCCAAGCTTCCGAATGGCGATGGCTTTCAGTACGCGATCGCGAACTACATTTCGCAGGGCGGCAAGGCGCTGGAAGGCGCGGGCGTGACTCCAGACGAAGAGGTCAAGCTGACGCGCGAGGCTTTGGTCAATGGACACGACACGGTAGTGGACGCGGCGCTTGCTTGGATCGGAAAACAGAGGACAGCGAAGTGAATCGACGAATTGCAGTAGTGCTGATGCTGGCTGGGGCCAGTGCGTTCGGGGCGGATCTGCCGTCGGCGGAGAGTCTGTTGGACCGGTACGTGGAGGTCACGGGCGGCAAGCAAGCCTACGCGGCGCGCAAGAATGAAGTCGCGCGCGGCACGATGGAATACGCGGCGATGGGACTCAAGGGCAAAGTGGTCCGCTATATAGGGGAGACGGGCGGGTATCGGGCCACCATTGAACTGCCAGGTATCGGCGCCATGGACATGGGCTTCAAGGACGGCGTGGCGTGGCAGGATAGCGTGCTGGCAGGTCCGCGCATCCTCTCTGGAGCGGAACGGGCGGAAGCGATGAAGGATGCAACGCTGGACGCGGAGTACCGGTGGCGGCAGTTGTACTCCAAGGCGGAGACGGCAGGGGAAGAAGCGGTCAACGGCGAAGACTGCTACCGAGTGGTGATGACTCCCATGGGGGACGATCCGGAGACGTGGTATTTTTCACGCAAGTCAGGGTTGCTGGTGAAGCTGGCTTCGGTGACCAACACGCAGCAGGGCGATTTGGCGATGGAGATATTCTTCTCGGATTACAAGGATTTCGGCGGGGTTTTGAAGCCGTCGAAGGAAACGCAGAAGGCTGCGGGGCAAGAGTTCACGCTGACGTTGGATTCGGTGGAGATGAACGTGGAGATCCCTGCGAGTCAGTTCGATTTGCCCGCGGGTGTGGCGGCGCTGGCGGCTAAACAGGCGAAATAGGTCAGGCCTCAGGCGGGGGAGGAGCGTAGCGGAAGAAGCGTCCGCGGCAGCTGCGGCAGCGGAATGGCCAGCGACCAACAATCGCCAACAGGGTGGCCCCGAAGCCTTCGCGCGAAGAGCGGCGGACGTCCGTGGAACCGCACTTCGGGCATTGGAACTTGTCCGATTTGACCGGTGGCCCGTCTTCCTCTAAGAGGTCGTCTTCCATAAGCAGAGAGGCTTTCTTGAAACTGTCTTCGCGGCAAGAAGTGCCTGCCGTTTGAGAATAGCACGAAGAAAACTCAGCTTGGTCTGGTGTTTTTCTTGGATTCGGGCTATAACTTTAGAAGAGACTTCGCCGGTCTCTATTCCCTGTTTCGATGTCTCACCCACTTCTACAAATTGCGAAGCGCCACAAGGGCATGCTGCTTACGGCAGGCATGGTTGTGACACTTGGCTGGGCTGCAGTAAGCGGAACCCAGAGCTTTGACGAACTACTGGAGAAGCAGGATCAGATCCGGCAACTGCAGGAAGAGAACGCGCAGATCGAAACGCAGAATGGGCAGTTGAAGCAACGCATTGAGCGGTTGGAGAGCAGCCCGAGCGATCAGGATCTGGAGATCCGAAAGCTGAACCTGCTGAAGCAGGGCGAGACTACGTTCATCCTGCCGGAAGCCGAGAAGCAGAAGTCTGCTGAGCCCAAGATCAAGCCGAAGAAGAATAAAGACTCCAAGCGTTAAGCGGTTTTGCGCCGGTGTGTGAGGTCTTCCAGTAGCAAGCCTGCGACTTCCCTGCCGTGTTGAAATGCTTCTTTGTAGACGGCTCCACGTTCCTCGCGGCTGAAGCCGTACCCCAGGCGATAAAGGCGTTCCATCGAGAGGCCCAGCGCGAAGGTTCCGGCCCAAGCGATGGCAGCTTTGGGGATCAGGCCTCCGCCTAGCGGGATCTTGCCGACCAGTTCGCGGGCGAGGGCTCGCCAACCGAAGGAACTTGCGGCGATGGAAGCGATCTCAGAGCGCTGTTCGCGATAGCCGATGGGGCGATCGCTGGCGGCGGCGAGTAAGAACGACATTCGGATCTGATTCACGGTGAGGAAGACGGCGTCGGAACCGTAGGCTCCCACGGCCCAGGGCAGCGAGAAGATGCTCGGTACAACGTCGGGCAGTGCGGTGGCCAAACAGAAGAGCGCGTTTTCCTTGGCCACTGCGCGGATGATATTTTGGCTGGCGCGTTTGCGGAACGGGTAGAAACGGCGAGCCAGCGGGAGCATCAGATCCTCGCGCGCGGCAAGCACCTGCTTGACGCAGACTTCGGGGGCATCGGGATCGAAGGCGAACGCACCTTTCGGGCCGAGCAAGGAAGATTCGTAGAGCACGACGTCGCAATTCGGATCGCTGCGATGGATGGATCGCAGGGCTTCGGTACGGCGCTCGGGCGACATGTGGGCGGGGGCGAGGAAGGCTTCCATGCGACCCAACATCTCAGGCGAACTGGCGATGAGGCCGATGCGCACCGGGCGGGCGGCTTCTGCGCGCACGTCGTCGGGCTTCAAGTTCCCCAGCGCGTGTTTGACCTGACGGAAGAGTGCTAGCGACATGCCTGTCTAAGGACCACCTTCAGTTCCCGCCTCCATTCTATCCCGAGGCCGATGCGTTCCACTTCTACATTGGATGAAAAGTAGCGGAGGAGGGATTCATTCGAGGGGTGGAACTGCAGCGCGGGGGCGACCAGCAGCAGGCGGGGCGGGACAGGGCGGACGGTGATGCCGGGGAAGTAGCCGGCTTGGGCGAAGTCGCCCCGTTCCAGGTGCCACTTGACGCGCATCCAGTAATCGAGGGCTTGCAGCGGCAGGTGGAGATCTTCGGTCGCTTTGATCTCGATGACGACGAGGCGGCCTTCGAAGTCGACGGCGAGCAGGTCGAGGATGCCGCGGTTGGCGGAGGCGATCTGTGGGGCTTGGCCGTAAAGCGGCGCGGCGAGCAGTGTGCCGTCGAGGAGTTGCACGTTGGCGCGGAGCTGCGCTTCGAGCCAGGCTTCGGGGTGGCGCAGGTAGAGCAGGTTGTGGCGATCGTCGGCGTCGGGATGGCGGAGGCGGGCTAGACCTCGGGCGAGAGCTTCGGCTTGCGCGAGACTGCCCGCATGTTTGTGTTCGAGACCGAAGAGGAGTTCGCTGCCGGAGGTGCGGGCGAATTCGACGCCTCGGACGGCGAGGCGGGTGGCTCCGTTGGCGCGCGGGGTTTGCTGGACGCCCTCGATGCCGCACAAGTGAGCGAGCCAGGATTCAACTTCGGTGCCGGCGTACGAAGGCTCGCGCAGGGGTTCGACGCGGGTGGTGAAGTTGGTGTAGTCCTCGGGGTGGACGACTTCTTCGCCTTCCTTGCTGTGGACGAAGATCGCGATCTGCGGATCGAGGTGTCGGATGCGATGGCAGGTGTTGACCTCGGAACCCATGGGGAGGAAGAGCAGCAGGCCTCCGATGGAGAGGCGCGGTTCGCGGCGACGCAGGTAGTCGAGCCAGATGAGGCCAAAGGTGAGGGCTCCGTCGGGGTCGGTGGCATCTTCTGCGGCTCCGATGGCCGCCATCGCCGACGTGCCTTTGCGCAGGAGGGCTCGCGGGTAGGCGGGGGAGAGAGTGTGCTCCAGGTCGGGGTCGGTAGAGAGCTCGACAATTTTCCAGTCTGGGTATTGGCGGTTCAACGATAGGCGAAATTGCTCTCGGTATTTGAGGCGGTCGCCTCGGCGGGTCGCGGTGGCGTTGGCGGGGTGGGCTAGATCAATGAGGAGCAAGCGGCCGGTGCGGCCTCCGAAGTGTTCGGTGTCGAGTTCGAGTTTGCCACGGCGTTCGGCGTGGATGGCGGAGATGCGGCGGACCAGATTTTTCGAGGTGCTCCAGCATTCGATGGCGGGCCGGGTGGGCGTGCCGGAGAGGACGAAGTTGTCCGGGCCGATGGAGATGGGGTCTTCGCCGGGTTCGATGATGACAGGCTGGCGGGCGGTGGCGAAGAAGCTTTCAATGGCTGGTCGAATGTCGGGCACCTAGTGTAGTGGGCGCGCGGGTCGCGGAATATCAGTTTTTCCGAAGCGGCGCTCGTGAAACCGTTTCCGGGCAGGCCGCGTCCCACGGACATGACTTACAGACTTGCTCTTCTCGCCATCCTTCTTTCTACCAGCGGCTTCGCGCAGGACAAGATCCGCGTGTTCATCACCGACAGCAACTCGTGGCAGATGTCGGGCGGCTTTGGCGGTAGCGCGAATGGAGTGGGTGGCGGAGCTTCCGGGGGAGCGCGGCCGCAGACTGCGGAAATCATCAAGACGTTTTCGGAACGGTGCTCCAAAGTTACGATCACGATGGACCGCACGAAGGCGCAGTACGTTGTGCTGCTGGACCACGAAGGCGGCAAGGAAGTCTTCCAGAAAGACAATAAAATCGCGGTCTTCAAGAGCGACGGCGACCTGGTGTTCACGGAGTCGGCGCGGAGTTTGGGGAACGCGGTCAAAGACGCTTGTCCGAATTTGAGATAGAAAATCGCGAGAGTACCTTCGCAATTGGCTAGCGCTGAGTGGGGTAAACTGGGCTGGATCCTCTATGCGAAACACACTCATTCTTACCGGGAAGTTCGTTGTCATGGCCGGGCTCATGTTTACGGCTGCGCTGTTCGCGCCTGCACAACAGGCTCCGGTGCGGACTGCGGCGCAGCAGTACAAGAATATTCAGGTGCTGAAGGATGTTCCGGCGACCGAGTTCATTGCGTCGATGCGATTTCTTTCGACGGCGCTGGGGGTGGAGTGCGAGTTCTGCCATGTGGGGACGCGGTCAGAGGATTCGCCGAATAAGGTGAAGGCTCGGCAGATGATGCTGATGATGGCGGAGATTAACAACAAGAACTTCGGTGGACAACAGGTGGTGACTTGCCACACGTGCCACAAGGGGAACCATGTTCCGGTGAACGCTCCGACGCCGACGGGGCAATATTCGGCGGAGGGGCCGCAAGTGTTCTACAAGCCGTCGGGGCCGCCGGTGGGCGCGACCGATGGGCCGATGTCGGATGCTTACTTGGCGTTCATGGCGAAGGAGCGGGCGGCTCGGGCGGCTGCGATGCCGACCGCGGCGCAGGTGCTGGCGAAGTACGTGACGGCGCTGGGTGGCGAGCAGGCGGTGCGCAAGGTGACCTCGCGCGTGATCACGTCCACGGTGGAGATGTCTCCGAACGTGCGCGGCGCGGGACCGGTGGTGTTCGTGCAACAGACGCAGTATTCGAAGGCTCCGAACTTGTACGCGGCGGCGTCTCAACCGTTCACGGGTCCGACGACCGCGAAGGGCTTCGATGGCACGGACGCTTGGACGCAGGCGGCCAACGGGTCAGTTACGGTGGCGGCGGGGGTCGATCTGGCGCGGGCGAAGCGGGATGCGGACTTCTATGGGAGCCTCGCGTTGGAGCGGCAGTATAAGACACTCACGATGGAGGGTACGGAGAAGGTGGGCGGTCGCGAGGCGTACGTTTTGAAGGGCACGCTGGATGGCGACAATCCGGAGACGCTGTACTTCGATGTGCAGTCGGGCTTGCTGGTGCGCAAAGGCACGGCCAACAATACGCCGCTCGGGAAGTACATCATCAACACCGACTACGAAGATTATCGGGACGTGGGCGGAGTGAAGGTCCCGTTTCTGATCCGGACTTTGAGCGTCAGTCCCGCGGACACGATGGTGGTCCATGTGGAGAAGGTGGAGAATAACGTGGCGATCGACGCCGCGAAGCTCGCGAAACCGGCTCCGAGGGCGGCGGCGGGGCGTTAGGCTGTTAACCGGAGGCTTACGGTCAACATTTCGCCAAAAGATGTAGAGGGGATCGGGCCCTCTTTGTTACAATTCTTCTGGCAAGTTATCTTCCTCCGAGTGCCTGCCAGGGATGGAAGCGCTCACCGTCAAAGGTAGGCGCTTCCTTTCTCCTTCCCTCCACTCAAGATTCCTCTTGCCGACCAGGATAAAATGACGGGTATGCCACGCCGATCGGGGGACGCATTTTTCGCGAGGCTGGACCTTGTGGATCAGGTTCATGACGCGATTAACGCGACGGATCCGAATGGAATTATTGTGGCGTGGAATGCAGCGGCCGAACGCATGTATGGCTACTCGGCTGCCGAAGTTTTGGGGAAAAGCATCCGGCTGATCATCTTTCCGGAGGACCGTCCTTCGTTTGAGCGCGAAATCATCGAGCCTCTGCAAACGAACGGGTCTCACGAGCTCACGGTGCGCAATCGATGTAAGGATGGCAGTGAGATCTTTGTCGCGCTCCGGCTCTCTTTAATGCGGGATGAGTCGGGGACCGTGATCGGGATGATCGGCTGCTCCAATGACATCACGCAACGCAAGTATGCGGAAGACGAGTTGCTGCGGGAAGTCGCGGAACGGCGGCGGGTGGAGCAGGCGCTGCGTGATAGCGAAGAGAAGCTCAAATAATTGTTGCTCCGGGGCCCTGCCGTTCTGTGGGTGTCCCGAGCTTCTGGCGATTTCGGGGCAACTTATATCAGTGAAAACGTCAAAGCCGTATTCGGCTAGGATCCCGAGGACTTTCTAGGGGATTCCACGTTCTGGCTGACGCGGGTGCATCCGGATGACGTGTCATACCTGCTCTCCCACGTAGAGGAACGGATTTCGGTGGGCCAATGGTTCACCGACTATCGATTCCAGCACGCGGATGGCGAATACCGTTTTGTCCGTGACTCGGCCGTGGCGGTGAGGGATGAGTCTGGAAACCTGGTAGAACTTGTCGGGCATATGGTGGATATCACCGCGCAGAAGCAAGCGGAGACGGACCGCTTAGAACGCGAGAAGCTGCGGCTGTTCGCGGAAGCGCTGATCACCGCCCAGGAAGCGGAACGAAAACGGGTTTCGCGGGAACTGCACGATGATTTGAATCAACGCCTGGCGTCGCTGATTCTGGACCTCAGCTTACTGCAGCGCAATCCGCCAAAGACCGTGGAACTTTTCCGGTCGCCGTTGACAGGCTTGAAGCGCCGCATTGCTGGGGTTTCGGATGATGTGCGCCGGATCGCGCTGCAACTTCATTCGGCGGGGCTGGAGCAGTTCGGTCTTCGGGCCGCGTTGGAACAAGAGTGCACTGCGATTTCGGAACGCACGAAGATTCAAATTGACTTCGAGGCCGAGAGAGCGCCTTCGGACGTGCTTCCGGAGAACGTGTCGATCTGTCTCTACCGGGTTGCGCAAGAGTGTCTGAGGAACGTGATCACTCACTCGAAGACAAAGCGGGCTGCGGTGACTCTCGATGGCGGGCCTGGCGAGATTCGGCTTTGCGTGGAGGACACGGGTGCAGGCTTTGACCCGACGCAGTCTCGGTCGCGACAAAGCCTCGGCTTAATCAGCATGGCCGAGCGGCTCCGCCAAGTGGGAGGAACACTGCTGATCGATTCAGCGGTCGGCCGAGGGACACGAGTCGAAGCTCGTGTGCCGCTACAAAGGTAAGGGATGAAGAAGATTCGAGTCCTGTTGGCGGACGATCATCGCATGTTTCTGGCGGGGCTGAAGCAGCTTCTGGAACCCGCTTTTAACGTAGTCGCAGCGGTGGAGGATGGACGGGCTTTACTGGCAGCAGCGGCCAAGTGGAAGCCGGATGTCATCGTGGCGGACATCTCGATGCCCTTGCTCAACGGCATTGATGCGGCTCGGGCGTTGGCGGCGGAAGGCTGCACCTCCAAGCTGATCTTCCTCACGATGCATGGGGACGCGTTATACCTGCGACAGGCCAAGCTGGCGGGAGCTTCCGATTACATTTTGAAGCGCGACGCTCCGGACAAGTTACTGGCGGCAATCCGCAAGACTGCGGGCAAGAGGCCTGAACGGTCGCCTGCGGATTTCAGCGTTCCTCCGGGGCCGGCGGAAGAAGCGATCGGCGACATCACGCTTCGTCAACGGGAAATTTGGCAGCTATTGGCGGAGGGCCGCACACCTAAAGAGATCGCTGGTATGCTCCACCTCTCCGTTCGTACAGTGGAGTTCCACAAGTATCGACTAATGAAGCGTCTCGGGGTCCGGTCCAGTGCTGAGCTAGCGTCTATGGCCATCCATCACGGGCTGACGGTCTGACTGGTTCTGGTGATTTGCGCCAAGAGCCGCGTTGCGGGGTGCTCCTCCGAGACTCACCCCGCTAAGCAGAGTCGTTCACCAAGAATGAACAACTGCAATTCAAGGTATCACTGGCGTTTCCTCTGTGACACCTCGCAAATTTACTAGATGCAGCAGGGATGCTCAGAACACTAACTGCCTGCCCGAGGAGGCGGCGCGTTCCAGTTCGCGGCGGTTGCGGAAGTAGGTGGGCTTGGGTTTGAGCAGGCGGGACTGGTCTTCAAAGTGAGGGGATGCGGGGTCGTCGGAGACTCCGGAGATCAGGATGGATGTCGCGGTGGGGATGCGGGAGAGTTCGACGATGCGCGTGGCGGCCTGGCCGGAGTGAGTTCGGTTGCCAGTGAAGTAGAGCGTGCGCGGGGTTTCGATGCCGGCTTCGGGGAGGATGCCTCCGGCGGCGGAGAAAGCCGCTCTTGAGGTGTCTCGGCTGATGCGGAAGATTGAGCCGTAGGTGGCGTTGAAGTCGAGTTCAGTTTCCAGGCGATCTTGAGCGCGCGTGAGGGCGGCCAGGATGCGGGCGGGGCTTAACGAGTCGGGCGGTTCCAACGCGGTCGCATCGCGGGCCAGCTCCATCTTGAACAGATAGAATGCGAGGGCTCCGCGGGAATCGGCGTCGGCTCGGCGATTCCAGTTGGTTAGGATGCGGACAAACTTGGAGTTGGGTTCCAGGCGAGAGAGCAGGCGTTGCCAGGTCTCCGCCTTGTAGACTTCGGTGGAGAAAGCGAGGGCTTCGATTCCCCCAAAGGACCATGTTTGTTGGACGCGGAGCTTTTCCTTGACGATGGGGTGGGCGGCACTTGGGATGTCTTGCTGGCAGAGCTCGCCAGTGGCGGCACCACAGGAGACGCGTCCTGGGATTTGATTCATCGCTAGGGCTCGGCGAAGGTCAGTGATGGAGTGAGACGTGATGAGGGACCAAGCTTCTTCAATGGCTCGGGGGCCGGCTGGCGCTGGGTCGCCGGACCAACCGATGGCGATGTATTGACTGTGACCGACGATGGGGAACGGCATGCCGGGTGGGGCGACGCCGGCGATGGAAAGATCCGTGCTACTGGCGTAGAGCGACATCTCATAGGGACGATCCGACGCGTTCCAATCGGCAATGGGATCGAGGATCGCAGTGAGCGCTTTCGACGTGGTCCGCGTGGGGCCGAGAAAGAGATCGTTGGAACCGTGGATCGAAGTGTAGGCTTGGCGCGAGAAGGCGATCACTTGCGCGGCGGTGATGCGGGGCTCGCCGAAGGAGCGATTCGCGCCGGCGACGTAGGCGTCCACGATGGCTTGGACATCCGGGGTGAGCGTGATGGAGGCTTCGGCGGAGGTGAGGTTTTTCAGTAACGCGGCGGGGCGGTCTTCGGCTTGCGCGTATCCAGCCCCGAAAGCGGCCCCTGCGGCGGTGGTGGCGAAGATGTGGGGCGTGCCGTAGGCGTCGCGAACGATTTCTACAGATTCCGCCGCGGCTGGTATAGCGAGCAGCAGAAGGAGGAGCAACACGGATGCGCCCGGTTCAGCGATTCTCTTCGTCGATGGAGATTTTCAGCGCGCGCAGGAATTTTTGATCCTGCGAGGTCAGGCTGATTTTCCCGCCCAGTTGCTTGCGGCGGGCCTTCGGCGGAGGCGCCTCCATCTCGACGTTCTCTTCGGTGTCTTCTTCGGAATCCTCACTGCGCTTATTGAAGCCAATGGTGGCTTCCAGCACCAGGAAGACATCGTAGCCGGACCGCTTGATCTCTCCGATAGCGGCGGCGATGCGGTCGGAATCCGACAGCGACTCATTGATCGCGTTGCCCAACTCCTGCATCAGATCTTTCAATTGGTCGTCCAACGATTCGCCTCTTTTCCCGGTAGCTGCCTGCACTCGGGGACCGGTACCGACTTGGTCCACTCTCAGGATACCGCTTCAGTGCGGGAACGGGCCAGCGGGTTTTGTCCTGGTACTAAGCGACAGGGACAGTCTGGCGGAGGATGGTGGCGCGGAAGCTGCTGCCGCGATCGGAGTCGACGAGCGTGAGCGAGCCGCCGTGCATGCCGGTGATCCACTTGGCGATGGCTAGGCCTAATCCCGCGCCGCTGCCGCCCGCTACGTTGGAACGCGAGCGGGCTTTGTCGACGCGATAGAAGCGTTCGAAGATTTTCTCGCGGGCTTCGGCGGGAATGCCGGGTCCGGTATCGCGAACAATGACGGAGTAGGATTGCGGATCGCTTTCGTCAATGGCGACGGAGATGTGTCCGCCTTGCGGCGTGTACTTCACTGCGTTATCGAGCAGAATGAGCACCAGTTGGCGGATAAGGCCTTCGTCGCCGCGGCCGGGGAGTTCCTGGGGATCGGGACCGGTGACGGAGACACCGTGGCGTTGTCCTAGTAAGGCAGCGGCTCGGACACATTCATTCACGGTCTCACCCAAGTCGAAGTCGGCGACTTGGAGAGGGTAGGCTCCTGCATCGGCGCGGGCCAGGACGAACATGTCTTCGACGATGTGCTGCAAGCGTCGCAATTGTTGATCGATGGTGGTGAGCGCTTCGCGGTATTCTTCTTCGCTGCGGCCACCGTGACCCAAGGTGACTTGAGCCGCAGTTTGCGCAACGTAGATGGGCGTGCGCAATTCGTGCGAGGAATCTTCCATGAACTGGCGTTGCAGGGCGAAGGAACCCTGGAGGCGTTCCAGCAAACGGTTGAATGTGGAAGCCAGTCTTCCCAGTTCGTCTTTGGGATTTCCGACAGCGACGCGCTGGCTGAGGTCTTTGGAACTGATGCGGTTGGCCGTTTCAGACATCTCCACTACGGGGGCGAGGCTCTTGCGCGCGAGCAGGAAGCCGCCGATCGCAGCGGCGACGAGTGCGAGAGGAATGGCGAAGAAGAAAGTTTGACGCAGACCGGCGAGTTCGGCGTCGACGGGTTCGAGGGACGCGGTGGAGACAAACTGGTAGGTGCCAGCGTCTTTGACGGGGAGGTCTTGTGTGAGAACTCGCCATTGTTCACCCTGCACCTGGGTGTCATGGAAGGCAGGAGTCGCGAAACCTTCGGTGTGCGGTGGAATGAGGCCCCCTGGCCCCGGCTTCACAGCAACTGACCGTTTTCCTTGATAGACGGCGACGCCGATGCCGGGGAAGGAATCGCGATAGACGGTGGACACTACGCCTTGGAAGGACGGCTCGCCTTGCTGCTGGCCTTCGTGTTCTTCGATTTCATGCCGTAACGAGCGGCCAAGGACGTCGATGGCTCCCGCAAGTTGCCGATCGGCTTCTTCGCGAATGGTCTGCGCGAGCATGGAATAGACACCCATGCTGAAGGCGATCATCACCAAGGAGAGCACGCCGACATACCAACCAGTGAGACGGAAGCGGACGGAGTTAAGCATGCACGTCCTGTTCGGCGCTCAGCACGTAGCCTTCGCCTCGGCGGGTGTGCAAGAGGGAGGTGCCACCTCTTGCCTCCAGCTTGCGGCGCAGGCGTTGCACGTAGACTTCAATGAGATTGGAGAAGGGGTCGTACGATTCTTCCCAGACGTGTTCGGAAATGTCAGCGCGAGTCACGACGTCTCCGGTCCGGCTCACAAGGTATTCGAGGAGTGCGTATTCCTTCGCGGTGAGTGAGATGGGCACTCCGGCGCGGACAACGGCGTGGGTTCGTGTGTCTAAGGAAAGGTCGCCCACTGTCAGAACAGTATCTTTCAATTCGGTGCCGCGCCGCAGCAGGGCTCTGATGCGGGCCAGCAGCTCGCCGAAGTCGAAGGGTTTCGTGAGGTAGTCGTCGGCGCCGCAATCGAGTCCGGAGATGCGATCGTGCACTCCGTCGCGCGCGGTGAGCAGCAGAATGGGGACGCGGGAACCTTGCTGGCGCAGGCGGCGGCACACTTGCATGCCGTCGAGGCCGGGCAGCATGACGTCCAGAACGAGGAGGTCGTAAGAATTGATCTCGGCTTTTTCCAGGCCTTCAAGGCCGTTTTCGGCCACATCCACCGCGTACGATTGCTCGCGCAGGCCTTTGGCAAGCATCCGCGCGGCGTCTTGCTCATCTTCGACAAGAAGGATTCGCATGGGCCACCTCTATTTTGTCATTGCAGCGTCGCGCTTGGAAAACCAAGGATAGACGACGGGCAGAACGAGCAGCGTAAGGATAGTGGAGGTGACCAAGCCGCCGATGACTACGGTGGCTAACGGACGCTGCACTTCGGCACCGGCTGATGTGGAGAGCGCTGTGGGAATGAAGCCGAGGCTGGCGACGAGCGCGGTCATCAGTACGGGTCGCAGACGAATGGAGGAGCCTTCGAGGACCGCCTGACGAAGCGGCATTCCCGTGTCGCGCAGACTGTTGATGTAGCTGACCATGACGATGCCGTTCAAGACGGCGACTCCGAAGAGCGCGATGAAACCGACCGAGGCCGAGAGATTCAGATTGAGATGGCGAATCCAGAGTGCCGCGATTCCGCCTACGAGCGCGAACGGAACGTTCAGCAGGATGAGAAGTGACTGCGGTGCGGATTGGAACGTCGCAAACAGCAGTCCGAAGATGATCAGGATGGAAGCCGGGAGGACAATGGCAAGGCGTTCGGTGGCGCGCTGCTGATTTTCGAACTGACCGCCCCATTCCATGGAGTAGCCGGGCGGCAGTGGAACAGCCTTGGCGGTTTTGGGGCGCGCGTCGGCGACGAAGCCACCGAGGTCGCGGCCACGGACGTTCGTCTGGACTACGATGCGGCGCTGGCCGTTTTCACGGGTGATGAGTTCGGGGCCTTGGCGCAGAGCCACTTCGGCTACTTGTCCCAGAGGGACGCGCTCGCCACCGGGGGCGGAGAGAAGAATGCCGCGCAGGCTTTGCGGATCGTGGCGGTAGTGTTCGGGCAGGCGCATTACGATCGCGAAGCGGCGTTGGCCTTCGATCATGTCACTGACAAAGCGCCCACCGACGGCGGTTTCGATGGTCTCGCGCACGTCGGAGACGTTGAGGCCATAGCGGGCGAGTTCGGAGCGATTGATGGAGACTTGCAGTTCGGAGACACCGCTGGTCATTTCCATCTGGGCGTCGGCCGCGCCGGGCACGGTAGAGACAACACGTAAAGTCTGTTCGGCAAGTTGTTCGAGGACGCGCGGATCTTCGCCGAAGATCTTCACGGCTACATCGCCCTTCACGCCGGAGATCACTTCGTCCAGGCGCATAGCCATAGGTTGAGTGAAGTTGTAGGCTACGCCGGGGATCTTCGAGAGAGCGGCGGACAGGCGGTCAATCAATTCTTCCTTGGTGCCGCCGTTCTTCCACTGTTCGTAAGGCTTCAACAAGACGTACACGTCGCCCTGGTAGATGCCCATGGCTTCGGTGGCAAGATCGGGACGGCCGATCTTAGTGACGACGCCGGAGACTTCATCGAAGCCGCGCACCACCTTTTCGACTTGGGTGCTCATGTCGATGGATTGCGGGAGAGAGACGCCGGGCAGCTTGCGAGTCTCAATGAGTATGGAGCCTTCATCGAGGCGCGGCATGAACTCGGTTCCGATCCAGGCGAGCGACCAAATGCTGACTACGACCAGACTCAAGGCAACAACGACAGTGCTGAATTGGTGACGGAGCAGGAACTCAACGGCGGATTGATAGCCGCGGCGGATCGGCGCGAAGTAGGTCTCTTTGTGTTCGGAGATGCCATTGCGGAAGGTCAAGGCCGTGGCTGCAGGCACGACGGTCAAGGCGAATACCAAGGCTCCCAGCAAAGCGGAGCAAACGGTGATAGCCATGGGACGGAACATGCGGCCTTCCAAGCCTTCGAGGAAGAAGATGGGCATGTACACGGCGATGATGATGGCGACGGCGAAGAGGATGGGCCGGGCGACTTCGTAGGCGCCCTCACGAATTTCGTGCTCGGGCGTTGTGCCGGCGGGCTTGTGCTGCAGGCGGCGGATGGAATTTTCCATCATCACTACGGCTCCGTCGACAATCATGCCGAAGTCGATGGCACCCAGACTCATCAGGTTGGCGCTAATGCCGAAGATGTTCATCCCGATGAAGGCGACCAAGAGCGAGAGGGGAATCACCGCGGCCACGATGAGGGCGGCGCGGATGTTGCCCAAGAAGAGCAGCAGTACAGCGACGACGAGGATGCCGCCTTCGAGGAGATTTTTCTTTACGGTTTCGATGGTGCGGTCGATGACTTCGGACTGATCGTAGAAGGCTCGGATCTTGGTTCCGGCGGGAAGCACCAGGGCCGCTAGGCGATCTTTCACGCGCTCCAGCACTTGTTTGCCGTTTTCGCCTTTGAGCATGATCACCATACCGGAGACGGTTTCACCCTTGCCGTCGCGGAGTGTCGCGCCTTGGCGCTGCATGGGCTGGATGGAGATGCTGGCGACGTTCTTCAAGCGGACGGGGGTTCCGGCACGCGAGACAAGCACGATTTCTTCCAGGTCCGCGATGCTCTGCGCGCGGCCGATGCCGTGCAGCGTGTATTGTTGCGATGCGTGTTCGAGATAACCGCCGCCGAAGTTGGCGTTATTTTCGCTGACGCGCGCGAAGACGTCGCGAAGCGTGAGGTCGTAGGAGCGCAGGCGGTCGGGCTCGATCTCGATGTGATACTGGCGCGTTTCCCCGCCCCAGGTGTTGACTTCGTTGACTCCGCGCACGGTGCGAAGTTGGTTGCGGATCTGCCATTCCTGGGTAGTCTTCAATTCCATCGGCGTCTGCGACGCGCCTTCGACCGTGTACTGGTAGATCTCGCCGAAGGCGGTAGCGACGGGTCCCAGAGTCGGTTCGAGACCTTTCGGCAAACGCGCGCGAACTTCTTGTAGACGCTCGTTTACGAGTTGGCGCGCGAAGTACGTAGCCACGGAATCATCGAAGACGACGGTGACTACGGACAGTCCGGCTTTGGAGATGGATCGCACGGTCTGCGTATTCGGCGTTCCCATGAGAGCGATCTCGATGGGGTAGCTGACTAACTGCTCGACCTCGGCGGGGGCCATGCCGGGAGAATCAGTCATGACGGTGACTTGATTGTTGGTGAGGTCGGGGAAGGCATCGATGGGAATGCGCAGCAGCGCCCATACGCCGGTTGCGATAATGCCGACGACGCCGACCAGCACCAGCAAGCGGTGCTCCATGTGGAAATCGAGGATGCGTTTTAACATGACTACTCCCCGGAGAGGGACTCTTTCATGAACTCGGACTTCAAGATGAAGGCGGACTTCACGACGACGTTGTCGCCGGGTTGGAGGCCGGAGAGGACTTCCATGGATTCATCCACGGTCTTACCGGTACGCACGGGGCGCATTTCGAAACGATCCGGGGCGACGCGCACGAATACAACGGATTCGCCGCGCAGGTCTTGTATGGCTTCGGAAGGCAGCATCAGGGCAGAGCCGCCGCGACCGACTTGAAGTTCGGCGTCGGCGTACATCTCGGGTTTGAGGCGGCCTTGCGGATTGGGAAGATCGATGCGGACTTTGATGGTGCGCGTACCGGGGTCGAGCACTTCCCCCAGTTTACCGATGCGGCCTTGGAAGGCCTGGTTGGGATACGCTTGCACGAAAATCTTGACGGGCATGCCGATGCGCAATTTCGCGAGATACTCTTCGTTGACTTCGGCGATGGCCCAGAGGGTGGAGAGGTCGGTCAGCACGAACAGGTCGGTGGAGGGGTTCACTACGGTGCCGAGCGTGACGTTCCTGGTGAGAACAACGCCATTCGCCGGAGCCTTGACCGGGATCAAGTCGTTGTCGTCGCCGCTGGGGCCAGCGGGGATTTCAGATTCTTCCGCCGGGATGCCCAACACTTCTGTAAGATGCGCGCGGGTTCGCTCGACTTCAAACTCCGCGTTGTGGACTTCGGTCTGGGCATTCTTCAACTCGGTCTCGGTTTGCTCCAATTGGGCCACGGAACCGGCGCGTAGATCGAGCAATCGCTTAGCGCGGTCGCGCACTCCAGTCTGGTATTTTTCCACGCCTTCGGCGCGAGCTAGATCGGCCTTGGCTTTTTTGTACAGCGCTCGGGATTCGTGGATGTCGTGGCTGTGCATCTGGGCGAGCAGTTGCCCTTTCTGCACGATGTCGCCGGGGTTGGCTTGCACACGTTCGATGCGGCCTTCGGCGACTGCGCCCACTCGCCAAGTGTGATTTTCGTCGTTGGTCAGGCGGGCCGTCGCACGGACTACTTCGGGCATGGCTTGCGAGGACAGCGTGATCACGGCCAGGCCGCTGCTGGCTTGGGCTTCGGCTGAGAATGTCACGGTGTTCGAGACTTTGGCCGGCGCGGTGGCAGCAGGCGGCGGGGAGGCGACTTCGGCAACTGGATCGCTGGAACATGCGACGCAGAACAATGCTGCACAAACTACAATCAACGGTTTCATCGGCTCACCCCCAAGGCGGTTTCGAGCCCGACCAAACTTTGCCGGTACTCCATGCGCATGCGCGCGTTCATGACTTCCAGTTCAATGTAAATACGTTCTGCGTCGAGCAAGCGGAGCAAGTCGGTGCCGCCTTCGCGGTAGGCTGCGCGGGCGACGGAGACAGAGTCGTCGGCGCGGGCCAAGGTCCCGGTGACGAGCGAAGCTAAGCGCTGACGTCGGCTCTGCACGTCGCGCAAGGCAGCTTCGACGTCGGCACGCACGCGGGCTTCGACGGCTTTCAAGCGGGATTCGGCGACAGTAATTTCGCTGGTGGCCGCGGCGATGTTGCCTTGGTTCTTGTTGAAGAAAGGCAGGTTCACTTGAAAGCCCCACAGCACAGTGTTGTATCCCGAGGTTCGTTTATAGCCGGAGATCACTTCCACGTCGGGTCGCGCTACGGCGTTCTGCAAGCGGAGCCCGGCGCTGGCTTGGTCGATCGCCTGACGGGCTTGGCGTATTTCTGTGCGGTTACTCAGAGCTTCGTCGACGTTCGCCAGGGGCGGATCGGGCTGGGCATCGAGAGTTTCGCCGAGCCGGATGTCCATAAACGTTTGGCTCCCCATCTCACGTAGGAGGGCAATGCGAGCGGCGTCGGCGTCGCGCGCCGCGTTCTCCACCGCGATGGCGGCGCGGTCGCCTTCTAGCCGGACACGAAGGACGTCGGACTCGGCAATGGCGCCTTCGCGCAGCTGGATCTCATGGTATTCGACGGTTTGTTGCAGGTTCTGCTGGCTCGCGCGCAGCAGTTCCAAGACGCGTTGCGCTCCTACGGCGGACCAGTAGGCTAGCTTGACGCGGGCCTCGATTTGCTTCGCGAGTAGCTCGCGTTCGAGTTGAGAGAGCTGGACGTTTTGTTGCGCAACATCGACGCGGCGCTGGCGTTTGCCTCCAGTTTCGAGCACCTGCGATAGGTAGAGGAACTGGTCAGTAAACGTGGAGGCGATGGGCTGCGTCGGCGTGCTGTAGCGCCAGTTTTCACTTTGGACAAATAAACGTGGATTGGGGCGCACGCCGGCTTGTTCGGCCAGGGCGTCCACCGTGGCAATGCGCTGGGATTCGGCTTGCAGTAGTGGATGGTTGTCCAGGGCTTGGCGCACCGCGTCGTCCAGCATTAACAGGGTCTGGGCATGGGCCGTTCCAGCGATGCTCAGCACCGCCAACAAGAGGAATTTCGGACTGATGAGAAGTTTCACCTGCCCTAGCTTAGGGGTAGGTAGATGAATGGGCGATAAATCCGCCGACGAATTAGCGTTCGTTTTGGCAAATGTACTCGAACAGTTCGCCGCCTTCGACCCATTGCGAGGAGGACGAGCCGGGGCCGATGGTCCAGCTACCGGACCAGGGGGCGGTGAAGGCTCCGGGGTCATCGAAGGTGACTTCGTAGTTCAGCGTGGCCACGTTGGGGCGCGTGAAACGCTCGGTTAGGTGGAGCTGCGTGGTCGTCGGGTAAGCACTGGTGATCCACTGTTTTTCGTTGAAGCCGACAGTGTCGATGACTAACGTGTCACCTTCCCAACGGCCGGTGGAGTGGCCCAGGTAAGTGGGCCGGAGGGCGTCGCCTTGCGGGTGGGGACGACCGTCCATATAGATGACGCGCCAGGAGTGGGCTCCGGCGATGTTGAGGATGAAGATTTGTTTGAGTGCCGGTGCGTCGACGATTTCGAAGCCGGGGGAGTTGAAGAAGCCTGGGCCTCCGGCGGGCTTGCAGTGGACCAGCGGCGGATAGAGTTCGACGGCGGCGGTGCGGTAGTTGTAGAGCGCTCGGGCCCAGGGTTGCAGGGGGACGTCGGCGGGGCGAGGGAAACGATTACCGCCACCGGGGCGGATCTCCCAGTAGCCTTTTTGATCGGTCGTCGCGCCGAGGTTGACGTGTCCATCGGGCCAGCGCGGTGTGGGCGCGGGGGCTGGCGCAGCCGGTTTCGCTGGCTTAGCAGGCGGAGCTGGAGGGTTCTGCGCGCAGAGAGGCAGCGCTAGTGCGAGCAGAAGAAGGGCTCTCGACATAGTTTTAGCGCATCACCATTTTTTCGCCGCTGGAAAGGAACAAGTACGTGTCGCGCGTGGCTCCGGCGTAGTTCGATCCGTCTTTCGCCATGGCGGCGTTCTCGACTCGGATGGTGTCACCGATCTTGATGGTGTCTTTCTTCCAACCACCTCGAGTGAGCGCGTAGGGCGGACCTAGCTCGACCTTGTAGGTCTGAACTTCGCCTTTGGCGTCCTTCATGGTGAAGAAAACGTAGGCGTGGGGATTGATCCAATCGATCTTGGTGACGACGCCGGTTAGCGTCTGCGTCTTATTGGCGTCGAATTCGGCGTCGAAGGAATGATGGGCTGCGAGCGGCAGTCCACTTAGGAGCGCGATCAAACTAGCTGCAAGGATTCTCATAGGTCCCTTCCTCATCGTTCAAATGTAGACTCTGCGTTCTCTTCGCAGAAAAACTCTTGGATTTCTTTGCCGGCGACCCATTGGATGTTCCAGCCTCCGGTCCAAGGGCGCGTGTAGGCGCGCGGGTCGTTCACGGTCACTTCGTAGCGCAGGGTGTTCAGGTTCGTGCGGGTGAAGCGTTCGGTTAGGCGAAGTGCTTCGGTGTGCGGGAGTCCGCCGTTGCTGAACCAGAAGTTCTCGTTGTAGCCGGTGGATTCGACCACCAGCGTGTCGCCTTCCCACTTTCCGACCGAGGTGCCGTAGTAGCCGGCGACAACTTCATCGGCGGGAGCGAGCGGGCGGCCGTCGGTGTAGATGGCTCGCCAGTTGCGATTGCCGCCGCCCAGCAGGACAAGGATGCGACCGAGCTCGCGCTGTTCTACAAACTGGAATCCGTTGGGCGTGTGGAATTGGCGCGGTCCACCAGGAGGCATGCAGCGGGCACCGGGATCGTCTTGGAGCAGGTTGCGCTGGCGGTATTCGTAGAGGGCTTTGGCCCAGGGATGGAAGGGGGCGACGCGATCGGCGTCAGAGAGATTCTTGAGCAGGCCGGATGCATCCATACGGATCGGCGTCGTGGATTTCTCGGTGAGACTGGAGGCAGAGGCGGAACCCCAGTAGCCTTTTTGTCCTGGCGCGGGGCCCAGGCGAACGTGTCCATCGGGCCAGCGGGGCGCGGGGGCTGCGGCAGTTGATGCAGGCTTTTTCGCTATAACGAAGAGTTTCTCGCCGGTGCGCGTGAGCGTGACGGATTTCGCGAAGGCAGTTTTCTTCTGACCTTGCGATGGGTTGGCTTCCACCGCGACGATATCGCCAGCGTGAAGACGACTGCGGCTCCAACCACTGGCTTCGAGTTCCAATGGGTTGCCGATCTCGACGGCCCAGTTCGCATTGTTGCTGTCCACGAAGATGTAAGCGCGGGGGTTGACCCAGTCGATGCGTGTTACCGCGCCTTGTAAACGAAGGGTGCGATCCGCATCGTAGGTCGCAGCGAAAGGGAGCTGCGCGTAGAGGCTGGCAGCGGTGAATGCGGCAATGGCGATCCGTCGCATGGTTAGTCCCGCGTCAGGCGGAAGTCGCCTGTGACGGTGCCTTGTTTCCAATTGCCTTTGATGGTGCGGTGGATGGAGCCGAGGTCTTGCAGCTTACCTTCGGCGGCGATGTGGACAGCGGCCCCAGCGGCGTCTTTTGCGTCGGCTTCCAGGCGAACGGTCCAGTTGGAGACGTCGAGGGCGACGTTCTGCAAGGGGCTTGACCCGGGACCTGGGTTCAAAATACCAGTGACCGCTTTACCGTCCCAGTTGAGAACGACGGTGAGGTGGTTGCGGCTGGTGGCGGACGCGCCCCAATCACCGGTCCAGGTGCCGGAGAGGGGGTGGCCTTCCTGCGGTGACGCAGGGATTACGGCGGCTAAGAAGAGCAAGCAGGTGCAGACGAGTGTTCGCATGTTATTTGGCTGGCGCGGCGGGCGGTTGAGCTCCTCGGCCTCCGCGACCTCCACCTGCGGGGGCGGTGGATTTTGCGCCTTTCTCCGTGAGGAAGTCGACCACAGTTTTCATTCGAAGTTGGTTCGCGCCGTCGAGGGCTGTGCGACCGTCAAGTCCCGTGGCGTTGATGTCGCCCCCGAGTTCGACTGCGAGCTTCACGGCTTCGAGCACTGCGACTTCACGTTCGCGCGCGGGGTACGGGACCCATAGGTTGCCGGCGCGGCCCATGCCGGCGGCGGCCATGATCAGAGTCGTGCGCTCCTTACGGGGCTCTTGGCCGAACCCGGCCTCTGCGACGTACTCCACACTCTGAACGAACCTGGTGTCCGCTCCCTTGGCGATCAACATGCGCATGACGTTGGGTTCGGCGAAGCGGGTGGCCATGAAGAGTGGCGTCGCACCGATCAGAGCGGGATCGAAGTTCCAATCGTCGGAGGAACGGCGCGTGGGGGTCCACGTCTTGAGGGTGAGGTTCGGGTCCGCTCGGTGGTCGAGCAGTGCGGCGATCATTTTTTCATCGCGGCGCATGATGCCCTCGTGTAGCGCAGCGAAGCCGTTGTCGGATTTGTTCGGGTCGGCGCCGTTGTCCAGCAGGTAGAGGACGAGATCGGTGAAGCCGGAGTGCGCGGCGAGCGTGACGGCAGTAACGCCCCAGGCATCGGCATCGTTCACGTTGGCGCCCGCGGCCAGCAGCAGTTTGGCACAATCGAGATCGCCCACACGCGCAGCGAACATCAGCGCGGTTTCACCGCCATGCGGGATGTTCTTGTTGTACGGGAGGTACCCATGCGGAGGGATGGCCATGACTTCGCTCCACACGTCGGACTTGGCGTGGACATCGACTTTGTTGGCCAGCAACACTTTGACCACTTCGGGATGTTGTTGCGAGACGGCCCACATGAGCGCGGTCTGGCCTCGGGTGCCGTGGGCGTTGACGTTGGCTCCTTTAGCGAGCAACTGCGTGACGACGCCGGCGTAACCTCCGCGCGAAGCGACCATGAGCGGGGTTTCGCCGGAGAGCAAAGCGAGGTTCGGATTCGCGCCCGCGGCGAGCAAGCGCTGTACCATGGCCGAGCCACCGTTTTGCGAGGCGAGCCACAGCGGCGTGGCTCCAAGATCATTCGCGGAGTTTACATTGGCGCCGGCACGCAGCAACAGGTCGGCGCTTTCGACGTCGTCGTGATAGGCGACCCAGTGCAGAGCGGTCGCGCCGTCGGGAGTGGTGGCCCCGGCATCGGCCTTCTGCTGCAGCATCGTGCGGATAGCGGCTTTGTCGCCCGCTTTCGCGGCGTCCACAAGAGACCCGGCGGCGAACAAGCTGGCTGCCGACAGACATAGGAGTACGAAGTAGCGCATGGGGCTCCTAGAGAGTGATGGGTTCGAGCAAGATCTTGCCCGTGCTGCCGCCGACCTTTTCGAGAGGCACGTCAAACTTATCCATGATGGTGAGCAGCAGGTTCGCTTGCGAAGGCTTGTCGGTCAGAACCAGGTGCTTGCCGCCCTTCCAGCGACCCGCGCCGCCACCGACCAGGATCTGCGGGAGGTCGACGCCGGAGTGGCCGTTGCTGTTGGAAAGGCCTGCTCCGTAGAGGATGGTCATGTGGTCCAGCAAGCTGCCGTCGCCATCGGGCGTGGTGGAGAGCTTGTCGACATACTTGCCGAACAACTGCGCGTGATACTTGTTGATCTTCGACATGCGCTCCACTAGTTCGGGCACGTTGTTGTGGTGCGAGAGTGGGTGATGCGCTTCGGGGACGCCGATTTGCGGATAGGGGCGAGGGCTCTGCTCTTTCGCGAGCATGAAGGCGATGACGCGGGTCAGGTCGGAGCGGAAGGCCAGAATTTTGAGGTCCATCATCAGCGCCAAGTGGTCTTCAAAGACGGCGGGCGCGCCTAGCGGCTGATCGAGTGACGGCAGTTCCACGTCGCGCTGCTTTTCGGCCATCTGGATACGGCGTTCCACGTCGCGGACGGACTCGGTGTACTCTTCCAGCTTGCGTTGATCGCCGGGGCCGAGTTCGCGGCGCAGGCCGTTCAGTTTGTCGTTGACGGAATCGAGCAGGCTCTTGTGTTGGACCAGGCGCTTCTCGCGCGCGGCCCAATCGGTGGTGCCGCTATCGCCGAACAGTTTTTCGAAAACCGTGCGCGGATTCCACTCCATGGGCAGAGGCTGGGTCGCGTTGCGCCAGGAGAGAGTGCAGAGATAGGCGCAACTGAGGTTGCCGGTGCAGGCGCCTGCGTTGGCGGGCGGGTCGAGCGACATCGAGAGCGAACCGAGCTGCGTTTCACCCTCAAAATGCCGACCGAGCATTTGGTCAATGGAGGTGTCGGCGATGATTTCGATTTCGTTGCGGCCGCCGCGCGGGGTGCCAGTGAGGAACGATCCCGAAGCTCCGGCGTGGATGTAGTTCCAGCTGGCCTTGAGGCCGGTGAACATAAGCAGTTTGTCGCGATGGGCCTTGAGCGGTTCCAGGATCGGCGGGATCTCAAAGTTGGCGCCTTCGCCTTTGGGCGTCCAATATTCCATCGCCATGCCGTTGGGGACGTAGAAGGCTTGGAAGCGGTGCACGGGTTTGACGGCACCGCGCATGGGCGGCAGCATCGCGTCGAGAAACGGGAGAGCCATGGAGGCTCCGGCGGCTCTGAGCACTGTCCGGCGAGAAAGGGATTTTGTCAGGAATGCCATGACTGAGAGTCTCCTTTAATTTGCGCGCATAAGGAACGCAGGGCTTTCGACGATGCCGCGTACCAGGCCGGACCAGCGGTATTGTTGCGCCGCTGCGTTGCGTACGATTTTGCGCACGGCCGGCTGATCGTAAGATTCGAGCCTGCGCCCCAAAGCGTAGGCCATCAATTTTTCCGTGACGGTGCGGGGGAACTGTTCGGGATCGCTGAGCAGTAGGGTGCGCAGTCCGGTCAAGCCGTCGATCTTGACGCCGGTCGAGGTGGTGGCGCTGGAGTCCACCGCGTTGCCCAGTTCGTCTTTCGTGCGCCAACCGCCGGTGACGTCATAGCGTTCCAGCGCGAAGCCGAGCGGATCGATCACGGAGTGGCAACTGTTGCAAGTGGGACTGGTGCGGTGCTGGGCCAGGCGCTC
Source organism: Bordetella parapertussis (assembly GCA_943328975.2). Taxonomy (GTDB): domain Bacteria; phylum Acidobacteriota; class Terriglobia; order Bryobacterales; family Bryobacteraceae; genus Palsa-187. The sequence goes on along the minus strand of CALQCC020000016.1, from coordinate 10,723 downwards.
GCGAATGCCGGGGATGATCGTGCCGGCCTTGGCTTCGAGCGTCGCGTTCACACCGGGCGGAGGCGGAGGAATCGTCAGGCCGAACATATTATTGATCAACCATTTTCCGCGCAGCACCGGAGACGTGCGGTCCGGGTACGACGTTGTTACCAGGATGGAGCCGTGAGCGAGCAAGCCGCCGCGCTGATCGTGATCCGGCAGAGTGACGCGCCGGAAGCGGCTGCCGTAGATGCCGGGGAGCTTGTAGTGCTCGGCCAAACGTTCGTTGGCGAAAGTGTAGTTGGCATCAATGAGCGACTTCACCGGGAGATCTTCTTCGACGGTGCTGGCGACGAACATTTCTGTCTCCGTCTGGAAGGCGCGCAGCAGGCTTTCGTCGTAGAGCGGATATTTATTGGGGTCGATCACGACGTCGACCACCTGGCGCAGGTTCAGCCATTGCGCGGCGAACTGGTTCACCAGCGCTTCCGTGGCGCGCTTATCGGCAAGCATGCGCTTCACTTCTTTTTCGAGGACTGCGGGCTTGCTGAGTTCGCCGCGTTCGGCCGCGTTCAACAGTTGGTCGTCGGGGATGCTGCTCCACAAGAAGAAGGAGAGGCGGGAGGCCAGATCGAGGTCGCTGAGCTTGTAGGCGGCGGGAGCCTTGGTCGTCGTGGCTTTGACTTGCAGAGCAGGACCACCCGGTGTGCGCGCGACCGGAGTTTTGTAGATGCGCAGGAGGAAGTCGGGGTCGACGAGCATGCGTTCGATCGCGAACTGAATGCCTTCGTCGAAGCTGCCGCCATCCTTGCGGCCTTGCGCGAAGAAGTCCATCAGCGTGGTGAGGTCGGCTTTCGTCGCGGGGCGACGGTAGGCGAGGCGGGCGATGCGAGAGAGGATCGTATTGGCGCAATCGCGTTCCTGCGAGAGTTGCGTCGGATAGCAGGTGAAGATGGCGCGGCGGCTGGGGGTGTCTTTCGCGCCCTTCGGATCGTACGGGCCAGCGATCTGCACCGAGCCGACGCTGGCGTACTCCATATAGATTTGGTCGTTGGAGACAACGCGGCCTAGTTGTACTTCTTGCGGGAGGCCCTCGGGTTCAAAGACTTCGCGCACGAAGGAGACGCCGACGGTTCGCGGGCCCGCTTGCACGGGGACGCGCACTTCCAGGCCTGCATCGCCGGTCAACTGCATGTAGGTTTCCCACTCGGGATCGCCGGCGAAATCGACTTCGCCATCGCCTGCGTAGCTCGCGGCCGCGGCGCGGCCTTTACCTTCGCCACCGACCGAGAAGCGCTTCAGGAGCTTGCCGTCCAGCCGGATCTCCACTTGCTGCTTCCAACCCATGCCTTGCAGGTAGTCCTGATACTGACGCTTCAGGCGAAGGCGAACAACGTATTCGCCATCGACGGGGAAGTTGTAGGGAATCGCCAAACCGCCGCGGGAGCCAAAGGGTAGGTCCTCGCTCATGCGGTCCTTTTGGACGACGAACTTGGGCACTTCCCAGCTTTCCGTGCCCGGACGCGCAGGAGGCAGGCCGGTCGCTAGACGCGAAACCTGACGGGCGACCGACATGTAGCGTTCCAGATGGACGGTGGAGATCGAAAGTGTGTCGGCGAAATTATCGAAGCTGCCGTCGGCGGTGTCGTCGCCGGGAAGCAGAGAGGCCACGTCTACCTTGAGACCGAAGAGGTCGCGGATCGCGTTGCCGTATTCGGCGCGATTCAGACGGTGGACCGAACCGATGCGGCCGGGGTTTGGCTTGGCGGCCCAAGCACGGTCGATTTCATTTTCGAGGGTTGTGTAGATGGTGCGATAGATTTCGGCGTTGGGCCGGGGCATTCCGGCGGGCGGCATGGAACCGGAGCGGAGCTTGCCGATGACGCGTTCCCACACTTCGGCGTTGGCGCCGGGATTGGTGACGTCGAGCTTTTCGAGTGAGAGGCCGGAGGTGCGGAGCTTGTCGTTATGGCAGCCGAGGCAATAGGTATCGATGAAGGCTCGGGGGTTGGCGGGAGAGGCAGCAGGACGTTGCGAAGCGGCCGGAGCTTGCGCGTGCAATAAGACGTTGGCAGCGAGCCCACCTACGATGAGGGCCGTCAGGGCGGCTGGAACTGCCCATGAGTGAACGACCGGGTTCTGCATTCTCATTCCTCCACGCGGTCTTCGGACCAATGCACTATACACTGCCCGCAGACTAGCCCTAGTATTTCGCAACGAAAGGCCGGGCGCAAGCGGGTCCGGGCCGGGTGGCGTTCTCCGCGAAGGCCTGAAACAATAGGGACACAGAATGATTCGTCTAGCAATACTGAGGCCTCCGGATACAACCGCAGATGCGATTCCGTTGTTGGCTGGGGATACGGGAGCCTTCGAGGTAGTCTACCTCGATTCCAATCTTGATCCAGCAAAGAGTTTGCCACGCGATCTATCGATGGCTGGGCCGGAAGTGATCGTGCTCGATGTGGATGACTGGAAATCTGCCAGCGTTCTATTGGGGCACATGTTGAAAGCCACCAGAAACGCAGCGGTGGTGGGTTTTCGGTCTATGTGGACTCCGGAAGAACAGGCGGAGATGGAGGCCGCGGGCGTGACGGTCTTGTTGTCGCGACCGTTTTCAGCAGCGCAATTAGAGGTGGCGGCGCGCGAGGCGCTGCACAAACGCCGTCCCGTAAAGCATCCGAATATCCTCGCGTTTCTGCCATCGAAGGCGGGTAGCGGATGTTCGACCGTGGTCCTCAACACGGCAGCCGTGCTGGCGAACGAGATGGGCAAGAAGGTTCTGTTGATCGAAGCCGACCGGCGTTCGGGCGTGATGTCGATCGTGCTGAACGTGGAAGATCGCGGCGGGTTGCCGGCGATTCTGGCGGAACCGGGGCGACTGACGCCGGTGGCCTGGCACCAGCATTTGGTCTCCATCGGCAAGTTGGATATGCTGCTGGCGAATCCGTTGCGTCCGGGTCCGCAGCCTACGTGGGCGACGTATTTTCAGATCCTGGACTTCGCGCAGTCGCTGTACGATTTCATCCTGGTAGATCTGCCGGAGTTGATTAATCCGGCGACCACCGAAGTGGCCTGCGCGGCGCGCAACGTATTTATCGTGTGCGAGCCGGAACTGGCCTCGTTGAAACTGGTGAGCGTACGACGCGCGGAGCTAGAGGCGGTCGGCGTGGGGACCGGCAAGATTTGCGTCCTGGGGAACCGCTGGGAGGGCCGGCGGTTGACCAAAGAAGCGCTGGAGAAGACCGCTCAGGTTCCGATGTACGCGGCCATGCCCAACGACTATCTGCAGGTGAAGAACGCCGCGATGGAGTCGAGACTGGTGTCCCGGGACAGTTCGTTTGGAAAAGGCTGCGCGGAACTGGCTCGGAGTATTACGAGCGCGGAGGCTCCAGCGGAGGGCCGGATCGGGTCGTTGTGGCGGAGGTTTGGGAAGGGGTAGCGTCCGCTACAATAGAAGAGTCCCGCTCCCCGAGACACCCCCAGGAAACAACACCCTTGAAAATTGGATTCGTCAGTCTCGGCTGCCCTAAGAACCTCGTTGATTCGGAGGTCATGATGGGGCAGCTCACCAGTTCCGGGCACGAGCTTACTCCGCATCCTTCGGACGCGGACGTCATTGTCGTCAACACGTGCAGCTTTATCGATCCGGCCAAGCAGGAATCGATCGATACGATTCTGGAGATGGCGGAATACAAGAAGACCGGGCGGGCGCAGCGGCTGATCGTCGCCGGGTGCCTCGTCGAGCGCTATCGGGCGGACATCACCAAGAACATGCCCGAGGTGGACGCGGTCATCGGGACCAACGAATTGGATAACATCACGGCCTTGTGCGAGGGCGTGGTGCCGAAGGCCAATCCGATGGACGCCTATTTGTATCACGACGCGACGCCTCGGGTGCTCTCCACGCCGAAGCATTTTGCGTACATCAAGATCGCCGAAGGCTGCGACCATCCTTGTACGTTTTGCGTGATCCCGCAGTACCGGGGGGCGTTCCGGAGCCGTCGCTTTGAGAGCGTGATTTCCGAAGCCACGCGGCTGTTCTCGCAGGGCGTGCGCGAGATCAACTTGATCGGGCAGGATACGACTTGCTACGGCGAAGACCTCGGCCTGAAGGATGGGCTCGCGCAGTTGCTGGCCGGGCTCGCGGGGATTGAGACGCCGCATGAAAAATGGGTGCGCTTCCTTTACTGCTATCCGAACCGGGTGACGCAGAAACTGCTCGACACGATTGCCGAGCATGAGGCGCTGGTCAAATACATCGACATCCCGCTGCAGCACGCGAGCGGCAATGTTCTGAAGCGGATGAAGCGCGGGTCCAATGGCGACTTCTTCCTGAAGCTGCTGGAGAAGATGCGCAAGACGATTCCGGGCGTGGCGATCCGCACCAGCATGATCGCGGGGTTCCCGGGCGAGACCGAAGCCGACTACGAAGAGTTGTGCCAGTTCGTGCAGGCCGCGCAATTCAATCGGCTGGGCGTGTTCGCGTACTCGGACGAAGATTCCAGCAAGAGTTTCGAGCTCGACGGCAAGGTGGATCAGAAAACCATCACGCGTCGGCAGCGGCACATCATGGCGCTGCAAAAGAAGATTTCCAAGGCGCACAACAAGGCGCTGGTGGGACGTGAGTTCCAGGTGCTGATCGAAGGTCCGTCGGCGGATTCCGACCTGGTGTGGCAAGCTCGGCTGCCGTCGCAGGCTCCTGAGATCGATGGCGTTTGCTACATCACCGATCCGGGCGAAGCTCCGCTGCGCTCCGGCGAGTTCCGGCGCATGCGGATTACGAAGGCGCACGATTACGACCTGTCGGGCGAATTGGTCGACGTGCCCCAGACGGCCCCGCCGCCACAGTTCATCACGATTCAGCCTAGCCTAAACGCTCGCTAAAGTTATGCAGTGCCCTATTTGTCAAAAACCTGTCCAGATTTCTGACCCGTTCATGCCCTTTTGCAGCGATCGCTGTAAGACGGTCGACCTGGGTAACTGGGCGATGGAAAAATACGTGATCTCCGAACCCGTGCTGCTGGAAGACTTCAGCATCGAGGACGACGATTGAGCTTCCTTGCGCGCCTGATCGGGACCTGGTTCTACTGCGGCTACTTTCCGAAAGGTCCGGGGACGGCTGGGTCGCTGGGGGCACTGCTGGTCGCTTGGCCCATCGCGATCTATACCGGCTGGAATCCGCTGGTGTTCGCGGGACTGGCGGCGGTGACCCTGCTCCCCTGCATTTGGGCGGCGGACCGCATGGCTCGCGACATGGGTTCCAAGGATCCGCAAATCGTTGTTGTGGATGAAGTTATCGGCCAGTGGATCGCGCTCGCCGCGGTGCCCAACCTGGAAGACTGGGAATGCTGGCTGGCAGCGTTTGTCCTGTTTCGTCTCTTCGACATCTGGAAGCCCTGGCCGGTCCGTTCGCTGGAGAAAATCCCCGGCGGAGCGGGCATTGTGCTGGATGACGTAGGTGCGGGAATCTACGCGGCGCTTGTATTGCTCGCCGCCGGATGGTTCAATCGATAATAGTGACCCTTCGTAAACGACCTTCCGGCCCGCAGATTTCCACCGTATCGCCCGCGGCGGCGATTCCTGGGGGAGAATTTCAGATTCGCGGCACAGGCCTCAGCGGGGAAGCACGTCCCACTGCGACCTTTGGCGGCGTGTTTGCGCCCGTGGTCATCGGCTCCGAGTCCTTGCTGATCGTGAAGGTGCCCGAAGGTGCCCTGGACGGCAAGCTTTCGTTGGGCGCAAGCGAAGACGTGGCCTGGACCTGCGATATCGGCATCCAGATCGCGGACGACCTGCACCCTGTAGCGAATCCCGTGGTCGACGTCTACGGCAACATCTACGCCACCAAGAGCGGAACAGCGGGACAGAAGACGCCCGTATCGGTGTACAAGATCGAATCGAACCTGCGCCCTCGCGCTTTAGTGACGGACATTACGAACGCCACAGGGCTGGCGCTCGATTCCTCCGGCCTGCTCTACGTCTCCAGCCGCCATGACGGCACCGTGTATCAGGTCTCGCCCAGCGGCAACGCGGTGACCTACGTGGAAGGCATGGGCGTTGCGACCGGCATCGTGTTCGACCGCGACGACAATCTTTACGTCGGCGACCGCAGCGGGACCATTTTCAAGATCAGCCGCGACCGCCAGATCTACGTGTTCGCGACCATTGAGCGGTCGATTTCGGCCTACCATCTCGCGATGGGGCCGGACGGGTTCTTGTACGTCACCGGGCCTACAACGTCGAGCTTCGATGTGGTGCATCGCGTGTCGCCGGACGGCGAAGTGACCGTGTTCTATCGCGGACTGGGCCGCCCGCAAGGCATGGCGTTCGACGTGGACGGCAATCTCTATGTAGCAGCATCGCTCGCCGGACGGCGCGGCGTGGTTCGCATTACGCCGGACGCGAAGGCCGAATTATTCCTTTCTGGTCCGTCGATCGTGGGGCTGGCGTTCATGGCTCCCAAGTCGATGATCCTGGCTACGAATAACGCGCTGTTTCGTGTAGAGGTCGGCGTCCAGGGCCGGCCATTGCCGTAAATGGTTGATGCCTCGATCATTGCCATTGGATCCGAGCTGCTCACGCCGAGCCGCACCGATACCAACTCGCTCTATCTCACAGACCAATTGAACGGGCTCGGGATCGAGGTCCGGCAGAAGGTGATCGTCGGGGACGACCGCGCGGCGCTGACTGAGGCTGTACGGCACGCGCTGCAGCATGCGAGCGTAGTGATCCTGACGGGTGGCCTGGGGCCCACTGAGGATGACGTCACACGCGACGCCGTGGCGGCGGCACTAGGGCGTGAAATGGAATTCCATCAGGATGTCTGCGACATCATTGAGGAACGCTTCCGCACGCGCGGCCGCAAGATGGCGGAGATCAACAAGCGCCAGGCGTTCGTGATCCACGGCGCGCAGGTTCTCCAGAACCCGGCGGGTACGGCTCCGGGCTTGTGGATCGAGGACGGGGAGAAGCTGGTGGTGCTGCTGCCCGGGCCACCCAGCGAGATGAAGCCTGTGTTTCAGCAGGAGTGTTTACCGCGCTTCAAGCAGCGTCTGCCTGGGGTGGTGATTCGTTCGCGATTCTACCGGGTGACAGGGCTGACCGAATCGGATCTGGACACACTAATCGCTCCCGTGTACACGAAGTACGCGAACCCTGTGACGACGGTGCTGGCCTCGGCTGGCGATATTCAGGTCCATTTGCGCGCACGTTGCACGACGGTGGAAGAAGCGGAACGCCTGCTGGCTGAGGCAGGCGACCCGATTGAAGCGTTGCTCGGCACAAGCCTGTACTCGACCACCGGCGATTCGCTGGAAGCGGTGATCGGCAGACTGTTACGAGAGCGCAAGTCAACCGTGGCGATTGCCGAGAGTTTGACGGGTGGACAGTTAGGACAACGGATCACGTCGGTGCCGGGAAGCTCGGAATACTTCGTGGGCGGATTCCTGACCTACACGGACCGGATGAAAACGGACTTGCTGGGCGTGGACGCAGGGTTGATCGAACAGAACACCGCCGTGAGCGAAGCCGTGGCCGCAGCGATGGCCGCAGGGGCGCAAGCTCGGACGGGGGCGGACTATGCCATTTCCACGACGGGGGAAGCCGGGCCAAAATCGAGCACCGGCGTGCCTGTGGGGACGGTTTTCATCGGCTTCGCGACCAAGGATCACAGCGAAGCCGTGCGTTTCGTCATGCCTGGGGATCGCAGCCGGGTGCGTGGATTCAGCACCAACGCGGCGCTCGATCTATTGCGGCGTCGGCTGCTCGGAATCGTCTAAGCGGGCCCTCAATATCCTCTAGCGGAGGCCGATACGTTGGTGTGACTATTTCTTCGCCAGTATCCGCTCTGTTGACCGGGCAAGACGCCCGCAAGCGCGCGATCGATTCCTTGAGTAAGCTGCCTCCGTTCTCGCCGATTCTCAGCAAGTTAATGGCATCGCTAGCGGGCGAGGATGTCTCTTTCGTGGTGTTAGGGGACTTGATCGAGAAGGACACGGTGGTCGCAGCCAACATTCTGCGGGTGGTGAATTCCGCCGCGTACGCCAGACGTGGGACGGTGAATTCGGTGCGGCACGCGCTCTCGGTGTTGGGCGTGGAGAAGGTCCGCAATACGGTGCTGGCGATGTCGATATCGCGCATGCTGAATCAGGGCAAGCCGCCCGCCGGATGGTCGATGGAGCGTTTCAACAAACACGCTGCGGCCGTGGCGATGCTGAGCGATCTTCTGGTCCAGAAGGTGCGCACGGAATATCCGGAAGGCGCCTTTGTGGCCGGGTTGCTGCACGACATCGGACGACTGCTGATCGCCATGGGCCTGCCGCGCGAGTATGCCGAGATTTCGACGCTGCACGCGCAATCCTCGAAGTCCTGGTTTGAATGCGAAGAAGAAATCCTGGGCTTCCATCATGCTGGCCTTTCCGCAGATGCGATGTACGAATGGAAACTACCGGATCCGATCCGCGACGCAATTCAGGGGCACCACCAGCCTCCAGCGCTCGCGACAGGCAAGCCGGTGGCGCTGGCCATCGTCCTGCATGCGGCGGACATTTATGTGGACTCGCTCGGACATTCTATTGAGGCAGAGACACGGCCTGACACCGACGGACTGGTGGGGATCGCTTCCCTGGGGCTCACGCCAGCTGCCCAGGAGGAGCTGCTGGAACAGTTCCATATTGAGCACAGCGCCATCGCTCAGTTTTATCAGTAAGAACCCCTGCCGGCCGCGCTACACTGAAAGCGATGCAGGCAGTAGGAACGGTAGTCGAACAAATTGCGGAGCTGAAACGGGAGCGCCGCGCCATCATTCTGGCCCACCACTATCAGGTGGATGAGATTCAGGAACTGGCCGATTCGGTCGGTGATAGTTTGGAACTCGCGCGCCGGGCCCGGGATTTTGAAGGCGACGTCATCGCGTTCTGCGGAGTGAAGTTCATGGCGGAAACCGCCAAGGTGCTGAACCCCACGCGGATCGTCGTGCTACCGGATTTGGAAGCCGGGTGCAGCCTTGTCGATAGCTGCCCTGCCTCGCAGATTCGCGCCTTCAAAGAGCGCCATCCGGACCACGTCATCGTTAGCTACATCAACACCTCCGTAGAGGTGAAAGCAGAAAGCGACATCATCTGCACCTCGCGCAACGCGGTGAAGATCGTCAATTCCATTCCAGCGGACAAGCCGATTCTGTTCCTGCCGGACATGAACCTGGGCAACTACGTGAAGAAGATGAGCGGTCGCGAGAACATGCAGATCTGGCAGGGTGCCTGCATCGTGCATCACACCTTTGCGGCGCGCAAGCTGATGACCGCGAAGTCCGAACATCCCAAGGCACTGGTCGCGGCGCATCCGGAATGTCCTGCAGAGGTCTTGAAGCAGGCGGATTTCATCGGATCCACCAGCGCGATCATCGAATGGTGCGTGGCACAGGACGCTCCGGAGTTCATCGTCATGACGGAGAGTGGTGTCTCGCATTCGCTCAAGAAGCTGGCTCCCCACAAGGAGTTCTACTTCGTCCCGAACGAAAACTGCAATTGCAGCGAGTGCCCGTACATGAAGCGCAACAATCTGGAAAACTTGCGCGACGCGCTATTGAACTTGTCCCCGCGCATTGAGCTGAGTGAAGAAATGATCCGGCGCGCGGCGCTTCCCATTGAACGGATGTTGGCCGTCAAGTAATGCCCTTCGACGTTTCCCACCCTCAAATCCAAGACGCTGTCCGGCGCGCTCTCGAAGAAGACATCGGCACGGGCGACATCACCACCTTCTTCACCGTGCCCGCGGATGCACGCGCGACGGGGCGAATGGTGGCTCGGCAGGATCTGACGCTTGCGGGCGTAGAGTTAGTTCCGGTGATCTTCGATGCGATTGCTCCGCGTAAGTGCGAGATCGAGCTGCTACACCCATCGGGCGCGCGGCTGAAAAGCGGCGATGCGATTGCCGTGGTGAAGGGTCCTGCGCGAGCGTTGTTGACCGGCGAACGCACCGCGTTGAACTTTGTGCAACGGCTCAGCGGCGTCGCGACTGCCGCGAGTGCCTATGCTCGATTGATGGAAGGCACGCGCTGCAAGATTTTGGATACGCGCAAGACGACCCCTGGTCTACGTCGCCTGGAAAAGCAGGCAGCAGCAGCAGGCGGAGCCACCAATCACCGTCATGGCCTTTACGACGCGGTGCTGATCAAGAACAATCACATCACGGCGGCGGGGAGCGTTCGGGCTGCGCTCGAAAAGACGCGGGGTGCGGGCGTGCTGGTGGAGATTGAAGTTCGCACGCGGGCTGAGCTGGATGAAGCGCTGGCGTGCGGAGCAACGCATCTTTTGCTCGACAATCTGACGCCAGCCGAAGCGCGCGAGTGGATCGCTCACATTCGTGCGGCCAAGGGCGATGCGGTCACGGTGGAGTTATCGGGCGGGATCACGCTGGAGAATGCTCGGGCCTACGCGGAGACCGGCGCGGACTTCGTGTCCAGTGGGTCGATCACGCACTCGGCGCCAGCGGTCGACATCAACTTCGGCTTGACGATGGGGTAGGGGTTAGCGTCTATCCGCTCCCTGACAGTCGCGGTTCGGTGTCAGGATACCGACACGGAACCGCCATGCGTGACAGGGTGCGGAAAAAGTAAGCGGCTGGTAATTTTGATGGCGTGAGAATCGCCTTGACAACATGCGTGGAGACGACACTCAGCAAGCTGCGATGTTCAGTTACTTGATGCCGGAACAGCGGGTGCCGTCGGACCATCCGCTGCGGCCGA
>CALQCC020000015.1 GCA_943328975.2 Bordetella parapertussis | reverse complement strand
TCCGGTAGGGTCCGGTGTTACAGGGGGTGTCGATTCCTCTTGGGAGTAAGGACTATTATTACATAAGACACCGTGAACGACTCTACACTCCAAACCTTTCTAGACACAGGGGCTTACCTGCGCGGCCACTTCCGATTGACCAGCGGTTTGCACTCCGCCGAATATCTGCAAAGCGCGAAACTTTTGCAGCATCCGCCACTCGCCGAACGGCTCGCGAAAGAACTAGCTTCTCGTATGCCAAAAGGCGGCGCGGTCGCGTCCCCCGCCATCGGAGGCCTGATCATCGGCCACGAGGTCGCCCGCGCCATGGGCGTCCGCTTCATCTTCACCGAGCGCGACGCCGACGGCAAAATGACCCTGCGACGCGGCTTCGCCATCGAACCGGGCGAAACCTTCGTCGTCGTCGAGGACGTAGTGACCACCGGCGGCAGTACCCGCGAAGTCATCGAGCTCCTGCAGGCCGCCGGTGCGAACGTACTGGGAGCAGGCAGCATCGTCGACCGCAGTGGCGGCACCGCCGACGTCGGCGTCCCCCGCGTCGCACTGACCGTCCTCAAGCCCGAGACCTGGCCCCCGGACTTCTGCCCGCTGTGCAAGGAAGGCGTACCCGTCGAAAAGCCGGGATCGCGAAAAGCTTGAGGCGCATTCGCATCACGCTCAGCTACGACGGCACCGACTATCGCGGCTGGCAGGTGCAACCCGGATTACCCACGATCGAGGCGGCGGTCGAAGCCGTGCTCTCCGCCCTCGAAGGCTCGCACGTCAACGTCGAGGCCTCCGGTCGCACCGACGCGGGCGTACACGCCTTGGCGCAGGTGGCTTCATTCCATCTGCGCAACCCGATCCCCATCCAGAATCTGATGCGCGCGATGAACCAAACCCTGCCGCGCGATATCCGCATCATCGACGCAGCAGAGGTCCACGACAGCTTCCACGCACGCTTCGACGCCGTGGCCAAGACCTACGAATACCGCATCCTGCGTTCCACCATCTGCTCCCCCTTCGACCGGCGCTTCGTCCATCACCATCCGTTCCCACTGAACGAAGCTCGCATGATGGAAGCGGCCCAAGTCCTCGAAGGCGAACACGACTTCACGTCCTTCGCAACCTCCGACGACACCGACGACCTAGGGCGCAGCAAAGTCCGCAGGATCTTCTCGTCCCAGATCACCCGCGAAGGCGACCGCCTGATCTATCGCGTGCGCGGCAGCGGCTTCCTGAAACACATGGTCCGCAACATCGTCGGCGTTTTGATTGAAGTAGGCAAGGGCAATCTCGAACCGGCGGACATCCTGATGTCCCGCGATCCGGGCCCTACCGCCCCCGCGCGCGGATTGTTCCTGGTCAGCGTCGAGTACCCGCAATCAGAAACTACTTCGTCTTGAAGTACCGACTCGCGAACGTGATGAACGTCGGCCAGTTCGGAGCCGGTGTGTGCCCCCCAGCATGCTGCCGGAACGCCACGTCGCCATCGATCAGCGCCGTCTCGATCGCCGGAAATTCGCTGGTGCCCATGTCTTTCTTGCCCAGCAGCTTATACACCGGACCCGCGCCCTCCGCTGCCAGGAACATGCCCTTCGCGTCCACCCAGCCATCGCCGTTCGTCGCACCACCGCCAATGAACACGGGCCTGGGAGCGCCCAACGCCACCAACTCATGCGAATCCACCGTCATATCGTCCCAGTGCAGCGGACCCGCGAACTTCATGAAGTTCCCCGCCATCCAGTGATACTCGCTCGGAGCAGCCACGTTCTCGACCAACTCGCCCCAGTTGCGCCGATGCAGCTTCACCCCGCCCGCTCCCGACGAACTCACATACGCGATCGCGAAGCGCTCATCGTACGCCATAGTGACCATCGTCGCCTTGCCGTAGCGCGAGTGTCCTTCGATGCCGACCTGCTTAGCGTCCACGGCCTTGTCGGTTTCAAAATAGTCCAGCGCACGGCTCGCGCCCCAAGCCCAGGCCCGCAGCGCGCCCCAATCGTCGGCCTTGCGCGGCTGGCCCTTGTTCACCAGCCCGATGATGCCCGCAGTGAGTCCCGCTCCGTTGTCCGCCTGAATGCTGCCCGGCGTGATCAACGCGTAACCCCAGCCCTTGGCCAACACCTGTTGCTGCCACGGCAACGGAGCATTCGGATCCGGAGCCTTCCCGCCCTTCCCCGCACCCACCGGCGCAGGAGCCGCACTCCCGAACTCCATCATCACCGGAACCTTGCCCTTGGCATTCGCTGGAGTCGCCAGCACCATCTGAATGTCCACCGTCACCGCCGGATACGACGAGTTGTCCACGTGCCCCGTCAGCCGCTTCATCACCACCGGAAACGCGCCCACCATTTCCTGCGTGTTGCTGACCACTTCCCAGTTCACCTTCGGCGTGACCTTCGGCATGCGACCGTAAATGTCGCGGTCAAACTCTTCCATGATCTCCAGCCGCCGCTGCCGCCACATCGCCGCGCTGGTGACCTTCTTGCCGTTCTTCATCGTCAACGGATCCGGGAGCTTCGGATAAGGATTCGCCTTCGCTTCGTCGTAGTTGGCCGCGTTGTCCGCCTTCGCATCGCTCCCGTTCGCCCCACGACGCAACGATTCGATCCCCAACAGCTTCATCATGCGAGCGTGGTCTTCGTTCGTCGCGATCTGCGTAGCGTTGAGGGCCTTCGTCTGTTGATAGGCAGTGATCACCAACGGCACGGCCGCCAGAGCAAGAAGAATAAGGCCAGTCTTACGCATGAGAAACTCCTTCAGGTAGACGATATCACGGGGTGAGGCATGCGTCCTCACCCCAGAGAAACGTTTGGGCCGCAGATAGACACCGATGGACGCAGATAAAACACGGGCACGCATCCTCTTTCCGATCTGCGTTCATCGGCGTCTATCTGCGGCCATCTTCTAAACGGCTAGAGCGTTTGAGTTCCCTTATGCGGAATAGGTTGAATTGTTCCTGCTACCGCTGCCGCGACCAGGTCCCCCACAGTGAGAGGAGCTCTTGCCTTTCGGGCTCGTTTCCAAAACAAGATTTGGTAGATAGGGCTGGATTCGGCTTCGTCGCCAAAATATTCAGAAAAGTCGAAACCGGCAAAATCTATATGGAATTCCTCCGCGAAGGCCTCCAGTAATTCGCCGGCATCGTCCCCCGAGATGCCGAGATCGTGAAAGAGCCTTTTGGTCAGCGGAAGGTTTCCTGGCTTGATCCCTGTCTTCTTAGCGATCAGATGCACAACTGCCTCATAAGTAGACATGGCTAGTAGCCCCCGGGGAATCAGTGTTCGCGCGAACGGCCAATAGCGACTACTTATCCACCGCGAAATCCCACACCCGAATATTCACCTTGCCCTCGGTGTACTCCACCACCGCATACTCGCCCGGTTCCAGCAGATTCTCGCCCCACAGCTTGTGCAGTTGTGGACCATACTGCTTCTTGAACACCGGCACCTGCTTCTGATCCTCGAACGTGCCTTCTTCATTCGGCAGGATCGTCACGATCTCCACCACACGCTCGTTCTTCTTCGGATCGAGTTTGATGATCGCAAAACGCTCTTCTTCCGCCAGCCGGAAGAAGAATTCCGGATCGGCCTTCTTGATGCGGAGCTTCGCAGCCTTGCCCTCGATCGTCACCGTCGACTTGCCCGCGATGATCGGAGCAGGAGCCAACACCTGCAAAATCCGCCGCGTCTTGCTGTCTTCAATCGTGACCTTCGCTTCCACCAGCGGCGTCAACTTCGCACCGTCGATCCAATACGGCCCCGGCATCTCAGGAACGCTCTGCACCTGCTTGCGGTCGGCCTTAACCGCGTCTTCCTCGGCCTTCTCCACCCGCAGCGTCTCCGCCAGCGCCGCGATCTTGTCGCCGGATTCTTTCTCCGTCTTCTTCAGATCCACCAACTCCAGCGGGATCTCTTCCCATTCCCCTCGATCCGTGCTCAGAAACTTCACTCGATCGCCGTCCACCTTGTACTCGCGGACCATCTGGTAGTCGCCGTCCTTCAGGTACAGCCGCACGTTCGCCGCGGAAGCGGTAACCGCCAAAGTAACCAGCAAAAGTAGGCGTCGCAGCATAAATAGGGGACTCCGCCCTTATGATAGATGAAATATGCGCTGTGGGTTGCACACCTCAATTGCCGGGTCTTTGGAAGCGGCGGCACTGGAAGCCGCGAGACTCGGCGCCAACACCTTCCAGATCTTTTCGTCGAGCCCGCGCCAGTGGAAGGCCTCGGTGCCCAGCGCACCCGCCATCGCCCTACTCAATAAGGCCCGCCAGAAACACGACCTCTATCCGCTGGTCATCCACGATAGCTACCTGATCAACCTCGCCGCACCCGAAGGAGAGATCCGCCGCAAATCCATTGAGGCCTTCCGCGGCGAATTAGTCCGAGCCATCGCCATCGGAGCCGAGTACTTAGTCGCCCATCCCGGCAATTACAAAGGACTCTCCATCGAGCAGGGCCTCCACAACGTCCTCGCCGGCATCGCCGAAGCCGCCTATGGCCTCACATACGGAAAGCTAACACTCCTCCTCGAATGCACCGCCGGCGCAGGCGCGCAGCTCGGAGGCAAGTTCGAAGAGCTACACGCCCTTCGCGAGATCGCCCCCAAACTCACCGACATCCCCATCGGCTTCTGCCTCGACACGTGCCACCTGCTCGCCTCCGGCTACGACATCACCACCGAAGCCGGCCTGCGCGAAACCCTCGCAGAAGCCGACCACCTGCTGGGCCTCGAAAACGTGCGCGTCATCCACACCAACGATTCCAAAGGAGCCCTCGGCAGCCACCTCGATCGCCATCAAAACATCGGCGAAGGCCACATCGGACTCGAAGCCTTCCGCCGCATCGTGAACCATCCCCAACTCCGCGACAAACCCTTCATCCTGGAAACCCCCGTCGAAAAACCCGGCGACGACCAACGGAATATGGATACGCTGAAGTTACTCCATGTCGCCAGCTCGTGAAATTGCGTTCCGTGTTTTGCAGAAGGTTGCGAAAGGCGGCTACGCCACAGACCTCCTCCGCCGTGAGAAAGCCACGCCCCGCGACATCGCCCTGGCCGAATCCATCGTCCTCGGCTGCCTGCGCTATCAACCGCAACTCGACTTCCTGATCGGTTTCTACTCCGGCAAATCCGCCAAGCTCGACGAGGAAGTGCGCATCGCCCTGCGCATGGGCATCTACCAACTCCGCTATCTCGACCGCATCCCCGCCCACGCCGCCGTCGCCGATAGCGTCGAGATCGTCAAGGTGGCCCGCAAAAAATCCGCCACCGGCTTCGTCAACGCCATCCTGCGCAAAGTGAACCGCGACCCCGTCTCCTGGCCCGACCTCGCAACCGAGCTCTGCATGCCCCCGTGGCTACTCTCGCGCTGGCAAGCCCAATACGGCACGGACGCCGCCACTCAGATGGCCCGCGCAGCTTTAGTGGAACCCGAAGTCGTCATGAATCGCGCCACAGGCCGTCAACAAGACGCGGGAGCGCAAACCATCGTCCCATTGCTCGGCGTCGAACCCGGCATGCTGGTGCTCGACCTCTGCGCCGCTCCCGGCAACAAGACTGCGCAGATTCTCGCACAGGGCGCTCGCGTAGTGGCCTGCGATCTCTACCGCAAACGTCTGATGACCGTCGACGCAGCAGCCTCGCGCGTGTTGCTCGATGGCGGAGCAGCCCTGCCCTTCGGCCCCGTATTCGACCGCGTACTCCTCGACGCCCCCTGCTCCGGCACCGGCACACTCGCCCGCAACCCCGAGATCAAGTGGCGCCTGCGCGAAGCAGATCTAGCCGAGTTTCAAGAACTCCAGAAGCGCATGCTGACCCACGCGCGAGCCTGCGTAAAGCCCGGAGGCCGCCTAGTCTACGCCACCTGCTCGCTGGAACGCGAAGAGAACGAAGACGTCGTGGCAGCCCAACCTGTCCGCGAAACCCACCTTCGCCAACCAGGTCGCGACCCAGGCGACGGCTTCTTCGCCGCCGTCATTGATCTACAGTGATCTAACGTAGCCCCGGCAAATAGCGCCACCGCGTGCGCCGACGATACTGCGCATAGGCCTCGGGAAACTGTGCGACCAACTCCGCTTCCTCTGAAGCGACGCGCATTTCCGAGCCCCACAAATACAACGCAATCGGCGCGACGAGCTTCAGCCCCGTCGAAACCAGCAGCCCCGTCGCGATCAGCATCATTAGAAACGCCAGATACATCGGATGCCGCAACCAGCGATACGCTCCACCGGTAACCAACGTCCCCGCCCCAGCATCGCGCGGCACCGAAAATTGAGCCCACACGAACACCAGCGATGCCAACGGAGCCAGCACCAACGCGCCGACCAATTCAAACAACGCAGGCCGCAGCGCTCCGCCCCTCATGGACAACGTCACCGCCAACGCAGCCGACCCCTGCAGCAACGTCCCCACGATGGTCGGCATGGTGATCTGCACCGGCGCGACCGCCTGCCGATGCCGCCGCGTGACCATCCCCGCAATCGCGGCTCCCGCGAACACCACCCACGCGGCTAGATAGGCGACAAATGCGGCGACCCGCAGCAATTCACTGGACACCCAGTTATGATAGCCACATGAAGCACCTACTCATCGCGATGGCCCTGTTGTGTAGCGGACTTTCCGCACAGACCCTCTCCGGCGACGCATTAGTGAGAGCGCTGCAACAAGGTGGCTACGTCATCCTGATGCGCCATACGAGTTCCCCCAACACGGTCCCCGCTGGAGCCACTGAGCGCCAACTCGACGAAGAAGGCCGCACCTCCGCCACCGCGATGGGCAAGGCTCTGCGCGACCTGAAGATCCCCATCGGCGAAGTCTACTCCAGCCCGACGTACCGCGCGCTAGAGACAGTGAAGTACGCCCAATTCGGCACAGCGATCGCAACACCGGAGCTAGGAGACAACGGTCAGAGCATGTCCGGAGGCACTGCGGCGCAAGCCGAGTGGCTCCAAAAGCGAGTAGCTCAATCGCCGAAAGGAACGAACATCATCCTGGTAACGCACCAACCCAACCTGCGTGGAGCCTTCCCCGCCCAAGCCACCAACGTAGCCGACGGCGAAGCCCTAATCTTCGCCCCCGGCACAACACTAGTAGCCCGCGTCAAAATCGAAGAGTGGACCAAACTCATGAAGTAGCGGCTACTTCATCTCCGCAACCATCTGCCCAATCACAGCCGGCTGGAACGTCCACCCCAAGTCATCCGTCTTCACGTCCGCAGTACCTGCCTTAGCAGCAGCCGCGGCCCGATCCACCAGCGTCTGGAACTTATCCCGGTACGCCTTCACTTCCGCCTTAGTCTTCGGCTCCCCACGCCCCGGGATCGCGAACTCAAAGTCCATCGCGAGCGCGCCATCCAGACTCTTGTTCCAAGTCTTCGCACTCCCGCCATTCGCGAAATCCACCAGCGGAGCCGCATCCGTAATCTGATCGCCCACCATCACGATCTTCTCCGCCGGGAAGTACACGATCGTGTCGCCGCCCGAATGCCCCGGCCCGTAGAAGTGCGCCTGCACTTCTGCCCCGCCGAACTTCAACACGTAGTCCTTCGCGAACGTCACCTGCGGACGTCCCGGAATATCCTTCGTGCGCGGATCGGAACCCATGAACGTCTTCAACGCTTCCACCGCCACCACCTGCGCCCCCGCGTCGATAAACTTCTGGTTCGTGCCAACGTGGTCCGGATGATGCTGCGTGTTGATCACCCACTTCACTGGCAGGTTCGAGACCGACTTGATCTCTTCCATCACGCGATTGTAGTTGTCGTCGCCGGGATTCTTCGTGTCCACCACGATGATGCCTTCCGGCGTCACGCGGACCAGCGTGTTCGCGCCGCCGCCCGTAATCAGGTACAGGTTCGGCTTCAGCGTGCGGATCTTCTCCACCGTCGCACCAGCCTTCGGAGCTCCGCCTTTCCCGCCACCACCAGCAGGCGGCTGAGCGACCAGAGCCGCAGTGAAACTCAGGACAGTGGCCAAAGCCAACGTAATATATGCGCGTGACATGGCCATTATTCTAGCCGAACTGCGGGCGAAACTGAATTCCGCTCAGTTCCCAGCCGGCCTGACAACCGGCTCCATCCTGTCCGCGTTCTCCTCCGGACTGTACAGCCACACCTTCCGGTTCTTGTAATACTCCAACAGCCGCTGGTTCTCCTGGTCGCCCAAATCATTGGCCCAGACGATGTACTGCTGGTCGATATTCGCGCCGTTGTGCACGAACTCCACCATCACCGGAGCCAACTCCAACCTCGGATACTTCGCCCAATCCGGCTCGATCCCTTTGGGATCGGTATGCCGCACCAGGATCAAATGGGGTCCAAACTCCTGCTCTAGCAAGGCTTCTAACTTCTCCCGCCCGCCCGCCACGGTCTGCGTCAATGGCTCTCCCCGCAGCAGTGCCCCCGCAGGCGCGATCAGCGTCATCAGCAAAATCCCGACCGGCACCGTCCGTGTGAGCCAAACACCCGCCACTTCATCTTTGGCCGGCCGCCACTGGCGCAAACGGCGCAAGCCCTCCACCACCAGAATCAGTAGCGGTGCCAGAACCGGCGCGGCATAGTGGTCGAAGTACAGCACTTCCAGGAATGCAATCACCACCGTCAGTCCCACGGCCAAGACCACCGGCCGGAATCGCCGCTCCATCCACCATTGCGCGCAGAAGAAAGACATCGGCAGCAGCACAAACGGAGACCCCAGGAACGTAGTGACACGCGCCCCTAAATCGACCACCCGCCTTTTGAAGAATTCAATCCCGTGCGCCTGGATCCAAGCGAACCGCTCCCAGTGATCCACCCAGGTGATGCCCGGCATGCGGTACTCGCGCTCCGGCGGCAAGGGCAAGATGTTGAAGTGCGAGGTCATCGGGTACTGCGCCTCGTATTCGCTGTACGGCATGTGCAGCGGGTTCCCCGTTACGCGCGCATTGTAGTAACCCAGGAACGCCACTCCCGCCAGCCCGGTAAGCACCAGCGCCAGCCACTGCCGCGAACTGAGTTTCTGAAAGAGCAAGGCCACCGCCAACGGAGCCACCACCACCATGCCCTCGAACGGACGCGTCAGTGCCAGCACGATCGCTCCGAAAGCGAACACAGCCCCCGCACTGACCGTACCCGACCGCAGCCGTGGCACCGCACCCAGCACCAGCGCTCCCCCGATTGCCGCCACCGCGCCGCCCCAGTAACTGTTCATCCAGTTGGAAAACACGCACAGCGGCAAAACTAAGATCGCCCCCGCCAAAGCCCACTCCGCTAGGAACCAGCCTTGCAGCGCCCAACACAACGCCGCAGCCAGCGCCCCGCAGTTGAGCCAAACGCCGAACCACGGGTGGCCAAAAATGATCTGCCCCAATGCCATCACCAGTCCCTGCCCCGGCGGAAACTTGGTGTTGTAAGAAGGCTGCTGAAAAATATAGGGCGTCTCGAAGAACTCCCCCATCGGATGCGTGGGATTGGTCAGGCGCCCGGATGCAAACGTGTCCGCCTGCAGCAAATATCCGTACTCGTCATGGACGAACGGCGTGGGAATCTCCCACACCACCACCAGCGCCGCGCGACCCAATAGGACCGCCAACGCCACCGCGGCGCAGGCGACCATCTGGCGGCGTGCGAAGCTCCGGAAGGCCTGCTCCCAACGCGCGAAGAATGATTCCAGCGCTGCGGGCGGGAATACCGCCGGGGCCAGCGCCAACACCCAGATCCCGGCTCGCAGGATCGTCCCTAGCGGCATATCGTTCAATTCTAGCGTCAATTATCCAAACGAGTACGCGTGATAGCATGAATGAATTCCCTGCAATGACTGAAATTCTACCCTCCATTCTTTCCTGCGACTTCGCCCGTCTGGCCGAACAAGTGGCCCCGCTAGAAGCGGCCGGCTGCACCATGCTCCACGTCGACGTGATGGACGGACACTTCGTCCCCAACATCACCATGGGACCTCCAGTAGTCGCGTCGCTCCGCAAGGCGACCAAAGCCAAGCTCGACGTCCACCTCATGATCGAGAATCCAGACACCTACATCCCTGAGTTTGTGAAAGCCGGAGCCGACCTGATCTCCGTCCATCAGGAAGCATGCAAACATCTCGACCGGACCCTGCGCTTCATTCGCTCCGAAGGCGCGCGCCCTGGTGTGGTCATTAACCCAGGAACCCCCGTGGCCGTGCTCGACGACGTGCTGGGACTAGTCGACTTCGTGCTTGTCATGAGCGTCAACCCTGGGTTCGGCGGTCAAAAGTTCATCCCCCACTCGCTCAACAAGGTTCGCCAGTTGGTGCAGCGCCGGAAGGACCTAGGCTTGCAATTCGTCATCGAGTTGGATGGCGGCGTCACCAAGGAAAACGTGGAAGCCGTTGTAAAAGCAGGTGCCGAGTGGATGGTCGCCGGATCCGCGGTCTTCAACACCGTGAATCCCAGTGACACCTGGGCCGACCTGACCCAGATGTCCCGCGAAGCCACTACAGTCCGGGTGTAAGAGGGGCATCCCGACCGTCAGTAGCTTAGAATAGATAGAGCGAGTTAAGGATGAAGCGCATGTTTTCAAAATCGTCTATTCAGTGGGGTGCCGCAGTATTGGCACTGGTGACCGCAAGTTCCTGCGGCTTCAAACATAAGAAGTTCGAAAACCCGATCACCCAGGACACCGACCAGCCCGACAAAATCCTCTTCGACAAAGCCGTCAAGGACATCGAAAAGGGCCGCTACGAAATTGCTCGCATCACCCTCAACACGCTGCTGAACACCTACGAATCCAGCGAATTCGGTGCTAAGGCCAAGCTCGCCATCGCCGACGCCTGGTATCGAGAAGGCGGCTCGCGCGGCTTCTCGCAAGCCGAAGCCGAGTACAAAGATTTCATCCTGTTCTATCCCGCCATGGAAGAAGCCGCCGAATCGCAAAAGCGCCTCTGCGACATTCACATCCAGCAAATGGAAAAGCCCGATCGCGACCCCGCACAGGGCCTCCGCGCGGAACAGGAATGCAAGCAACTGCTGATCCAGTTCCCCAACTCTAAATTCGCGGCGGAAGCCGAACAAAAGTTGCGCAACATCCAGGAAGTCATCGCCGAAAGCGAATTTAAGGTAGGCGATTTCTACCGCTCGCGCGGCAGCTATAACGCCTCCGCCAACCGCTTGGGCGGCGTGGCCGATCAGTATCCGCTTTTCAGCAAGGCTGACACCGCACTGTGGGGCGAGAGCCAATCCTTCAGCAAGCTAGGCCCGGCCTTCCGCGCGCAGGAAAGCGATTCCCTGGTCCGCATCGTGCGCGACTACCCGCTCAGCGAATGGGTGGACGCAGCCAAAGCCCGCCTGACAGAGCTCGAAGTAAAGATTCCAGAAGCCGACCCGGCCGCTCTGGCGCGCATGCAGTTTGATCAGGATAATCGCGTCAAGCCCGGCACTTTCAGCCGCGCCTTTGGATTCATGCGCCGCGGACCTGACACCTGGACCGCCGCCAAGAACGGTGCGCCGCAGATGAGCCAGCCGAAGCAGAACATTCCGCCCTTGGTTCCGGCCGCTGGCCCCGCCGCGGGCTTCCAGGGTGATGTAACAGTCGCCCCGGTCACCAACCCGCAGGCCCTGGAGCAGAACCCCGACGCTCGTCCGGCCAGTCAGCAACCGGCACCGGCGAAGCCCAAGCCGTAGTCGCCTCCATGAGCACCATTCTGCTGGCCGATGACAGCCCGCACGCCCAGCGTATGGGCGAACACATCCTGCGCGAAGAAGGCTTTGAAGTCACCACCGTGGCCGACGGCGTAGCCGCACTGGTCCGCATCGCCGAAACCGATCCAGACCTGGTCATCGCCGACGCCTTTCTCCCCGGCCGCAGCGGCTTCGACCTGTGCCGCCAAATCAAGAAGTGGCGCCCCCACGTGCGCGTGATTCTGACCGCCGGATCGCTCGAAACCTTCGACGACGAAGAAGCCAAACACGCTGGCTGCGATGCCGTGTTGCGCAAGCCGTTTGAGGCATCCGTAGCCATCGCGCTGATCCGCCCCCTGCTGCAAGAAGCGATCCTGGAACGAGGTTTGATGGGACAGTATGTTTCCCCGCCGGAGATGCCCGCCATGCCTATTTCAGACGCGGTCGGGGGAGCAACTGCGACCCATCGACCGGACCCTGCGCGCGTGAAAGCCGCCGTCGAAGAGGCCCTGCAACAGGCGCTGCCGAACCTGGTACGTGACATCACTGAAAAAGTTTTGGTAGCCTTAGGGAACTAAATGGCTGACAACAGTTTTGACGTAGTATCGAAGATTGAACTGCCGGAGGTTTCCAACGCCATCCAGCAGGCGCTGAAAGAAATCCTGCAGCGCTATGACTTGAAGGATTCCAAGTCCACCATTGAACTGAATGAGAAGGACGGTAAGATCCTGCTCGCCAGCTCGGACGACTTCAAGCTCAAGGCCGTCGTCGACGTGCTGCAAGCCAAACTGGTGAAGCGCAATGTGCCCTTGAAGGGACTGAGCTTCGGAACCATTACGCCCGCGACCGGCTCCAGCGTGCGGCAAGAGATCACGCTGCAGCAAGGCATCCCGCTCGAAAAGGCTCGCGAAGTGGTGAAGGCGGTCAAGGACAGCAAGCTCAAGGTGCAGGCGTCCATTCAAGGCGACGTTGTGCGCATCTCAGGCAAAGATCGTGACGTCCTGCAGGAAGTGATGCACCTTCTGCGGACCTCCGACTTCGGCATCGACATGCAGTTCACGAATTACCGCAGTTAATGCCGCGCACCATTGAGTCCCTTTTCCTGGACGGCCCGGCGGGACGTCTGGAAGCGCTCCTCGAAGAACCGGAAGACAGCGCACCTCGCGAGGCCGCGCTGGTCTGCCATCCGCATCCGCAGCACGGCGGCACGATGCACAACAAAGTGGTCTACCGCATCGCCCGCGGGCTCCGCAAAACCGGATGCGTGGTGCTCCGCTTCAACTACCGGGGTGTCAACCTCAGCGAAGGTAGTTACGGTAACGGTGAAGGCGAGATGGAAGACGCACGAGTGGCCCTCGGCTACCTGCGCGCGCGCTATCCGGCCCTGCCCTTCACGCTAGCGGGCTTCTCCTTCGGATCGCGCATCGCTCTGCGCCTCGGCTGCTCTGGCCTGGGAGCTCGTCGCGTGATCGCCGTCGGCTTCCCCACCGTCTACAAAGACCGCACCTACCTCGAAGGCTGCACCGTTCCACGCGCGTTTGTACAGAGCACGCAAGACGAGTTCGGCCCCGTGGCGGACCTGGAAGCCGTCGTGGACGGTCTACCGGAGCCCAAGCAGTTGGTTCTAGTGGAGGCCCAGGACCACTTCTTCGCCGGCGCCCTGGATCAACTCGAAGCCGCTGTCATTTCCCTGCCCTAACGAAAAAACAGCTGGAGCTTGCGCTCCAGCTGTTAGTGTTGATCGGAGGTTTGAGGTTCTAGTTACTTGCGGAACTTGCGAGCAAAGCCCAAGCCGACCATCGCGAGGCCCATCAGACCAAACGTGGACGGTTGCGGCACGCCGGACGGTTCCTGAGTATTGGTACCCGCCTGTTCGAGCAGCAGGTTGTCCAGGTTGAACGTTTCCCCGTTTTGGCCCGGCGTCACTGAACCGCCGCTCAAGGTGACAGAGCTAAACGCCGTGTCCGAGGTGAACCCGAAGAAGAAGGGAGTCTCGAAGCCCGTACCAGCAAGGCCACCCAAGGCCACAGCCAATTGCTGCGTGGTGTTGTTGCTAAACGTGATCGTTAAAAGGACGCCTTGACCCGCCCCAAAAGGCGATAGGTCAAAATCTGCTCCAAACGCCGTCAACAAGTTACTCGACTTCAGCTGGTAGGTTTCCGTTTCAATTGAGGACGCAACTTGGGTCTGGCGGATGCCGCCCAAATCTTGCCGGACGAAACCGGACGGACTGCTACCGTTCTGCGTGAGATTGAAGTTCGAGAACGTGGACGTATTGAACACCGAAGTGTCGGTGCTGAACGTCTCAAAGAAAGTGGCGCTACCGCCAACGATGCTGCTGGAGCTGAACTGCTGGAATGCACTCCCGACGCCGCCTCCAACCGCACCCGTGTAGGTTACGATGTTCGCGCCAAACGCTGAAGACGCGGTCAGTGCCGCGCCAAAAATTGTTAGCTTTAAGAACTTTTTCATTTTGACTCTCTTTTGCCTCCGACCAAAATGTGGACTTAGTACTGCCGGGTCCGCTTCCGGTTACTAGCAAGTCCATAAAGAAAGTCCTGGTATTCGCAAGAGCCCAAATGGGCTTAGAGTGCCTAAGTAATGGTACTTATCGCCAAATAGGGTGTTTGCCTTAGCTCAAACGCGGGTGGTCGTAAGGAACTAAAGAGGGGATGCGGAGGAAGGAGTAGTGGAAAAGAACTAGACGCCGGCCAGAACCATTTCGCGGTGGAGGCGGCGGGTGGCGCGGTCACTGATCAAGCCGGCGACCTTGGTCAGCAGGCTTTGAACGTCTTCTGGCTCGATTAGCAAGGACTTAGGCCAGCTTTCGGGCACGGGAATGGCGTCGTGGTAGGCGGTAATGAGGGCTGTGGCGGGCTTGTAGTCCATCATGCGGGCGTGGGCGATAACCTTGAGACCGGAATCGTGGGACTCCATCTGCAGGCCGCTTAGTACTAGTGCGTACTCGCTGTCTTCCAGCATTCCCACCGCTTCCGCAGCACTGGCGGCCGACTCTACGCTGTAACCGCATGTTTCTAGTACAGTTTTCAGTGTGAGGCGAGAAGTGGGGTCGTCATCGACCAGGAGAACCCGGGCGAGACCGCAATCGCGAACTTGGGAAGCGGCAGCCATGATGTTTAACTGGCTTCAGTGTACTCCAGAAGACTGTATTTCGAGCAAGGGGATTTACCTAGTACGCTCCAGTATCTAGTTTCCCCTTGTTTTATCAACAGCTTACGCAAACACCCGACGGAAGATCCGATCGACATTTGCGAGCTGACGGGCGGTGGAAAAAGCCTCATTAATCTTTTCAATCGATAGATAAGAAAGGATTTCTTTGTCGTTCGATACGGTCGCGCGGAAGTCTCCCTCCTCTTCCCAGCAACGCATGGCGTGGGTCTGGACCGTCTTATAGGCCTGTTCCCGCAGCATTCCGGCGGCGGCCAGGTCCAAAAGTAGCTGGCCGGAGTAAATGAGGCCTCGGGTGGATTCCAGATTCCGTAGCATCCTTTGTGGATAGACGCGCATGCCGTCGATCAGCCAGATGGTCTTGGCGAGCAGGTAGTCGGCTAAGATGGCCGAATCGGCCAGGATGACGCGTTCAACCGAGGAATGGGAGATGTCGCGCTCATGCCAGAGGGCGATGTTCTCGAAAGCCGCCTGGGCATTGGCGCGGACCACGCGGGCCAGGCCGCAGATTTGTTCGCAGACCACCGGGTTGCGCTTGTGCGGCATCGCGGAGGAGCCCTTTTGGCCGACGGCGAACGGCTCTTCGGCTTCGCGGACCTCGGTGCGTTGCAGGTGGCGGATTTCGAGGGCGATCTTTTCCAGCGTGGCAGTCAAGACGGCGAGCGCGGATACCCAAGCGGCGTGGCGGTCGCGGGAGATGACTTGCGACGTGATGGGCGCTGGTTTCAGGTCGAGGCGAGCGCAGATGCGTTCTTCGGCTTCGGGGCCGATGTGGGCGTAGGTGCCGACGGCTCCGGAGATCTTGCCGACGCGCAGGTCCTCGGCCGCGGCTTCGAGGCGGGCGATGTTGCGGCGCATTTCATCGAACCAGAGGGCGATTTTGAGACCGAAGGTGATCGGCTCGGCGTGGATGCCGTGGGTGCGGCCCATCTGCGGGGTGTCTTTGAATTCGTGGGCTCGGCGCTTGAGGGATTCGGCCAGGGTGCGTGCGCCGTCGAGCAGGATCTTGGACGCCTGCTTCAGTTGGATAGCCTGGGCGGTGTCCACGACGTCGTTCGACGTCAGGCCGTAGTGCAGCCAGCGGGAGTGCTCGGCTACATTGGCGGCGGCCATTTTCTCGGCGACGGCGGTGGTGAAGGCGATGACGTCGTGTTTGGTCTCGCGCTCGATGGCGTGGATGCGCTCGACATCGAATGCGGCGTGGGCTCGCAGGGCTTTGGCGGCCTCGACGGGGACTTCGCCGGTGTCGGCCAGCGCCTCGGCGGCGGCGATCTCGACGGCTAGCCAGGCGTCGAAGCGATTCTGGTCGGCGAAGATTTTGCCCATTTCGGGGCGGGTGTAGCGAGGGATCATGTGAGACCACCATGTTCGCGAGCAAAAGGGCGTTTTGTCAATGTACACGCGATGTGGGTGGCGGCAAAGGGGTTGCGTGGCACATAGAGGGGCAAAAGCTGGGTTCGTTTTGTTGTGGGGCTTTTTTCGCGGGCGCTAGGTTCGGTGTATGGTTCACATGGTGAGAGTAGCGCGGAGGGCGGCATAGGAGGGTCGGGTGAGGAAGCCATGCGCTTGGGGCGTAAAGATTTATGGCCGCCGATGAATGCAGATCCACGCTGATGGGAGATGGACTATAAATATGACTTAGTCTATAATCTAGTCATGTCGGTCGAGGTAAATGTTCACAAGGCGAAGACTCACTTGTCACGGCTGCTGGAGCAGGCGATGGCGGGTGAGGAAGTGATCATCATGCGGTCGGGGCGAAAGCTGGTTCGCCTGACGCCGGTGGAGTCGGCTCCGTTTCGGCGGAGGCTGGGCACGGCTAAGGGCGACTTCGTTGTGCCGGACGATTTCGATGCTCCGTTGCCGGACGATGTTCTGGACGAGTTTGAGAAGTGAGGATACTGCTCGACACGCATGTGTTCTTGTGGGCGGTGACGGACGACGTGCGGCTGTCGGCGGCACATCGCTCGTTGTATGTGGACGAGGCCCACGATTTTTATCTGAGCGTGGCAAGTGTGTGGGAGATCGTAATTAAAGCTGGGTTGCGGAAGCTTCCGATTCCGACGCCTGCTGCGGAGTATGTGGTGAGGCAGATGGAGAAGAACCGGGTGGCGATGTTGGGGATACAGGCTCGGCACTTGGCGCGGCTGGAGGGGTTGGCTCCGGTGCATCGGGACCCGTTTGCCAGGATGCTGGTGGCGCAGGCGTTGGCGGAGGGGATGCCGATGATGACGGTGGATCCGGCGGTGGGGCGGTATGGGGTGGAGGTTTTGTAGTTAACGGGTAATCGGGTTGACTACGAATTGAGACGCAGCTCCTGATGCTGAAGGCGGTTGCGGAATGCCCGCCCGGTTTCGGAGAGCGATACAGTCGTTTGCCCTGGAGTCCCTAGTAGGAGGCCGTAGCCCACAAGTTCGCTCAGCCCCCCCGTCGGCACCTGGTCCCAGCGCAAAACCAAAGCGCTGCCCTTTGACAATCGCGTCTGCCACGGTCCGAAATAGATCCAACAGATTGTCCACGGAAGGAATCTCGAGGATACCGAGCACATTCTTGAAGGGACCAGGCTGGATCGTCACGTCGGTTTGCGTTAGCAACTCACAAAGATCGTCATACGAGAGTCCTCCATAGGTAGCTAGATCGGGCGCATTGGCTCTCAACTCCCGATTTTCTCGTGAAAGCCGGGCGATTTCATTGGTGACTTCGGGCTTGGCTGCTTCATCGGCCCGAATCCAACCGACGAGATCGGCGCGTTCGGCCCATTCGGGAAGTTTATGGAAGATGGCCTGCTTGATGTCCTTCTTGTCTTCCCACGGGGCGCAGAGCTTTTGCTTCACTTGCTTCTTGAATTCCAGATAGAGCTCACGGTGGGTTCGCTCATCGACCTTGAACCCTTCCTGCTTCACCCAATTCTCGAGATGCACATCGCTGATGACCAACGCAAAGTAGGGTTTCTTCTTTTCTATCGCGTACTCATATTCCAATTGAACATAGCTCTTCCCCGATGTTGGTTCGATGGAACCGTAGCGACCGCCGACTATCAAGATAAATGCGTCAGACGCGTCGATCCACCTGGTGATCCTCTCCCAGGCCGTGTCGTCCCCTGCTGAGAATTGTTCCATTGCCGCAGGGATGTGGCCCGCTGCTAGGATCGCCTCCATGGCGGCTAGCCTGTGGTCGATGAGGTCTTCGTAGGTGGAAGAGAGAAAGATCTGAAGTTTGCGATTCTGCATTTTGCGTCAGGCCGACTGAGTTCAGAATACTATTGAAACCGCAGGTTCAAGGGTTCCCTAGGCAAATGGTACGAGTTTAGACTTCAGAATTCGTTTGTCGCGGGTGAGGAGGGGGATGCGGTGGACGACGCTGGTGGCGGCTATGATTTCGTCGGCTGGGTCGCTCTTGAAGTCGAGGCGGGTGGACTGGCGGCTGATGGCCAAGTCTAGCGGCCAGATGCGGACGCGGGAGAGGGCATGGGCGAATTCCACGGAGTCCAGATCCAGTTTGATGCGATTGAGTTGGACAAGTTTGGCGAGTTCCCAGAGCACGATGGCGGAAATGCTCCAAGGGGCTTCTGCGAGGAGTCTATGTTCCCGCTTGGAGAGACTGCCCTGAAGGGCGTCGATCAGGATGTGGGTATCAAGATTCAGCATTCCACTTGACTCCGGTGGACATGGTGTCGCCTTTTACGCGGATCTTGCCTTTGAGGCTACCGATCAGGCTCTTGCAATCGGACTGGGCGGGGATGACGCGGGCTACGGGCTTGCCGTGTTTGGTGATGACCAAGCCATCGGAATCCAGGTGGTCCAGGATGGAGAGGCACTGTTCCTTAAATTGCGAAGCGCTCATTTGGGCGGCCATGGTTTGAGGGTAGCATGGTGGACGTTTCAGATGACTGGTCATTCGAGATGACTGGTGGATCGTCTGTCCGCTTCCTTACGGTCGCGGTTCTGTGTGGGGGTTACAGCAGTTCGAGCACTGTCTCCGCGGGGCGGCAGGCGCGGATGCCCTTGGGGGTTTCTACTACGGGGCGGTTCAGGAGCTGGGGGTGTTCGGCTAGGAACGCGGTTAGTTGGGCTTCGGTCCACTTGGGGTTGGCCAGGTCTAGTTCGGCGTAGAGTTTTTCTTTGGTGCGGAGGAAGTCGCGGGCGCTTAGGCCGGAGCGTTTGATGAAGGCTTTGAGTTGGGCCAGGGTGGGCGGGGTTTTGAGGTACTCGACGATAGTGGGCTCAATGCCGTGTTCGCGCAGGAGGGCCAGGACGTTGCGGGAGGTGCCGCAGCCGGGGTTGTGATAGAGGGTGGTCGCCATGCTTCTATTGTCTTCGCTCTTGGACTACGCGGAGCTGCGACCGGTCCCGAGTGGTGGCACGGCGCGCAGCAAGGACGCGCGCTGGATCGACGTGTACGAAGGCGACGAGTTAGACGAGGCGCAGTTCGCGACCTGGGTCAAACAGGCCGCCGCGCTGCCGGGCTGGGATCCGGGCCGGGCGTCCTAAGAGTCGCTCGTTGCGTGCCGGAATAATAGGCCCGAGGCTGCGAACAGCACCACGTAGACACCGTGCCCGATGGCCATTCGCAGCGCCACGTCGGGCGGCGCGCCCGAAGGCAGTATCACGGCAATCAGCGCAAGCGTAGCCGCCATCGCGAATAACGTCCAGGCCAACCCCGGCGCCTTCAGTCGCGCCAGGCACGCTCCAATGAGCCCCACCACTAGTACACTGTGGTACCAGAGGCGCTCCGGATGGCCCGAGTCCGCGACCTGGACCATGGTCGACCACGCCAAGGCAAACCCAGCCACCAGCGCCACAGCGACGCCCGCCTTATAGGACCACACGCCCATCCGCCTCGCGATCAGCGCAATCGCCATCCCCACCAGGAAGAACAGGACATACGCGCGCGCGAAACCTCCCACGCCCCAGTGCCAACCCTCCACAAATTGCGCTGCCACCACCGGCACCATCCACACAGCCAGCGCGCCCAACGCCACACGCAGCATCGTTTTTCCCAGTTGCGACATCTGAATTCTTTGCTCCGTAACGATTCCCACCAACGTCTCGCAGAAGATCCACAGCGCGAGCCCGAACAGTCCCCGCTTGGCGTCGCTGCGCTCCCGGCACAAGTCGTGAAAGGTCTGCGCCATCCCCTGGCCGAACCGCTCCCGGAAAGTCCGCGGATACAGCCGCAGCAGCATGACATACAACGCCCGGTAGCGCCGGCCCGCGACGTTATTAGTGGTCATGCGCGAAACGTCCTTCCGCCACCGCGACCACGCCGCGATACCGCTTCAGCTCTACTTCCAGCGCCGTCCGCCCCGCGTCCGTGAGTTCGTAATAGATCCGGCGCTCGTCATCCATCTCCGGATCGACCCGCTTGTCGCTTTCCTGGATGAGCCCGGCGTCCATCATCCGCCCCATCGAGCCATACAGCGTCCCCGGGCCCATCTTCACCTTGCCCAGCGAGTCGGCCTCCACCTGTTTCATGATTCCGTAGCCGTGCCGCTCCCCCGTCGAAAGCGCCAGCAGGATGTGCAGCACGGCGGGAGTCAGTGGAGCTTGCACCGTGTTCTCATTCGCCATGCCTCGATCTTATATCCGCTACGGATACATGTCAAGCCTAACTGAGTGGCCGCTGGGGCGGACGCCCTCGTCTGTAGCGCTCGGCGTCAAGGCTGCTTTGGCGGACGGTTGAAGGATCGTGGACGCTAGCCCGCAATGACCCCGGTGGGGATGTGAAACCGCTAGTACATGAAGACTTCAGTTGCGATGCCTGGTTCTGCGACGACCAGTTTCGGCGACAGGCAGCGCTCTTCTAGCGACTGCGCGGCCATCAGGCGCACGATTTCGGGGTGGTTGTTGTGGGGGCTTAGGTGGCCAAGGATGAGGGTGCTGGTGCGGGAGTCGAGGACTTCGCGGATGAAGTTGCAGGCCACTTCGTTCGAGAGGTGGCCCATGCGGCCCATGACGCGCTGTTTTACCGACCAAGGGTAGGGGCCGACTTTCAGCATTTCCAGATCGTGGTTGGATTCGAGCAAGAGCACGTCGGAGCCTTGCAGGTGGACGCGGATGGAATCGGGGAGGTAGCCGAGGTCGGTGGCGATGGAGACTTTGATGCCCTGGGAGCGGAGGGTGAAACCTACGGGGTCGGCTGCATCGTGGGGGATGGTGAAGCTATCGATGTCGATATCGCCGACGGCGAAGCTGGATCCGGCTTGGAAGAGTTCCAGGATGGGCTGGAACTCGCCCCAGGGGATGGCGGGGGCGGTGAGGCGGCTGCAGTAGACCGGGATGCGGAGCTTTTTCGCGATGGCGGGGAGGCCGGTGACATGGTCGGAATGCTCGTGCGTAATAATGATGGCGCTTAACGATTCGGGGTCGACGTTGATGGCGGCCAGGCGCTCGAAGGTTTCCTTGCGGCTGAGGCCGGCGTCCACGAGGATGCGTGTTCGCTCAGTGGCGACCAGGGATGAATTACCGGAACTGGATGAGGCGAGAACGGAAACTTGTAGGATGGTGAGGCTCCTTATAAAGGATAGCGGCTTGCGACGTACAATAGATATAGAACGCGCCCTAAGCCTTGGCGGCATCCCAGTCGATGGAAGGTACAGAAGACCTGTCGCGCGTTCATTCCAAGGAGAATTATGAAGGCTCGCGTGTACGTATCTCTTAAGAAGACTGTTTTGGATCCGCAAGGGCAGACGATTCAGAGCGCCCTGAACGGATTGGGGCATAAGAGCATCGGCGGAGTACGGCAGGGGAAGTTTTTCGAGATCGACCTCCGGGAAGGATCTACCCGGGAGGAAAGCGCGAAAGAGATGGACCTGATCGCGCGGGAAGTATTGGCGAATCCGGTGATGGAAGATTACCGGGTGGAAATTCTGGATTAGACAAACATTATGTGTGGAATCGTAGGCTACATCGGAGACAAGCAGGCGGTGCCGATCATCGTGGACGGCCTGAAGCGGTTGGAGTATCGAGGGTACGATTCGGCTGGTGTGGCCGTACTGGAGGCCAACAACGGCCTCGCGGTGCGGCGGGCTTCCGGAAAACTGCGCAACCTCGAAGAAGTACTGCGACAGAATCCGCTGGTGGGAGCCTATGGAATCGGGCACACGCGTTGGGCTACACACGGCCGGCCGACGGAAGAGAACGCGCATCCACATCGGGATTGCACGGGCGAAATCGTGGTGGTGCATAACGGCATCGTCGAGAACTACCTGCATCTGAAGCAGCAGCTGGAAAAAGAAGGCCACAAGTTCGTGACGGAGACGGACACTGAGGTGATCGCTCACCTGGTGGAAAAGTACTTCGACGGCAATCTGGAAGCCGCGGTCCGCGACACCGTGAAACAACTTACGGGCGTGTTCGCGCTGAGTGTGATTTCTAAACGCGACCCAAATAAGATTGTGGTGGCGCGCTTTGGACCGCCGGTCGTCGTGGGTCTGGGCGACGGCGAATATTTCGTGGCATCGGATGTGCCGGCAATCTTGTCGCATACTCGCGACATGTTCTTTTTGGCCGATGGCGACATGGCGATTTTGACTCGCGATGGCGTTACGTTGACGGACTTCAATGGGCGTCCGGTGAAGCGGCAAGTCTCGCACATTTTGTGGGATCCGATCATGGCGGAAAAGGGCGGCTACAAACATTTCATGCTCAAGGAAATCTTTGAGCAGCCGCGCGCTGTGCGGGACACCACGCTGGGTCGCGTGGGTCAGGAAAGCGGTCGCATCTTCCTGGACGAGATGGACATTTCGGCTCAGGAGTTCAAGGACTTCAAGAGCGTGCGGATCATCGCTTGCGGCACCAGCTGGCATGCTGCGCTGGCGGGCAAGTTCATGATCGAGAAGTTGGCGCGCATCCCGGTGGAAGTGGATTACGGCAGCGAGTTCCGCTATCGCGATCCGATCATTGGACCGGAGACGCTCACGATCGTGATTTCGCAGTCGGGTGAAACGGCGGACACGCTGGCGGCACAACGCGAGGCGAAGCAAAAGGGATCGAAGACGCTGGCGATTTGTAACGTGGTCGGGTCCATGATCACGCGCGAGGCGGCTGGTACGTTGATCACGCACGCTGGTCCGGAGATTGGCGTCGCGTCGACGAAGGCGTTTACTTGCCAGTTGACCGCGCTGTTCTTGCTGGCAATGTACTTGGGTCAGCAACGGGAGACGTTGGACGAAGAGACGTCTAAAAAACTGGTGAAGCAGTTGCTGCACTTGCCGAGCCAGATGGAAGACATCCTGCGGCGCGACCATATCTACGACGATTTGGTGAAGGCGCTGCACAAGTCGACCGACTTCCTCTACTTGGGCCGGGGCATCCATTTCCCGATGGCGCTTGAGGGCGCGCTCAAGCTGAAAGAAATCTCTTACATCCACGCCGAGGGCTATCCGGCAGGCGAGATGAAACACGGTCCGAACGCGCTGATCGACGAGAATCTGCCGACGGTAGTGATCGCGACACGTGACTTCGAGAGCGAATCGAGCAAGCTGCTTTACGAGAAGACACTTTCGAATATTCAGGAAGTGAAAGCTCGCGAGGGGATCGTGGTCGCGGTTGCCTGCGAGGGCGATGAAGAAGCTCACAAGACGGCGCACTTCGTGATTCCGATTGGGACTACGAATGAGTTGCTGCTGCCGTTGCTCGAAGTGCTCCCGCTGCAGTTGCTGGCATATCACATCGCGGTGAAACGCGGCTGTGATGTGGATCAGCCGCGTAATTTGGCGAAGAGCGTTACCGTCGAGTAGTGCCGTTCCTCACACACGAACTGGAGATCGCCACGCGCGGGAAGGGACTGTATCCTTTCACGCGCGAGGCTGTACATTGGATCGCGTCCACCAAGGTAACCACTGGGTTGCTGACGGTGTTCATTCAGCACACTTCAGCTTCATTGGTGATTCAAGAAAACGCGGACCCGGACGTGGTGCTGGATCTGGCGGAATACTTCGACCGCATCGTGCCCGAGGGTGCCTCGTGGTATCGGCACACAGTGGAGGGGCCGGACGATATGACGTCACACATCCGGTCAGCGCTGGGACACACTTCGCTGAGTATTCCTGTGGTGAATGGTCGGTTGGCGCTGGGGACTTGGCAGGGGCTGTACGTGTTTGAGCACCGGCGGGCGCAGCACTGGCGGAATGTCGTGCTACACCTCGCGACCTAAGCTAGGCTTTCCAGCCTAGCGCTACCAGTCTCACGGTAATGCCGGTCTTCTTGGGACGGACGCTCACTGTCTCGAAGACTTCGGTGGACGGATCAACTTTCACATCCAAGGCCGCTAGCTCGGCTTCAAACTGCGCGTTGAGTTCTTGCGTTTGCTGCTCGATGGCGGCAACGCCTTCGTCGGCGCGGGCGATATCGCTATGTTCCTTCATCGCCTTCCCTGCTGCGCGCACGGTTTGACCCACACGGCTCAGATTCGTGGCGCTCATTGTTTTGCGGCCCAGGAACGCACCTAGCAATCCGGCACCGAATGTTACCGCGGTGTTCAGCATCTGCGAGGTGGACTGTTCCTGCTCCACTGCTTGCTTCTGCGAGGCCTTCATTTTCTTCTGCTCCAAGGCATCGAGCTTGGGGCCGTACTTGGATTGCAGCTTGGCCTTCAGTGCGTCGCGTTGTTCGCGGGCGGCTTGCTGCAGGCGGATCCGGAAGTCGCGTTCGCTTTCGCCAGGATGCGACGTTTCATGCAGGCTGGGAGACTTGAAGATGTCGAGCGTTTGATTGCGGAAGAGCCAGGTGGCGAAGCTCTTGCTCCATGCATCGTAGTTCTTGGCCTTGGCGGCGCTGGAGGGAAGTTCGCCAAACGCGATTCCGGCTTCGGCGGCTTTTTCGAGGTCGGTCACCGCGCAGTCGGATTCTTCGGCTGCATCCCAATTGGCTCCGATGGCGTCATCGGCGATGGGCGCGGTGAACATAAGTTCGCGGACTTCGTTGATGCCGGTCTTGGTATCGGTGAATGCGACCTGCGCGGCTCCTATGGCTAGGGGGGCGTACGTCTTGCCAGATCCGCGGACGGGGAAGAAGTATTGCGGAACTTCCGGCGGCAACACGGGCGCGGCTGCTGCCGTGGCTCGAACAGGAGCGGACGCGGCGGCGGGAATTCCCGACTTGCGACTCTCCATCAACTTACGAATCTCCGTGCGGGCTAGAGGTCCACGCAAGTAGGAAAGGGTCCAGCGCGTTTCGAACAACACGGGCTGCTTCTCATGCACGTTGTTCATGAGGAACACGCGCTTGCCGAGGCCACTGAGCATGGTATCCATCGCGGCTTTGTCGAACGCTCCACCGGCTTGCGCGGTCGCACCTTCAAGGCCTTCGAGAACGCGAGCTTTATCTCGCTCGGTCTGCAACCGACCCAGGAACCAAGTGCCGGCGTTCGACAATCCTTTGTAATCGAGATCGACGGGATTCTGCGTGGAGAGAACGATGCCCAATCCAAACGCGCGGGCCTGCTTGAGCAACGTCAGCAACGGCTTCTTCGAAGGAGGATCGGCGACCGGCGGGAAGTAGCCGAAGATTTCGTCCATGTAGAGCAGGGCTCGCAAGCTGGTGGTGCCGGACTGCGCACGAACCCAACTCAGCATTTGATTCAACAGCAGCGAGACGAAGAACATGCGCTCGGCGTCGCTCAAGTGTGCGATGGAGAAGATGCTGATGCGGGGCTTGCCGGTGGAGGTCCACAACATCTTGCCGATGTCGAGCGGATCACCGGTGAGCCACGCTTCAAACCCAGGGGACGCGATGAGATTATTCAGGGCCATGGCGAGACCGAAGCGGTCCTTCGCGGGATAGAAACTATCCAGATCGAGCACGCCGATCTTTTGCATGGGCGGGTTCTGAATTTGCGCGATCAACGTGGCGAGATCGAGATCCTTGCCAGCGCGCCAGTTGGAATCGAGGATGGTGGAGAGCAGCACATGCTCGCGGCTCTGCACTGGATCGGCATCGATGCCGACCAATCCCAGTAGCGACGTTGCGGTCGCGTTGATGCGGTCACGCAGGGCTTCACGATCGTCGATTGTTTTCGCATCGGGCGCGGCGAACGAAGATAGGATCGAGACGGGGACGCCTGCGTCGGAACCAGGCGTGTAGATAGTGAAGTCGGCTGCGTTCTTCAAGCGCGCGATGCGTTCGCCATCCTGATTCCAACCAGCGAGGCCCTTCTTCCACAGCTCGGCTTGTTGGGCCGCGAAGGCGGCGGGCTCCACACCTTGATTGCGCGCTTCATCGGCGTTGACCCACGGCTCGAAATCTTGCGGGCGGAGTTCCGGGAAGGTGAGCAGTAGGTTCGCGAGATCGCCCTTGGGGTCGATCACGATGGCCGGGATGTTATCTATAGCGGCTTCTTCCAGCAAGCCGATGCAAAGTCCCGTTTTGCCGCTTCCCGTCATGCCGACGCAGACGGCGTGCGTGACTAAGTCAGAAGAGTCGTAGAGCAGCGGCGCGCCGTCGGGCTTGGTCCTTCCTAAGTAGAAGGAGCCAAGCTTTTCGTAATCGGGTAGCATCTTTGTATTGTAAGAGTGACTCGCGTCTGTCCGCACACTCACGTGTGGCGGCTCTGTGTCGGGACCTAGCACACAGACGGGACTAGACGTTAGCGTAGACGGATCGCTCAAAATCGCCCAACAAGCCGATGGCATCCTTGTCGAAGAACGGTAGGTATTGCATCATGACGACGCCGGCGATGCCGCGGTTGGGATCGATCCAGAAGTAGGTATTGTAGATGCCGGCCCAGGCCATGCTGCCTTCCGAGCGTACGCCGGTTGTGCCGGGGCCCTGCAGCAGGAATCCGAGGCCCCATTTATCGACGCCACCGGGATGTGTGTCGACATCGCTGGAGAGGTTGGGCTGGTAGCTCTTGAGCACGCCCGCGCGCAGTCCGCCAATTTGGTTCTGCATCATCATCTCGACCGAGCTGGCTTTGAGAATCTGAGTATTCACTCCAGTCAAGCCGTAGCGCAGGATCATGCGCATGAACTTCACGTAGTCGTTCGCGCTGGAGAGCAACCCGCCGCCGGCGTTGAAGTCTTTCTGCACCGGAGGCTGCTCGCGCGGCACGGCCTGGAACTTGCCGTCGGGCGTGCGTTGATAGCGACCGACGAGGCGGTCGAATTTCTTGGGGTCGAGACCGAACTCCGTATCCTTCATGCCGAGCGGGTCGAGGATATTGATGCGGAGGTACTGTTGCAACGTGAGGCCACTGACGGCTTCGATCAGGCGACCGGTCCAATCCGTGCTGTAGCCATACTGCCAACTTGTTCCAGGCTCGAACATCAAGGGGACAAGCGGCGCGATGGGCGCGGGAGCAGGGGCCTTCGCCGCATACCGATTCATTTGCTCGTGCCAGTTGGAATACGCGAAGCCGGTGGTGTGCGTGAGGAGATGACGCAACGTGATGGCGGTCTTCGCGGGGCGCAGAATCGGATCGCCTGCGGCGGTGAAGCCGTCGAGGACCTGCATCTTTTCCAAC
Organism: Bordetella parapertussis; assembly: GCA_943328975.2. Taxonomy (GTDB): domain Bacteria; phylum Acidobacteriota; class Terriglobia; order Bryobacterales; family Bryobacteraceae; genus Palsa-187. The sequence continues at coordinate 74,495 of CALQCC020000015.1, read as the reverse complement.
TGCGGCAGGTGCTTGGACACGGGAGTATCGAGCGACAACTTGCCTTGCTCCACTAACTGCATGGCCGCGACGGAGGCGACGGGCTTGGTCATGGACGCAATCTGGAAGATGGAATCGGCGTTCACTCCTGCCTTAGATGCCGCGTCGCGGGTTCCGAAGCCACCGGAATACAGCACGCGGTTGACGTCGACAGCCATGGCAACAACGGACGGAATTCCTCGGCGCTGCATGCTGGCCTGCAGCGTATCTTCAATGCTGGCGCCGAAAAGATGGGGGGCTTGCGAACCGGCGATCAGAAGACCGGCAAAGTGGCGACGCGTAAGGTGGGGCATGGTTCCTTTGATACTACAAGGTCCGTCCGCTGTCTGGGGGCAGAAACCCAGACAGCAGACGGCGTCACGGGGGAGGTGGACAGTCTAGTGAAGGAACCGGCGATCGCGGCGGAGGATCGCGGGCACTTCTAATTCGTCGAACACTGGTTCGGAGTGTCCGTTGACGACGGCCTGCGGCTGCGCATTTGCAGCGGCGGCCATCGCGCGCGGGGCTTCTTCGGGGACTTCCACGGGGGCGACGGAGGCGAGCAACGCCTCTTCCTCCGCGTAGATCTCTTCGGCATCGTCGGATTCCATCGCAGGCTCTTCAAACTCCGGCTCGAGTTCGGGTGACCAGGGCGTGGTGGACATCGGAACAGGTGCAACCGGCGCCGGCTGCGGGACATGCGAGGTCGGAACATAGGAGCCCGTCGCGCGGCGATGGATGACGGGCAGGTTCTCGCGCTGGAAGCCGGTGGCGATCACGGTGACCTTCACTTGGTCGCCCATGTTTTCGTCGACCACAACGCCGAAGTTGATCTCCACGTCGTCATTGGCGCAGGCCTTACGAATCAACGTGCAGGCTTGATTTACTTCGTGCAGGCGCAACTTGCGCGAACCGGTGATGTTCACCAGCACTCCGCGCGCGCCGGAAACTCCGCCGGCTTCGAGCAACGGGCAGCTGATCGCTTTCTCTGCTGCGGCAAGAGCGGCGCCATCTCCGCTGGCAGTCGCGGTGCCCATCATCGCGTAACCCATACCGCTCATGATCGTGCGAATGTCGGAGAAGTCACGATTGATCAAACCAGGAGTGGTGATGATGTCGCTAATGCCCTGCACCGCTTGGCGCAACACGTCGTCGGCGAGGCTGAAGCCATCGGCGACGCTGGTGTCGGCGGGAGCTTGTTCCAAGAGACGATCGTTGGGAATCGCGATGACAGTATCGACAACGCTGGCCAGTTCCGCTAACCCTTGTTCGGCTTGCTTGCGGCGCTTGGTGCCTTCAAACGCGAAGGGCTTGGTGACCACTGCTACGGTCAGCGCGCCCAATTCTTTCGCCAATGACGCGACCACGGGCGCTGCGCCTGTACCGGTGCCGCCGCCCAAACCCGCGGTCACGAACACCATGTCCGCGCCTTCCAACATTTCGATAATTCGCTCGGTATCTTCGAGCGCGGCCTGACGTCCGATCGAGGGATCTGAACCTGCGCCCAGGCCGGAGGTGATCTTCGAACCGATCGCAAGCTTCATCGGTGCGGGGGACGCCGACAATGCTTGCGCGTCCGTGTTGAGGACGCCGAATTCCACACCAGCCAAACCATCCTGCAGCATGCGCGCGACGGCATTGGAGCCGCCACCGCCTACACCAAACACCCGGATGCGAGTCTTCGGTGCAATATCTTCTTGAATCTCGAATTTCAAAGGTTCAAATGCCATGGTTCTCTCCCCTATTCACCAAGTCCAACGCCCCTCACCGAGTGAGCAGGCCCATCAAGCCCCCGGCTCGCCGCTGTGGCGGACGGTGCAACTTGAGTTTCGCAGCGTACATCGCAAGGCCAGCAGCGGTCGCCCATGCTGGTCCATTCAATTCATCCGGCCAATCTCCGAACCCTTTGGCCATGCCGTGGCACGCAGGGCAATCCAGTTTGCGTTCGGCCATGTCCCACATACCGGGGAGCAACGCTCCGGCACCGGTGAGAACAACACCTTCGAGTAAATTGCGGTCCATGCCTGCGCGTTGAATTTCCGCGCGCACGTAGCTGAACAATTGCTCCGCGCGAGCTTCCAGGATTTCGATCAACTCCGAGCGCCGAGCTTCGCGAGGACCGCGGCTTTCGGGCGACGGGACTTCGATGAGGCTGGATTCCGCGGTCAAGCCGAGCATCGCGCAGCCATACTCCTGCTTGAGGCACTCGGCGTCCTCGTAGGAGATTTTGAACATGTACGCGATGTCGCGTGTGAGATGGTCGCTGGTGACGGGGACGTTCGCGGCAAGCACGAGACGTTCGGCGTCGTAGATCACAAGGCCAGTGGAGTCGAGGCCGAGGTCGATGACGGCGATGCCGCGGGTGCGATCTTCGGGAAGCACGCACGCATACGCGGCGGCCATCGGTTCAAAAACTGTTTCGTCCACGGCCAGATGCGCCAAGTGGGCCGCCGCGACCACGGCGTTGTGTTCCTGGGTGGAGCACGTGATCAAATGGACGTTGGCTTCGAGACGCGTGCAAACGCTCTTGACGGGCTTGCGGAAACCGGGACGTCCATCGAGAGTGAAGTCCTGCGGTAGCGCGTGCAGCACCATGCGATCGCGTTCCAGCGAAACGTCGCGGGCCATTTCTACGGCGTATGCGAGATCGCTCTGTTCGATTTCGCGGGGTCGACCGAAACCGTAAACATCGCGCCCCTGCGCTCCACGAATCGACGTGCCACCGACACCGATGGTGACCGATTCCACCGAAACGCCTGCGCCGCGCTCTGCATCCTGCACAGCTTCGCGCATCGAGTGCGCCACGGCTTCTTGATCCGAAACGCGGCCCTTGGTCCAACCGGAGGATTGGGCCAAGCCATAGGACAAACAACGGATGTGATCGCCTTCAATCAGGCTGATCACGCAGCGAGTGCGGGAACTGCCCGCATCCAAACCGACCGCGAGTTGTACTTTAGAACTCATCCCTATTTCCCTGCCTCAACCACCGTAATGCGATCCTCTAACCTCAAGTCCAATACCTTTGCCCCCGGCACCCGCGCATCGATATCGCTTACGTGGTTCAAGAACGTTTGGTAGCGCTGCCCGTAATCCCGATCCCCTAACAACAGCTTGACGATATGCCCATCGTGGGGACGAAAGATCGCGATGTTGTCGGGTTGCGATACGTCGATTTCTGAAACATCCTTCATCGCGTCGCCTAGTTCCGAAGTGAGACGCAGCATGCGCTGCACGGCTTCGCGACGAGCCTCGATGTCATCGGATCCCTTCACTCCCTTTAAGACCGGCAGATTGAAACGATCCTGAGCCGGCGGCAGAATCACACCATCGGCATCGATCAACTGGAAGCGCGACGGCGGCAACGTCACGAAGGCAACGGGAGTACGCTCCGTTACATTGACCACCAGGCGGTTGGGCCAGATCCGCGCGATGGATACATCGCGAATCCAATCCACTTCGCGTAAAGTTGCCAAGCGTTCTTCCATCGGCACCAGGTAAAGGCTGCGACCGAAGTCTTCGGTAAACGCGGCTTCGATGTTCCGTACGGAAGCGTGGGCGGCACCGGAGATGCGGATCACTTGCTCAGGCGCACCATCGGGAGCCACGACGGCGAAACGTTTATCACGAATCAGGAACTGCTCCAGCAACTGGAACCCGTAGAGCGATAGGCCGGCCACCAGCACGAACGCGATGCTTCCGACGATGAGTCGCAGGCGCGTGAGGCGCGGCTTGGGCTCCGTCGTTCGGCGCTTCCGGGGCGCGGTTTCGGGCATGGAGATCGGTTCCGGCTGATTCTCCATGCCGGGCAAAACTCCGCTGCCTTCGTTGACCTTCCGCGCCATTTAGAGGCCACTCCTAAGTTTTTCCAAAATCAATCCAGCGGCCTGCGAAACATTCCCTGCTCCCAGCGTAATGATCGCATCGCCCGGTGCTGCAGCGGCCACAACCGCGGCGACACCGTCCGGCATCGCCCCCACGTAGTGCGCGCCGCGATGGCCATAACTCTCGATGAGTTCCGCGAGTGTCTTCGAACTCACGCCTTCGATGGGAGTCTCCGATGCGGCGTAGATATCGAGGAGATGCACTGAGTCCGCCTGATGAAACGCCTGCGCAAATTCGTCCATCAAGGCCTGCGTTCGCGTGTAGCGATGGGGTTGAAACAAAACGTGGACGCGACCGAAGCTACATGCGCGCGCGGCAGCCAGCGTGGCCCGGATCTCGGTGGGATGGTGACCGTAATCGTCGATCACAGTCACTCCCCGCTCCGCACCTTTGATCTGGAAACGACGATCGACGCCCGCGAATTGAGCCAGCCCTTCGCGAATCGTTTCGACGGGTACGTCTAATTCCAGCGCCACAGCGATAGCAGCCGTCGCATTGCTGATGTTGTGCGCGCCCGGCACGTTCAAGTGGAAAGAGCCCAAGTCCTGAGTGCCACGGGCAATATGAAACTCACTCGCCAGGTGCCCCGCGGAAGAATGCGTGATGCGCAGGTCCGCTTGCGCGCTGGCCCCGTAAGTAATGATGCGGCGCTTCACGCTGGGCAGGATCTTCTGCACGTTCTCGTCGTCCAGGCACAGAATCGCCGCGCCGTAGAACGGAACCTTGTTGACGAATTCAATGAAGGCGGTTTTAATCTGCGCGAGGTCCGCATAGTGATCCAGATGCTCACGATCAATGTTCGTTACGATGGCCAGGATTGGCGCGAGCTTCAAGAACGAACCATCGCTCTCATCGCTTTCAACAACTAGATACGGACTCTTTCCGACGCGCGCGTTCGAACCGCGCATGGTGGCGGAGAGTCCGCCGACGACCACGGTTGGATCGAGCCCTGCATGCGTGAGAATCGAGGCAACCATCGAGGTCGTCGTGGTCTTGCCATGGCTGCCGGCGATGGCGACGCCAAACTTCAGCCGCATCAACTCCGCCAACAATTCGCCCCGCGGAATTACGGGGATCCCTCGGCGACGGGCTTCGGCGATTTCAGGATTGTCGGCACGCGCCGCGGACGTGACCACCACCGCGTTCGCTCCGGCGACATTTTCCGCCGCGTGCCCTTCGTAAATGGTTGCCCCTAGACGCGTTAGGCGCTCTGTCACGGGACTCATGCGCAGGTCCGAGCCCGTCACGCGGTAGCCCAGTTCCAGCAGCACCTCAGCCAGTCCGCTCATGCCGATTCCACCGATGCCGGTGAAGTGAACGGGCTGTGGCTTAAAAAACATTTGATCTATGTATTGTTTCGGCTTTCTAGAGCGGTGTCAACAAGGTCGAAGTACTACGACGAGGTACCTCTGGATACAAGCAAACTTTCAAGCACATCCGCGGCACGCCGGGCTGCATCGGGCTTGGCAAACGTACGCGCCGCAGTCGACATTTTCTCCAGCCGACCGGGCTCATCCAGCAGCGACAGGACCTCACTCACGAATCTCTGGCCAGTCCAATCCATGTCGGTAACCAGGCGCGATGCCCCGGCTTGCTCCATCGCCTGCGCGTTGCGGAACTGGTGATTGTCGCTCGCGGTGGGCAAGGGAATCAGGATCGAAGGCTTCCCCGCTGCGGCCAGTTCGCTCACCGCCCCCGCGCCGGCTCGGCTCACGATGATATCGGCTTCCGCAAAAGCGGCAGGCATGTCACTGAGGAAGGGATGAATCTCTCCATCCACCTTCGCGGCGCGAAACTTTGCCGACAGTTCTTCAAACGGCTTCGGTCCGGTTTGATGGATGAGTCGAATGCTGACGCCCTTGGTGGCGCCCGCCCACAGCAGCCAGCTTTCTTCCGCCGCGCGATTGAGCGTTCGTGAACCTTGGCTGCCGCCGGTAATCAAGATCGTGATGACCGGTCCGCGAGGCTTCTGCGGAATCTCAAAAAACTTATCGCGCACGGGGAGGCCGGTAACCTCCGTGCAACGCGCCGGAAACCAACGCGCCGTCTCGGAAAAACTGATCAACGCACGTGCTACAAAGCGGGCCAGTTTGCGATGGGTGAAGCCGGGAATGGCATTGGGCTCCATCACAACCACTGGGATCTTTTTCCACAGGGCTGCGAGCAACACGGGTCCGGCAACGTAGCCGCCCATAGAAAACAGGGCCGTTGGTTTGGCGCGGTCCAACATGCGCGAGGCTTGCCACACGCTCAACGGAAGCTCAGCCAACGACTCCATGGTTTTCAGGAAGCCGACGCGATTGAGACCGCCGATCACAATCCACTCAATTGGAAAATCCGCAGCGGGCACAAGCTTGGCCTCGATGCCACGCTGCGTGCCGATGAAACGCACGTTATGGCCGCGCGACCTTAGTTCACGCGCAACGGCAATAGCCGGGATCACGTGACCGCCGGTGCCACCGCCGGTCATCACGAACGTCGCAGGATTTGGCCGTGGCGTCATCCCTCATGTTCGCTGACGCTGAGCAGCATCCCCATGGAGATCAGGGTACTGAGCAGTGAACTGCCACCGAAGCTGATGAGCGGAAGCGTGAAGCCTTTAGTGGGCCCCAGGTCCAATACAACACTGATATTGATCAGCGCCTGAACCACGATGGTGACCGTCACCCCCAGCGCCAAGTACTTGCCGAAATCTTCCCGGGCCAACACGAACAAGCGCGCGCCTCTCCACAGAACAATCAGGAAGCCGGCCAGCACCGCGGTCGTCCCCCACAGACCAAGCTCTTCGCCGACAGTGGCGTAGATGTAATCGGTGTGGGCTTCGGGCAAGAACATCAACTTCTGTTTGCCTTCCATCAACCCGGCCCCGAGCACGCCACCGGCTCCCACGGCAATCAGAGACTGGCGCGGTTGATAAGCTGCGTCGCGACCTCCGTCAACGTGATTGGTGTAATGCCGAATCCAGCCGCTGGGATCAATGCGGTCGACGGTCTCATATTTCGGATCGAAGAAACTGATCACGCGGTCGACACGATAGCCCTTTGACAAAATCGCAACCGTACCCAATAGGACACCCAGCGCCATCATGCCCACGAGGATTCGTTTCTCCAAGCCTGCCACCCAAAGAACGATCAGTGCCGTGATGACAGGCACCACCGCGTTGCCCAGGTCAGAGAGCACGACCAGCGTTCCCAATACGGCGATGGCCAGGAAAGCTTGTGCCAATGTGCGGCGCCGGTTGATGATCTGCGTTCGTCGGGCGACGAAGTAGGCGAGAAAGAGAATCAACGCAGGCTTGGCAAATTCGGAAGGCTGGAAAGTGCCAATCCCGGGAAACCGGAACCATCGATGCTGCCGGGAATCCACTACGAAGACAACCATGAGGAGCGCAAGCACCACACCGAGTCCGGAAAATGCCCACGCGGGCGTATTGAGTTTCCGGTAATCGAAACGTTTGAACGCCATCATGACCCCGAAGGAGCCCACGGCCCACAACAACTGGCGCACCACGAAGTAATACGAAGAGTAGTGATAGCGCACGTCCGCCACGGCGCTCGAAGCGCTATAGAGCATGACAATCCCGAAGGCCACCATGGCCAACACGGTCACGAAGAGTGTCTGGTCGGTTTTCAATTTCGTCATCGCGCTACTCCTAATGCGGCGGCCATGCGTTTGAATTCACGGCCGCGGTGTTCATAACTGTTAAATTGATCGAAGCTCGCACAGGCGGGGGCGAGCAGTACGGTCTCTCCGCTCCGGGCACGGGCGTGGGCCTCGTGAACGGCGATCTCTAAGGTTTCGCAACGATGGATCGGCAAGCCCGCAATCTGTTTTTCGATCTTGTCTGCCGCAGCTCCGATCAGCAGCGCGCCTTCGACTTTACCTTTGAGCGCCTCCACCAAAGGAGTGTAGTCGCTGCCTTTGTCCTTGCCTCCAAGGATGATCCACAGTCCGCCGTCAAAGGCTGCGATGGCTTTGAGAGTCGCGTCTACGTTGGTCGCTTTCGAATCGTTATACCAGGCGACGCCATTCAGATTACCGACAAACTCAAGCCGGTGTTCCACGCCAGGGAAAGTCATCACAGCGTCGCGGATCTGCGCGTGCGATGCGCCGGCCAACTTCGCCATGACCGCCGCAGCCATTGTGTTCTCGATGTTGTGGGCTCCGCGCAGGGGAACCTCACTGGACTGCATGAGCGGCGTGCCGTCCAGTAGAATCTGCCCTGCGGACACACTCGCTCCGCGTTCCACTGGACCCTTCGCGCTGAACCACATCGCGGTACCGGCGGAACGTGCCGCGTACGCTCGCGTGGTCGGATCGTCGGCGTTGAGGACCGCGAAATCGTCCTCCGTTTGATTGGTGAACAACCGCGCCTTTGCGTCGGCGTAATTCTCGAACGTGTAATGGCGATCCAGATGGTCGGGGGTGACGTTCAACGCAGCGCCGATGTGCGCGCGGAACGTATCCGTCGTTTCCAGTTGGAAGCTGGAGAGTTCTAGAACATTCCACTGCCCTACGCGCGAGGTGGCGACCATCGATGCCGGAGGCGTGCCGATGTTGCCGCCGACTTGAACGGGAATGCCGCTGGATTGGAGGATGTGTCCCGTCATCGCGGTGGTCGTTGTTTTCCCATTTGCGCCGGTGATACCGATGACATCGCCTCGCAAGAACCAGCTCGCGAGTTCCAGGTCACCGATCACCGCTATTCCGCTGCGGCGAGCCGCTTGGGCGATCTCTGCATCCGCAGGCACGCCCGGCGAAAGCACAACCAAGTCTACGTTACCGGTGGAGGCGGCCTCCTGCGGGCGCACTTCAACTCCTAACGCCGCGAGGCGCGCATCGGTCACCGGCTTCTGATCCACTGCGATCACCGTTGCTCCATGCTCGACTAATAACTCTACCGCCGCAATCCCGCTCTTCGCCATGCCGACGACTGCGACGCGCTTCCCCTTGAGATCCATCATCTGAGCTTCAACGTAGTGAGAGCGAAGAGCGCCAACACCAGCCCCGTGATCCAAAAGCGAATGATGACTTTCGATTCGTGCCAACCCAAGTGTTCAAAGTGATGATGGATCGGAGCCATCTTGAAAACACGCTTGCCTCGGAACTTGAAGCTGGCCACCTGGATGATGACGGACAAGTATTCGATGACGAAGACTCCACCGATGAGCGGCAGCAGCAATTCCTGTTTCAACAACAACGCAACGGTCCCCATCGCGCCGCCTAGCGCGAGCGAACCGACGTCGCCCATAAAGATCTCCGCTGGATGCGCGTTGTACCAAAGGAACCCGAGCGATGCACCGGCCAGAGCTCCGCAAAAAATCGTCAGCTCCGATGCGCCGGGTGTGCGCGAGATTTCCAGATAGCGGCTCAATTCTGCGTTCCCTGAGAGAAACGCGAGTGCGGTCATGGCGATTCCAACGATCAACATCAGCCCGATGGCGAGGCCATCCAATCCGTCGGCGAGGTTCACGCCTTCCGAGGACCCTGCCAGCACCAAAGTGACGATGGCGAAGAACGGTACAAACGCAAGGAGATAGGTCCAAGGGCTCGCCAGCCATGCGTGAATTACCGGGTCGGGCTTGAAGTTTTTGAGGAACGGAACGTTCATCTCCGTCGAATAGGCCCCGGATGAGTGCATGCCCAGCAGCATCAATCCGATCAAGATTGCTGCCAGAATTTCCAGGCCAAACTTTTGCCGGACTGTTAGGCCGAGATTTCGTTTACGGGCAACTTTGGTGTAGTCGTCCCACAGCCCAATAGAGCCATAGAGAACCACCGACGCCAGAGCCACCCACACAGCGGCGGTCCTTAAATTTGCCCACAGCAGCGTAGGTAGAATGATCGACGCGCAGATCAGCAACCCGCCCATCGTAGGAGTACCGGCTTTCTTCTGATGCGACTGCGGGCCCTCCGCACGGATGTGCTGCCCAATCTGAAATTCGCGCAAGCGCCGGATCAACCACGGACCCAAGAGCAACGAAAGCAGCAGTGCGGTAAGACCCGCCATCGCTGTGCGGAACGTGGAGTATTGAAACACGCGAAACGGCGTGTAGGAGCGGAATAGAACCTCGTAACCGAGCCAGTAGAGCATGGCCTAATGAGAACCTCCGTTGGAAGTTCCCAGGAATTGCGCCACTGCATCCTCTACATGCACTCCACGCGATCCCTTAAACAAGATCACGTCTCCCGGCTGCGCCAGTGACTTCAGCATCTGACCCGCAGCAGCGGCATCGTCGAAAAAAAACGCGGCGTCGTCCCGAACTCCGGACCGCTTGGCTGCGTCCAACATGTAACAGGAGGCGCCGCGTATTCCGACGAGCACGTCAATCCCGGACATCGCTGCGTAGTTACCTACGTCGCGATGCAGGGCCTCAGCCAAACGGCCGAGCTCGAGCATCTCCCCCAGTACGGCGATACGGCGCCGCGCAGGTGTATCGCGCAACACATCGAGCATTGCGCGCACTGCGTCTGGGTTGGAGTTGTAGCAATCGTTATAGATCAAAATTCCGTTGTGGGTGATGCGCTCCCCGCGCATCTTTGCGGGTTGCAATTGGCGAACACGGTCGGTCAAGCGGTCAGGGGTAATGCCGTAGATGGATGCCGTGGCGATGCCGGCAAGAATGTTCGACACGCTATGGCGACCGGTAAGCGATGTTTCAAAATTCGTCGGGCCGACGCGGAAGCGAACGCCATCTAAGGAATACTGCACGTCTTCGGCACGAACGTCTGCCTCGGGAGATTGACCGTAGAGAATCGTGCGGCCTGCATGGTTCTTGGCGAAGGCGGCCACGCGGTCATCATCGGCGTTCAACACCGCTACGCCTTGCGGACCCAGCTCTTCAATGAGTTCGCGCTTGGCGGCCGCGATGCCGTCGATGGAATCGAAGCTTTCGATATGCGCCCAGCCAACGTTGGTGACGACTCCGACGTTGGGACGCGCGATCGCGGCCAAGGCGCGAATCTCGCCCGCGTGGTTCATCCCCATCTCCAATACTGCGACGCGCGCGTTTTCATTCAAACGCAACAACGACAGCGGTAGTCCGATGTGATTATTGAGATTGCCCTGCGTCTTTTCGGTCTGCAATTTCTCCGAGATCATCCCGGCGACAAGATCCTTTGTCGTTGTCTTCCCTGCACTGCCCGTCACTCCAACCACATCCCCCGCCCACTCTTGTCGAGCTTCCGACGCCAACTGCTGCAACGCTACCAGCGAATCTTGTACAAGAATCACAGGCCCATTGACGTCCAAGGGACCATCCGCAACCGCTGCTACTGCACCCTGTGCCAAAGCCTGTGCGACGTGGGCATTGCCATCGTGATTGGGTCCGCGCAGCGCGAAGAACACATCACCTGGCGCGAGGGTGCGCGTATCCACGCTCCATCCAGTTGCTAGCGCATCCGTTTCCATCGCAATGCCTAACTTGTCCGCTACCCAACGCAGCGGTCGATTCATTTTTGCTTGGACTCCTTGCGGGAGTAACCCAGCGATCCTAGAACGCCCCTCGCGATTTCACGATCATCGAAGTGAATCGTCTCGGTCTTTAAGACCTGGGTCGTTTCGTGACCCTTGCCCGCCAGCAGAACAACGTCACCCGGCCGAGCTTGTTCCAGCACCAAACGAATCGCCTTCTCGCGATCCGGCTCCGCCATATAGGGTGTATCGAAGCGGCCCAGCCCGACCATCGCGTCGTTCATGATTCCGAGTGGATCTTCAGAACGAGGGTTGTCGGAGGTGAGCACTACGAAATCACTCAATTCCGCGGCGGCCATACCCATCAAAGGACGCTTGGTGCGGTCGCGGTCTCCGCCGCAGCCGAACAGCGTAATCACGCGGCCCTTCTCGCCGGACACTAATCCACGCGCCGTGCCAATCACGTTGCGAAGAGCATCGTCGGTGTGGGCGTAATCTACAACTACGAGAAACGGCTGACCGCAATCCACACGTTCAAAGCGTCCGGGGACCGCGCCGCAGGAGGCGATTCCACGTGCGATAGCGTCCAGCGGAATCTCATAACTGATTCCCACGGCCACGGCGGCCAGAATATTCGACACGTTAAACATTCCAACCAACGGCGAGGTGATCTCCTGGCGCTGATCCTTCCAAACTAGATCAAAACTCAGCCCACCAAAGCCCAGGCGGATGCCTTCAGCACGCAAGGCTGCATCGTGTTCCGCGCTGTACCAGATCACGTTGGTGGGTGCAGGCGGCTCCATTCCCTTGGCGGCCGCGTCGTCTGCGTTCAGCACCACCCACTTGGGCGCCGGTCCGTGCTTGGGCACAAACAACATGCGCTTGGCTGCCGTGTAGGCTTCCATGGTCTGGTGAAAGTCGAGGTGATCGCGGCTGACGTTGGTGAGCACGGCCGTATGGAAGAAGAAACCATCCACGCGCCCTAACTCCAGCGCGTGCGAAGAGACTTCAGAGATCAGGTGCGTTCCGCCAGCATCGGACACGGCGGAAGCCATGCGAGCCAAGTCCAACGACTCCGGGGTGGTATTCACCGCAGGCCGTGCTTTGCCCGCGATGCGATACTCGATGGTTCCCACCAGACCGGTAATCTTCCCAGCCTCGCGGAGAATTGCTTCGATTAAATAGGAAGTCGTCGTCTTGCCGTTCGTGCCGGTGACGCCAGTGAAATGGACGCGCTTATCGGGCTGATTATAGAAGACGCGCGAAGCAGCCGACATGGCGCGCCGCCCGTGCTCCACTTCAATCCACGGCCCCTGGAAGCCTAACGGCCGAGGGGAATCGCTGACTACGGCTACCGCGCCGCGCGAGAGTGCATCTTGGGCAAAGCGCCGACCATCTTCGCGCGCGCCTTCGAACGCAAAGAACAGAAAGCCTGGTTCTACGCGCCGCGAGTCATACTCCAGTCCAGTAACTTCCAATTCTTCGTGAAGGTACGAAAGCGGCTTTCGCAACTGCACTCCCGCCAACAGTGTGCCGAGTTTCATCGCCCAAAGAGCACCTTTACTGTCACGCCGGGCCGCAGAGCGGAGCCGGGTGGCGGATCTTGCTTCACGGCCATACCACTACCGATGGTTTCTACCGGCACGCCGCTCGCCGTAGATTCTTGCAATACAGCACGCGTCGTCATGCCGCGAAAATCGGGCACGGCCGCACCAATGACTGAGCGCGGCTCCTCCGTAAAAAAAGGCCGCTGGCTCGTGGCGGAGTCTCCTGTTGAAACAGAAGCCCCTCCACGCGCCAGCGGCTGAGTGATGGAGGATACAACTTTTGAGTGCACAGCATCGGACTTGCGCGCCTTCGCAGGGGCGATATCCGAGTCGTACACAAAACCGGGGGAGGTCTCTTCAGCGGCCGCTTGGGCCGCGGCCATGGCGACAAATGCGTCATTGTCGCCCACTGCGGCGAGATCGCTCTCGCTTTTCGCAGAAGAGGCGGCACGCAGAATGCGCTCCGGCAATTCCTTGTCTGGCAAATCCTTGGGTACATCCAACATCCGCAGGGCGCTGAGCGCCACTTCCCGGAACACTGGAGCCGCGCGCGCGCCGCCGAAGCCAGCCGACCCGCCGCCAGTGCCATGCAAAGACACCGCGATAACCACGCGAGGGTTACCCACGGGCGCGAACCCCAAGAAACTTGCGTTGTAGGTATGCGTGTAGGTCTTCGTAACTGGATCGTATACCTGCGCCGAGCCGGTCTTGCCAGCCGACGTGTAGCCCTGCAACACAGCCTTGCGGCCAGTGCCTTCCAGCACTACGCCTTCCATCATCTGCCGCATCAGAATGGCCGTCTCCGGCTTCAAAATACGCACGGCTTGTTCTTGCGGAGTGCGTTCCGGTTCCTGGCCAGCGCGTTGCTTGGACAACACCAACCGCGGCTTCACCATCAGCCCGCCATTGGCGATCACCGAACCCGCGCGCGCCAACTGCATGGACGTTACACCAATCTCATGCCCCATCGCCAAGGATCCAATGGAGCTTTTGGTCCACTTCTCTACTGGCCATAGGATGCCGGCAGTTTCACCGGGCAGTGGAACGCCGGTCTTTGAGCCGAAGCCGAACAGCTTCTGATAGTCGTAGAAGTTTTGATTGCCGGTGGCCAGAGCAATGCGGATGGCTCCGATGTTGCTGGAATGCGCCAACACCCCGGCCATGCTCAAGGATGAGTAGCGGTCATGATCATGGATCACTCGTCCGAATAGGTTGAGCTGCCCGTTACCGCAATCGATGATGGACTCGGGCCGAAGCGATGTCTTCTCCAAGGCGGCAGCCAAGGTGATGACTTTGAAGACGCTGCCCGGCTCATACGTCCGCGTTACTGCTAGATTCTGCCGCGCCCGCAATGCTGCCTCGCCACGTTCCGGCTTCAGATTCGGATCGAAGGTGGGGTAGTTGGCCATCGCCAGGACGTCACCCGTATAGGGATCCATGACCACGACCGAGCCCCCGTTTGCACCACTCGCAAGCACGGCAGCCTGCAATTCCTGCTCCGCCCGGAACTGCAAGTTCGGATCGATGGTGAGCGTCAGGTCGGCGCCCGGCACGGACTCGCGCAATACCGTTTGATCGTAGGAATTCTGCCGGGAATCGGTAAAGAGGCGAGCTTCGCCTGGTTTTCCACCCAGATCCTTGTCGAACGTCAGCTCCAAGCCACCGTTGCCGTGTTCGGAGGCGTCGTCCGCTTTAACGAACCCAGTCGCACCCAACAGATGCGCTGCCAGAGTGGTGCGCGGATAGTAGCGCCGCATTTCCTTGCGGAACTCCAGCCCCGCGAACTTCAACACACGGACGCGTTGAGATTCTTGCGGCGTCAACTTGCGGGCCACCCACAGGAAGTGACTGCCACGCAATTTCGACGTTTCGATTTTGAGCAACAGTTGCTTGCGATCCAGGCCCAATGCATCCGCCAAGAGAATGGCTGCTTGAGGAGCGTCCTTGATCTTCTGCGGATCTACGACCACTGAATCCGCTTCCAGAGTCTTGGCCAACGGCTGACCGGTGCGATCGAAGATCGACCCGCGCAAGGCCGGAAGCTCAACAACGCGTTGTTGCTGATTCTCAGCTTGCGCTAAGAGATCTTCATGCCGGATCACCTGCAGCCATACCAATCGGCCAAACAACAGCCCAGCCCACAACACCAAGCCCCAAAGGAGCCACTGCAAGCGCCGCGTGGATTCGTTCAACTGCATGGTAAAGACCTGGACTTACTTGGAAGCGCCAACGGGTGTGGCCGAGGCGAACTCTGTGTCGCCGGACTGACCCGGCAGGTACACAATGTGCTCCGCCGCGGGATCGATAAACTGCTGCTGCTTGGCCAGGATGGCCATACGCTCAGGGCTCATCAAGCTGGTCTCTTCGAGCTCCAGCGCAGCCTTTTCACCCAGCAGCTCCTTATTTTCCTGACGCAGCGACTGAATCTTGTAGCCAGCGAGCACGCCGTAGCCCTTCGGCATCAGAACGCCGATCAACAGCATCGCCGCTACAGCGGCCGCGCCGATCATCTTCCAACTGGCGCGTTCCGAGGCGGGGTCCACCGCGCGGATCACCGCCGTGTTATCGATGTGCTTCACAAAGAAGTAAATATCTTCATTGGCAAAAGGACGAATGCGCGTGCCCTCATTGCCGGCCGGTGCGGACGCAGTCTCTGCCTGCTCGGCGTCCCGTCCCATAAATTGACTCAATCTAGTTGCTAACGTTGCCATCTTGCTTTATCCCCGACTCGCGATGCGGACAATTCCGATTCTGTGCTCAGAAGCTCGACCGCGCGTAGCTTGGCGCTGCGCGAGGGCGGGTTGTCCCGGGTTTCCTGTTCGCCAGGCTTGACGACGTGTTTGGTGAGCAACCGAGCTCGCCCTTCCTTCGCCATGGCCTGAAATGCATGCTTTACCTTGCGATCTTCCGTGGAGTGGAACGTGAGCATGACCGTCCTCCCACCGGGCTTTACTAGCCGCGGTATGCTCTCTAACAACGCGTCCAACTCTTCGAATTCGCGATTCACTACAATCCGTAACGCCATGAAAGTCTGCGTTGCGGGATGTATTTTTCCCGTACGGGACACGACCCCCTCGATCAGCTTGGCCAGTTGACCGGTGGAATGTATCGGCCGTGCCCGCACGATTGCTCTTGCTATCTGTCTGCTCCTCCTTTCCTCGCCGTACTCGTAGATCAAGTTCGCGAGTTCCTTCTCTGCTAAAAAGTTGCACAGGTCGGCAGCAGTCCCCTGAACATCGCGGTTCATCCGCATGTCCAGGGGACCGTCCGCCATCAGCGAGAAACCTCTCTCGCCGGTTGTTAGCTGGTACTTGGAGACCCCTAAATCCACTAATAGTCCGTCCAGTTGCGGGATCTTCTCTTCTGTAAGTACATCTCCCAGCCGCGAAAACAAACTCTGATGAAACCGGATGCGCGGTGCGCAGTCGAGTGTCGCTGCTCGCGCTAGTTCCAAACTTTCTGCATCGCGATCGCAGGCTAACAACACCCCTGTCGTTAACCTGCGCGCGATGGCCCCCGTGTGCCCACCAAGCCCCGTTGTTGCGTCCAGATACACGCCGTCCGGCTTCAGCGCCAAGTACTCCAGGCACTCCGCCAACATTACTGGAACGTGCATGCATAGCCTCTAATACAAACCTTCGTCTCGCAGGGCGGCCAAGTCGTCCGCCAGATACGACTTCGCGGCCTGGTTTTCAGCGTCGTAGACGGCCTTGGTCATCAACTTCGCGTAACCGCCATAGAACGCCAAAAAAACCGACTGCTTTTCCAAGCCGATCTTCGCTCGCAAGTTGGAGGGCAGCAGAATACGGCCGGTCTTATCCAACTTCACTTCCGCGCCGTTCCCGTTTCCGATGAACGAGAGGCGCTGCGCGGTCGCCGCTTTACCCGGAGTCGCCGCCATGCGTTCGATGTGTTGCAACCAAACGGAAAGGGGGTATATTAGGGCTATGCGTTCGTCGAGCGTCGTAACAAAGAATTCTTCTACCCCGTGCGCGGCAAAGTACTCCTGCGCGGCCGTGGGAGTGTTCAACCGACCCTTGTCATCGACTGAGGCTTGCAAATGGCCCTGGGGAGGGCTCAAGCGACGCGCGACTTTGGTCTGATCTACCACTATTCTCCACTTCCCACCACCGGGGAATCATCAGTATAGGGTGGAGATCCCATTTAACGCAATAGGCCTCTTGAAAATAGTAGACTTGCGCGTTTTCTTCGCCCTGGCGGCGCGACCGAGACACTACAGGTAGTGTGGCTGGAATCGAGGGGCCGACAGGCGCACTGGTACTAGGAAGGGCCGAGATTCGGTCTCTGACACCCTAACTATTTCACGCCGCTGGCTTGGCGGGCGGCTAGGAATTCGTCGCCGGGGCGCCAGGTGGGGAGGGCGTCTTGGTTAGCGACATCGAGGCCGATCAGGAGGCCGAACTGGGAGTACTGCTCCATTCCGGCGAAGTCCCAGTCATCTTTGTATTCGTCCGCGGGCTGGTGGTAGCGTTTTTCGGTGAACTCTTTAATCGCCTGCTTGCCGAATTCTTCGGGCTTGCCGACGAATTTTTCGCCACCTTCCACCGAGAACGCCGGGATACCGACGCGGGCGAAGGAGAAATGGTCAGAGCGGTAGTAAAGGCCTGCCGATGGGCGCGCATCGGGGCTGATCGTCAGGCCCATGCGCTTGGCGGCGGCTTCCACGACCGGGAAGAACGAGGTGCGCTCGGCTCCATTTACGGTTACGTCGCTGGCTCGGCCGAACGGCAGGAACATATCGAAATTCAGGGCTGCGGCGATTTTGCCCGCGGGAATCGAGGAGTGCTGGCCCCAGAAGAACGACCCGCGGAGTCCCTGCTCTTCTGCGCCGGCAGCCACGAAGATCGCGGACCGGCGAGGCTTCTGCGGTAGCTCGGCCCAGGCTCGGGCCATTTCCAGCAGCATGCCGGTGCCGGTGCCGTTATCGGCGGCTCCGTTGTAGATCGGATCGCCGTTGATGGCTTCTCCGACGCCGAGGTGGTCCCAGTGCGCGCTGAACACGACGGCTTCTTCCTTCAACTTCGGATCGCTGCCTTCGACACGCGCGACTACGTTGCTGGTGCTCACGGTCCGCACGACGGCGGGAACCTTGCCCTGAATGTGGACCGGCAGCGGCTTGGCCTGGAATCCGCGCTGGTCGGCTGCGGCGAGCATTTGATCCGCCGTCATCCCCATCAACGCACCGATCTGGTCGCCCATATCCTTGGTCATCCAGCCGGCGAACGCCATTGCGTACTGGTCTTTCGCGAGCGCGACCTCTTGCTCTTCGGTCCCCCAGGACCCGCGCACCGTCTGCCAGCCGTAGCTCGCGGTCGGCTCGGTATGAATGATCAGCGCCGCCACGGCTCCGTGCCGCGTGGCTTCTTCGAACTTGTAGGTCCAGCGACCGTAGTAGGTCAGCGCGGGACCCGTAAAGAACTTCGGATCGGTGGACGGCGGCTCGCCAGTGAAGAACACGACGACCTTGCCCTTCACGTCCACTCCTTTGTAGTCGTCCCATTGATACTCCGGCGCAACGATGCCGTGTCCTACAAACACCGCTTCGGCATCGAACTCGGCGTTCGGGATCTGCCGCTGCGTCACTCCGACAAAATCGTCCAGCCAGCGGAAATGAATGGCCGCGCCCGTAGCCGGGATCGCCGACAACTGCGAGGTTGTCTGCGGAGCCACGCCCACCAGTTCGAACTTCTGGAAGTAAGTGCCATTGTCGCCGAGCGGCTTCGCGCCGATCAGCGCGAACTGGGTCGCGATGTAGTTCGTCGCCAAATCCCCGCCGCGCGAACCGGGGGAGCGCCCTTCGAGGAGGTCGCTCGCGAGGAACTTCACATGCGCTCGGATGCGTTCTCCGGAGACTTCCGCCATCTGGGACTGCGCGGGATTGCTGCACGCCGCGCCGATCAACATCGCCATCAGTACGAAGGAGAACTTGCGTTTCATTAGTGCTTCAGTCCTTTATTGATCTGCGCATCTTTGATTTGGCACTGCAAACAAAGGTCGCGGCCGCCTTCTTTGACAGCCAGTTTCGACATCGAGGGGATCCGGAGCCCACACCCATCACAAACGCGCACGCCGTCTTTTTCCATACAATCCTCTCCAGATAGTATCGTGACAGGACCTGTAAGTGGTAAGCTGAAATGGTTTCGGGCTGTAGCGCAGCCTGGCTAGCGCGCTTGCTTGGGGTGCAAGAGGTCCCGGGTTCAAATCCCGGCAGCCCGACCACAACTCACCCCTTTTCCTTCCTTTCATCGAGTAAACTAAATTACTCGTATGCCTCTCTCCGTTGGCGACCGTGTCGCGCACTATTCTATCCTCGGCGTGCTGGGCCGCGGAGGCATGGGCGAGGTCTACCGAGCCCACGATCCCAAGCTTGACCGCGAAGTCGCCATCAAGGTTTTGTCCCAGCAATTCTCCCGCGACCCCGACCGGCTGGCTCGCTTTGAACGCGAAGCCAAGGTCCTAGCTGCGCTGAATCATCCGAACATCGCCACCATCTACGGGCGCGAAGACCTCGCCATCGTGATGGAACTGGTCGAAGGCGACACGCTTGGCGACCGGCTCAAATTGGGAGCGTTGCCACTGGAAGAGACGATCGCCATCGCCCAGCAAATCATCGCCGCCCTGGAAGCCGCGCACGACAAGGGAGTGGTCCATCGCGACCTCAAACCCGCCAACGTCAAAGCCCCCCACGACGCGCCGACCAAGGTGCTCGACTTCGGCCTAGCCACCGCCATCCAAGCCGGAGCTCGCGACACGTCTCACCAACCCGGCTCCGAATCGCCCACGCTAACCATGGGAGCGACTGCGGCCGGCACCATCATGGGCACCGCCGCCTACATGTCCCCCGAGCAAGCCGCCGGCAAACCCGTCGACAAGCGCGCCGACATCTGGAGCTTCGGCGTCGTCCTCTGGGAAATGCTCACCGGACAGCGCCTCTTCACCGGCGAGAGCGTATCCCACATTCTGGCCGACGTCCTGCGCGCGCCCATCGAGTTCGAAAAAATCCCCGCCGGCCCGCTGCGCCAGTTGCTGCAACGCTGCCTCGACCGCGACGTAAAGACCCGCCTGCGCGACATCGGCGAAGCCCGCATCGCCCTCACCCGAGCCTCGCAACCCGAGCCCGCGCCGCCGCCACCCGTCCCCGTCGAAGCCAAGAAACCCTTCCTGTGGATCGCAGCCACGGTAGCAATGACCGCGCTCGCCGCCGTCGGACTGTGGGGCTGGCTCAAGCCCGCGCCCGCCGAACGGCGTCCCATCACCCACTTCGTCACCGCCACACCGCAAGGCATCGCCGCCCAGCCCATCGCGGTCAGCTCCGACGGGTCGCGCATTGCGTGGGCCTCCGCATCCTTGGACCACATCTATCTCCGAACCATGGATGACCCGCTGGTCAAATCAATTCCCGGAACAGAGGGCGGACGCTTCCCGACCTTTTCCCCTGATGGACAATGGCTCGCGTTTTACACTGGAGCAGGGCCGTTCCAGTTGAAGAAAATCCCCTTGGCTGGCGGTGCACCCTTAACCGTCGCCACCGGACTGCCCGGTGCGACACCATTAAGCTGGGGTGAGGACGGCAATTTCCTGCTTCCTGGCCCGAGCATTAGCCGTATCCCGGATTCGGGTGGCCAACCTGTGCTGATCGGCAAAGTAGATCCCACCAAAGGTGAAATCCAGTTTGGCGCGCCGAGCTCGTTGCCGGGTGCCGCCCATGTTCTGGCCTTCCTGCTCACCGCCAAGGGTGGGATTAACGAGGTGCCTATCATCGCCGTGGATGCCAAGACGGGCGAGAGGAGAGTCTTGCTGGAGAGCGCTGGCGAAGCAAGGTTCGTTCCCTCGGGCTCACGACCAGGCATCGGCCATCTGGTCTATGCTCACAATGGGTTCCTGTTCGCCGCAGCCTTCGACGCCAGCACGCTGAAGGTGGGCCCCGCAGCACCGGTTCTGGAGGGCATGCGAAACCTAGCGGTGCTAATGGGTGCAGGCTTTTCGCGCACCGGCACGGTGGCCTATCCCGGCGGCACCGGATCGGTCACTTTGGGAAATCCCGCTACCCTGACCTGGGTAGACCGACAGGGAACCGAGCAGCCGGTGTCCGCCACCGTCCGCAACTTTGCCAGCCCCCGCGTCTCTCCCGACGGCGGGCGTGTTGCGTTCGATGTATTCGAGGCCGGGCAGACCATCGACCGACATCTCTGGCTGCTCGACTTGATGCGGGGAACCACCTCCCGGCTTACTTTTGATAGAGCCAATGGGAGTCCGGTGTGGACTCCAGACAGCCGGCGGCTCATCTACGCCTCGTCTCCTGGCGTAGTCGGGGTCCGCGGGTCAATCGCGTCCTTGGCCACCGACGGCAGCGGCCAGCCGGTTACGTTGATGGACGAGGGTCCGGGACCGGTACCCACCTCGGTCTCCCCGGATGGCAAGTTCGTCATCGGAGCGACCGGCAACGACGTCTGGGTGCTCCCCTTGGGCGGCGATCCCAAGACGGCCAAGCCCCAGCCCTTCCTCGACAACCGCTTCCTACGTGCCGAATTCCAGTTCTCGCCCGACGGCAAATGGGTGGCCTACCAATCGAATGAGAGCGGCCGCAACGAAGTCTACGTCTCCCCCTTCCCCGGCCCCGGCGGCAAATCGCAAGTCTCCACCGACGGAGGCACCCAGCCCCGCTGGAACCGCAACGGCCGCGAACTCTTCTTCCGCAGCGGAGCGAAGATGATGGCTGTGGACACCGAACTCGCCCCCGCCTTCCGCGCCGGGACGCCCAAGATGCTGTTCGAGAAAGTCTCCTCCAACTACGACGTCCACCCCGACGGCAAGCGCTTCCTCATGCTCAAGCCCGCCGCCACGACGGCGGATAACAGTGAGCTCCACATCATCCTCAACTGGTTCGACGACCTGCGCAAGAAAGTGCCGTTGGAGAAGTAGCCGCGCCCCCCTTTGCTGCACGCTTCCCGAGGACGACAATACGGAGTTGAAAGGAGCGAGTATGAATCCGAATAAGGCGTTGTGGGAAAAGGGCGACTTTACCGAGATCGCCGCGTGGATGCGTGAGTCCGGGGAAGCGGTCGCGAAGTCTCTGGGGATCCAGACACCGCTGCGGGTCCTGGATCTGGGCTGCGGGGATGGCACCACGGCTCTGCCTCTCGCCGTCCTAGGAGCGGACGTTACTGGAATCGACATTGCCAGGAACCTGGTAGACGCAGGGAACAAACGCGCGGCGGCGGCGGGGCTCAAGAACCTCACCTTTCAAGAAGGCGATGCCTGCAACTTGGATCGGGTCGCAGACGATTCGTTCGATCTGACGCTCTCTGTGTTCGGGGCGATGTTTGCGCCCAGGCCTTTTGACGTTGCCAGAGAGATGGTCCGGGTGACGAAGCCGGGCGGCCGCGTGGTGATGGGGAACTGGATTCCGAACGATCCGACTTCGTTCGTGTCGCAGCTCCTGAAGATCAGTTCTGCGTTTACGCCTCCGCCTCCGGAAGGCTTCATCAGTCCGATGACGTGGGGCGTGGATACGCACATCGTCGAGCGGTTCGGTCAGGCCGGGGTACCGAAAGAGAAGATCTCCATGGTCAAGGACACGTTCCGCTTCGTATCGCCGGATAAGAGCCCAGAGGACGTCATCGAATCCTTCCGGCAATTCTACGGTCCGACCATGAACGCGTTCGAGGCGGCAGAGAAGAACGGTAAAGTGGACGACCTGCGCAACCAACTTGTGGAACTCGCCAAAGCGCAGAATACGGCCGCTGGCGGCGGCACGTCCATCCCTGCTACCTTCTTGCGAGTGACGGTGTCCCTATGAACAATCGATCTGAAGCGCTTGCGGCTCGTCTTGAGGCCGGCGCAGCGGCCCTCGCGGCATTTGCGGCCACGCTATCTGAGGCAGAGTGGCAGACGCGCGTTCCGCATGACGGACGCAAAGTGGGCGTGGTGGTGCACCACGTCGCCAGCGTGTATCCGATCGAGATCCATCTGGCGCAGTTGCTCGCCTCAGGCCAGCCGGTCGCAGGCGTGAGTTGGGATGTCGTGGACACGATGAACGCGAAACATGCGATGGAGAATGACGGCGTCTCTAAAGAAGACACCCTGGCCTTGCTGGCGAGCAATAGTGCGGCAGCGGCGGACGCGATTCGCACCTTAAGGGATGACCAACTCGATCGGGCCGCGGAGGTGTCGCTCAATAGTGATGCTCCGCTGACCTGCCAGTTCCTGCTGGAGGACCATGCGGTGCGCCACAGTTATCATCACCTGGCCCGGATCAAAGCCGCGCTAAGCCGCTAGGATTGCGGCAGCCAAACCATTGATAATAATAGCCTTCCAGAAAATAGTAAAGCCAGGACGAACCCATGCTATAGTGGTTCGTTTGGGTTTCCAACGCCTTCCTGAAGGTCACCCAAATTTGACCGAGAAGTAAAATCCCTGGAGGATCCCACCAAGTGGCTGACAAAGTTAGACATATTTTCACGTCGGAATCGGTGAGCGAAGGCCACCCCGATAAGATGGCGGATCAAGTATCCGACGCCGTTCTGGACGCGGTACTTTCCGTCGACCCGACGGGCCGCGTGGCTTGCGAGACCTTGGTTACTACAGGGCTTTGCATTGTCTCCGGCGAAATTACGACGACTGCCGTTCTGGACATTCCGAAGATTGCTCGCGAAGTCATCGCGTCGATCGGCTTCACGGATGCCAAGATGGGCTACGATTCCAAGACGTGCGGCATCGTGAACCTCATCCAGACGCAATCGCCGGATATCGCGATGGGTGTGGATACGGGCGGCGCGGGCGACCAAGGCCTGATGTTTGGCTACGCTTGCGACGAAACCGAAGAATTGATGCCCCTGCCGATCATGTTGTCCCACAAGTTGGTGGAACAGCAGAGCAAGATCCGCCGCACAGGTGTTCTCACCTACCTGCGTCCGGATGCAAAGAGCCAGGTCTCTGTCGAGTATGACGGCGACGTGCCGAAGCGCATCGAAGCTGTGGTTATCTCCACCCAGCACGATGACGATGTCACCACTGAACAGCTCCGCGCCGATGTCCGCAAGCACGTGATCGACCCGATCATCCCTGCGAACATGGTCGACGCAAACACGAAGTATCACATCAACCCGACCGGCCGTTTCGTTATCGGCGGTCCGCACGGCGACACCGGTTTGACCGGTCGCAAGATCATCGTCGACACCTACGGCGGCATGGGCCGTCACGGTGGCGGTGCGTTCTCCGGCAAGGACCCCACAAAGGTGGACCGTTCGGCATGCTACTTCGCTCGCTACATTGCGAAGAACATCGTCGCGGCGGGCCTCGCCAAGCGCGTGGAAGTGCAGCTCGCGTATGCCATCGGCGTTGCGGAACCGGTTTCGGTCGCCGTCAACTCCTTCGGCACCAGCAAGCTCAACGAAGAACAGTTGGTGGCCATTGTGCGTGCCAACTTCAACATGACCCCCAAGGGCATGATTGAAACGTTGAAGCTACGTCGCCCGATCTTCCGTCCGACGTCGTACTACGGCCACTTCGGCCGCACCGGCGCGGGCTTTACGTGGGAAGCAACCGACAAGGCTGAAGCCTTGAAGGCCGCTGCCGCGAAGGCGTAGGAAGTTCGTTAATCCTTTGTATGTATTTACTGGCGCGGCGGGAACTCCGCCGCGCCAAACGTTTTAAGCTCGAATTGGAGATCTAACTGTGGCCCTGATCGAAGGATGCAAGCATTCCCTCGAAATTACCGTCCCTGTGGAGGACGTCGAGAAGGAAACTGAGCGCGTTGTCGCTAATATTCAACAGAAGGTCCGCCTGCCCGGATTCCGTCCCGGCAAAGCGCCCTTGAGCCTGGTGAAAACGAAATTCGCTAGCGAGATCAATCAGGACGTGATCGAGGCGGTGATCCCGCGCTTCTTCCACGAGACTGCCGCGAAGGAAGGCCTGCAGGTGGTGGGCAAGCCCAACGTGGTCGACGTGCACTTCCACGCGGGCGAACCGATTCGCTTCAAGGCGGAGTTTGAAGTCGCGCCGAATGTGGAATTGGGCGAATATCGCGGCGTCACGGTCACTTATAGTGAGCCGGAAGTCAGCGATGCCGACATCAACGAACGCATTGAGGGAGTTCGCAACCAGAAGGCCGAATACGTCAACGAGGAACCGCGCGCGTTAGTCGATGGCGACTATGCCGTCGTCTCGCTCGAAAGCGTTTCCGGCGTGGACGAAAAGATTTCGCAAGACGAACTCATGATGAAGATCGGTGACGAAGCAACGCTGCCGGCTTTCAGCGAGAACCTTCGCGGAGCTGCTCCCGATGACGTTCGCGAGTTCGACATCGTCTATCCGGAAGACTACGACCGGGCCACGCTGGCCGGGCGCACCGTGCGCTTCAAGGCCGTGGTGAAGGCGGTTCGCCGCCAAGAGCTCCCCGAGTTAAACGACGATTTCGCCAAGGACCTGGGCGACTTCCAGACCCTGGACGAATTCAAGGAAACGGTTCGCAAGACCATCTTCCGCGAGCGCGAACATCAAGCTCAGGAAGCGGCCAAGCACCAGCTCCTCGACAAACTGGTCGACAGCCACGACTTCCCCATCCCGGAAGCGTACTTGGATCGCCAGATCGAAATCAACATCGACAGCCAGTTGCGCCAGCTTGCGGCTCAGGGCATGGACCCCAGCCAGTTGAAGCTGGACTGGGCCAAGGTGAAGGAATCGCAATCCGCCCGCGCCGCGCGCGATGTGAAAGCGTCGCTGCTGCTGGATAAGATCAGCGAACGTGAAAACATCTCCGCCACGCAGGAAGAGATCGACGCCGAAGTGGGCCGCATCGCCCGTGGGCAACGTGAAGCCGTCGCCATCGTGCGCGGCAAGCTGCAAAAAGAAGGCGGCCTAGCCCGCATCGCAGGGCACATCCGCACGGATAAAACGCTGCGGCTGTTGTTCGAGCACGCTCGCAAGGAAGCACCAGCGAAGGCGTAGGAAGTTCGGTTCTCCCGGGCCGCGTCTCTGTTCAGAGACGCGGCCTTTTCTGTTTCGCATTCCCGAAGAGTCTTCCGATCAAATTAACAAGGCAACAATACTGTCTATCAGCGGGAGGGCAATCTCTTCGGCCTTTGCCGCCATTGGGACTGCGGTCAACCAAAGGTGGACAGATCGGGACCCCATCGTTAGCTCCGCCTTATGGATCAGCCTGCCGCGATCGCGCAATGACGCCCAACTGCTGGGCGAACAGGGGTAGGTAAGGCACGCAATCACCCTTGGAGTCCTGGCAAGGTTGGCGTAGGCGAGTACCTGAAGCAGGTCGGCTCGATGCCGCTCGCGAAGTCCCTCCTCTAGATTTCCCCAGGAATGCTCCTGTAGTTCTTCCCAATGCCGTTTGTACTTCGCATCCACAATCAATGTGGTGGACTCCCATTCGACCCAGATGTCTGGGATCAGTGACCGCTGCGAACCAAGGTAGGGAGGGTCCCAGTTGATCGGATGAGTGGTCTCGCGTTTGCGCCCAACGCGCATCTGACCACCTGCACGCTGCGCAACGAGTCGAAAGACTGTCTCAACCCATGCCTCAAAAAAACCATCCATGGGCATGATCCAAGGGATCCCATCGAGGTCACTCGATCCCGCTAAGCCCCTGTCTCCAATGGTCCATTCAATGGCCTGGAGGCCATCCACAAATGGGTTTGTTCGCATTGGGCGACGCATCCATCCAGCGAGTGCCGTCGACGATGGAACGTGCATCGGGAACTGCTGAACCTTGGACATTAGCTGTTGGCCGAGATCTATCAAGCGATGAACAAACGCGCCGTGTTCGCGCTGCGTCTCTAACGAACGTAATTGACGTTCAAGGGTATAGCGAATTGCGCCTTTGAGCAGACGATCATCCTGAAGATCCGGGTAAGTACAGGGGATCGACAGGAAGTTCGCATTTGGCAAGCGCTGTGTCGCATACGTTGCCCAATGGACTGCCCCGCGGGGTGCTCTGCGATTTTCCGTGACAAGTTCAAATCGCCGATCTAATGTATCCAGCAGTGCCTTGAGGCGGGCTAGAATCATGACCGACAAAACCCACCCGGGGACGCGACGCTCCGACCGATGGAGTAGCGGCAATCGAAGCGGAGTTGGACTAACCCGCCAACCCATCTCCGCTAGCATGGGCCCAATCCCGGCCCACGGAAATCTAGGCTGAACTACCAGACCGTAATCGGTCCGGCCCGTAGTCGGGGAAACAAGAGGTATTGCACCAACCTTGCTCCCTGAATGAATGACTAGTCGGACATCGCTGCCGTCGTAATGCGGCTCAATCTTAACATCCAGCAACGCCGATGAGGAACGATTTTGCGTTACAAATTGATCCGTCAATCTGGCAGCTCGGGTTGCCATTGTCTTTGGATCGCCCAACTGGCGCAGCTGAAAAAAGTCAATCGCTGACCTTCTTACCGTCGAGTGGTCTTGGACTTCAAGGCAGACCTCATTCGCCCGCTGCGGTGCCGTCAGGGGTGCGGTCGTTCGAACACGGCTTGTGCGAGGACGAGTCACATGCTCCGCAGTTTCTGAAGATAGGCTCGGATAGGTTCGGCGAAGCCAGCAACGTACCCCTGCGCAAGATATTCCTCAAGGAGAGGCGCGAGGTTCACCGCGAGACTCTGCCTGGCACGCTTCTCGTCTTGCTCCAGGAAATAAGAGTGCCCTGGGATCAGTGAAAAAGCATCGTCACTAGAGTGCTCGACAAAGAGGGAAAGTAGCTCCCGGAATGCCTCTTGCATTGTTGAGCAGCCATGCTTCTCGACGACGCTCATTCGCGGCCACAAGGATACAAACGCGAAGCGTCTACGAACAGCAACGTCCACGATCGCAATGCTGCGATCGGCGCTGTTCATCGTGCCAAGTATGTGCAAATTCTTGGGCAAGGAAAACTTGCGATGAAACGGTGGGCCGAAATCATGCGGGAGGTCAATTCTCCGTTCTGCCGAAGTCCCCGGCTCCAACAGAAAGATTGCCTCTCCCAGAACCTTGCCCAAGTCCGTGCGGTTGATTTCGTCAATATGAAGAAGGTAGTTGTGCGCTGGATCTGCTTGAGCCTGCGCGGCCGTGTCCATAAGAAGACCCGGGACGGGTGAAAACCGGAATCCTAAATCGTTCCCCGCACTTTCCGGAGCCAACCCGCCGATGAAATTCTCGTAGGTCGTGTTGGGGTGGAATTGGATAGTACGCCCCCGGCCCCCGTATTCTTCTTCAAGAAGTTCGGTTGCCATCATTGTCTTGCCGGTTCCAGGTGGCCCTTGTACTATCACATATCGTCGCGTAGCCAGCAGGTTAGCCACATCGGGGCGCGATACCCCGGGCATCAAGTATTCGAACCACTTAGCTCGTATCGAACCATAGTCTTCTTGGTACGCGGCGAGGGGCGGGTACCCCCTCTCCTCGAACAGAAGGTCAAGCAATGCTGTCGTCGCTGCTTCCGTTCCAGCCCGATTGTCCGTCGGCCGATACAGAGCATACATTTCCTTGCCGTAACGATCAAAGACGTTCTTGTACGCGGGCCAAGCCTTTCGTATTTCGTCCGGCACGCCAATATCGGTCCGCGTTGCGTCCTGCTTAGCCCAAGCCACGAAACTACCGTTGCCATACTCTCGATTCAGCCAGGCACAAATGGCCTGAGCCTTACGGGAATGTCCGGGTCGCCCAAGAATCGTTTCGTCTGGACTCAGCCCTTGTGTACCAACTCCCAACCCAATGAGGCAGGGCTCACCGGGCACAGGGAAAACCACAAACGACAACCCGCTGTAGGCACCTGAAGTTGGATTCGACGGATGAATATAAGCCGCGAAGGAGACTCCTGAATCAGGAGGCATTTCCGGAGCTCGAAGGGTGACACCCTTGGATGCTTGCTTGGAGTAGCGTCCTTCCTGACCACCGAATAGGGCATCAAAAGCAGCCTTGTTTCTTTCCGCCCAAGCGTCCTGCGTCGCGGAATGAACAATCTCACAAATTTGTTCTAGCCCCATAGGTCTCCGTTCCTTACTTCAACCACTCCCCGTCCCTCATGATGGAGTCTGGAGCACCGGACTCCGCGTTCAACAGCATCAAGTTCGCCGGTCCGCCCGGGGCCAGTTTTGCGTCATATGGCATCGGGCGGATCACCTTCCCTTTCGCGGCGATTGTTTCCGCTCCCTTGGGCACGGGCGTGGAGGCTTGCGGACCCAGCGCGCGGATCTTCCCTCCTACGATGATGATCACTGAATAGGGGATGGGCTCGGCGTCAAGCGAGGTCTCTAGCCGTCCACCTACGATGGCCTTGAGGCCGGGTTCCACGGTGGGCTCGGCACAGCCGCATAACACCAGCGCCAGCAGGCACACGACGTATTTCATCCGAACAAAGCCTCCCATTCCAAGGCGCGCAAATCCGGGACCAGAATATCCGGGGTGTGCGTCGCCAGTTCTTCTGCTCCAATTACACCCGTAGCTACGGCGATAGAGCGGACGCCGTTGGCTCGCGCGGCGCGAATGTCATTGGGGTGATCTCCGATGAGCGCGATCGGGCTGTGGCGGTCGATCCAGCGCTCGCGGCGGGCGTGGCGGATAGCGATATCGACCAGTCCAGCCCGGTCGCGGGCCAGT
Organism: Bordetella parapertussis; assembly: GCA_943328975.2. Lineage (GTDB taxonomy): Bacteria > Acidobacteriota > Terriglobia > Bryobacterales > Bryobacteraceae > Palsa-187. The sequence continues at coordinate 45,026 of CALQCC020000015.1, read as the reverse complement.
TCGGCGAACGCTCCGAAGCGCAGATAGCGTTTGAGCCCAGCGCGCTCCATCTTCTTCCAGCCGATGCGGGTCAAGTTCCCAGTGACCAGCCCCGTGGGCACACCGCGCCTCCAGAGCTTGTAGAGCAGCATCCGGGCACCGGGGCAGACCTTGGCCCGCAGGTCGGGGCAGGAGCGCGTGTAGAGGCGCTGGGCTAACTCCACCAGGGCGGGCATGTGACGGCGGATGAGAGCGGCCGAGGCTCCGGCTTCGCGCAGCATCGCGGTCAGAATATCCCGATCCAGCATGCCGGCGACGGGTACATTTTGGAGATTCGTCTCGAGGCCGGTGGTCTTGCGCACAGCATCGATCAAGGCTTGGCGATGATGCGGTCCGGCGCGGCGCAGCAGAGTTCCATCGATATCAAATAGGACTAACGCCTGTGGCGGGTCGCGACGCATCAGTTTTCATGATACCCGGTACCCGCAAACGAGCATCCAGAAATCCTCGAATAGGGGGAATCCCTCTCGATAAATCCCCTTAGTTGGATCTGAAGCCTTAGGACTGTTCTGCCGAATTCCTAAGTGAGAGAGATCCGTGGCTACCAACTGCGATTATTGTCACAAACCCTTGAGCCTGATGCGCCGGCTGCGCGGGGAACAGTTTTGTTCCGTCGAGCATCTGGACCAGTATTCGGCGCAGCAGGCAGAGTTCGCCTTAGAACGCCTGGCCGCTTCTGTGACGGAGAAGCCCAATACGGAGCGCCCACCGGCACTTCCGAAGTCGACCCCGAAGCTGCGACCAATCGCGACGCCCGCAGCGAATCCAGAGCCGCAAACGGCTGTCGCGTTGCAGGAACGCGAACCGCACGTGACGACCGAGGAGCTCGCTCCCGCGGCACGCACTGCGTTCGAGCCGGATTATCCGATGGCGCCGTACCTAGCGCAGACCGCCATTGAACCGAGAGAGTTCGAGACTGTCGAAGACCACCTGGCGGGTTTCTCCTTGTCGGAAACCTGGGGAAAAGCATCGCCGGCATGGAGCATGCCCGCGTTTCACAGCGAGCCCAGCGATGTGCGCACTTGGAAGGCCGGCAAACTAGCTTCGGGGATTCCACCGGCGGCGGGCTGGCGTGAGTTGCTCGGCGTGAAGGCTCCAGAACCCATGGAGCTGCTAAGTGATGCGGACGCTGAACTGCCGCACTTGGAAATTGGCGTGGCCCGCCTCCGAAACTCATACACGGCGAGCGAGATTCAGGACGTATTTCCTGCACGCTTGACGCAATACCGGGCGCTGCTCGTCCAGCCGGGATCCATCGAGGTTTTGATCCAAAGCGAATACGCTGCGGAATATGCGGCTGGGCAGCCCCTGTTTACGAACATGGGCGAAGCCATTCAAGCCGGATTCCGGTTGGTAGAGAATCGTCTGGAACAGGCCGCACGTGTGCGGACCGAGATCCGGGCGCAAGCGTCTTCCTTCACCTTTGACGAAGCCAGCGGCCCACAGTTCGCGCTGACCGACCCTACCCTGAGCAATGTCGCATTGGCGGGAGCCGCGATTTCCATACTGCGATTTGCCACACCTCAGATGCCGGGGCTAGGCCTGGTGGCCAAGCAACTGGACTTGGGGACACCGGAAGGCCCCACACCGCCAGAGTCTTCGTACGCTCTTCCACAGCCCACCGGTTGGAATTGGACACCAACGTTCGCCGTTCCCCAGGTGGCCATGCCAGAGGTTCAACCCAGGCAGCTTCTCAATCCGATTTCGGCCTCCGAGACTTCGAGCGGTTGGGAGGAACTCCCTGGAACCGTGCAGAGCCCTGTGGCGCGTTGGTTCGCGCCTCATTTCAGCCACACCGGTCCAACTTTTGGATGGGAAGATTCTCAACCCAAGCCGTGGCTGGATACCCCGCGCGTGGACGGCGAACCGGTGCGCTTTGCGAATGTGGATACCTTCGGCGGGTCGCCGCGGATTAAAGATTTCCGCCTTCAAGTCAACGCCGGACTCGAGTCTTCCGGGCAACGGCCGCGGCAAGGCTGGTCTGTCCCCCGAACGGATGCAGTGAAATTCGAAGTGGGACCGCTAGTTACTTTGCGTCCTACTCTTACAGCCCTGGACATTCAGGTTCGACCGTTGCTGCCGTACAAGCAGGCCCGTTTGGAAGCGGCAAGCAGCCCCTCATATCAACTTTCTCTTCAGCCCGGCCAGAGACCGGCAGCGGCGACTCCGGCTCCCGCGATGGAAGCATCTCAGAGCGGACCGAGCATTTCTCATCGGCTGGCCATCCCAGGTCCAGCCCCTGCGTTAGGCCGGTATGGCTCGGCCTCACCGGTGGCTTTGGCGGACCACGAAATCAGTGGCATCGTCAGGCAGACTGGCCCTGTGCGGTACAGTCCGGTGGCCATTGTGGTGATGCCGCCGTCCCAGTTCGCGCTGGCACCGGCCGCCTTGGCGGATGAACAACGTTATGTAGCGCAATCGCCCAACGGAGTCTGGCGGCTACCGCGCGTCCGGCATACCGGGTATCGCGCGCTTGGCCCGTTCCCCAAATTGCCGCTGCGCATGCCGGATCGATATCTACAAGCCAGTACGCCCGTGATGCACCCAGCGTTCCAGGAAGTGCCTCGTATCCGGATCGAGAAGCGACAGGATCTCTCTGGACTGCCCGTCTTGGCAAGGCCGGAAGCGACTCGTATTCATCCGGCCGACTATTTAGCTTGGCCACAGCCCAAGGGCATGAATTCTGCTCGAATTCTTCCGGAAAACGAGTATCAGCAAGCTGGGCGGTCAACTCCGGGAGCCGTAGCAACAGTACGGCGCTTTGGCCCGGGCCGCGCGGGTCTACAGAGTAAGAACAGAAGTGCCGATGGTCATGCCAAGGGCAGAGGCTTACGTTAAGAGCCCTAGTCGGCATAGAACCGAAACGCAGTAATCGAAATACGCAATCGAAGGACGAGTCACTCAAATGTCAACTCAAAGCACGCTACCAACTTCCACTCCGCCGCTGGCTGGAGCAACCTCCCCCAACTCCTCACTGGAAAACTCGCTGCGGCATTTGGGACGGGCGGTCTCCTATCACTTAAAGAACGACCGGGAGAACGCCCTCAAATCCCTGGACGTCGCCGAGAAGGCAGGCGGACATCCCGCCGAAATTCTGGCGGCGCGTGGACAGATCTACTTCGAGCTGAACCGTTTTGAAGAAGCAGCTGAGAGCTACAAGCGTCTAGCGGTATTGCGTCCCGCCAGCGCCGACATTCAAGTGGTTACGGGCTTGAGCCTGTACAACCTGGAGCGCTTCGCCGACGCCCTGGTGGCGTTTCGCGCGGCCCAGGAACTGGACCCGAAAAACATTAACGCACAAGTCGCGGCAGGCACATGCTTGTTGCGCCTGAACAAGCCCACCGAAGCGCTCAAGGAATTCCGCGCTACGCTCGCCGTGGCTCCCAAGTCGGCGGCGGCGATGTTCGGGGAAGCCGTCTCGCTGCAAATGGGTTGGGAATTCGATGAAGCGGCCGCTTGTTATGAGCGCCTGCTGGAACTGACTCCCGACGCGCAGGACCCGATCGTGAACATGATCGGCATCGGCCTGCAGCGTAAGGATTATGCAGTGGTGGAGAAGTACTCCCAGCGCTTGCTCGAACTGCGTCCGGACTCCGTGCCCGCCCTCGAAGGGTTGGCCGCTGCGGCCTTCTCTCGCGACGATGCGAAAACGGCAGCCGAACACACGAAGCGCTTGACCGTTCTAGCTCCGGAATCACACGACCACTGGTTCAATTACGGCGTTGCCTGCCAGAAGTCGGGACGGCTTGAGGAATCGGTCCAGGCCTACACCCGCGCGGCGCAGCTTCGTCCTGACAGCCCGGCGGTGCATCTGAATCTGGGTGTGGCGTACGAGCAAGCGGACAAGCTGGAAGAAGCTCAGGCGGCCTTTGAACGGGCCAGCGCACTGCTCCCGGATCGGGACGATCTGCGGTTGCAGATGGCCTGGATCGCCGAGCGGCAGCAGCATGGCGGCGAAGCCGAAGATTTGTACGCAAAGTTGGTCGACCGTAACCCTTCGGCAGAGACTGCCTGGTTCCGGCTGGGCTACTTGCGCCTGGAACGTGACGACGCACAGGGTGGCGCGGCGGCCTTCAAGGCTTGCCTGGAAAAGCGCGCCGACTGGCCTGAAGCGCAGGTCAATCTGAGCATCGCGTACTCCAAGCTAGGCCAATATGATGACGCTCATCGCGTCCTCAGCGATTTGCTGGCGCAGCATCCGAACCACGCCGACGCCTTACAAGGTTTGGCCGAGATCGCACTGCAGTTGCAGAAGCCGCAGGAAGCGCTGGGCCACTATACGCGCTTGCTGGAACACGGCGAGCCGTCTTGCGACATTCTGTACAACTGCGGTGTTCTGTCGCAGCAGTTGGGCGAATCAAACCAAGCCATCAGCTTCTACGAAGCCGCGCTCAAGAAGGAACCGAACTTCGCTGAAGCCCTGCTCAACCTGGGTCACGCGCTGGAAGCAGCCGGCGCAACCGATCGCGCTCGGGATTGCTGGATCCGCGCACTGGATCTGAAGCCGGAATTGGCTTGTGGGTATTTCGCTCCCCGCGTCGATTCCGTGGCGCAGACCGAAGTTCCGGCTCAAGCGTAATCGCATCTCAAACTGGACAACTGGATAAGGGTGGAGCTTTCGGGCTCCACCCTTTTGTTCAGCGTGTCCCGGTCAGCAGCTCGTTCGCGAGCTTTTCGGCGCCGTATAGCTTGCGCAGAGCTTCCGTCATCCCGCCCGTGTGGACCGCGACGGCGCGATTCGCTCCGCCTTCGTAGACGAAGTCTCCCACCAGGCTCTCGATATTGCCGTCGAAGATCAGCCCCACGATTTCGCCCGCGCCATTGATCACCGGCGAACCCGAGTTGCCACCAATAATGTCGTTGGTGGTGACGAAGTTGATCGGCGTCGAAAGCTCCAGCTTGCTACGTCCATCGATCCAGCGCTGTGGCAGATCGAACGGAGCTTTGTTCGAGAAGCTGGCGTTGCGATCATACAGACCGTAGAACGTGGTCAGCGGCGGAGCGATGGTCCCGTTCATCGGGTAGCTCTGGACTTTGCCGTAAGACAGCCGCAAGGTGAACGTCGCGTCGGGGAAGGTGGTCTTCCCAAACGCCGCAAACCGAGCCTTGCCCAGTTGCTCGCCCGCGCGTTGCACCACGCTATCGACGTTGTCTTCGGTCCACTTGATCAATTCGCGCCGGATCGGGTCCAGCTTGCGAGCCAGGACGATCATCGTGTCGTCCGAGGCCGCGATGGCGGATTCCCCGCCCTCGACCAGCTTCTTCCGGAATTCGGCGTCGCCCAGTTTGGTGCCCTTAACGAACGCCTCCGCCGCGGCCCGAGGCGTCTTCCCGCCGAGCACCAACTTCACCCAGGGGTCGTTCGGACCGGCTTCGGCGAGGTCCAGTTCCAGAGCACCCGTCATGCGAGCGATCTCCATCTCCGGATAAATCGGCGCCGGCGAGAACAACGAAAGTCGCAGGGATTCGAGCTGCGCCTCGTGATATCCGGCGAGCCGTTGACCGTCCGGCTTCTTGATCTCCGCGACGTACTGCACGATCTGCTGCGCCAGGTTCGCGTATTGCGAATAGAGCCCGTGGAAATATTGCTCCTTGAATCGCGTCTCAGACTTCTTCTCGGCTGCCGCAATCTGATCCCAAGCCTTGCCATACGCCGCCTTCCACTGCGGGTTCGCATTCACCTTGGCTTTGAAGGCGGCCTCATCGGCGCGTTTCGCGTTCATCACCGTCGCATCCTGCAGGCCCTTCAACCGACCGATGTACGCCTTCTGTGAATTCTCCAAGCTGAAGATGGTGGACCCTGCTTGCCGGGAAGCCTCCGCACTCACTGCCGAATATTTGCGCAGCGTGTCGATCCGATTCTTCAGGATCTTCAAGGTGGAGGGCTCGTACAGATCGCGTTCCGCTTCCAGTTGCGCGAGCGTGTCCAAACGCGCGGTGGAACCCGGATGTCCACTGACAAAGACCAACTCGTTGTCGGCCGCACCCTTCGGATTCCACTTCAAAAAGTCTTTACTCTGGATCGGCTGGTTATTCTCATACACGCGGAACAGTGCCATGTCGAGGTCATAGCGGGGATACGTAAAATTATCGGGATCGCCACCGTAGAAGGCGATTTGCTGCTCTGGTGCGAACACTAGCCGCACGTCGGTGTACTTCTTGTAGCGATACAGCCAATACTCGCCGCCTTGGTAGAGCGTCACGACATCCGAGCGAAAACCGGTCTTTTCCAGTGAGTCCCGCTCGATCGCGGCGATGACGTCCTTGCGCTTGGCGAATTCTTCTTCGGCGTTGCGGGCACCCTTGAGTCCGTCCTGCACACGTTGAGTTACGTTCTCCATCGACACCAGAACGTTGACTTCCAAATCCGACGACTTCATTTCTTCCTCAGACGTCGCGGCCAGAAAGCCGGTCTGCATGTAATCGTGCTGCGCGGTCGAGTTCTTCTGGAGTTGCCCCCGTGCCACATGATGGTTCGTCAGCAGCAAGCCGTTCGGGCTCACGAAAGATCCGGAGCCACCGTCGTTCAAGCGCACGCTCGAAAGCCGCACATGATCCAGCCACTGCGGTGTCAGCGTGAAGTTGTATTTTTCCTGAAGCTGCCTGGTGGGAGGGTTGTCAAATGTCCACATGCCCTCATCGGCATGAGCGACGGTGAACAGAAGAAAAGCGCTGCCAAGTGCGGCCAGTACTGGTTTCATTTATTTATGGTAACTCCAGAGCGCCGGCAGCCATCAGTAGAATGAAAGTGCCCATGCTCCGTCTCTGGTCCGCCCATGTCCGACCGCAAGATTTTGTGTGGCTGCTTTTTTTCACGGCGCTGGCGGCGTTCGGACCCGAGCGTGACCCCGTGGTGTTGACACTGCTTGGAGCGCTCGGCATCGTACAGGTATTGGAACCGCGCATCGGGGCGGTGCCTTCGGTGGTCCTGAAACTGGCACTGTGTTATCCGCTGCTCTATTTCGGTGGTGGCATCGGGAGCAGCTTCTACTTGGTCTTGTTTCTGCCTGTGATTTCGGCCGCCACTAGTTTCGGTCTGCTGGGGACGACGGCGGCCACGGTTACTGCTTGCGGCGTGTACCTTTCGTTTCTCGGTTTGCTCGAATCACGCAATCAGTATCTCCCGCCCGATCAAGTCGGAGAATTGATCCTGCGCGTGTTGTTCCTGCCCGTGGTCGGGTTTCTGACAAACCAGTTGGCGCATCAGAATCGGATCGAGGCACAAAAGCTCCAAGTCACAGCGGCGGAACTTGCTCAAGCCAACGCGAGTTTGAAGAATGCCGAAGCCGACGTCCGGCGCGCCGATCGCTTGGCTGCACTGGGACAGTTGACGGCGGGGCTCGCGCACGAACTGCGGAATCCGCTAGCGACGATGCGAAGCTCGGCGGAGATGTTGGCTCGGCGAGTGGCTCCAGAAAACGAGATCGCGAAAGAGATGGCCGCGAACATTACAGAGGAAGTGGATCGCACGGGAGCTCTCATCACACGCTTCCTCGATTTTGCTCGACCACGCTCTTTGCAGTTAGAGAAGGGCGACATCCATGCCATGCTGGATCGGGCGATTGAGCGGTTTCACAGATCGGGGCCCAGCGTGTCTGTGTTCAAGAATTATTCACCGGATGTTCCGCCGTTACGTTTCGATGGGGCCATGATGGAGCAGGTGATGTTGAACCTGTTGACCAACGCGGCGCAAGCGAGTCCAACCGGCGGAGTGGTCACGGTGAAGACGCAGCGCTCCGGGGATGCGGTGTGGATCTCGGTGATCGACCGCGGTTCAGGCATTGAGAAGAAGAACCTGGAGAGCGTTTTTAATCCCTTCTTCACGACGAAGGCCGAGGGCGTGGGGTTGGGCTTGGCCGTGGTGTCGAAGATTGTGGAAGAGCACGGCGGGGAAATCAGCGTGGACAGCACGCTGGGCGAGGGCAGCGTTTTTTTGATTCGTTTGCCCATGGGGGATTGAGTGAGGATTCTGGTTATCGAAGACGAAGAGAAACAGCGGCGTGTGCTTGGACTGCACTTGTCCTCGTGCGGATTCGAGGTGAAAGCGGCTGGCACTGCGGAAGAAGCGCTGAAGCATGCTGGCGATGTCGACTTAGTGTTGACCGATCTGAAGCTACCGGGGATGGACGGCCTCGCGATGATGGAACAATTGCGCGCGCAGAATTCCAATGTGCCGGTGATTGTGATGTCTGCATTCGGAACCGTCGAAGTCGCCGTGCAAGCCATGAAGCAGGGTGCGGTCGATTTTCTGCCGAAGCCGTTTTCGCTGGACCATCTGACGGTGGTCGTGGAGAAGGCGCTCGAAGTCCGTAAGCTACGCGACGAAAATCGGGACCTGCGGGAAGCGCTGGGGCAGCGGTATCAGTTCCAAAATATCGTCGGGCGCAGCGGGGCGATGCAGGAAATCTTTGGGACGGTGGAGCGCATCGCGGGCACCCGGGCGACGGTTCTACTTTGCGGCGAGAGTGGCGTTGGCAAGGATATGATTGCGCGCGCAATCCATCAGCATTCACCGCGCAAAGACAGGCCGTTCGTCAAGATCAACTGCACCGCTATCCCGGAAAACTTGATGGAGAGCGAGTTGTTCGGTTACGAGAAGGGCGCCTTCACCGGAGCGAACGTATCGAAGCCTGGAAAGTTCGAACAAGCTAACACCGGCACGGTGTTCCTGGATGAAATTGGCGACGTGCCTGCGTCGGTGCAGGTAAAGCTGCTGCGCGTTTTGCAGGACCGCGAGTTCGAACGCCTGGGTAGCAACAAGACGATGCAGACGGACGTGCGTGTGATCGCGGCGACGAACGTGGACCTGCGGGCTGCGCTGGAACAAGGCACGTTTCGCGAAGATCTCTACTACCGCCTCAACGTAGTGCCGATCAACATCCCACCGTTGCGCGAACGCAAGGAAGACATCCCGTTCCTGGCGGAACACTTCGCACACAAGTTCGGAGGTGAGATTAGCGAGGGCGCGATCGAGCGGCTGACAAGCTACCACTGGCCTGGCAATGTTCGCGAACTGGAGAACGTGTTGGAGCGCAGCATCCTACTGGCTCCGAGCCCACGCTTAGAAGCGAACGATGTCCGCATTGAGATGGGCCAGCGAGCTCGGCCTGCGGCGGAGGGGGATCATTTCTTACCGGAGGGCATGACACTGGATCAATTCGAGCAGTCGATCCTGCGCGAAGCGATCAAGCGCGCGAACGGGAATAAAAGCCAAGCGGCCCGATTGTTGGGATTAACGCGCAACGCGTTGCGTTATCGGCTCGCGCAAATGGGAATCGAGTAGCTCTTCCACTAAAAAAAACGGCGGCACCTGAGATGAGCAGGGCCGCCGCTTTTTATCGAATGGAAATGAGGGCCGTAGAGACCCTCTTACTACTTGGTTTTGAGAACGTCCACCAATTCCTGGACGGACGCCGCGCTCTTCGCGAGTTTGGCTTTTTCTTCGTCGGTCAACTTGATCTCGTAGATCTTCTCAATGCCGTTCGCGCCCAACTTCACGGGCACGCCAACAAAGAGACCGTTGATACCGTATTCGCCTTCCAGATACGCGGCGCACGGCAGAACTTTCTTCTTGTCCTTGAGGATGGATTCGACCATCTCGACAGCGGAAGCAGACGGAGCATAATATGCGCTGCCGGTCTTCAGGTGCTTCACGATCTCCGCGCCGCCATTGGCAGTGCGCTCGACGATGGCGGCCAAACGGTCGGCCGGGATCAGTTCGGTTAGAGGCACGCCGCTGACGTTCGACAAGCGAACGATGGGGACCATGGTGTCGCCGTGGCCGCCGAGGACCACCGCAGTGACGTTCTCCACCGAGACGTCGAGTTCCTGCGCGAGGAACGTGCGGAAGCGCGCTGAATCGAGCACGCCGGCCATACCGATGACGCGATTCTTGGGGAACTTCGAGGTGGTGAACGCGGTCCAGCACATGGCGTCCAACGGGTTAGTGACCAGCACCAGGATGGCGTTGGGCGAATATTTCGCGATCTGCTCCGTCACGCTCTTCACTACTTCGTGATTGGCGATCAGCAAGTCGTCGCGGCTCATGCCGGGCTTGCGGGCCAGGCCGGCCGTGATCACGACAACGTCCGAGTTCGCGGTCGGAGCGTAGTCATTGACGCCCGTGATGCGGACGTCGTAGCCTTCGACGGGTCCCATCTGGAGCATGTCGAGGGCCTTGCCCTGCGGCACTCCTTCAACTACGTCGACCAATACGACGTCGCCCAGTTCTTTCAAAGCGAGGTTGACCGCACAGCTCGCGCCGACGTTTCCTCCACCTACAACGGTTATTTTTTTGCGCATATAAACTGCGATTATAACATTCGGACATGAGTAGACTCCATCTCGACCACCGCACCGCGGCCCGGTTCGCCCGATTGGCGCTGGATTGCGTGACCCGCGAGTATCCCAACAAGATCGCGCACGTGTTGACGAGCGATGCGGACGTGCGTGCTCCGCGGAGCCTGACACCCGCGTTTTATGGGTGTTTTGATTGGCACTCTGCAGTCCACGGACATTGGCTGTTGGCTCGATTGGCGCGGCTGTTTCCAGAGGCGGACTTCGCTGCGGAGGCCCAGACGGCGCTGCGGACGAACCTGGCAACGGAGCGGATTGCAGGAGAGGTCGCCTACTTGAAAACGCGACCGGGCTTTGAGCGACCGTACGGGCTCGCGTGGTTGCTGGCGCTGGATTCGGAGTGGCCGGTGCCGTTGCTTGCAGAGATCGCTGTAGGGCACGTCTCGGCATGGCTGCCGAAGTTGACGCATGCGGATCGCTCCGGACAGCACGCGAACACCGCCTTTGCGATGGGACTGATGCTGGATTGGTCGCGGGCCGCTGGTGAGCGGACATTTGAAGCGTTGCTAACGGAGCGGGCACGAACGTTCTACTTGAAGGATCGGAATGCGCCGGTTGGGTGGGAGCCATCGGGAGAAGACTTCCTGTCGCCGTCGCTGGCGGAGGCGGATTTGATGCGGCGCGTGCTGGAGCCGGTCGAGTTTGAGAAATGGCTCGCTGCGTTCTTGCCTGACATCTCCACGCTGCGGCCGGTGCGTTCCACAGATCGAGCGGACGGCAAACTGGCGCACGCGGACGGGCTTAATTTAAGCCGCGCTTGGATGCTCAGCGCGATCGGACACAACGGCCTAGGGGACGAACACGCAGCGGTTGGCCTCGCAGCCGTCACTGGAGAACACTACGAAGGCGGTCATTGGTTAGGGACATTCGCGGTGTATTTGCTCACTCGCGTACAATCAAGCTTGCCAGCATAGATGGAAGCCCAGCCCTTTTCAGTCAAACGCGCACAAGTGGAGTTTCACAACTTCGCTTCATTCGGCGAGCCCGAGACGAACCTCCGCATCTACGCGGAGGAGAACACGCGCCGCGCGACCGTGATCCGCAAACACGCGGCGTTCATTGGGTCGATGACGCCGTTCCTCGAAATCGGCGCCAATGCGGGACATACCAGCTACATGTTAGCGAATGAGTTCGGAGCAAGCGGGTTTGCTCTCGACATTTCCGCCGACTCGCTGCGGCACGGGCGCCACTTGATGGAGGCTTGGGGATTGACCAAGGCTCCGATCCGCTTGGCTGGCGACGGGGTCAATTTACCCTTTGCCGATGCGTCGCTGCGCTTCGTCTGCACGTTTCAAACGCTGAGCCAGTTCATGGATATCGAGGCCGTGTTCCGTGAAGTCGCGCGCGTGCTGCAACCGGGTGGCGTATTCTTGTTCGCGGAAGAGCCGCTGCTGCGGAAGCTTTCGCTGCGGCTCTATCGCTGCCCCTACTACGATTCCATGAAGCCTTGGGAGCGCAAGCTTTTCGATTGGGGCCTGCTGGGGTATCTGGTTCGAGACGTCATCGGAGCACATCAGGAAGAGAGCTTCGGCATCCGTCAGAACCACACGATGGGATTGCGGGAATGGGACGCAATCGCGAAGAAATATTTTGTCGCGCAAGAGTATGACGCGTTCGTTCCGGAACGCGGCTGGGGGGAGCGCATCGTGAAGCGTGCGGCTCTGTCGAACGCGCGCGCGGCTCGCTGGCTCGGCGGAACGCTGGCGGGCATCTGCAAGAAGGCTGGCACGCCGCCTCCAGAGTCTTCGCTAGAACATTTTGAGACACTGTTACGCTGCCCCGATTGCAAGGAGAGCCTAGCCTTGGATCCGGCGGCGACGCTTCATTGCGCGGCCTGTGGGTACGCGGCGCAAAACGAAGAGGAAGTCTATAACCTGCTGCCCTCGGCCGACCGAGCCGAACTCTACCCGGGCGAACGCGATGACATCATCGACTTCTCACTGCCCGGGCATGAACAACGGTTGCTCGGTGACTGGTATCCGCTGGAAGGCGTCCACGGCAACAAGTACCGCTGGATCGGGGCGCGAGCGGATGCCCGCCTACGCCGCGTCAAACCGGGTCCGCAGCGCTTGCGCATTCGAGCACATGCTCAGCAGCAGAGTGTACCGGGCGAGATCCGCATCGTGGTCAACGGCACGCCGGTGCAGACGTTTACGATTGACCGTACGGGCCTTTACATCCTGGAAGCCGATTTGCCGGATGCGGATGAATATACGATTGAGATCCACGCCTCGCCAACTTGGCAAGTGCCGACCGACCCGCGCACGTTCAGCGTGACACTGAGCATGATTCGACTGGTACCGCGCGGCTAATACTTGCGCTAGTTACCCAGAGCCGATTTGTTTTTGTTCGCGTGGATTTCCTGCAAGCTCCACACACGGATCGGATCGCGACGTCGAGATGCAATTGCTTCGACCGCGGCGCGCGCTCCGCTCAACGTTGTGATGCAGGGCACACGATAGGTCAAGGCGTTCCGACGAATCGCTTTCTCATCGCCGAACGCTGCCGCTCCGGTTGTGCCGGTGTAAATGATGAGACTGATGGTGCGGGCCTTCAACAAATCGACGGCGTTGGGACGGCCCTCGTTCACCTTGAACACCGTTTTCACGGGCGTACCCGCAGCGCGAATTGCGTTCGCGGTGCCGCGTGTTGCAGCGATCTCGAAACCCAGTTCATGCAAGCGTTTGGCCAATACAGCAATGGCCGGCTTGTCGCGATCATCCACAGTGAGGAACACTTGGCCGCCATCCGGCAGCGGAGTTCCCGCGCCTAACTGGGCCTTTGCGAACGCTTCGCCGAAGTTCTCACCGACACCCATGACTTCACCCGTGGAACGCATCTCTGGTCCCAATGATGGATCAACGCCCGGAAATTTATTGAACGGAAAGACCGGCGACTTCACAAAGTACTGCGGCACAGGTAGGACGCCGGTGATAGACGTGAACTCGGAAATCTTCTTCCCGAGCATCAATCCAACCGCGATCTTCGGCAGCGGCAAACCGGTGGCCTTGCTCACATAAGGAACCGTACGCGAAGCGCGCGGGTTCACCTCGATCACGTACACCTTCTCGTCCTTCACGGCGTACTGAATATTCATCAGTCCGATGACATTCAGCGCGCGAGCCAATCGCTCGGTGTAGGATTTGATCGTCGCTAACGTCTCGGCCGTCAGCGTGATGGAAGGCAGGACGCAGCTGGAATCACCGGAGTGAACACCGGCTTCCTCGATATGCTCCATGATGCCCGCGATCAGAACGGTGCCCTCCATGTCGCACAGTGCATCGACGTCCACTTCGGTAGCGTCTTCCAGGAACCGATCGATCAACACGGGCCGGTCTTGTGAGAACGTCACGGCCTCATGCATGTAACGGCGGACGCTATCTTCGTCATAAACGATAGCCATAGCGCGCCCGCCCAATACGTAGCTGGGTCGCACTAAAACCGGGTATCCGATGGACCGCGCGATCGCGCACGCGCCTTCCACTGTTGTTGCGGAACCGTTGGCCGGGGATGGGATCTTCAGGTCGTCGAGCAGCTTGCCGAATTGCTTCCGGTCTTCGGCTAGATCGATATTCAAAGGGTCGGTGCCGATAATCGGCACGCCAGCGTTCTTCAGGGGGATCGCCAGGGTCAGCGGAGTCTGTCCGCCGAACTGCACGATCACGCCATCCGGCTTTTCGGTGTCGTAGATATTCAGAACTTCTTCCAGCGTGAGCGGCTCGAAGTACAGGCGGTCGCTGGTGTCGTAGTCGGTGGATACCGTTTCCGGATTGCAGTTCACCATGATCGATTCGACGCCGAAGTCTTGCAGCGCGAACGAAGCATGGCAACAGCAGTAGTCGAATTCAATTCCCTGCCCGATGCGATTTGGACCGCTGCCGAGAATCATGACCTTCTTGCGGTCGGTCGGAGCCGATTCACAAGTCGATTCGTAGCTGGAATACATGTACGGAGTGAAACTTTCGAACTCGGCCGCGCAAGTGTCGACGCGGTTGTAGACAGCCTTGACACCCAACTCTTTACGGCGCGCACGCACGTCGAGCGGGTTCACGTTCCACGCGCGAGCCAGCCGGGAATCGGCCATTCCGTTGCGTTTCGCGCTGAGGAATTGTTCCTTGGTCGCGGTGCCCAAGGTTAGGCCGGCCATCAGCTTTTCTTCGTCCACCATCTCGCGCACTTGGCGCAAGAACCAGGGATCGATATTCGTCAACTGCTGGATGTTCTCTTCCGTGAAACCGCGCTCGAAAGCGAAGCGGATATAGCCCAAACGATCTGGATTCGGCGTGATGAGGCGTGCCTTGATCAGGTCCTCGTGGAACACTGCCGCGCCGTCGGCCTTACCCGTTTCGAGACTGCGCATGCCCTTGCCCAGAGCCTGCTTGAAGGTGCGGCCGATCGCCATGACTTCGCCGACGCTCTTCATTTGCGTGCCGAGCACGGGTTCGGCGCCGGGGAATTTCTCAAACTGCCAGCGAGGGATCTTCGCGACCACATAATCGATGGTCGGCTCAAAGCAGGCCGGAGTCTTCAGAGTGATGTCGTTCTTGATCTCGTCCAGTCGGTAGCCCACGGCCAGCTTCGCCGCGATCTTCGCGATGGGGAAGCCAGTGGCCTTGGATGCCAGCGCGGAACTGCGCGACACGCGCGGATTCATCTCCACGATCACCATGCGCCCACTCTTGGGATCGATGGCAAACTGCACGTTGGAACCACCGGTATCGACGCCGATCTCGCGCAGACACGCGAGTGAGGCATCGCGCATCATTTGGTACTCGCGATCCGTCAGCGTCTGAGCCGGAGCCACGGTGATGGAATCCCCGGTATGCACGCCCATGGGATCGAAGTTTTCGATGGAGCAAACGATGATGCAGTTATCCGCAACATCGCGCATCACCTCCATCTCGTATTCTTTCCAACCCAGCACGCTCTCTTCGATCAGAACTTCGTGGATGGGCGAAAGGTCCAGCCCGTTTTCCAGGATCTGAAGCATGTCTTCCTGGTTGTAAGCGATGCCGCCGCCGGAACCGCCCATGGTGAAACTGGGCCGCAGGATGACCGGATAATTGTGACGAGCTCCGAAATCGAGCCCAGCCTCCAGCGCCGCCTGCTTGTGTTCGCGCGATTGCCCGTCCCACTTGATCGGTTGCGACTCCGGCAGATCGAGGCCGATCTTGCGCATCGCATCCTTGAACAGCAAGCGGTCTTCGGCCTTCTTGATCGCAGGCAGTTTTGCGCCAATCAATTCGACGCCGTACTTATCCAGAACGCCCGCCTCAGCCAACGCGACCGCGAGATTCAGCCCAGTTTGCCCGCCAACGGTGGAGAGCAGCGCGTCCGGCCGTTCCTTCCGAATAATTTCTTCGGCGTATTCGACACTCATTGGCTCCACGTACGTGGCGTCCGCAAGATCCGGATCGGTCATGATGGTGGCCGGATTCGAATTGATCAGGATAACTTGGTAGCCATCGCCGCGCAGCGCTTTGCACGCCTGCGCGCCGGAATAGTCGAACTCGCAGGCCTGGCCAATGATGATTGGCCCGGAGCCCACAATCATGATGCGGTGAAGATCGTCGCGTCTAGGCACTAGCTAACGGCCTCCATGGGATGAGTGGACACACAAAAACGGATCCCCATGAAGACGTGCGTGTCTCCCAGGGCGAGGGCTGCTTGGTTCAATCGGGTGGTGCCTCCAGATTCGGGGGTAACTTCTATTTGACCACAGTAGGACGCGCGCTGTTAAGCTAAACCATGCGCCAGCCCACGACCCTTCTCGTGCTTGCGGTCGTCCTCGCCTTTTCTTCGTGCCGCGCGACGTTGCGGCCCGATTTCACCAAGGTTGTAGGACTACTGGGCAAGCCCACTGGAATCGACGGGGGCAGCTGTAAATCCCCGGATGCACTCGCCAGCGCGTACAAGGAAGAAATCAGCAGCAAGGACGCCGAGCCGCTCAGCAACACTCTGCTGCCGTTCGCGCAGAAAGCCGCCAAGATTTGCCCCGAAGCTCGGCCCTACATTCGCACGACGAATGACGTGGATCTGAAGACCGTTACCGCCATGATTGGAGCATCCAACTTCGCTGGCGACGGCCGCATGCAGCTCGAGCCATGGCTCTGGCTGCGCATCGCCGGGGGCAAGGTGATCGGCCTCGAAGTGGAACTCGATAAGATATAGATTCTCAGCGCCTATGTTTGGAATGGATTCGTCAAAACTACAAGGACCCGATGTCCCCACGCCCGACGATGCCGGCGAGGGCGTTATCATCAGCCCGGATACGCGGCGGAGCGAGCGGATCCCGCCCCACCAATCGCGGACGTTGAAATGGCCCATCCTGGATGCATCTGGCGCTCCTAACATCGACTTGGCGAAATGGACCTTCACCGTCCAGGGCCTGATTGAGAAGCCTGTCACGTGGAACTGGGAACAATTTCAAGCCTTGCCGCGGGTGAAAGTCTTCGCCGACTTCCACTGCGTCACGCGCTGGTCACGGCTCGGGAACGTGTGGGAAGGCGTATCGGTCCATGAGATCCTCCGCCAGGTGGGCGGCGCACCGGCGAGAGCGAAGTTCGTCTTAGTCTACGGACACGACTATGGCTGGACCACCAACCTCCCCATGGAACACTTCCTCGCCGATGACGCGTTGGTGGCTTTCACGCATGACGGCGAACCACTGACAGCGGAGCATGGCGGTCCCGCTCGGTTGATCGTGCCGCAGTTGTACGCATGGAAGAGCGCGAAGTGGGTGGCCGGACTCGAATTCCGTGAGCATGACAAAGCGGGCTTCTGGGAAGAAGGCGGCTACCACATGCGCGGCGATCCGTGGCTGGAAGAGCGACTCCGGTAATCGCTACTTCGAGCGCTCTGCCATCAGCTTCACGAAGTCGTCGAACAAGTACAACGAATCGTGCGGGCCGGGGGCGGCCTCGGGGTGATACTGGACGCAGAACAATGGATGGCTCTTGTGGCGGAAGCCTTCCAGCGTCTGATCGTTCAGGTTGATGTGCGTCAACTCCAGATCGTTGGCGTTGAGCGAATCCGGGTCCACTGCAAACCCGTGGTTTTGCGCCGTGATCTCGACGTGACCGGTCAGTTTGTTCAGCACGGGATGATTTCCACCGCGATGTCCGAACTTGAGCTTGAAGGTCTTGCCACCGAGGGCGAGACCGAGAATCTGATGTCCCAGGCAGATGCCGAACATGGGGACCTTGCCGATCAGCTTGCGGATCTCGACGGCGGGACCGGAGAGCAGCGGCTCGGGATCACCGGGACCGTTGGAGAGAAACACCCCGTTGGGTTTCAGCGCCAGAACGTCGGCTGCCGATGTTCCCGCAGGCACTACGGTCAGCCGGCAGCCCACATGGGCCAGGCGGCGAAGGATATTGCGTTTGATGCCGAAGTCGTAAGCGACGACGTGATATTTCTGCTCGGCTGCTGGGCCGAAATCTTCCGAAGGCGAGCACCCGACGACGGGCTCGGTCCACCCGTAGCTCTCCTTAGTGGAGACACGCGTCGCCAGATCGAGACCAGCCATCGATGGAGACTGCCTGGCACGTTCCACCAGCGCGGCCGTATCGGTGGTCAACGTAGAAAGCACGCCGCGCATCACACCGCGCGACCGGAGATGCAGCACCAATGCACGCGTATCGATCCCGGAGATCACAGGCACGCCGGCCTTGGTCAGGAATTCCTGCGCCGATTCGTCCGCACGCCAGTTGCTGGCCAGCGGCGAGAATTCCCGCACGCAGAGGCCTTCGATGAACGGCCGGGCGGATTCGTTATCAACTTCGGCGGCTCCGTAATTACCGATCTGCGGGGCCGTCAAAACGACGATCTGCCCGGTATAGGAGGGATCGGTGAAGATCTCCTGATAGCCGGTGATGGACGTATTGAAAACGACTTCTCCCGTGCGTTCGACGGGCGCACCAAAACTACTTCCCTCGAAGACGGTTCCATCTTCCAGGGCGAGGACTGCTGTGCTCAAGCGGGTGTTGCCTCCAGGGTCGGGGGTAACTTTTATTGGACCACAACCGGCACCGGACGCGCTAGAACTGAATGCGAATTCCGCCCCACACAGTGCGAGGAGCACCGGGTGCGTAGAACGTCGATTGACGTACAGGAAACTCGCCGTTGTTGGCGACGGGTAAAGGTCGCGCAACAAAATTGCCGTTGTTGTCGAAACCCGTCGGACCCAACTGGGCGGCGCTTGTGTAGTGCCGGTCCAGTACGTTGTTCATCTGCCCGAATAGCTGCACCCGCTTGCTCCACTGATAGCGAGCGCCGAAGTTGACGATCGCGTAACCGCCCGATTTCCCGGGACCCAGGTAGTAGACTCCGTCGGCCGCGTGCTGATTATTTTCGTTGCCGCGCGCGTAGGAGCTGCCAAAGGCCATCATGCTGATGTTGGCCGTGAACTTCTTCGTCACCTGAATGTCGGCGAAGGCCTTGCCCATGTGGCGCGGCGTCAAGGGAACACGATTGCCCGGAGTGATGTCGATGGTGCTTTCTAGGCCCTTGCGACCGGACAGTGCTTCGGTGTTGCTGCTGTTGCCGATGCCGTTCACCTCCTCAGGGCTCTGGAACGTCGCGTCGAGCAGCGTATAGCCGAAACCGAGATTCACCCGGCGGATCTCTGTGTCGAGGTCCAGTTCCAATCCCTGGCGGCGGGTCTTGCCGAAGTTCTTGAAGTAACCGTAGCCGCTCTGCGGAGACGAGACGAACATAATGTCGTTGCGATTTTCGGCGCGGAACCAACCCACGCTCCACTTCGCGCGGCCTTCAATAGAACCGCGATAGCCCGCCTCCCAGGTCTTCGCGACCACTTGTTTCAAGGGAGGATCACCCGCCATCGCGTTCGGCAACTTACAGGGAACGTCGGGGTCAGCGCAACCAAGCTCGATCGAAGTCGGCGCGCGATTGGCCTCGCTGTAGCGAACGTAAGTATTGAGCAGCGCCGTGGGATTAAACGTAACGCCAAGGGCTGGATTGAATCGGTCAAACATATGTTGCCCGTCGAGTGACCCCGCTCCGCCGCCAGGACGGATACGGTCGGTATTGTTGATGGTGGTGCGGTTGTAGCGGCCCGATAGGGTGACATTCCACATGCGGCCGAGAGAGATGGTGTTGGTTGCGTATAAGCTGCCAGTGCGGATCGTGCCATGCAGATCGACACGGGAGTCATACGGCTCGCCATCCACGTCGCCGCCATTCTGGCCATCGCCGAAGGATTGGATGGGGGCGATGCTGCGGTCCGGATTCAGAAACCCAAGTTGGGAGTTCAACAGGAAGTTCACGCCGCTTCGATCCCAAGCGCCGCCCGCGGTGAACTGGTTGTGATTGGATCCGACGGGGGACGTGAGCCAAGTCATCTGCGCGGAAAAACCAGCGTTGTGTTGCTGGCTCTGCGTGCGGTTGAGCAGTCCGTTGCACTTCTCGGCTGGCTCGTCATTGAGCAAGCCGTTGCCAATACAGCGCCAGAAGGGAAACGGCGTGTTGGCAGCGGTCGCTCCACTGGCCGGAACACCGGTGTATCCAGCCGCCGCCAAGGCGGATCGTTCCGCGGCTCCGGGTTGGTACAAAGATTGATCCAGCGAATCTTCATTGATATCCGCGTTGAAGGTGCGCGTGCTGATGTAGCGGTAGTAGGCGTTACCGGAGAACGTGAGGTGTTCGTTCAATGAATGCCGGCCTGTGAAATTCAAGAATGGCGAGCGATTACCACTCACATCGGGCTTGGTATAAAGGCTCGCGTAGTCGCGCGCCAGGAATCCTTGTTCCTGCAGCCCGCCTCCGTTGAGTTGGTTGTTTGCATAGATGGCTGTCGCACCCAACATGGTCTTCGCCCCCTGCCAGCCCACCTTACCGATGAACTGGCGAACATTCGAAGGGGAGGCCTCGCGCCAACCTTCTTCAAAGAAAAGGCTGCCCGCGCCATACCAGTTCAAGCGGCCTTTCGAGCCGCCATGTTCCAAGTCGGCTGTGCGTCGGCTGAAGTTTCCACCGGCGATCTGGAGCGTGTTGCCCGGATTGGTGTAACCGTCTTTTGTGCGGATCGAGAGTGCGCCGCCCAGCGTGTTCAATCCGAACAATGGATCAGAACCCGGAATCAACGTCGTCTCCGCGATGGCGATGCGTGGAAGCAGATCCCAGCTCACTACATCGCCGAACGGCTGGTTCATCCGCACGCCGTCCATGTAGATGGAGATGCCCTGCGGGGTGCCCAGCAAGGGTGACGCGGTGTAACCGCGATAGTTCACGTCGGGCTGGAAGGAGTTGCCGTTGACTTCATTTAGGAACACGCTATTGAGTCGCTGGTTCAAGACATCTGAGATGCTGACCGCACCGCTACGCAACAGATCCGCAGCAGTGACGGTTTGGACTGGGGACGGAATTTGCTCCAGCAAAAGTTCGACGCCCGGCAGCGGTGTCGACGCAATCACATCCACCCGCGTCGTCTCGGAGCCGACCGATAACGCCACGGGCAATGTCACCGGCGTGTCTGAATCCACGTCCACAAGCAACGCTTGCGTACCAAAGCCCGAGGCCACCACTTCCAGTCGATACCGTCCCATCACGAGCCCGCTGAATGTATAGTGACCCTGACCATCGGTTTCATAGCTCTGGACGACACCCGCTGAAAGCCGGGACAGTGTTCCGGACGCTACGGCGGTGGCCCCGGAAGGATCCTTGACCTCGATCTGGATCTGGCCGGTCTGGGCCAATGCGGCCGCGGCCAGTACGGCAGCAATACAGGAGAGAATAGAGAGACGAGACATTTTATACTTTGGATATTCCGACCCGGACAACTTTGTTCAGACTTTCTGTGAACAAAAGTTCGATCGAAGGAATCTCTCTATCTATAAGAGCATGCACGCGCACTCCACCGATACCGCACTTTCGACGCTGGCCACGGCCGGGCGCGAGAGCGGTCCTACGCCGCTGGAAGTCGAGGTCACCGATCTCTTCGACCTCTTGCGCGCGCCGCTCTTGCGTTACCTGGGGTCCTTCGGCTTGGCCGCCCACGATTCTGAAGAAGTAGTGCAGGAGGTGTTCCTCGCTCTGTTCCTCCATCTGCGGAGCGAGAAGCCGCGCACCAACCTGCAAGCCTGGGTCTTTCGCGTGGCCCACAACCTGGGACTGAAGCGGTGCCAGGCGATCCGGAAAGCACCTACTGCAGGGATCGAAGAGCTGGCACCCGCGGACACGGCGCTCAACCCGGAACAACAAGCTGCAAACCGCCAACGTAACATCAAGTTGATGGCCGTTGTGCGAGCGCTGCCCGAACAAGACCGGCGCTGCCTCTTTCTTCGCGCGGAAGGCTTGCGGTATCGGGAGATCGTGGAGGTGCTCAGCATGTCATTGGGTGCAGTGGCGCAATCACTGGAACGGTCGCTAGACAAACTCAGCAGGGCGGATCGAAACACATGAAGAACGCGCATATTCCACACAGCGAACTCGTGGCGGCCGCCGACGGCGAACTGAGCAGCAGCCGCGCGGAAGAGATCCGCGAGCATCTGGCAGCGTGCTGGACATGCCGGACGCAGATGAAAGAGATCGAGGACGCCATCACGGATTTCGTGCAGGCGCATCAGGAGACAGTGGTACCTCCACCGGCGGAAGCTCCGCGCGCCATGCTGCGTGCACGGTTGGCCGAACTCGCAGCGCAACCGGCTCCCACCTGGAATGACCGGTTCGCGGATTATTTCCTGGTGGGAAACCGACTCGCCTATGCCGGAGGGGCGATGGCGGGACTCACGGCGATCTTATTCGTCGTCGGGATCGTGCAAGTCTCACGGCAACAATTCCGTTTAGTGCCCGACCCAACACTGACTCCAGGAGCCACCGTGCAGATCTCGCAAGAGCAGGTTTGCCGGATACCCGCCACCGAGGCCCGCATCATTCCCGCAAAGGTGGGACGCCAGGTGTTTGACCACTACGGCATTGACCGGCCGCGACCCCGTGACTACGAACTGGACTACTTGATCGCGCCAGAGCTCGGCGGTGCGGACGATCCTCGCAACTACTGGCCGCAGCCCTATGGCGTTTCGGAATGGAACGCGCACGTGAAAGACGCGTTGGAAGATCGACTGCACCAGTTAGTGTGCGACAACAAGATCAGTCTGGCCACGGCGCAGCACGACATCTCTTCCAATTGGATTGCCGCGTACAAGAAATACTTCCAAACGCAAGAGCCCATGGCCAGTCACCGGGCCTTCACAAAAGACACGCCCTGGGAGCCGTAAGGCCAAGGCCCCACACCCCGCAGTTGCGGTATCATCAAGGATTCCTAAAATCATTCACCTCGTCGGTGCGGAGCGCTAGTGCCTAGAATAGTTGGGGTCCTAAAAGAGACCTTCCCGGGAGAACGGTGTGTGGCCATTGTGCCGCGTTCCGTGGAAGTTCTAAAAAAAGCGGAGATGACGGTGATGGTGGAGCCATCGGCAGGCGCCGAAGCAGGCTACACCGATGACCAGTACACGGCGAAAGGGGCGACACTCGCGTCGCGGCAGGAGATTCTTGCCCAATGCGACGTTCTCGCTCAGTTCCGCAGTGTCGGGGCGAATCCTGACGCCGGGCGTGCGGACTTGCAGTACATGCGCAAGGGCCAGATCGTGCTGGGGCTCGGCGAACCGCTCACGGCGCTCAAGGAAGCCCAGGACCTGGCGGCCGCGGGGGTTTCGTACTTCGCGCTGGAGTTGATTCCGCGAACGACGCGAGCGCAGAGCATGGACGTGTTGAGTTCGCTAGCGACCATCTCCGGCTATGAATCGGTGCTGCTGGCCGCGACCACATTGCCGCGAATCTTCCCGATGCTGATGACCGCCGCAGGCACGTTGACTCCCGCCAAGGTATTCGTGATCGGTGCGGGCGTCGCTGGATTGCAAGCCATCGCGACGGCGAAACGCTTGGGCTCGGTCGTGAGCGCCTACGACGTGCGCAGCGCCGTGAAAGATCAAATTGTCAGTGTAGGCGCGAAGTTTGTCACGCTGGACGTCGAAGGCAGCCAGGCCGAGGGTGCGGGCGGGTACGCCAAGGCTATGGACGAGGCGTTCTACAAACGCCAACGCGAACTGATGCTGAACGTCATCAAGGAACACGATGTCGTCATCACTACGGCGGCGGTCCCCGGCAAGAAGGCTCCCATCCTGGTAACAAAAGAGATGGTCGAGGCCATGGCGCCCGGTTCCGTGATTGTCGACATCGCGGCGGTGCGCGGCGGCAACTGCGAACTCACCAAACCCGACCAAGTGGTGCGCCACAACGGTGTCACCGTGGTCGGCCCCACGAACTTTGCGTCGATGGCTCCGTATCATGCCAGCCAGATGTTTTCCGCCAACGTGGTGACATTCCTGAAGCACCTCGCAGGATTCCTACCGCTGGAAACCATCCCGGAAGACGACATTGTCGCGGAGACGTTGGTGACACACGCAGGCCAAGTCACCAACACCCGCGTAAAAGAAGCAATCGCCGGAGGGAAAGCCTAAGTATGCAGTCCTACGAAATCGGATTGTACGTGTTCATGCTGGCCGCGTTTCTGGGCTTTGAATTGGTCAAGAAAGTTTCACCTCTGCTGCACACGCCGCTGATGTCGCTATCGAACGCGATCTCCGCCATCGCAGTGGTGGGCGCGATCTTAGTCACCGGACAGAAAGACGCCAGCGAGATGACAAAATGGCTGGGCTTCGCCGCCGTGGTTTGCGCGAGCCTTAACGTGTTTGCGGGGTACTTGATCACAGACCGCATGCTGAAGATGTTCAAGAAGCGGGGGCCGGGCGAGAAATGATCGAGACCATTCTTCCAGCTATTTACCTGCTCGCATCCGTCGGCTTCATTATGGCCGTCAAGTGGATGAATCATCCTTCCACCGCGCGGCGCGGCGTCATCATTGGCGAAATCGGCATGGTGCTGGCCGTTGTCGGCACGATCATGCGCGTGGACGCCAACTACCACCTCATTTTCCTGGGACTCGCGATTGGTGGAGCCATCGGCATTCCGCTGGCCTACAAAACGCCGATGACCTCGGTCCCGCAGTTGACGGCGCTGTCGCACGCGTTCGGCGCAGTGGCTTCGGCGCTCATCGGAACGGCTGAGTTTTACGAAAAATCTCCGACGGGCTTCACCATGGCCGCCCTCGGCACGGAAACCTTCCTCGGCTTCCTCACCACCACCGCCTCCATCATCGCGTTTGCGAAACTGCAGGAGTTGATGCCCGGCCGTCCTCTCACGTATCCAGGCCAGAACTTCGTCAGCCTGGGAGCCGCAACTGCCGCGATCATATTGGTGGTAATGATGGTCTTCGGCGTCTCTGCGCCGTGGATGTTCCCGGCCTTTATCGCGCTGTCCCTGGCATTCGGCATCTTCCTCGTGATCCCGATCGGCGGCGCGGATATGCCCACCGTGATCGCGCTGCTCAATTCTTACGCGGGCGTCGCGGCGGCAGCCATGGGCTTCGTGCTCGACAACCGCCTGCTCATCATCGCAGGCGCGCTGAACGGAGCCGCCGGCCTGATCCTCTCCATCATCATGTGCAAGGCCATGAACCGGTCGTTTTCGAACGTTTTGTTCGGAGCTTTCGGACAAGTGGCCGCGGGTGCCGCCGGCAAAGTGGAAGCCCGCCCGGTGCGTTCCGCTTCGCCGGAAGACGCCGCTGCGATTCTGGAAAACGCCCAAAGCGTCATCATTATTCCTGGCTACGGGATGGCCGTCGCACAAGCGCAGCACAAAGTCCGCGAGCTGTACGACATCCTCACGAAGAAGGGCTGCGACGTCCGCTTCGCGATTCATCCCGTCGCCGGACGCATGCCTGGACACATGAACGTGTTGCTGGCCGAGGCCGACATCCCCTACGATAAACTGCTCGAGATGGATGAAATCAACGGCGACTTCCCCAATACCGACGTCGCGTTGGTGATCGGCGCGAATGACGTCGTGAACCCGCTCGCACGTACCGATAAAACCAGCCCCATCTACGGCACTCCGATCTTGGACGCCGACAAAGCCCGAACCGTAATGGTGATCAAGCGAAGCATGGGCGTCGGCTTCGCCGGCATTGACAACGAACTGTACTACATGCCCAAAACCCAGATGCTATTCGGCGACGCTAAAGGCTTCGTCGCTGGCATCGTGAAAGAGCTACAAGGATCT
The DNA here is from genome assembly GCA_943328975.2 of Bordetella parapertussis. GTDB lineage: Bacteria > Acidobacteriota > Terriglobia > Bryobacterales > Bryobacteraceae > Palsa-187. The sequence continues at coordinate 19,493 of CALQCC020000015.1, read as the reverse complement.
CATTAACGTGAAAATCGATATCTTCAATCATATTTTCCCTCAGACCTTCTTCGATAAATACATCGAGAACGGCCTTCCGGACATCGGCAAACGCGTAAAAAACATGCCGAGCATCGTCAACCTGGACGTGCGTTTCAAAATCATGGACGAGTTCGGCGACTACTGCCAGGTAATTTCGTTACCCGCACCTACCATCGAAGCGCTGGGCACTCCGCAGCAGACCCCCGACATCGCGCGGCTAGCCAACGACGGCATGGCCGAGTTGTGCCAGAAGTACCCCAAGCGGTTCCCGACGTTCATCGCGTCTCTGCCGATGAACAACCCGGACGAAATCACCAAGGAAGCTCTGCGCGCGGTCGATACCCTCGGCGCAAGCGGCGTGCAGATCTTCACTAACGTAAATGGTGCGCCTCTCGATGGCCCCGAGCTGACCGAGTTCTTCGACACGATGGTCAAACGTGAAATCGGCATCTGGATGCATCCCGCTCGCGGAGCGAGCATGCCCGACTACAAGACCGAGGCCAAATCCAAGTACGAAATCTGGTGGACCTTCGGCTGGCCCTATGAAACCAGCGCGGCGATGGCGCGCATGGTGTTCTCCGGCTTCTTTGACCGCTGGCCGAACCTGAAGTTGCTGACCCACCACATGGGCGCGATGGCTCCGTATTTTGAAGGACGCGTCGGTTACGGCTGGGATGCACTCGGTTCGCGCACCTCCGACGAAGATTACACCGTCATCCTGAAGCAGTTGAAGAAGCGCCCCATCGATTACTTCCGCATGTTCCGCGCCGATACCGCGTTGTTTGGAGCAACCGCCGGCACCAAGTGCGGCCTGGAGTTCTTCGGCGAGGACATGGTGATGTTCGCCAGCGACGTACCGTTCGAGCCGTCCCCCGGCCTCTACATCCGTGAGACGATCCGCGTGATCGAATCGCTGGACCTGAGCGCCGCGACAAAAGAGAAGATCTACCGCACCAACGCGGAGAACTTCTTGAAGCATAAATAAGCAGGAACTCAAAGCATCAGCAGGGAACGGCCGCCTTCACGGGCGGTCGTTTCTTTTCCACCCTGCTAGACTGGAAACCGGATGCAAGTCTTACAAGCAGGCCGTCACAAGCTTCTGTTGCTGGAGCTAGACACCGAATTCGTCGAAAACATCGCGCGCCAGGCGGGGTTTGAATTCAAACTCGAAAACCACGACCGTTGCATGATCCTTGATCTCAACGCGGAAGGCCGTCAAGCTCCGCTGTTGCTGTTCGACGCGGCGGACCCGGCCAACCTCGGCTGGTTCTCTCGCTGCCAGTTCTACGTCGACGGCGTATCCGGCGCCGTGCTGCAAACGCCCATCCACGTTGCCAATCAGAAAGATCGCACTGGTCGGGCGTTGCCCAACGCCATCCGCATCCAGATCAACAAAGAACTTCCGATCACCTTCCGCCTGCCGAACAAGGCTCCGGTGACGGAGCAGACCATCTACGGCGTCCTCTACAACTTCCTCAACGCGCTACTCAACACCGGCGTCGGCGTGTGCGGTGGCAGCGTCGTAAAGCCGCTCGCGGGCCGCACGGAGCCGCAAGCCACCCGCAACTAGCGGATGTCGGCGAACCTCTATCAACTGCCCGACAATCTCCCCGTGCCGGTGGATGAAGGCGCGTGTGACCACCTGCTCGGCCTCACGCTTCCCGACGTGGAACTGCAATCAACGGCAGGCACCCCTATCAATCTGGCACGTTGGGAAAACTTGGACGAGCGTTGGGTGGTGGTCTATTGTTATCCCCTCACCGGCGCACCGGGCGTAGCGCTGCCAGACGATTGGGATCAAATTCCGGGCGCGCGCGGCTGCACTCCGCAAAGTTGTTTGTTCCGGGATTTGCATCAGCAACTCACTCACGAAGGCGCGGCAGTCTTTGGGCTCAGCACGCAGACTACCGGCTACCAGCGCGAAGCCAAGCAGCGACTGGAACTCCCTTTTGAAATACTCAGCGATTCAGACCTCGCTTTCGGTGTCGCTTTACGGCTGCCCACATTTAGTCCCGCGGGAACTAAACTGTTGAAGCGCTTAACGCTCATCGCCCGGCAAGGAGTCATCGAGAAGGTGTTCTACCCGATCTTTCCGCCAACAGCGAATCCTCCCGCAGTGCTCGAATGGATTGAGGCTGCGAATCGACGTCCGCGCTAGCGAATCGCCGTACACTACGTATATGGCAACCCTGGGACTCATCGAATACACCGAAGCTTCGCCCGAAGTGCGCGCTGTCTATGACGACATCATGGCTACGCGCAAGACTGACTGGGTCAACAATTTCTGGAAGGCGATCGCGCACGATCCGGCTACTCTGCGCCGCACTTGGGACACCGCTAAAGAACTTATGGGTGACACCCACCTGGACCCGCTAACATCGGAGCTGGTCTACCTCGCCGTCAGTATCACCAACCAGTGCGGCTATTGCGTCGCCTCGCACACAGCCAGCGCGCGCGGCAAGGGCATGACGGATGGGCAACTGAAGGAATTGATCGCCATCGTCGGCTTCGCCAACGCGAATAACCGCCTGGTTGCCGGCTATCAAATCGAAACCGACGAGCGATTTCGCTAGTCTTCCAGAATCACCATCGCCATCGCTTGCTGCGCCGTGTGCGTAATCGAAAGCGAGATATTGCGCACCTTTAGCTTGGCCGCGATCTCCGCGGCCCGGCCCTGCAACTGCAACGTCGGGCGACCCGAAGGAAGGTTGATCACTTCCAAATCGTGCCATGTAATGCCGTCGCGCCACCCCGTGCCCAGCGCCTTCATGCCTGCCTCTTTTGCAGCGAAGCGTGCCGCGTAACGCTCATAGGGACTCGCCTTGCGCTGCGCATAGGCAATTTCACGAGCGGTGAATACGCGCTCCACCAGCCGCGCTCCGTGTGCGGAATCCACCGCCTTCTGAATCCGGTCCACTTCACACAAGTCCACGCCGGTCCCTACGATCACTCGGATCCCCTTTGCCGTGCTGCTAAGAACGAACAAACCATGTTACCTATAGTATTCCCGCATGCACATCCCTGATGGATTCCTGACCCCGCCCGTATGGCTCACGCTGGATGCCGTCAGCGTATCCGCGGTCGGTTGGGTGGCCCATCGCGCGAGCCGGCCCGATCCCCAGGCACCGCAAGACACCGGGCGCATTCCGCTGCTGGGCATCATGGGAGCGTTTGTTTTCGCGGCGCAAATGATCAACTTTCCAGTGGGCTTGGGCGCTAGCGGACACTTGCTGGGAGGCTCGCTGCTAGCAATCGTGCTGGGCCCAGCAGCGGCCGCGCTCGTACTCACAGCCGTCCTCATCCTACAGGCGTTGCTCTTCCAAGACGGAGGAGTGCTCGTCCTCGGCGCGAACGTTTTTAATATGGCGCTGGCCGGAGTCGTCGTGGGCTACCTGCCTACTCGCTTATGGGGACGTGGCACCGTCCCTGTATTTCTCGGCGGAGCTTTGAGCGTCCTCGGCAGCAGTTCGCTGGTCCTGTGGCAGTTGAGCCTATCCGGCGTCGCCATCACCGGACGTCCACTGTGGATCGCTCTCGCGCTGTTCGGCATTACCGCAGCGCTCGAGGGCGCCATCACCGTAGGCGCTGTCCGAGCCATCGAGCGCCTCAGCCCGCATTCGCTACGCGCAAAAACCCACGTCTCGTTTCCCGCACGCGCTACGTTCGCCAGCGTCGCGTTGTTGTTAGTCACAGGAGGTGTCTGGATCGCCTCCGCCGCCCCCGACGGATTGCAGCATCTGGCAAAAGGCATCGGCCTCGAAGCCGAGCCATCCTGGGCCCATGCGCCGCTAGCCGGATATGAGTTCACGGGACTCGACCTAGGATGGCTGGGTAGACCCGCAGCGGGCATGATCGGCTTGGCATTCACCTACGCGATTTGCGCGCTGGGTGGAAAGAGGCGCTAGCCGTGCGCCATCTTCTACTGGACCAGTGGAGCCACCGCGCCAGCCCCATCCACGCCATCGACGCGCGCACCAAGCTAGCGGCGCTCCTACTGCTTCTGGTCGGCATCTCACTGTCTCACGCGCAGAGTCTCGTGATCGTTGCGGTGATCCTACTGCTGGCCGCGCGAATCTCGAAGCTACCTGCGCGCGGACTGCTGAAACGAGCCGCACTGGTTCTTCCGTTCAGTCTCACTCTCGCCGCCATCGCCTGGCTATCCGGTGACTCAACACGCGCACTAACGCTGCTCGCGAAGAGCTACCTTTCTGCGCTGGCCGCTCTGCTGTTCGCCGCCACCACGCCCTTCCCCGCCTGGACCGCGGCACTACATTCCTGGCACGTCCCAGCCGCGCTCATCTCGATACTCCAGTTCGTGTACCGCTACCTTTTCGTCATCGCGGAAGAAGCCCAAACCATGAGCGCCGCCGCACGAGCTCGCGGAGGCTTCCGCTTCTCCGCCGCCACCGGAGCGGTCGGCGTCCTCTTCGCACGCAGCTGGCAACGAGCGGAGGCCGTTCATCGAGCCATGCTCGCGCGCGGCTATTCCGGCAGGTTGTCATGAACCTCTTGGTAAACGTGAGCGGTCTGCGCTATCGCTACCCCGACGGCACCGAAGCCCTGCGCGGCGTCGACTTCCAAATGCAGGCCGGAGAATGCGTCGCACTCTTCGGACCCAACGGCTCCGGCAAAACGACGTTCGTTCTTCACCTGAATGGATTGCTCAAAGGCGAAGGCTCCGTCACCGTGAATGGGAAAGTCGGCTTGGTCTTCCAAAACTCGGACGACCAACTCTTCATGCCCACGGTCCTCGAAGATGCCGCCTTCGGACCGCTGAATCAAGGCTTCACCGCTGAGGAATCCCGCGTGCGAGGCATGCAAGCTCTGGAGCGCGTAGGCATGTCGCGAGCTGCGGCAAAGGCGCCCTATCACCTGAGTGCCGGCGAGAAACGCCGAGTCGCGATCGCCGGAGTCCTCGCCATGGAACCGGATCTTCTAGTCTTCGACGAACCCACCACGTTCCTGGACCCGCCCGCCGAACGTGAACTCGCCAAGCTGTTGCGCGAACTGCCGCAAGCCAAGCTACTGGTCACCCACGACGTCCCCTTCGCCCGAGCCTTAGCCACGCGCGCCGTCTTCTTCGATCAAGGCCGCGTTGTCGCAGAAGGTCCCGTCGACGACATCATTGCCCGCTTCGACTGGGGCTTTCCACAATCAGCGTCACCGGACCATCGTTAAGTAAACTCACCGCCATGTCGGCCTGAAATACGCCCGTCTCCACGCGAAGACCTGTCGCCCGGACCGCGCCGACAAAATGTTCGTACAGTGCCCGCGCTTCCTCCGGTGGAGCCGCCGCATCGAATCCCGGCCGCCTGCCTTTGCGGCAATCCCCATAGAGCGTGAACTGCGAGACCGCTAACATCGACCCACCGACTTCGATCACGCTCCGGTTCATCTTCCCGGCCTCATCCGAAAAGATGCGCAGCTGCGAGATCTTCATTGCAAGATAGTCCGCATCCGCCTCGACATCGCCCTTCGCCACGCCCAACAAGACCAGCAAGCCGGGCCCAATTGCTCCGACGGCAACCCCATCAACCTCGACCTTTGCGTAAGTAACTCGCTGCACAACTGCTCGCATTACATGAGTCTAAATAAGGGAGACACCCTATCGCTAGTACTTTCTCTCTGCAGGATAATAAAGCCGATGATCTTCACCAACCAGCGCCGCTTGACCTCGCAACCCGGCGGCTATTTTCATCTGGAAGAAGAGAAGACGAAGACCCGCGTCGCAGGCTACGGCCATGGCGACAATATCCGCCTCAAGGACGAATACGGCAACGTGTGGATGGGTTCCGCGACGCGCAATCACGACAATACCGTGATTTATCGTTTCCGCAGCGGCAAGGGCAAGTCACTGGTCGGGATTGCCGAAGGCGAAGCCGTGACCCTGCGCGATGAGCGCGGCGCCACGTGGAAGGGTTTCGTAAGTTAGTACTGCACCGACTCCAAGAACAGCCCCGACGCCGGAGCAGTCCACGCGGCGATATCCAGCTTGGGATTCTTCTTCCCGTTCAACAGCGACTGAAACTCCTCGACGCTCACCTCGCCCAAACCCACCTTGACCAGCGTGCCCGTGAGCCTGCGGACCATCTTCCACAAGAAGTGCGACGCCTCAATCCGAAACACGATCAGGTTCTCGTCAACCGCGATCTCGGCGGACTCCACCACGACGATGGTCGACTCATCTGGTTTCGACTTGTCCGCCGCGCGGAACGCGTCGAAGTCGTGCCGACCAGGAATCAGCGCCGCCGCTTGCTGCATGCGTTCCACGTTGAGCGGCTCTTTGATCCACCAGACGAATTTTTTCGACAACGCGGCCTTGCGCGTCGAGATCTGATAAAAATACGCCCGCGAGACCGCCGAGTGCCGAGCATGAAAACGTGGCGGAGCCTCTTCGCATTCCAGCACCGCCACACTCGACGGCAGCCGGTCGTTCAACGCGCGCAGGATTTCATGCGACTTGAGCCGCGATGTCCGCTGCACCTTCACGTGCGCTACCTGCCCCACCGCGTGCACTCCCGCGTCCGTGCGACCCGAGCCTTGCACCTCAATCTCGCCGCCGAACACTTCCTGCGCGGCCTGCTTCAACTCGCCTTGCACCGTGCGAGCGTTTGTCTGATCCTGCCAGCCCGAATACTTCGACCCGTCATACTCCAACGTCAGTTTGTAGTTCTGCAACCTTAGCTCCGTACCCGTGCCAAAAAATAAAGTCCGGCCAACGAAAATACCGCGTCCGGAGACCACGCTGCGATGTCCGCAGGCAATTGGCCCAAGTTCCCCACCTGTTCAAAGAGCTGCTGCATCGTGGAATACGCGATGTAGATTCCGAAGCTGACGCCGACCCCCGCCATGGCTCCGCGATTGCCGGCACTGAGGCCGAACGGCACACTGACTAGTGCCAAAATGAACGCGAACAGCGGCACCGAGAATTTCTTGAAATACTGAACGCGCAGCCGCGTTGTATCGAAACCGCTCTGCTGCAATTCATCGATGTAGACTTGCAGTTCCTTGTAGTTCATCTGCTGCGACTGAATATCTTCCTTCAGGAAGTAGTCGGGTGTCTCTGCTAGCTCCGCGAAGACGCGCGTTTGCCCGGTGAAATTATCCAGCGGACCGAACGTGCTGCCCTTCATATCGCGGCTCCAGCCATTCTGGAAAACCCATGCGGCCAAGGCTGGCTCCCACCGCGCCCGTTCCGCCGAGATGTGTCGCTTGAGGCGGAACGTCGCGGGGTCCAACTCGAATACGTTCACGCCCAGCATGACGTTCTCTTCTTTGTCGTAGTAGCGATAGTAGTAGATACGATCGCCCATCCCGTAGATCCACTTTTGGCCTGGATTCAAGAACGTCTGCGCAGGCTTGCCCTTGATCTCCGCACGCAGAGCATTCTGTCGGCGATCGGCATCGGGCACCACATAGTGATTGAACGCGAATAGCCCGGCGCTCAGCAACAGACTCGTCAGCAGCAAGGGGAACGCCAGCCGATACACGCTCACTCCGCAGGCTTTGAACGCCGTGACTTCGTTGTCCTTTGAGAGCACGCCGAGCACGACCAACACGCTGACCAGGACGCTCACCGGCGTTAATTCATAGATCCAGCGCGGCGTCAGGAAGAAGATGTACTCCCCGACCTTCGCCAACGGAATCTGGTTGCGCAGGATGTCGCTGCCCAGTTCGAAGAAGGTGAAGATATCCAGCAAGAGGATGAAGCTGACTAGCCACAGCACGAAGTAGAACAGAAAACGCGACGTGATGTGCGCGTCAATCACCTGGGGAACCAGCGGCAGGCGGCGCAGTTGCAGCCGAGGCAACAGCTTCTGCCCATCTCCCGCAAACGATGGCTTTCGGAACAACGAAGCAAAGATATCGAGATAATCCCGGCTGCCTGGACGTTCCAGACGCGCCAGCAAGAACACACCGAGCAGCGCGAATCCAATCGTGGGTAACCACATGGCGACTTCCACGGGAAGCGTTCGCTGCCGCGCCATACTGATCGCGCCGATCAGGCTGATGTAGTACACGAATGCCAGCGCCACGGTGAGCACTACTGCGGGAGACTTGCCTCGACGTCGCGAACTCAACCCTAGCGGGATTCCGGCCAGCGCGAGCACCAGACAGGCGAACGGCATCGTTAGTCGCTGATGCAACTCAATTCGCATTTCGAGTAAACGGCTCGCATCCGTCTCCGCATCTTTGTAAGCGGCTTTGTAGAGCGGCGGCGTGTCCATTTCGACGGTGGGACGCGTGGGACGCACCTCCGGCGGCTTCTGCGCCTCCAACGCCTGATCGGTTTGCGGAGTGCTCTGGATCTGATACTTCTCGACGTCTTTGTTCGCCTCGTAGGTACTGCTGTTCTTCAACGTGAGTTGGATGCGATTACGGGGCAGATCCGGTTGCGCGATCGCTTCCGATGCCAGCGTGACGGCAGGAATGTCGCCGCGCTCGGCGGATGGTTTCACATCCGCAAGAAAGATCTGCTTCCACAAGGTGGTGGACCCTTGCACGATGTCGCGCACGTAGACGACGGTGTTCGGGAAACGCTCTTCGAAATAGCGCGGTTGAATGTCGGCGTTCAGCTGCGTCTCGATCAGGATGTTCCGCAACCGGTAGCCTTCGCGAACCGACCACGGAGAGAGCCACACCGTGGAAGCCGCAGTAACCGCCATCGCCAGAAACGCAAAGGCCAGCACGGCGGGAGCTACGCGGCGTCCAGGAACTCCAGCGGCGCGCATGGCCGTCACTTCGCCATCGGCGGACATGCGACTCAGCGCGAGCAGCGTCCCCACCAACACTCCCAGCGGGATGGTGTACGGTAACGCCTGCGGCAGCACCAAAGAGAACAGCCGAGCAATCGTCTTCCACGGCCCAGGATTCCGCACCACGAACTCAAATAGAGGTCGCGACAGAAACAGGAACAGTACGGATGTAAAGAGAACGCACCCCAGCACCGCGCTGACGAAGATCTCGCGGAATAGGGTGCGACTTAGGCGACGCGGCATCTCTGATTACGGCTGCATGGGCGGCGGCGGAACCGTAGGCGGTTTCGGCAACTGCTCCTGCGGCACGTCGAATTCGAGTTCCTCGAACAGCAGGCCCGGTGCGATGACGGACGTGGGAGACAAATAGCCTCCGCTGCCCAGCAGCGCCAGAGGCGTGGTGGTATTGACGTATTCGAACACCGCAGTCTCCTGCGATGCCGCCATCACGTCGCGCAGCGATCGTGCGGAAAGTCCGTGGAAGCGCAACCCACGCACCAACTCCTCGCGGCCGTCCGGATACACGCGATACACCAGCAACGGAGGACTCACCGGCCGCGCGGCTCCACCGGCTTGCGCGTTCGCTTGCGCGAGAGCCTGCAGCTCGCCACCGGAACCCGCGTACGGGAAATCCAACTTGCGAATTAAGATGCCATAAGGCTTGTTCAACTGCGTCACCATCGTCGCGAGTTGCTGCTTCAATCCGGCCAGCGGAGTGCTCTCGCTCGCCTTCACGAACAGGTTGCCGATGGCAGCGGACTTTCCGCCGAAGTTTCCCGGCAAGCGCGCGTGCCCGTTTGACGTGGGGAATCCAGTCACAGGAGTACGAGTGGTCAGGAAGTTCTTCATCACTCCCTTTTGGATAATATTGACGGCCTTGGGACGAACACCCTCCAGATCGAATTCATAGAAGCCGACCAATGGTTTCCCATCGAGCGTGCGCTGTGTGGGGTCGTCGACTACGTCGAAGAAATCCGGCAACACCCGAGCGTTCAAGCGGCTCTCAAGTTCGCTCGGCAGTATGTTCGCGGCCTGACCCGGATTGGTCAGCGGCCGGCGCGGAATGCGAAGATTGTCGCCCAACAACTGCGCCAGCAACTGGGCAGCGGCGCGCGGCTCGAAGAGTACAGGCCCAGTGTACGCCGTGGCCGCGGGAGCCTTCGCCAAGGCTCGAACGTTCTCGGCCACTTCGGTGAAGCCGCGCAACATGTCGGCTTCCGGCACCAGCGCGTCCATCGTCAACGCCTGAATGGAAACCGCATCGTGGACCACCATGCCGTCGGCCGCTTGCGCTTCTGCTTTACCGATGGCCCAGCCGATGCCGTCTTCATAACGGATCATCGTACCCTCGGAGGTCAACATCGTCGTGATGCCAGTCATCGCCTGCACTTCAGCAGCGGACGACAGCACGTCAGGATAACGCTTGAACACTGCCGACAGCCGGTTCGCGCGCCCCGTCCAGAATGCCTCGTCGATCTTCGACAAGGTGAGCTTCGGGATGCTAACGATGGGCTCCACTTTGGAGAAATTCGGCAGCGGGTTCGCATCCACGGCGGCGTTGCTCTGCGAAGCACGCTTGCGGGAAATGGACTCCAGCCCCGTCTTGAACGCACGGTCCGTGGCCAGCCACAGGGAATTACGCAGACTCAAGTAGTTGGCGTCGAGCGGCCAGTCGCCGTCCAAGCGCGTACCCGAGTAGGCCCCAGACTGCACGTGTCCCGTATTGTCCGACGTATAGTCGCCCACACGCATCTCAATCGCCGGCGACCGGAAGGCGTTCCGGTCCACGCTGACCGCCGCGCCTAGATTGGATCCGATGTGAATCGAATCGGCGTCAGAAACCGTGTAGGAGACGTAGTACGGCGCGTCCTTCCCGCCGACCACATTCAACTGGGCCGTGCGAGCCATCTCGTCGCGCATCGCGCGCAGCAATACTTCGTCAGCGGCAACCGCGGGCAACTGCAGTGTTTGCGAAAGTACAAAGGCAGAGGATGCGCCCAGACCCGCAACCAAGACTGAGGCTCGTAGTAGGTTCTTCATTGGCCCGCCCCTTCGGTCGGACGAGAAAGGTACGGAGGCCGGTCCTGCGAGCGCTCCTTGCGTTGCACTTCAATTTCAGAGACCAGCAGGGCCGGCGAAATCGCGGAGACCGGCACGTTGCCCGATTCCGCTCCGCAGATGCCGTTGAACACCTCGCTCTTATCAGAGGTGGCCGTGATCTTGCTGAAGCTAGCCAGCGGCGTACCCACGATGTCCACCCCTCGGATCATTTCGTCTGGGCGGCCATCGGCGTAAACGCGGAAGACCACCAGTGGAATCACGGTGAACGCCTGCAATCCTTGGCGACCGGTGGTGGTGTAGCCTCCCGTCACCTGGTCGAAGAACAGACCGTAAGGCTTGTTCTGGCGCTTCACGTCTTCGATCAACAAGCGGCGCAGTTCGGCATCGCTGACTGCTTTGCTCGATTCCACAATCAGGTTCGATTGCCGCGAGACCACTTCGTTGCCGGGCGACCGGCGACCGTGTCCGTTGGAGGCGGGAAAGCCGTCCACAGGCGAACGCGACATCAGGAACGTTTTCAGGATGCCGCTTTCGACAACCGTTACTTTCCTCGCGCGGACACCTTCGTCGTCATATTGGAAATAGCCATTCAGCGTGACATCCCCATAAGTTTTGCGCGTCGGGTCGAAGATCACGCTTAGGAATGGAGGCAGCACCGCGGTGTTGATCGCCTTGGTGAAGGTCTGGCCTTCAGCCTCATCCTTCTGGCGATGGCCTTCAATGCGGTGCCCGAAAATTTCATGGAACAGCACGCCTGAAGCGCGGCCAGAGAGAATCGCGGGACCTACATATGGATCGGACAACGGCGCATTGAGCAAGCCTGTCAGATTGGCACCTGCCTTGCGAACAGCGGCCAAAATCTCCGCGTCAGAAGGCAGCTTGGAGGCATCGTCGGATTCGAAGCTCTCCATGGTTTGCAGATCCATTCCATCGGCGGCCTTGCCGCGCGCGAAAATAATTAATCGCGCGAAGGGCCGGCCATGCAGCAAACGCGTACCTTCAGTGGTGACCAGCGTCTGCGTCAGTTCCCGGCTTTCCAGTTGCACGCTGGAGTTCAATGCTCCAGGAAACTGGGCAAATGCGGCCGAAAGGCGCTTCAGCCGCGTCGCCCACGCCGCCGCATCGAACTTGATCTGCGGAGGATCGTTGGCGTATACCTGGGCTTCTTCTTTGGAAAAATCGTCCGAGGAATCGAGCGCCGCGGTGCGCAATTTCTCATCCGCCTGCAGACGAATCAGCCGCTGCGAGCCCGAGCGATACACGCGATCCGTAGCCAGCCACACCGTGCGCCGGATCGAATCTGGATCGTCGCTCAGCGCGATCGGAGTCGCGGAAGTGAAACGCGCCCGTTGACCCTGCGTCACATGATAGTTGTCGAAGGTCGGCGTACCCATCCGAATGGTGACATCCAGATAGCGGGAGTGGCTATGATCCTGTTGATCAATGGAGCCCTCGCTCGCGATAATCACGTCCGTATCGTTTTCGGCAACCTCGTAGCCCATGAAATAGGGCGCAGGCTGTCCATTCTGTTTCAGATACGTGAAGTTGCGGTCGAGTTCCTCTGACAGGACTTTGATCAGAGGGCTTTGAGCGAAGGCGCAACTGGACACCAGCGTAATTGCAAGTATGATTGTTCGCACGTCAACATCACTATATCACCGCGCGAACTGCCGGTTCGTTAGACCGGCAAGGATACCAAGCCCCGATCGCGCAGTCCGCTCAAGGCCAAGCCGTAACGCCCACGCACTCCGGTTTTTTCGAAGATGTGTTTCAGATGGATCTTGACCGTGCCAGGCCGGATACCCAGGTCCGAGGCAATTTCTTTGTTCTTGTAACCCTGCTCCACCAGTTCCAGAACCTGCTGCTCTCGCGCGGTCAATTCGCTACGCGGATAGCGGTCCGCGCGACCGTTCTCGCGAAATACACAATCCTCCATCCAGCTGCGCCCGGCGGCAACCGCCCGCAGACACGAAAGCACCGCTACCACCCCCGCAGTCTTACGCAGGATTCCCCGCGCACCCGCCTGCAAGAAGCGAAGCGCCTCCGCCTCGGTCACCGATACGCCCCAAACCACGATCCCCACCTTGGCCGAATACCCCGGACTAGACTTCCATTCTCCCAACCAGTCCAGAACCGCCTGCATGCCGAACCCTTTATCCAGGATCAAAACATCCGGAGCCTGTTCGTTCATCCGTTGGGATGCCTGCTGAGGAGACTCCCAGGCCTTGTCGAATTTCAAGTCCTCCGCCCCGGCCAACAGCGTTCGCACCCCCTCGGCGGTCACCGGCTGCGTGTCGCAGATCGAGATGGTCCGGGGCGCGTCCTCTGAAGGCACGATGCCCAGGTTACGGATTTGGTTGATTCCAATTGGTGTCGTCATGTTGGTTTAGGCTGTCGCTAGTTCCTTATCGGTGAGAGATACCTCCCCCTTAGCCGATTTTTCGTGCCTATGAAGCCTTAGTACGGTGAAGCCCGGAGGACTCTCATGATATGATCTGGATTAGTCGAATAACTTCTTTGAAACTTTCTCAGATTTGTCCCGGACGACACCATGCAGCGACATGACCCCGCCGTTACCTCGCCCCGGCGGGCTGTTCTAATCAGTCCGGACCGCCACCTTGTAACAGAGCTGGAACCGATTCTAATTCAGCATCTTACTGCTGTTCCACTCAGCCAACTGGGCTCTTATCCCGCGCCCCGAACTATTCCCCAGCAGCTTGGAGCGTCCCCATCCCAGCTCATCTTCCTGGATGTCGCGTCCAGCCCGGAGCAGGCTCTGGCGTTGCTTCCCGAACTAACCCGCATCAGCGGAGTCCAAGTTCTGGCCGTATTAGCCGCCAACGATCCCGATTCCATTCTGAAGTGCTTGCGCGCCGGAGCTTCAGACTTCCTCCTGCGACCGGTAACTTCAGAGCAGATGGAAGCGGCCCTGGGGAAAGTAGCCCGCTTGCAGCCCGTCGCAGAAAGCGCCGCCGCCCAAGCGCAGGCCAAGATTATCGTCGTCATGCCCGCCAAAGGAGCCTGCGGAGCCACCACTTTGGCCTGCAACCTGGCTTTCCAATGGAAACGCATGGGCGCCAAGCGGATTCTGTTGGCCGACCTCGATCCCCTGGCCGGCACCATGTCTTTCCTACTGAAGCTCAAGTCGTCGTTCAGCTTCATGGACGTCTTGCAGCGCGGCAACGAACTGGATCCCGATCTATGGAAGACCACCGTCGCCACCTCGAACGGAATCGACGTACTGTTGGCCCCTGATCTCGCTGTGACAGGCATCCCGCAATTTGTGGACGCATCGCCGATCATCGACTACGCCCGCCATGCCTACGATGTTGTGATCATCGATACCGGCAGCGTTTACGGAGAGTGGAATCTCAGCCAAGCCCGCGCCGCTACCGATCTCCTGCTGGTCACCACTAACGAACTGCCGGCCCTGCAATCCGCCCAGCGTGCGCTCTCATACCTGGAAACCAACAAGATCGGTAAATGGAAAACCCGCCTGGTGGTCAATCGCTACCAGCGCGACGTGGGCCTCAATCGCGACGTCATCGGCACCGCTCTCCACACCGAGGTCTTCGAGACCATCCCGAGCGACTACGAAGCCGTGCAGGCAGCTCTGATGGAGGGCAAGCCCGTGCCATCCTCCACCCCTTTCGGCAAGGGAGTCGCCCAACTGGCGGAACGCATCAACGGACCGAGCGACAAGCCCAAGAAATCCGCCGGCGGTGGCGGCCTCAGCGGCCTGCTGGGCTACTTCTTCTCCAAGTCGAAGAAGTAGCCCCTAATCAGGGGTCCCGCGCAAAACAAAAGCGGCGAGCATTTCTGCCCGCCGCCCGTTTTTGAAACTGACTTGTTTTCTACGCGCCCTGCAACTCCACGTCGATCTTCTTTTTCTCCAGATCGATCGCGGAAATCTTGAAGCTGCGCACCTGACCGGCGTGGATGCCTTCCGGTTCGCTGGCACTGCTGCCACCGCCGCCCGACTTCCACTTGCTCGATAGCATCGCCGTCATTGAGGAAAGATCAACCTTCGGCGAATTGTTCGCCGCAGCCGCTTCCTTCTTCGATTCCGGCATCGCCGCGAACGCCATGACGCCTTCGCCCAATTCGACCTTCATGCGCTTGCCCGACACGTCGACGACACGACCGGTAACCACATCCCCGACCTTGTTCTCAGCCAGGAACTCGTCCACCGAGGTCGGTTCCAGAGCCTTCATGCTGAGGCGCATGCGACGGCGAGCCTTGTCGACTTCCGTCACCACGGCCTTCACCACCTGGCCCATCTTCAGCATCTCGTTCGGATGATTCAAGCGCTTCTCATTGGTGATGTCGCCAATGTGAATCATGCCTTCGATGCCGCCACCCAGATCGACGAACGCGCCAAACTGCGCCAAGCTCGTAATCGGAGCTTCTGCCGTCGCACCCAACGGGTACTTCGAGACAGCCTCTTCCCACGGATCGCCCAACGCCTGCTTCAGGCCCAACGCGATGCGTTTGTCCGCGACGTTCACGCCCAGGACAACGGCATCCACCAGTTCGCCTTCCTTCACGACGTCCACCGCGCGCACGTTGCGCTTGGTCCAGGACATCTCAGAAACGTGGATCAAGCCTTCCAGACCCGGCTCCAGTTCTACGAACGCGCCAAAATCGGCCACGCGAGCGACCTTGCCCTTGATGCGCTGACCTACTTGATACTTCTCCGCCACAGCCGCCCACGGATCGGGCTGCAGTTGCTTGATGCCCAGCGAGATCTTACGCTTCTCGCGGCTGATCTTCAGGATCTTGACGTCCATCTGATCGCCGACCTTGACGATGTCCGCCGGCTTGGCGCCGCGCGAATACGTCATGTCGGAGATATGCAGCAATCCGTCAATGCCACCCAGGTCGACGAACGCGCCGAAATCGGTGAGCGAACGAATCGTCCCGCGCATTACCGCGCCTTCTTGCAGACCTTCAAAGGCCTGCTGCTTGGCTTGCTTCTCAACTTCTTCCAGAATGACGCGCCGGTCAACAACCAAGTCTTCGGCTTCTTTGTCGAGCTTGGTGATGCGGCATTCGATAGTCTGCCCCACCAGTTTCGGCAGGTCCGCCATGTCGCGTACGCCGCTGCGCGAAGCCGGCATGAACGCACGCATGCCTACATCGACACGCAAGCCACCCTTCACCGCTTCGGTGACGATGCCGGAGATGGTGCTCTTGTTGGCAAACGCCGCCTCGAGGCCCGACCAATCCTTGGGCACTTCCACCTTGAGCGTGGAAAGCAGGATGGTGCCATCCTCGTCGCGCCCACGGATGGAGACCACCACCTTCGTACCGGGCTTCAGCCGCGGGTCCGGAGGCAGGACACCATCCATCTTGCGGCCGATGTCGACGAACACCGCGTCCGGGGTTACCGAGACAACAGTGCCTTCCATCGTCCCGCCCTGGGTGTGGTGGGCTTTGTCGAATTCAGAGAGTATGTCGCCAAACGAGGAATCTGCGGCACCTTCCAAAGAAGGGTCCACTAGGGACGTCTCGGGCGTATCGGGGAAATCAGCGTGGGTCATTGCGAGAGAACCGGTGAGTAAAAATCAGGTCTCTGTTATTGTGTCACACTTCCAGGTCTCTTCCGAGAGGCCGGTTCAGCGCCGCGCTACTTCGTCAGTCCGTTCTTCGCCAGGAACTCCCGGATATTGCGATAGATCATAGTCCGCTGCTCCGGCGTGAAGTTGCCGTGCCCGCCGCCGGGGATCGTAACAAGTTGGTTCGGCACCTTCAGCCGATCCAGGTCCGCCTTCAGCTTCACCGCCTGCGGATACGGCACGGTGGGGTCCGCATCGCCGTGGATGATCATGATGGGAGGCAAGCCTGCGCGCACGTAGGTCATGGGCGAAACGCGCTTGGCGATCTCCATGCGATTCGGCAAGCTACCGAACCAGCGAGCGGCCGCCGCGCGAAAGTTCGGTCCATCGATCACATCGCCCACGTCATAGATCCCGTACCAGTCGATCACCGCAGCTACTTTCGGAAGCGGCGTGGTGGCAGCGCATTCCAGGTCCAGCTTCGCGCTGTCCGGAATCATTCCGAGCGAAAGCGCCAAATGCCCGCCCGCCGATTCGCCAGTAACAACGATCTTCGCCGGATCAATATTATACGCCATCAATTGCGCCGGAGCCGCGATGAATCGCAGCGCGCACAGCGAGTCTTCGAGCGCCGCGGGAGCCAGAGCGACTGCGCCCAATCGATACTCCACGTTGACCACATTCCAGCCCATCTCCAGCCACGGAGCCAGCGCCAGAATCGCAGCCTCTTTGTTCCCCGCCACCCAGAATCCGCCATGCATGTAAACCAGCGTCGGCTGCGGAGTGGTCACGTTGCGCTTCTGGTACACATCCAGCTTGATATCGACGCCGCCCATCGTGAGATAGGTGACGTTCGGAACCATGCGGTATTCGTTGGCCAGATGCTGCGCGAAATCCGCGCCAGAACTCTGCGCGAACACGCTGGAGGCGAGCAGAAGAAGTGTGGAGAACAGACGGGTCATGGAAGAGATTGTAGCCGAATCTCAAATCCAAAACGCGTTACAGGCGTCAGCCGCCCGGCAGGATCTTGGAGATGTCGTTGTAGATCACAAAGACAATCACCATCATGAGGAATGCGAAGCCTACCTTCACAATGCCCTCTTTGACCCGCATGCTGAGATCGCGCTGCATCAACATTTCGATCAGCAGCATCAGGATGCCGCCGCCATCTAGCAGCGGAATCGGCAGCAAATTCACCACCGCCAGGTTCAGACTCACGGCAGCCATCAGACCGAGGAAGGATACTGCTCCCTCTTTGGCCGCTTTACCGGATTGCACCGCAATACCGATCGGACCGTCAATGGACCTCGCTGACATCCGCTGTTCCACGATGCTCTGCAGGAAGCGATAAATCATCATGGCGTTCTGTTGGTTCTGCCGCCAGGATTCGGCAGCAGCCTCGCGGAACGGAAGCTTCACCAATTCGACCGGTGATTGCAGCGCTGCGCCGATGCGCCAACGGCCCGTGCCGTCTTCTTTTGTCCAGGCCGGCGTGACTGAGGTCTCATGCTGTTCGCCGTTGCGCAAGTACACAACTTGAATCGGAGCGCCTGCGGACTTCTCCACCACTTCAATTAACTTCGCGGCACTGCGAATCGGCTGGCCGTTCATACTGACGAACGTATCGCCGCTCTTGAGCCCCGCCTTTTCGATCGCATCCACACCGCAGCAGGGTCCAGCCACCTGGACATCGATTTGCGCATTCCACCCGGATGAGCCGCCACCTTGCGTATCGCTCACCGTCGGCGTAATGTTCATCTGAACGCGTTGCCCGTTGCGAAGCACCGTGACGGGGATGATACGTCCCACGCCCACCAGTTCCTTGCGCCGGATCGCTTCCCAGTTGGGGCCTTCCAGCCCATCGAAATTTACAACTCGATCGCCTTCCAGCACGCCGGCCTTCGCCGCCGCCCCGCCCGCTGTTACGGTCGCGATCACCGGGTTCGGCAGATCGGAGACCTTCGGATACTCGTACATGAACAGGCCGGTTAAGATCAGGATCGCCAGCACAAAGTTCACCGCCGGTCCGGCAAAGATGATGCACAGCCGTTGCCATCGGGGTTTCGCCGGAAACGCACGCGGATCCATATTCGCCACGTTGGTATCTGAAATCTCACCCGGCTGCTCGCCGGCCATCTTCACGTATCCGCCTAGCAGGAACGCGCAAAACTTGAAATCGGTTTCGCCGCGCTTGAAACCGAACAACCGCGGACCGAAGCCGAAACTGAAGGCTTCCACGTGGACGTCGAAGAGCCGCGCCACCAGGTAATGACCCATCTCGTGCAGCAGGATCATCACGCCGATCAGGACCAGGAACCACCAGATTGTTTGCAGGCCGCCTAACATGTTGTTCCTTTTATTTTACGTCCGTGCCGCCACTACGGCTCGACCGGCAATCACTTCGGCTGCCACGCGCCGCGCTTCACGATCCACTTCCAGTACTTCATTGATCGAACTGGGCTCGCGCACGGGCATCCGTTCCAACGTTTCCGCTACTGTTTCCCAAATCCCTGGGAAGGGGATCTTGCCGGCCAAAAACTCCGCCACGGCGATCTCATCGGCCGCGTTCAAGATTGCAGTGGCCGCTCCGCCCGCTTCCTGAGCTTGGTAGGCTAGGCTCAACAACGGAAACTTTTCAAAATCGGGAGCATAAAAGTTCCAGCGCGAAGTCTCGCGCCAATTGATGCGCGGTACCGGCGCGGCGGCGCGTTCCGGGTAAGTCATCGCGTATTGGATGGGCATCCGCATATCGGTCGCGCACACTTGAGCGATCACGCTGCCGTCCACGTATTCCACCATCGCGTGGACCTTCGATTCCGGGTGCACAACCACATCCACTTCCTTCGGCTGGAAGTCGAACAGCCAGCAGGCCTCGATCACTTCAAATCCCTTGTTCATCAAGGTGGCGGAATCGATCGTAATTCTCTGCCCCATTTTCCAGGTTGGATGGTTTAAAGCTTGCTCTACAGATACAGATGCGAGCTGCTCGCGCGGCGTTTCACGAAAGGGCCCGCCGGACGCCGTTAGGATGAGTTTGGTGACGCCGTCGCGCCCGCCGCGCAAGCATTGATGCGCGCCGTTATGCTCGCTATCGACC
>CALQCC020000014.1 GCA_943328975.2 Bordetella parapertussis | reverse complement strand
GGCCGAAGCGGCAGAGGAGCTTGAAAACAGCGTCTTTGCGGCTTAATGGAGTGGAGTGGAGTGGAAGAAGTTGCTGGATCTTCGCAACTCATTGAAAAGATGGAGCGGGAGATGGGATTCGAACCCACGACGTCCAGCTTGGGAAGCTGGCATTCTACCACTGAATTACTCCCGCTCAGGAGCGTCTCTCTGAGTTTAGGGCACCATTGGACTTCATGTCCAGGGCCTGGCGCGTCACTTTACAATAGAGTCATGGACACGCAGTTGACTATCGCCGGACGCGCCTTCCGATCCCGCCTCCTCATCGGTACGGGAAAGTACCGCAGCCACCAGGAGATGGCTCGCTGCCATGAGGCCTCGGGAGCAGAAGTTGTCACCGTGGCGGTCCGCCGGGTTAGTCTCGATCGGACGCAGGAATCTCTTCTCGACTACATCGATACCTCCAAATTTTTTCTGCTCCCCAACACCGCCGCCTGTTTCACTGCAGATGAGGCGATCCGCACCGCGCGCTTGGGTCGCGAAGCTGGAATGTCCAACTGGGTCAAGCTGGAAGTGATCGGTGACGAGCGCACGCTTTTCCCTGACAATGCTGGTCTGGTCGAAGCGACCCGCGTGCTCGCCAAAGAAGGCTTTGTCGTGTTGCCGTACACCAACGACGATCTTGTGAACGCGCGCAGGCTGATTGATGCCGGAGCCGCCGCGGTCATGCCTCTGGGCGCCCCTATTGGCAGCGGCCTGGGGATTCAGAATCTGACCAACCTGCGCATCATGCGCGAAATGATTACAGAAGTGCCGCTCATCGTGGATGCCGGCGTCGGTACCGCGTCCGATGCGGCGATCGCATTGGAACTCGGTTTTGACGGGGTCCTTATGAATACGGCCATAGCGGCCGCCGAAGATTCCGTTTCCATGGCAACGGCCATGAACTACGCGGTGCAAGCCGGCCGCTACGCTTTCCTTGCTGGACGAATGCCCAAGAAGCTCTACGCCTCAGCCAGCAGCCCGATGACCGGGGTCGTAAGATAGGGAAAAGCAGCGCCCCTGTGGTGTAATAAGACAGTATTTTCATTGTGCCCGGGTGGCGAAATCGGCAGACGCAAGGGACTTAAAATCCCTTATCCGGCAACGGGTGTGTGGGTTCAAGTCCCACCCCGGGCACCACTTTCTAGTGTGTTTCCTGTAGGTTTTCTTCTTTCCGCCACTGCTTACGTCGTCAACCTCCCTAATGCTGGGCCGCACTATCCCTCCCAGAGGCTATAGTTCTGAATCTTCTTTCGGCGCATGATGGGGCTACAAGCGCTTGTCTCAGCGGAGGAACTACTCAATGAAATCACTGCTCCCCGCCTTCTTGGCAGGGGTGTCTCTAGTCGCTTCCGCGAAGGCGCAGACGATAGAGCAATCGGTTCTGCCTTCTTCGCCCGAATTGCGACAGGTGCTGGAGCTTCTGCAAAAGCTGCAGGCTACGGTGGCCGAACAGCAACGCAAGATCGAGAGCTTAGAGCAGGCCGCGCAAGGGCGCACTGCTGCGGCCACTCTAGCTGCGCCGATCGTGGCCTCGTCCGCTCCGCCCGCGAATCAGACTGCGCCACTGCAGGTGAAGGTGGGCGACATGACGATCACTCCGGTTGGTTTTCTCGATCTCACGAATACCTTTCGCAGCACCAACGCGGGCACCAGCCTGCAGTCTAACTTTGCGAGTATCCCTTACAACAATGTGCTTGCGGGGAGACTTTCAGAAAATAAGCTCACGGTCGCAAATTCGCGCATCGGATTTCGCGTGGATACCAAGGTCAAGGGCATGAATGTGCTTGGGTATTACGAAGGGGATTTCGTCGGAGGCGTCGGCAACGCGTCTTTCAACACCCAGGTGACCAGCAATAGTCTGCTCTACCGGATTCGTTTGTTTTGGTTGGATCTACGGAAAGACAAGTGGGAGATGGTGGCCGGCCAATCGTGGAGCATGATGGTTCCCAACCGCCGACAGATATCCGCTCTGCCTGCGGATCTGTTTTACGCGCAGGTGGTGGACGCGAACTACTTGAATGGACTTCCGTGGGGCCGCATCCCTGGTGCTCGGCTGCTCTATCATCCTAGCGAGAAGGTCACGATGGCTGTTGGGGTAGAAAACTCCACGCAGTACTTCGGTGGCTCGGGCGGTGCGGGTGTACCCGTGTTGCCGTCTCGGCTCGCACCGCTGATTGGATCGGAGCTGGATCAAAGCGTCGCCAATGGAATTGCCACTCCCAACGTTCGGCCCGACATCCTCGGCAAGATCGCATGGGATCCCACCGCGCGTGTTCATCTGGAGGCGATCGGCGTGACCAGCGCGGTTCGGCTCTTCAATCCCGTGACGGAGCAGTTCTTTCGCAAGAACGGCGCCGGAGGATCGCTCAACGGAAATGTTGAAGTCTACAAAAACCTGCGATTGTTTTCGAACAACTTCTGGGGCAATGGCGAGGGCCGCTACTTGTTCGGAATTGCTCCCGACTTCGTAGTTCGCCCGAACGGCAGCCCTTCCATGATTCACTCCGGTTCGACCGCTTCGGGTGTGGAGTTCCAAAGGAAGAACAGCCTGCTCTATGCCTACTACGGGGGAGTCTACATTGGTAGGAACGCGATCGTGGATGCGGATGGCATCACCAATATCGGGTACGGCTTCACGGGTTCTCCGAATAGTCAGAACCGGAGCACGCAGGAAATCACCAGCGGCCTTACGCAGACGATCTGGAGAGATGGCAAGATCGGTGCGCTGCAGGCCATGGTTCAATACGCCTACTTGACGCGCAATCCGTGGTTCGTGGCCCCGGGTGCGCCTAAGGCCGCGCACGAAAACGTGGTGTATTTCAATCTTCGATTTACGCTGGCAGGCGCTCCTCCGGCTACCCGGTAAACCGTGCGACTGAGTGCGACAATGGATGTTCATGAAACGACAGAGCGTTGAAATCCCCGGTGTTCACCATACGAATCCGATCCCATCGGCATCCAAGATCGGCCCCTTTTTGGCTAGCGGAAGTATCTTTGGAAAAGTTCCCGATAAGGGCGGAGCTTTCGCCGAAGGTCCCGAGGCGCAGGCTGCTGTGATGTTCGCGAACATTCGCCGTTTGATGGAAGCGGCGGGCGGTTCCACGGATAATATCCTCAAGCTGGAAGTGTGGGTGAAAGAGCCTGCTTATCGCGCAATCGTGAATCAGCAGTGGCTGGTGATGTTCCCGGACGAACACTCGCGCCCGGCGCGCCACACGTTCATCACCCCCGATATTTCCCCGGGCGGTCTGATGCAGTGCGCGGTGCTGGCGATCCTGCCCAGCTAGAAAATCTTATCGACGTCGAAGCTCATGCCGATCGCGGTTTGAACGCTGTCGGCTCCGATCCCCGCGTCGCCGTCGACTGAGATCGATACGAAGGGACGCATGCCGCGGCTGCGCCAAATTTCCGATCCCCATGTTAGATGGCCGGTCACTAACACGCGGCGGTAGCGGTGGATGCGGAACACGTCGTTGCGTCCGTAGCCGGCTTCCATGTAGCTGCCCGCGTACCGGCCTCCAGTTGTTAGGACGCCTAGCGCTATCTTGTGGACATCGAATGCGTCGCCTCCGGTTTGCGCGATGCTCAGGAATCCGGCTTGCATTTTGATGTACACGCGCGCGGGGTCGGGATGTCCAGCGTTCAGCGAAAGGAATTCGAAGCGGAGTCCGAGGTGCGCTTCCAGGCTGGATGCGTTGCGGAGCAACTGTACCAACTGTTGTCCTGGGACTGCGGTGGACGAACTCAGTTCCGCGCTGCGTGCCCCATGCTGTGTTTGTCCGATGAGCCAGAGTTGCGGGGCGCGTGGATTCGTGGGTTTTCCCGCGAGCCGGTAAGCGAGGTTGAAACCTCCGATCACACGCTGCCGCTGCGCGCCGTTGTCTCGCGGGTTTTGGTACAAGACGTCGCGATGATCTTGAGCACTGAACGTATCAATCGACAAGCCGACATAGGCGTCCGCGCCGAAGTCTTCCCGCAAGTCTGCGCTGCCCTGCGCGAACAAGACCGCGCAGCTTGCCATCCATAAAATCGTGAGTTTCACTGCCGTGAAGGTAGCGGCAACAATCGCGCGAACCGGGTGCTTGCGCCGCGATGTGGTTCAGCGTGCGGAAGATAACATCAACCAATGCGCATGGAATCGGAGTCGGGCGTACCTCCTGGGACAGCGCCTCGGAAGGCAAGTCGCAGCAACGGCGGGGCGATCAGCGTGGTGGCGATCGACATGAACACGATGGTTCCGTAAACGCTCTGCGCCATGACGCCGAAGCCCAGTCCGATTTGCGCCACCACCATGCCGACCTCGCCGCGCGGGATCATGCCTACGCCGATGCGGATGGCGTCGGTCCGGCCCAACGGCAGCGCGGCCAGGCCGCAGGCAGCCAGCTTGGACAACACGGCCGCCAGAACGATGATCGAAGCGAAGAGAATTGTGGGGCCGTCGCGGAACAGTGTGACGTCCAGGTTCAGTCCGATGCCTACCAAGAAGAACGGCACCAGCAACTCGGTCACACCGTCCGTCAGGTGGTGCACGCGCGGCTCGACTGCCTCCGAAAGTGCCATGCCGGCGAGAAACGCGCCGATGATGGCGGCGACCCCGGCGTAGGTCGCTAGCACCGAGAGTGCGAAGAGCAAGCTGAGTGCGATGGTGAATTCGGCCTCGGCTGCGTGCATGCCTCGGCGGACTTTTGGCAGTAGACTGCCCATCAAGCGCGAGCCCGCGAAGACGATCAGGATCGTGAACCCGGCGGCGAGTCCCGCAGTGATGGCCAGTTCTGTATAGTCGATCGCTCCGCGAGCCATGCTGCTGACGGCGGCGAGAACGATCAGCCCCAGAACGTCGTCAATGACGGCGGCGGCTACGATCAACTTGCTGGCGCGTTCGGAGAGCCAGCCCCCGGCGGCGAGCACTTGTGCGGTGATCCCGACGCTGGTGGCCACCATAGCGGCGCCGATGAAGACGGATTCCAACGTGGGGAGTCCCCACCAGACGGATAGGCCCCAGCCGCAGAGAAAGGGAACAGCAACGCCCGCCGCAGCTACCAAAAGCGCCTGTCCGCCGAGTGCGACCAGCTCAAAGGATTTCACCTCCAGCCCGACGCGGAAGAGAAGGAACATCACCCCTAGTTCGCCCAGGATGGAAACGATTTCGCTGGGCGCGATCCAGCCGAGGACGTGGGGTCCAATCAGGATTCCGGCGAGGATCTCGCCTACGATGGCGGGTTGTCGGAGCCGTTCAAATATTTCCCCCAGTAGTTTCGCGGAGACGAAGACCACGAACAGCGCGAGCGGAATTTGGGCGCTATTGTGGATAGGCATTGGAGAGCTACTCCAATTCTAGTAGGGATCGGGGAATGCGCGAGCGGTCTAGCGACCGAAGTACGCGGCGTTCTTCTGCGCGAAATCGCCCCACTTCTCTGGGAGATCGTCGAGCGCGAAGATCGCGGACACCGGACAAACCGGGACGCAGGCGCCGCAATCGATACATTCGACCGGGTCGATGTAGATCAATTGTTCGGCGTCGAACTTCGGGTCGTCTTTCTTCGGATGGATACAATCCACCGGGCAGGCGTCCACACAAGCCGTGTCTTTGGTTCCGATGCAGGGTTCAGCGATTACGTAAGCCATATTGCCAAGAAACCATTGTTAGCACAGTGCGCTACGGGGCCGCAATCCCGGGAGTCTGGTTCACTCCGCTTCGGGGGCCAACAATTGACCATCCAGCCACGCCAGATAGGGCTCGGAGCCGTCGAGGATGGGGATCGCGATCACTTCGGGGACCTCGTAGGAATGGGTCTTGGCGATGGTCTCGCGCAGGCGGGCGAACAGGTCGCGACGGGTTTTGATGACCAGGACCCACTCGGCTGCGTCCTCAATTTTGCCCTGCCAGCGGTAGATGCTGCGAGCTCCGGGGAGGATGTTCACGCAGGCGGCGAGGCGCTGTTCGACGAGTTCTCGGGCCAGGGCTGCGGCGCTTTCCTGGGAGTCGCAGGTGGAAAGCACGACGATCTTGTCCGTCATTGCTTGGGGATGCCTTGCGTCATCTTTGGATAATGCCCTTGGAACGGACCGTTGCCGCCGCGCCGCGATCTTCTTTCAGCGCGTCCTTGAGACCGACCGCTTCCCCCGGCTTGGAGGGTGCGACGCTGGCGGGATACTTGGCGAGCCGCTTGTGAACTTCTTCGGTCTTCTTTTTGTCAGCGACCAATGCGAGGTACTTGGTGAACGCTTCGCGCGCGCCGGCGTAGTCTTTCAACTTCTCGCTGGCCTCGCCGAGTTTGAAGAATGCTTCCGACGATCCGTCGTCCCACTGCGTCGCTTCGCGGAAGCGGTAGACGGCTCCCTTGAAGTTGCCGCGCTTCATGGCGAAGTCGCCTACGGAGATTTCTTTTTTTGCCTGCAACGGATTGAAGGTGTAAACCTTCGGCGTGGAGAGACTTTCGTCCTCTTCGGGCGGCTCCTCGTATTTGGGAGGATTCGGATCAGGCGGAGGGGGTGGCAGCAGTTGCGGGTAAATACAACCTGCGCCGAGGAGAGCGAGCAGAACTACACGTGCCACAATTCAAGTATAGGCCCTCCATCTCAGACCCTGCGTGAACGTGCAGCCGAGCTTCCGGCGCTGCCTGGCGTGTACCTCTACAAAGACGAACACGGCACCGTGCTCTATGTGGGCAAGGCGAAGAATTTGCGGAACCGCGTCCGCAGCTATTTCAACGAAGACCGCCTGCAGGACACCAAGACCGGCACGCTGATCCACACCGCTCGGCAGATCGATTACATCCACGTTGATAACGAGAAGGAAGCGCTGGCGCTGGAGAACAATCTCATCAAGCAGTGGAAGCCTCGCTTCAATATTCTGCTGCGCGATGACAAGACGTACCCGTATATCAAGCTCACGGGCGAGAAGTATCCGCGCGTGTACGTAACGCGGCGGCTGCGCAAGGACGGGTCGACTTACTATGGGCCGTATTTCCCGGGCAACCTGGCGTATCGGCTGGTGAACCTGATCAATCGCCACTTCAGGATTCCGTCCTGTAAGGTGGACCTGACCAAGAAGCATTCACACGCGTGTCTGGAGTTTCATATCAACCGCTGTCACGGTCCGTGCGTCGAAGGTCTGGTCACCGACGAACGTTACGCCGAGGCCGCGCGCGACACGCGCTTGTTCCTGGAGGGTCGCCACAAAGATCTGGCGGCGGCGCTGCGGGGTCGTATCGAAGCGGCCAGCGCGGCCACGCGTTATGAAGAAGCCGCTGCGCTGGTCGAACTGCTGCGCACGGTGGAGGAAGTCGGCGAGAAGCAGAAGATGTCTACGGCTGAGGGCGACGACACCGACATCTTTGCTTACTACGCCGAGCTGCCTCTGGTCGCGGTGAATCTGTTCCATCTGCGTGGCGGACACATTGTCGACCGGCGCGAGTTCTATTGGGAAGATCAGCATGAGTTCGATGTTCCGGAGTTCTTCGCGGCGCTGTTGAAGCAGTTGTATCTCAACGAGCCCTACGTGCCGGCGATCATCCATGTGCCGGTAGAGTTTGAAGATCGCGACGTGATGGAAGAGTTGCTCAGCGAACGTCGCGGCCGCAAGGTCGAGATTCACACCCCGCAGCGCGGAACGAAGAAGGCGATGATGTCGCTGGTGGAATCGAACGCTCGGCATAGTTTCGAGCAACGTTTCCGAGTGCTGAAGCCGTCGTCGGATGCGATCCAGCAAGCGCTGGCGGATGCGTTGAATCTGGAGAAGGCTCCGAATCGCATCGAGTGTTTCGATATTTCCCACATCCAAGGCACCGACAAGGTCGCGAGCATGGTGGTGTGGGAAGACGGCAAGATGAAGAAGGCGGATTATCGCAAGTTCATCATCAAGACCGTCGTGGGGAATAATGACTTCGCGAGTATGGCGGAGGTGATCACGCGCCGGTACGGTCGATTGAAAGAAGAAGGCACGGAGTTCCCCAGCTTGGTCCTGGTCGACGGCGGACTGGGTCAGTTGCACGCGGCTGCGGCAGCGCTGGAAGATCTAGGGATCACGGGGCAACCGCTGGCGTCGATCGCGAAACGCGAGGAATGGATCTACGTGTACGGGCAGGAAGAGGAGCCGGTCATTCTAGACAAATTCTCGCCGGTGCTGCACTTGATCCAGCAGGTTCGCGACGAGGCTCACCGGTTCGCTGTCACGTTCCATCGCACGCGTCGGAACCAGTCCCGGCTGAAAGGCGAGCTCGCGTTGATACCGGGGATCGGGGATAAGACGTCGACGAAGTTACTGCGTCACTTCGGAAGCTTCGAGCGCGTGAAGCAGGCTTCGGAGGATGAACTGGCGGCAGAGATCGGTCGTGCGGCGGCGCGTCGGATCCGAGCTGCCGTGACCGATACCACGACATCCTGACATCCGTTATTGTGTGAGGCGTCGGATCGCCTCAGGAATGGGCCACCGGACGGTGCCTTCTTTGTCGTAGATATGGACCACCAGTTCGGCCTCCTGAGCTTCTGGTCCGAATACGGGCTTGCCGTCATTATTCTTCAAGGGGAAGACGACCCAGAAGACGTCGTAGTTATAGTCTCGGCGGGCAGCGCCGGCAAGTGCTTTGATGTTCCGTAATTCAGGAGTATCACGTCCGGTCACGTTTTGAGCGGCACCCTGTCTCGCCTGTAGAATCGGCACCCAATCTCTTGGAATTACCCAGAACCCTCGCGGGGATCGAGTTCCACTAAAATCACGGTGTCGCGGATAGCTTCTGCTTCCGCGACTAGCTTGCGCGTTTGGTCATCAGAGAGGCGTAAACTCAGTTGCAGCAATCGCGCGTTAGCGCCGATGACGTCGGGCGTCATCCACGTGGCCCGAAGCTTATAGTTGAAGCTTCTGTCCGTCGCAAGAATACGGAAATCGAGGCTTTTACCTACTTGTCCAGAAACACGAGTAGACTGTGCGATCTTTCGAGCTTGATCTGCGCTCAGACTAAGATATGATTCTGGGGACTGCGCCGATAAGGATGGGCACCCATAAATGGCCAGGATAAGAAGAGCCTGAGCGAACTTCATTTTCCGGAACGGCGCATGATGCTGATGATTTCGTTACCGCCTAGTGCCGTTTTGCCGACGGTGAGACCGGTTAGGGCGAAACCTTCTTTGCCGGCTTCCAGTAGTTCTTTCTGCATGGTCGACGTCTTGGAAGTGGACAGCAGTTTGAACTCAATGCGTTGCGGCGGTTTGGTGGAATCCAGTTCCATGATGATGGCTACTTCGCGTCCGCCGAAGGTGGATTCGAATACGGTCTGGCCGCGGAACTCGAAGCCTTCATCGCCCATGGCTTGGATTTCCTTCTGCATGGTGGACGTTTTGGAGGTGGCCAGCAACTTGTATTTCTTGCGCGCGCCGGCTTTGGCTCCTGCGACCTTGGACATCACCACGACGACTTCCTTGCCACCCATGGCTGTGTCGCCGCCCATGACGGAGTTGAACTCGTAACCGGCATCCGCGGCTTCGTTCAACTCTTTTTCCATCGTGGACGTTTTCGCCGTCGCCAGGACGCGGTAGTCGTAAGTGTCCGCAGCCCATGACGAAGCGGTCAGCAGGGCAGCGGCGGCGAACGTGCGCAGAATTCTCATGTAGGGATTGTACCGTCTACTAAAACAAGTCGCCGATATCTTTGGCGGTCTGCCGGGCTTCCAGGTGGATCAAGCCTGCATTGGCGCCCTGCGGCGTTACCACGGCGAGGATCGCCTTGGTGCCGGCCGAGTAGACGAACAACGCGCCTTCTTCGGCTTGTACGGAGATTTCGCCGAGCGCGCCGCTGCCCAAGTTTTCAGAGATCTTCCGGCCCAACTGGGACGCGGCGGCGGCTAACGCGGCCACGCGGTTCGGGTCCGTCCCGTTGTTGAAGGAATGCGCGATTGGCAGCCCTTCGTTTGAGGCGAGCAGCACGCCTTTCAGGTCCGGAATGGCGCCCTTCAGCGTCTCCAAGTGGTTCTTTAGGACTTCTACTTTTGCCATGGATGCGATCCTCCGTCAAGGTTGTCCCACACTTGGGACCTGAGAGAAGATCGTCTAACCAGATCAAGACCTTTAGGCATTTCCTGAACCCCTGACGCATGCCGTCCTACGCCCTCTCTACCCCCGTGAACTAGTGGTTCCACCTTAAATCATTTTCATAAGTGCTTTACCGCAGAGAAAGTCGTAAGGGTGGTCTTTAGGAACAGAGGGATAGGGCCGATGTAATACCCATGCGATGTCTCTATTGCGGGAAGGAGCTTGCTCTGCTCAAACGCCTCACCGGCGGCGCAGAGTTTTGCTCAGACGCGCATCGCAAGAGATATCAGGAAGAATTCAACGATTTGGCGCTGAGCCGGTTGCTGCAAACGCAGTCTCCGCCCCCACCGAAACCGCTGCCTGTGGTTGAACCCGAGCCTGAAGAGAGTGCTGCAGCTCCTGGCCCGGTGTTGGTTCAAGCGGCGGCGCCGCCGAAGCCGGAGCCAGCACCTGCCCGCCCGGCCACAGCAACGCGACCCGCGAATGTTCCGGCGAAGGCACAGCAGAAACCTTCTGAACCAGAGGATCCGGTGGTGGGAATGCTGGGTTACATCGTGGAAGAGCCGGTGAGCGGCAACAGTCCGCAAGTCGCAGTAGGCGGGGAGCCACCGCTTCCCGTAAGCATCGCACCTGCAATCCCTGGGCGGGTTTTTGCCGCCAGCGCCTCGGCTCGGGAAAACACGCTGCGTATGGCGAACCCCGTGGCGCTTGAGGCAGTGATTGAAATCGCCGCGGGACCGGTCCGCTACCGGGGCGGCAACTTGGAAATCCGGGAGTTTTCACGGCAGGCGATTGCGCTTGCTGTTACACCCCAAAAGATCTCACAAACAACCAAAGAAATCGCGCTATCGAGCGCCCTCGGAGTAGCCATGGAAATCACGAATCAGCCCCATCCCCCAGCGGATCAGCCGGTGATTTGGCAGGCAGGACCGCAACCGACACCTTTGATCGAACTGGTGTTAGGCGACCTGTCTCGCGCGGAATTCGGAATTGTAGGCTTCGGGCAGGATCTTCCGGGTGAGGCACCCCGGCGGACCCAACCGGTGTTCCAGAACGCTGCCGCTGTGCCACTGCCGAGTCCTAAAGCTGCGCCATCAATGCAGATGCCGGAGGTGGTGGCTCCGCAACCCGTTGCGTCGCCGTCGAATGCTCCGGTCCCGGTGACGGCGATGCCGTCTCCTGCCGCTGAAATCGTTCCTGAGGCGTCCACGAGTCCGCTGCCCGTGACTTTGCACGGTTCAATCGCGGCGGCCGGTAAACCAGTCTCCATCATCAGCCCTGGAGTGGCGGTCTTGATCGAACCGCAAGTGCCGGTGGCCTCCGCGCTTCCTCTGCGCCCCACCATGATCCTGGCTCCCAGGCCCGTAGCGGCTCCCGTGCCCGAAGCGAAGCCGGTCGCGCTGCAACCTGCTGCTCAGTCAGCTCCGAAATCAGTTCCTGTGACACCCGCGCCTGCGGTTGTGGCGAACAGTTCCGCTGTGCGTCCGTTGCGTGGACCGAACGCCAAGAATCGTCGTCCTGAAGTTCGCGTGGTTCAAGCCGGGCCGGCGCAGACCACACCAGTGCAGGTCGCCCAGCCTCAGCCGACCCGGCCGGCTGCACCGGTACCTGTCGTTGCCCAGCCTGCGGCCCAGCCCACCCCAGCGGCGAAGGCACCCAGCCCCACGCCGGCCAAGCCGAGCTCGACGCGCTCTACCCTGATCGCAACGGAGACCCAAAATGAGGCGTTTAAAGCCGCCTCGAAACCCGAAATTGATCTGCATCTGCCGGAACTGCACAGCCAGGAAGTGGCGGGTCCGTGGGCACGCATGCCGGTGGCGCTCAAGGCGGGTATCGGTGCCGTTCTGGGGCTGGCTATCATCGCCTTTGCCTACTCCGCATTGAACTCGAAGACAGCTTCGGCTTTGCCCACCTCACAAGCTGGCCCGGCGTACAACCTGGGCAAGCAGATCAACAGCGGCGGGTGGATCGAAGATTGGGCGCCTGCGGGAAGTTCGCGGCGCATCACCCTGCTGCGCGGATCGCAGCCTTACAGCGATTACCGCATCGAATTCGCGGCGCAGATCCAGAAGAAGGCGGTTGGCTGGATGTACCGCGGCTTGAATCCTAGAAACTACTACGTAGTGAAGTTGGAAGCGCTCAAGCCCGGCATCGAGCCCGTGGTCGCGCTGGTCCGGTACGCGGTTATTGATGGCAAGAACGAAGGCCGAGTGGAGAAGATCCTACCTATGAAGGTACGTGTCGACACCACCTATAAGGTTCGCTTCGACGCCGTGGGTCCGACGTTCACTGCGTGGGTGCAGGGTCAGAAGGTCGACGAATGGCGGGATACCCGGCTCGGGTCCGGGGGCCTTGGTCTCTATTCAGAGGGTGAGGAATCCGCCGAAGTTCATGGCACGGTCAACGTTTTCGAATTGGTATCGACAAAGTAGCGCGGAAGCACAGGAGATAAAAAGATGGCGCAAAACAACGATCAGCAAGCATTTTTTGTAGACGACGAATTGATTGAGCGGCTGCTGCGCGGAGATGGACCGGTAGCTGGTAAAACCACCCGTCCTGCCGCGACCAGCGCACTGGCCGAGGCCATTCAGTTGGCCACGAGCGGTCGCCTGGACGAAGCAGCGCAGGCGCTCGAAGCCGCCGCGCAACGTGGCGATGATCCAGCGGAAGTATATTCCGCGTTGGGTCATGTCCGTTTTGAACAACAACGCTGGGAAGATGCTGCTGCCTCCTACGCCAAGGTGGCCTCGCTCGATGCCAAGCATCCTTCGGCACGTTACAACCTTGGTTTGGCGCTGGAACGCCAAGGCAAGTTCGGCGAAGCGGCCACGGAATTCGAGGCCGCATCCGGACGGAATCCGAAACTGTGGCAAGCGTTCACCGGACGCGGGCTGTGCCTGCTGCACGCCGGACAGAACGAACAAGCGGTGCGCTGCTTTGACGAAGCGCTGCGTGCGCAGTCCAACAATGACCGTGCGTTGTTCGGGAAAGCCGTCGCGCTGCACCGCCTGGGTCGCCTGGATGAAGCGGGTGATCTATATCGCAAGCTGCTGCCGGGCAACGCCAGCTCGGAAGAGTTGCTCACCAATCTGATCGCTCTTTCGGTTGCGCGTAAAGAAGATGCGAAGACACGAGAATTTTCTGACCGCCTGCTCAAGATCCGTCCGCAGTGCCGTCCGGCTCTGGAAAGCTTGGCCGCGCTGGCGCTCTCAAAGGGCGACTACGCGGGCGCTGCGCAGCAATACTCTCAGTTAGTCAAGCTGGCGTCCGATTCCTACGAAGGCTGGTTCAATCTGGGCGTCGCTCATCAACGCAGCGGTCGTCTGGACCAGGCCACTCTGGCCTACAACGAAGCTTCTCGCATCCGGCCCAGCGCGCCGGAGGTTCACGCCAACCTGGGAGCTTCGCTACAGCAACGCGGCCAGATCGGCGACGCGGTTAAGGCGTATCAAAACGCACTGGCGGCTTTCCCGGAAATGCCTGGAGTGCTGTGGAACCTCGCCATTGGAGCGGAACAGTCCGGCAACCTGCAGGACGCCGAGCAGTATCTGGACCGCCTGGTGAAGGTCGCGCCCGATTTTGAAGACGCCGCTTTCCGCCTGGGCTTCCTGCAATTGCAGCGGGGCGAATTTGCGGGTGCCGTTGACAGCTTCGAAATTTGCGTCAAGAACCGTCCGGATTGGGTGGAGGCTCTGCTCAACTTAGGACTGGCCTGCTGGAAGTTTGAAGACCTCGATACCGCGAACGCGACGTTTGAACGCGTGCTCGCGTTGCAGCCGACCAATGTGGACGCGTTGCGCGCGTTGGTCACCATCGCGATCGAACGGCAGGATCATCTGAAGGCGTGGGCGGCTTACCAGAAGCTCAGCGGCACGGGCGATTCATCTTACGAGATTCCCTACAACTTGGGCTTGCTGTTGCAGCAGGTCGGGCAGCATGAAGAATCGGTTGAATGCTATCGTACCGTGGCGGAGATCGCTCCCGAATTCTCTCCTGCGTTGCTCAACCTGGGCCACGCGCTGAAGGCCATGGGTAAGGATGACGAGGCCCGGCAGGCCTGGGGTCGCGCGATTGAAGCGGATCCGGCCTTAGCCACTGGCTATTTCAAATAGGACCAATCTGAACGCCAGTCGCGTGTGGGATCTCCCGATCATGTTCTTGAGACAGGATGGAACCCAAACGCGACTGGCGTCTTTCTTTGGTGGGCACCTCGCCCGCCATGCAACGGACCACCGAGATTATTGAGCGTGTGGCCTCACGGCGCGCGACGGTGCTGATTACCGGCGAGACCGGCTCAGGCAAAGAGATGATCGCGCGGGCGTTGCATCGGGCGAGCCCCCGGGCTCACATGCCGATGGTGGTGGTCAATGCTGCGGCGCTGCCGGAGAACTTGATCGAAGCCGAATTGTTCGGACATGTCAAAGGCGCGTTCACCGGCGCGATCCACCAGCGGCTAGGACGGTTCGAACAGGCGCACCGGTCGACGCTGTTTCTGGATGAAATCGGCGACCTGCCGCTGGAGATGCAGACGAAGCTGCTGCGGTTCCTGCAGGAGCGCGAATTTCAACGTGTGGGCAGCTCGGATACACAGCGCGTCGATGTGCGGTTGATCGCGGCGACGAATGTGGATCTGATGCGGCGCGTGGAAGAGGGTCGGTTCCGCGAGGATCTCTACTATCGTCTGAACGTGGTCCCCATCGTGACGCCGCCCTTGCGCGAACGCGTGGAGGACATCCCACTGCTGGCGCAACACTTTGTCGCAAAGGTCTGCGCCCTGGAGCAGATAGTGGAACGCACGTTGACCGACGATGCCATGGCTCGATTGCAGAGCTTGCCTTGGCCTGGGAACGTTCGGCAATTGGAGAACGCCATCGAGATGGCGATCGCGCTGAGTGGAGAGCGGGAAGAATTGACGGCGGCCGACTTCGGCATTCCGGTACAGGCCCGTTCGCTGCCAGCACCTGTTCGCGAAATCGCCGCCGCTCACACCGGTCTAGACTTCGACCAAACCATCAGTCTAATGGAGCGCCAATTATTGGAAGACGCTCTCCGCCAGACGCACGGCAACAAGAGCGCCGCCGCGGAGTTGCTGGGGCTGAAGCGCACCACGCTATCGGCGAAACTTCGGACTCTGGGGGCAGCAGCGTAAACTAGCAGCATGACCCCGCCCACCTTCCTCTACGGAACCGCTTGGAAGGAGGACAGGACAGCCGCCCTCACCGAGCTCGCTTTGCGGGCCGGATTCCGCGGCATCGACACCGCGAATCAGCGCCGCCATTATTTTGAGGCGGGCGTCGGCGAAGGGTTAGCCGCCGCCTATGCAGCCGGCATCGTCACTCGCGCCGACGTTTTCTTGCAAACCAAGTTCACCTACATGCCCGGCCAGGATCATCGCTTGCCGTACGATCCGCGGGCGAGCCTCACCGACCAAGTTGCTCAGTCCATGGCGAGTTCCCTGGAGCATCTGGGCACCGACTACGTCGACAGCTACGTGCTTCATGGACCAGCCTCCGGCCACGGCTGGACCGAGTACGACGCGGAAGTCTGGGCCGCGATGGTGAAGGAGCGCGATGCCGGGCGGACAAGAGTGCTCGGGGTGAGTAACGTGTCGCTGCGGCACTTGCAGCAAATGCCCGAGGCGCCGGCTTTCGTGCAGAACCGTTGTTTTGCGCGCATCGGCTGGGATCGCCATATCCGCGAGTTCTGCCGCGAGCGCGGCATCGTTTATCAAGGCTTCTCTCTGCTGACGGCGAATCCCGAAGTCATGGGGCATCCGCTGCTCGCGAAATTGGCCGCGCACTTTGGGGCTACGCCGGCGCAGATTGTGTTTCGATTCGCGCAAGCCGTCGGGATGCTGCCGCTCACTGGAACTACCAGCCCCGATCACATGCAGCAGGACCTGGCCAGCGCGTCGCTGACGCTGACTCCGGAAGTGGTCGAAGCGATCGAAAGTCTAGGTGGTTGAGTCGGTCTCGAGTTCGGCGAGGCCGCGCTTGAGCAGCTCGTCCTCGTAGGCCCGGACCAGCCGTTCAATACGATCCCGCATGCCCGCCACCAGGACGTCGGCATCCATGTCCATGAGCTCCTCGTCGGTCATGGTTTCGAAGTGCGCTTTCCAGTCGCTCTCCAGTTCCGCGTTGAAGATCTCTTTGTCCAGGACACTCATCGCCTGCAAGTGCTGCGCGGGAGGCACCAGCAGTTCGTGGGTGGAATAGCGACCAATTTCTTCCGGCTCGCGGACGGCCGCATAACAAGGGATGCCCGCTTCATCGAGTGCAGCGCGTGCGTCGCCAATCGCGGTCGCGGAATCGTTGCCGGGGGCTCCGCTGAGCGAGAGCACCGCCATGCCTTCTTCGAGCCACTCCGGTGCCTGTTCGTTTTCCAAAGAAACCTCCGCCTATTCTTCTTCGCTGAGCGCACACGCCAGCGCGCCCTTGGCCGTCGAATTGAGCGGACTCTCCGCCACCCGGACCTCAGAGATCGTGAACGGGAAATTCTGCTGGCCGAGGATTTGCTCGAAGCGGTCACGGAACCCGGGAGGCATCGCCGTGCCTCCGCTGAGAACGATCGGGATGGGCCGTCCGAAGCGCGGAATGCTGCTGGCTCGCGCGAAGCCTTCATGCAACGCTCGCACCAGGGTTTGGATCACGTCGTCGTAGTAGACGCCGATCACTTGCTGTACTCTGTCCGCAAAGTAGCCGTTGAAGTGGAACGACGCTTCCTTGGCTAAGCGGATACGGTTCGCGCGCTCGCCGGAAATCTGAGCGGCGTTGCGGTCGATAAAGTCGCCGGCTTTTGGAACACTGAAGCTCAATACGGGCACCGATAGGTACGCGAGACACACGTTGCAAAGTCCACCGCCGCAGCTGATGCCGATGCCGGTGTAGTTGGAGCGTTCCAGCTCGGAGTAAACGACCGCGAGTCCTTCATTGATGCACGTCGACTCGTAGCCCAGGTCGCCGATCATTTGCTTCAGAGTCTTCTCGTGGAACGTGAGACTCTCTTCCGCGCCCAGCGGAGGCGCGGGGATCGTGAACACAACCTTGCGCTCGCGGAACGGATCGCGATATCCCAGCAGGTTCACCAGTAACTCGCGGATTACCGGCAGGCTGCTCTCTTCGCGGGGGTCGAGAAAGCCCTTCGTCATCGTGCGCCGCGTCTCCACGTTCAGCAGGTCGGCGAACTTCTCGCTCTCGTTGCCCTGCACCATGATCTGGCCGTTGTGAACGGTGTGCGGAATATGCTCGCGCCGCAGCACGCCCTCGGTCATTTTGGAATGCGGAATGGAGACGAATGCATTCAATTGCGTTTCGTACTGCACCGCGTCACCCGTCTGGCGAGCCACCACCAACCGGCTGGTGCCGACGTCCAATCCTAACGCTTGTGCTGAAGATACTCTTGCCACGTCAAATCTTTTCTTTCGATCGGTCGTCCGTCTTGACCTTAATCTCTTGTTGCCGCTGTTTCAACTCCGCCAGTATTTCCTGATACCGGTGCCGCAGCATTCCACGATAGCGAACTTCGGTGGCTCCCTGCGTGGCCGCCGTTTCCAACAGTCGCTTATCGGCCGAAATCAGCCCCGGCCAATCCTTGCCGCCGGAGGCCTTGGTCAGATCCTCATCATGGGTAAACCCGAAGGCTTCCACGGCCGGAACCCGCAGCTTGTAGTTATCGGGTAAGTTCATGGCAGCAAAGGGGAAAGCGCGCGCCCAATCCATGTGATTCGCCAGTCGCATGTTGTTCGGATTCACCGATACCTGCGCATGCGTCACACAATCCTCCGGACGGATATTGTAGCGCGAGACTAGCAGCTCAGTCAGCATCCGAGCTGCGGAAAGTTGGGCACCCGTAATATCGTTGGGCTGGCTGGTGGTGCCCTCGAAGGCGACCCCCAGAAAACTGTCATTCAGGTTCACGTAAACGCCCCGATCATCCCCCCAAACCGAGAAGCCGGCGTGATTGGCGGCGTCGGTCTCTTCCACCACCCGGTAGACGCGCCCGAAGCGGTCGATCAAATAGTGATACGAGTGCTCCCGGCGGATGTACCGCAGCAGCATGTGTCCCAGAGTGCTGATCTCTTTGTTGGCTTCGGCTTCAAACGGAGCCATGTCGCTTTCGGTGGTGTGATAAATGATGCCGCGGGGCACCCGGTCCGTCGTGATGGGTTGAGAATCCCCGATGAGCGGGAACACTGGATATTCGGCGCGCGGGCGCAGGTGGGTGGCAAAGGATAGATCGATGCGCAGGCCGTTGCTGTAGACTTCTTCGATGTTGGAGGCTTCCACCTGCCACACCTGGTTCGGTGCCGGTCGGGCGATGGGAATCGTGGCCGCCTTGGGAGCGGGTGGCGCCTGCGCGGAGGGCAGCAGCGAGTAGCCGACTCCGACTGCTCCGATCAGCGCGACAGCGGCGATTCCCGCTCGCCACGACTTACTGAGCGGAGCGCGTGGAGTCGAGTCCTGCACCGTCGCCGCGCCGTGTTTGCGCAAGTAACGCAGTCGTTCCACAGGATCGGTGATGCGATCGGCTTCCCGTTCGATCTGCGCGGGAGTTGCGTGGCTGAATCCAAGTTTAAACACGATCTATTCCTCAAATGAGGCAGACTTCTATTCTCTCACTGGAGGTTGCCGGATCTGGGCAGTTCCTGCACGTCCAGAATTTGCGACTCTGCCCGGAACTTGCGGTAGTCGCTGTAGGCCACGTCCAGGTCCATGCGAAACGTCTTCAGCAGCGCCAGTTTCGCGTCCGCGCGCACATGAACCTGTTTAGGGAGCCAGACTTCGTCGTTCACTCGCGTCTGGGAGAAAGAGATTTTGGCACCCGCTGGAATCCGCAACACGAACAGCCCCCAGGAGATGGTGTCGACCACGTCGATCTCAGCGCGGACCCACTGATAGCCGGCCTGTTCGATCCACAGCGTCCCGCGCACTTTCTTGAGCAGGTTAGCCCGGCCTTCGCGGGGTTTGAAGCCGGGTTTCGGGTTGGCCTGGATCTTCCAAACGGGGAGCCCGTCGATGCGCTCCTCGCCCAGCAGCGTAAACGAAAATGCCTCCGGAATCTCGCGAGCAAAACGACGTTCCTCCAGCCGATCTTTCTCATACCGGGCCCGGTCGCGATCCGTCTCTTTAGCCCGTTTTGCGGCTTCCTTGTCGAGTTTAGTTTGTTCCCTGCGGGCGTCTTTCTCGGAGAGCGGTTTGCCGTCGCGCTCCAAAACGCGACTGTAGGGACGTCCGCCCAACATCAGCACTTCGTCCAGTTCGCGATCGGTATGGCTGACTTTGCCGCGCTTATCCAACTGCTTCTGTTCTGTGAGTTCGTGAAAAGTGTAGTCCTTGAAACGTTCAAAGTTGCGGGCGTCACGCTCGACCGAGCGTTTCACGATCTCTTGCGCGTTCAGCGGGGTCTGCTGGGCGTGCGTCGCCAGCGAGCTTGCCAGGATGAGCAGGAGCGCGCGGGTCATGTTCCCATTATTGCGCCCCGGGCCGACGGTCTACTGGCGGACCTTAGATTTACCGATGAAATGGGTGATGTCTTCCCGGCCCCGAATTGCGATCGCGATCTTTCTAGTCGTTGCGGCGATGCTGCTCTTGCTCCACGCCAACCGTGTGGTGGCGACGAATGATGAAGGAATCCTTCTGGATGCAGCGCAGCGCGTCGCTGGCGGAGAGCGGCCCTATGTCGATTTTTGGGCCTACATGAGTCCGGGTAGCTACTGGCTGCAGGCGATCGTCTTTCGCTTCTTCGGTATCTCGCTGCTGACCGCCCGCCTGCTCGTGATCTTCGATTTTGCGCTTCAGTGCGCGTTGGTATTCTGGCTCACCTCGAAGTTGGCGTCGCTGCGGACGGCGATTGCCGTGACCATCGCGTTCCTCGGATTTCAAATGGCCGATCCTTCGTTTCTGACGGCGCAACATCGTTGGGATAGCTCCACGCTTGCGCTGGCGGGCGTTGCGATTGCGGCTTCGGCTGCATCGAAGCGCGCATGGGTGGCTAGCGGAGTCGTATTGGCCGTCGCGGCTTGGTGTACTCCGACGGTCGGCGGCGTGTTGATCGTGGTTTCGCTGTGGCTATGGTTCCAGCGCGAGCGGCGACGAGAGTTGCTTCCGCTGCTAAGTGGCGCGGCCATCCCATTTGCGGCAGGTGGAGCCTTACTCATCGTGCAAGGTGGCCTGATCCCGTTTGTGCAACAGATGTTGTGGCTGCGGCAAAACTACTTGGTGAACGCCATGCCGTACGGCTCGATCCTGGGTGGCTACGGGGCTCTGTTCGAGGATATGAACGGAGTCTTGGACTGGGTGATCCGGAGTCTCCTTGTCGGATGTGTTGCCCTGCCAGCGGTTCTGCCTCCGTTGGCGTTGCTCGGTTGGGGCTGGTTGCTGTGGCGAAAGAAAGTGGATCCGGAGCAGCGGCCTCTCATCGTCCTCTTGCTGCTGGCAGGGACGGCGCTCATCCTCGCGTTGTCGCCTCGGCCCGACGTGATGCATCTCGCGTTCGTGGTGGCGTTGCCCTATATATTGGCCTCGGCGGCTTTTAGTAAATTGATTCCGGTTCCGGCTCGCGTGCCGGTTGGATTGTTCGCCGTCCTGATGGCGGCGCTCTTCTCTTTGAACTCGTTCACGACTCTGGGCAAGTCCTCTTACTTGCAAACGCCCGTCGGGAATTTACGAGTGGAGAACAAGCAGCGTCCCGCCATGGAGAAGCTTTTTGCCACCGTGCGTCCCGGTGACCCCTTGTTCGTCTATCCCTACATGCCGATGCACTACTTCCTGACGCAGGCTCGGAACCCGACTGAGTTTTCGTTTTTCAGTCCAGGCATGGCCACGCAACGCGAAGCCTTGGCCGCGCTCGCGGAATTGCAGCACCGTCCACCGGAGTGGATCTTGTTCATGAAGATTTCCCGCAAGGAATACCTGCGCGTGGTGCCGCAAGGCGGCTCCACCGAATGGCGGTACGCCGAGCTCGAAGACTGGCTGGAACAGAACTACGCGCCGGTAGAGAGCACGGGTCCACAGGACCCGAAGGTGGTCGTAGCGGGATATGAATTGCGTCGGCGATCTCCATCGCTGCTCGACACCCGTGCTGCAGTGTTGCCATCGCCGTAGAGTTAACGCTTCGGCATAGGGTTCAGCTTCAAAGCCGTCTCAATCGCCGCTCCCGCTCGGAACAAAATATCTTCCCTGCCTGGAGCCGCCACCAGTTGGACCCCAATGGGCATCCCTTCCGAGGAAACTCCGCACGGCAGTGACAGCGCCGGCCAGCCGAGCAAGTTGAACGGTCGCGTCAGGCGCGTCGTCTCCGGGCGCAGATCTTCCCTCGTGTCGATGGGGAACGCGGTGATAGGAGTGGTCGGCATCATTAGAAGGTCGAGGCCGGTCCATAGTTGCGCGAATTCTTGCGCTAGCTCCTGGCGGGTCGCTTGCGCGGTGAGATAGTCCACAGCGGAGATCGCCTTGCCTTGTTCGATCAATGCCCACACGTCGTCGCCGAAGTCCCGCTTGCGCGAGCTGTGTTGGCCGATGGTCGACGCGAGTTCGCACAGCAGCGTCACGC
Source organism: Bordetella parapertussis (assembly GCA_943328975.2). Lineage (GTDB taxonomy): Bacteria > Acidobacteriota > Terriglobia > Bryobacterales > Bryobacteraceae > Palsa-187. The sequence goes on along the minus strand of CALQCC020000014.1, from coordinate 81,658 downwards.
GAGCAATCTGCATCAGCGGAGCAACATCGGGCACGCGGACCTCTCGGGGCTTTGCTCCCAACGCGCCGATCACTTGCACGGCTCCACGGGCCCAGAAGCGGACGTCGGGCGCGAGGTTATCCCAGAAGTAGTTTTCCGGAACGCCGATGCGCAGACCGTCCACACTGCCTTCCACGCTGCTCTGCGCGACGCCAGCCATGACGCCGAACAGGAGCGCCGCATCGGCGACGGTGCGCGTGAGCGGACCCACATGGTCCTGCGTCGGTCCCAGCGCCATCACGCCTTCGCGGCTGACGCGATCATACGTGGGCTTCAGCCCCACGCAGCCGCAGAACGAAGCGGGGATGCGGATGGAGCCGCCGGTGTCAGTTCCTGTTGCAGCCGCGACCAAGCCCGCAGCTACTGCCGCACCCGAGCCGCCGCTCGATCCACCGGAGACGCGCGTGAGATCGTGCGGATTGTGCACCGGTCCATAGTGCGGATTGATGTTGCTGATCCCGGCGGTGAATTCGTGCAGGCCGGTCTTGCCGATGGTGACGGCTCCCGCGGCGTGCAGACGCTGCACCACCTCGGCGTCGTGATCGGGGACGTAGTCAGAAAAAATCTTCGACCCGCCCGTCGTGAGGACTCCTTTGGTCAGGATGCAATCCTTGTGCGCGATCGGGATGCCGTGCAGCGGACCCAGGTCCTCGCCGCGCGCGAGCATCGCGTCTAACTGGTCGGCTCGCTCCAAGGCGTGCCCGTCCATGATGGTGATGAAAGCGTTCAAGTTGGAATTGGCGCGGTGTACCGCAAGCAGCGTTTCCGCCGTCAGCTCCCGCACCGAAAGTTCGCGGGCCCGCAATCGCTGGCCCAAGTCGGAAATCGTCACCCTATAATCAGAACATGCCGGAACCGCTCACGGTACTGACCGAAGAAGAATCCCAATTTCAAGCCTCCGTGCGACGGTTTTCGAAGGAGCGCCTGGCTCCGCACGTGCGCTCCATGGACGAGTCGGGCGTGTTTCGAAAAGACCTATTGCAGGAACTGTTCGACCTCGGCTTGATGGCGATCGATGTACCAGAGGAGTTCGGCGGGCAGGGCGGCAGCTTCTTCCAGGCTGTCCTCGCGATTGAGGAACTGGCCAAGGTGGATCCATCGGCATCCGTCATTGTGGACGTTCACAACACGCTCTTCAATCACGCGCTGTGCACGTGGGGTTCAGACGAGCAGCGCCGCCGGATTCTGCCGCGCGCGTCCACGAACGTCCTGGCGAGTTACGCGTTGTCGGAAGCGGGTTCCGGCTCCGATGCGTTCGCGCTGGCCATGCGGGCGGTGGAAGACGGCGATAGCTACATTCTCACCGGTCGCAAGTTATGGATCACCAATGCGGCTGAGGCCGGCTTCTTCCTGATCTTCGCGACGGTGAATCCCGAAGCCGGTTACAAGGGCATCACCGCGTTCTTGGCCGAGCGCGATTTCCCCGGCCTCACCGTGGGCAAGAAGGAAGACAAGCTCGGTATCCGAGCGTCGTCCACTTGCGAACTCATTCTGGATAACTGCCGCGTGCCCAAAGCGAACATTTTGGGCGAAGTCGGCAAGGGCTACAAAGTCGCGATTGAGACGTTGAATCAAGGCCGCATCGGCATCGGAGCGCAGATGACCGGGCTCGCCGCAGGAGCCTTGGAACACGCCCTCGCCTACGCCCAGCAACGCAAGCAGTTCGGCAAGCCCATCTCGGAATTCCAGGGAGTACAATTTGAATTAGCGGAGATGGCGGTCGACGTAGAGGCCTCTCGGCTGTTGGTTTACAACGCGGCTCGCCTGAAGGACGCCGGGAAATCGTACGTGACCGAAGCGGCGATGGCCAAGTATTTCGCCAGCCAGATTGCCGAGCGGGTGGCGTCGCAGGCGGTGGAAGTGTTGGGCGGCGTTGGGTTTACGAAGGACTATCCGGTGGAGAAGTTGTACCGGGACGCGAAGATCGGGCGGATTTACGAGGGCACCAGCAACATGCAGCGATTGACCATCGCGAAGGCGTTGCTGGGAAACCGGAGTTAGCGCGGCGCGTCTAAAAGGCAGGTATGAGTATGCGTGTTTTCGGAACGATGATTCTATGTGCGGCGAGCCTGTTGGCGGCGGATACAGCCGAGCCGTCCCCCGCCCGCATCGACGAAATTATCAAGACCTTCGCGGCGAACGAAGCCGGTTTTGCCAAGGCTCGTGAAAACTACACGTATCGCCAGACCGCGCGTATCCAGGAACTCGACCGGGCGGGCAACGTCTCCGGCCGTTGGGAAACGGTCTCGGACATCGTCTTCGCCAGCAGCGGCAAACGCACCGAGAAGGTGGTGCGCGCCCCGATTCCCACGCTCAAAAACATCCAACTTACACCCGAGGATCTGCAGGATCTGAAGAACGTCCAGCCGTTCGTTTTGACCACGGGAAATATCCCCGACTACTTTATTCGCTACCTGGGGAAAGAAAAACTGGACGATATCGATTGCTATGCCTTCGCCGTCAAGCCGAAAGAAATGATCAAGGGCGAGCGCTACTTCTCCGGCATTGTCTGGGTGGATGACCGCGACCTGCAGGTGGTAAAAACCTACGGTAGAGGCGTCGGTATCGCGAAGAATCAGGCGTTTCCGAAATTCGAAACCTTCCGGCAGCAGATCGACGGTAAGTATTGGTTCCCCACATACACCATTGCCGAGGATACGCTGTTTTTCGCGGACTCCAGCCAGCGCATCCGGCAAGTGGTGCGTTATGAAGACTATAAATACTTCGCGGCGGAATCCCGGATCATCGGCGACGTAGAGGAAGTTCCTTCGCCAGATGCGGCCAAGCCGGTTGCGCCGGCAAAACCTCCCGCGCCGGCGCCGGCCAAGAAATAACTGACCCCGGCGTCAACCGAGGGAAACACCCTATATTCCCGCCCTGGATCGGCCGATCTCTAAGGTATGGTTGTCCATACTGCTCCGTCTGCCCCGCAGCAAGCCGAGAATCCCGATCGATCGTTCGATAGGGCGAAGGGGGCGTTTCTAGCGAGCCTCAATCATGAGGTCCGCACGCCGCTCAGCGGGATCGTCGGCATGTTGGATCTGCTCGCGGAAACCACGCTCGACGAGGACCAGAAAGACTATTTGAGCGCGGCGCGGCTGTGTACCGAATCCCTCACCGAGCTGCTCAACACTAGCCTGGAATACGCAGCGCTGGAAGCCGGGCAGATTACGTTGGATGAAAGCGAATTCAGCCTGCGCGAAACGCTGGAAGCAGCGCTATCGCAGCATCAACCGAAGGCAGTGATGAAGCGCGTGCGGCTTTCGCTGACCATGGATTCGGGCATGCCGGAAACCATGATCGGCGACGGACCGCGCGTCCGCGAGTTGCTCAGCCACTTAGTCAGCAACGCGGTGAAGTTCACCAATGCCGGGTCGGTGGAACTGCGCGTCACGCTGGAAGGACACACGCTGAGCGCGTCGGTCTGCGATACCGGGGTCGGGATTCCGCCGGAGAAACTCGACGGCATTTTCGATTCCTTCCGCCAAGGCGACGGCGGTCTGTCGCGCGCGTATCCAGGACTTGGACTAGGGCTCGCATTGGCTCACCGCCTGGTCGGCGTAATGGGCGGGAAGATTTCGGTCCAGAGCGAAGTGGGCCGAGGTTCGATATTCACCGTGGAACTTCCGTTCCGTCATGCGGGCGAATCTGTGGTGCCCACGGAGGCAACGGCGACGGGTCCTGTGAACGGCCCTGTGATTCTCGCCGTCGAAGACAACCCCGTCGGCCTGCGCGTGCTACGGCACGTATTGCAGCGCCGCAACTTCCAGGTGGTCTGCGCAACCTCAGGGCGGGAAGCGATCGACGCTGCGCGCGCGCAACGCGTGGATCTCATTTTGATGGACCTGCAGATGCCGGACATGAACGGACTGGAGGCTTCGGCCGAAATCCGCAAGCTGCCGGGCTACGACAAGATCCCGATTCTGGCGCTCACGGCCAACTACTCCGATCAGACTCGCGAGGAATGTCTAGCCCACGGGATGCAGGCGTTTTTGTCGAAGCCCGTGGACGCGCACGAGCTGTGGTCCACGGTCTCACGCTACGTGAAAGATCCCGTTGTGGCGGTGTCCTAATTCCCAACTGGCGCAGGTGCCGCCGAATGCGACGCAACCTGTATCGCCTTAAGAGCCGCATCCATCATTTCGACCATGCGATCGCGCTCGAAAGAGAATTGTTCCTTCAACTGCCCTGTGAGTGACACGGTCCGCGGCGAGCGCATCTTTTCCCAATTCATGTAGCCGCCGTTGCGGCTGATGCGAATATCCAAGTGCGGCCCCGTGGCCAAGCCCGTGGCTCCCACCAGTCCGATGCGCGTAGCCTGATCTACCTGCTGGCCCACGTGCACCAGAATCTGCGATAGGTGCAGATACTGCGTCTGATACCCGTCGGCGTGGCGGATCGTAACCATGTTGCCTGAACCACCCGACATCCCCGCGCCCACAACCTTGCCCGACGCGACCGATCGCACCGGAGTTCCGGTGGGCGCAGCGTAGTCGGTCCCGTAGTGCGCCCGGGTGGTGTGCAGCACCGGGTGCAAGCGGCTCATCGAGAAATGAGAACTCACCCGAGCATCAAACTCCAGCGGCGACCGCAAGAACGTCGACTTGAGCGATTCGCCCTTGCCGCCGTAGTAGCTGCCCTTGCCATCGGTCGAGGCCGGATCGGTGAAGTAAAACGCGTCCGAGACATGACCCGCGTTGTTGTAGCGAGCGCCCAGAATCCGCCGGTACGTCGGCTGCTGACCGTTCTCGTAAAATTTCTTCTCCACCAACAGGCAGAAGTCGTCACCCGGCTGGGGGTCGCGATAGAAGTCGATATCGAAGGCCAACACGTCGGCCATCATCATGGCGAGCGTGAAGCCTTCTCCCGCCCGGTCCATAGTTGAGGCGAGCGAACCCTGCAGCGTGGCGCACACCGGAACTTCCTTGACCACGCCGGGAATCTCCAGGAGTTCAGCCGAACTGACGCCATCGGTGCGGAACAACAGAACTTGATGATCGGCGTCGACGGTGTATTCCAACGAAGCGATCTCGCCGGTCTTCTCCCAGCGCGTAAGCAATAACTCGCGGCCGGCCCGGACTTTACGGATATCGTAGGCCTCGTTGAAGGCGTGCACGATCTCCAGCCGCGTGCTGGGGTCGAGCCCGGCCGCGACCAGGATTTCGTCCATGGTGTCGCCTTGCTCGATGGGGAGATGTTGGACGATTTGTTTGGGAGCTTCAACGGTAGGGGCAGCAGGCGGAGGCGGCGGAGGAGCGATGTAGAGCGCACCCGTAAGGTACGGGACTGCGACCATGGCTCCCACAACGAGGAACCCGAAAATCACGCGGGTGTTCCGGTTCATTATGTTAGGGTAAGCGCGGAGCGGGTCCCCGGTCAAACGGGCTCTGCACGCCCGACCGGGTCCCGTCGTCATATCTTAGGTAACGCATGGCCGAATGGACACTTAAATACGCCGACGCCCGAGGGGAAGTCCACCAACAGGTGGCCGAGGCGGATTCGGAACGCGAACTGCGCGACCGGCTCACCGACCAAGGTTTCCTGGTCTATTCCATCAAGCCCCGCTCCGAAGCCATGGCGGCCGGACTGGGTCCCAAGCGCAACAAGGTCAATCTCGAGAAGTTCCTCATCTTTAACCAGCAGTTCGTGACGCTGATCCGCGCCGGGTTGCCGATCATGAAGAGTCTCGACCTGCTTGCCGACCGGCTGACCGACCCCAAGCTATCCAAGTACATTCAAGGCGTCCGCGAAGAGGTCAAGAACGGCGCGTTGCTGTCAGATGCGTTTGCCCGGCAGAATGTCTTCCCGGCGATCTACGTCACCAGCGTCCTGGCCGGGGAGCGCAGCGGCTCGCTCGCGGACGTGTTGGAGCGCTTCATCACCTATCAAAAACTGGCCCTATCGGTCCGCAAGAAGCTGATCGTCTCCCTGATCTATCCAGCGCTGCTCATCTTCCTGGTGATCGGCTTGATCGTGTTCCTGGTCACCTACGTGGTCCCGAACTTCGCGGAACTGTACAAGAACCTGGATGCCCAGCTGCCGGCCGCCACGCTATTCTTGATCGCCATCGGCACCACGGCGCGGAGCTACGTCCTGGGAGGGTTTGTCGCTCTGATCGCGGGCATTGTCGGATTCCGCTACTGGGCGCGCACCCCCGCCGGGAGCGAAACCGTCGATCGCTTCCTGCTGAAGCTGCCCATGGTCGGCGAAGTGTGGCTGAAATATCAGGTGGCGCAGTTCTCGCGCATGCTGGGGACGCTGCTGGTTGGCGGCATTCCGCTGATGCAGGCTCTGAACACCTCCGCTGAATCCTTGGGGACGCCGGTGCTTAAGAACGTCCTGCAGCAGGCCGTGAAACTAGTGCGTGAGGGCCAGTCACTCTCGAGTTCCATGCGGACCACCGGGATCTTTCCATCGCTATCGCTCGATATGATCGAGGTCGGGGAATCCACCGGCGCGCTGCCCGCCATGCTCACCAGCGTCGCCGAATTTTATGAAGACGACGTTTCCACCCGCGTCACCGCTCTGTTGAGCCTGATCGAACCCATCATCATGCTGATCATGGCCATTTTTGTCGGCTTCGTACTGATCTCGCTCTACTTGCCAATCTTCTCGCTCGCGGATTCGATCCGGACCTAGGCAGTCGCCAAAGTCTGCACGTTTCGGCCCCCGGTCGCGTCTAGTACTTACAGAGCGAGTTGTCTCCAGGCGACCACGTTCTTTAAGTGATTGATTCTAATGGCTGCCAGCGACCGTATCATCCTCACCGACGCCGCTCAACAAACCGAGCAGGCGCGCGCCTTGGCCAAGCGCTACTATCACGAGTTTGTCGACCTGCGCGAAACCCGCATCGACCACGATCTGTTCACGTCGATTCCGGTCGACCTGATGTTCCGCTACAACTTCGTCCCGATTCAGGGCGTGAACGGCACCCTGGAAATCGCGCTGGCCGATCCGCGCAACCTCAGCTTGATCGACGAATTGAGCGGGCTGCTGAACCGCAAACTGCGTATCAAGGTCGCGACGCTATCCCAAATTTCGGACCTGCTCAAGAAGACCGAGCAGTCGCAGCGCGTTCTGGAAGAAGTCACTGAAGGCTTCACGCTGGACGTAGTTGGAGACGAAGAGAATCCGGACGAGACGCTCTCCATCGACCGCCTGGCCGCCAGCGATTCCGACATCGCGCCGGTGATCAAGCTGGTCGACACCACGATCTTCAACGCGCTGGAACGGCGAGCCAGCGATATCCACATCGAAACGCGCGATCAGGAAGTCGCTATCAAGTACCGCATCGACGGCGTGCTGCACTATGCGATGCCGCCCATCGCGAAAGACTGGCATTCGACGATCATCTCCCGTATCAAGGTCATGAGCGAGCTCGATATCGCCGAGCGCCGCACGCCGCAAGACGGCCGTTTCCGCGTCCGCTACAAGAACCGCCTGATCGATTTCCGCGTCTCCATCATGCCCACCGTCTTCGGCGAAGACGCGGTGCTCCGTGTTCTGGATAAAGAATCAATGAGCGAGAAGTTTTCCACGTTGTCGCTGGACGTAGTGGGCTTCTCCGGCAGCGATCTGGTAAAGTTCCGCCGCTACATCAAGGAACCGTACGGCATGGTGCTGGTGACCGGCCCCACTGGGTCGGGTAAAACGACAACACTCTACGCCGGCTTGAATGAGATCAAGAGCGACGAAGACAAAATCATTACCATCGAAGATCCAGTCGAGTATCAGATCAAGGGCATCACACAGATCCCTGTGAACGAGAAAAAGGGACTGACTTTTGCGCGCGGACTGCGTTCGATTCTGCGTCACGATCCGGACAAAATCATGGTGGGAGAAATCCGCGACCAGGAAACCGCGCAGATCGCGATCAACGCGGCGCTCACCGGCCACTTGGTGTTCACCACCGTCCACGCCAACAACGTGTTCGACGTGTTGGGCCGCTTCCTGAACATGGGCGTCGAGCCCTATAATTTCGTCAGCGCGCTGAACTGCATCCTGGCGCAGCGGCTGGTCCGGCAGATTTGTCCGCACTGCAAAGCGCCCATCGCGGTCTCCGATATGGAGTTGAAGGATAGCGGTCTGGATCCAGCGAAGTGGCGCGACGTGGTGTTTTACGAGGGCCCGGGATGTTTTGAATGCGGTGGTACCGGCTTCCGTGGCCGAACCGCGATCACCGAACTGCTCGACTTGAGCGAGCCCATCCGCGAACTCATCTTGGACAAACGCCCGGCCTCTGAAATCCGACGCAAAGCGCGCGAGGAAGGCATGACGTCGTTGCGCGAATCGGCGCTCGAAAAAGCCCGCGAGGGTGAAACGACATTGAAGGAGATCAATAAGGTCACCTTTATTGAGGCCTCCTAATATGTCCCTGTGGAAACAAATCACGCGGTTCGCGCAAGACCCAGCGCCCAGCCACATCTTCGAGCTGTCGGAGGCGGGCGTGGCCTATTCGGCCAACGGGCAGGCAGGGTTCGCGGAGTTTCCGGCGGGAACGCTGGTGCCTTCGCCGATCGAAGACAATCTGCTTTCGGCGGACGTGGCGTCGCAAACCATTCAACGCATCGCGCCGGGTGGCGGTGGCAAGAAGCGTCGTCCTGCAGCGGTGATTCTGCCCGACCACTGCGTGCGCGTCAGCCTGCTCGACTTCGATTCTTTCCCCAGTTCGCCTGAAGAACAACTCGCGCTGGTCCGATTCCGCGTGAAGAAAACCGTTCCGTTTGACATCGAATCCGCGGCTGTCAGTTACTGGATTCAGCCTGGCACCGGCGGCAAGAAGAAAGCCGACGTGGTCGCCGTCACCGTGGCGTTTGAAGTTCTGGCTCGCTACGAAGCTTTGTTCCGCAGTGTCGGGTTTCATCCTGGCGACGTAACGCCTTCGTCTCTGGCCGCGCTGGAACTGTATCGCGAGCCCGGAGTGGTGGTCATCGCAAAATTAGCGGGCAACGTCGTTACCGTGATGGCGCTGGCCGACGGAAAATTGAAACTGTTCCGCTGCCTGCCTCTCGAAGAAGTGAACGACGAGGAACTGCTCGGCGTGTTGCATCCGACCTTCGCCTATGTCGAAGACGAGTTGTCGCAACCCGTCAGTAAGTTGATCCTGTGCGGCTTCGGGCGCGCGCCGGAAGGTATCTCGGTGCCCACGGAAACATTGCGCAGCCGCTTGGGTCCGGTGAATGGATATAACGCGGGACTACTCGGATACCTGGAGGCGGTGCGATAATGCGCGTCCCTATCAATCTATCCACTGAGCCGTTTCGTCATGATCGTGCGGCGGTGGTTGTTTCGACCGTCTGCTCCATTTTGTTGGTGGGGTTGCTCGGCGTGCAGGCGTACTTGATCCTGGGGGAACGCGCGCGGGCCGCGGAAAATCGCGACGCGGTCAGCGCACTGCAAACGCAAGTGAGCGCCACGGCCGTGGAGCAAGCTAAAGTCGACACCACGCTGCGTCAGCCCGTGAATGCCGAAGTGCTGCAACAGAGCGTGCTGCTCAACGCGTTGGTCGAACGTAAGTCCATTAGTTGGGCTCGGTTGTTCGCGGACATCGAAGGCGTCCTGCCCGGCAACGTGCGTTTGATTCAAGTCCGCTTGCCGCAGGTCAACTCCCGCAACGAAGTTACGCTCGACATGGAAGTGGGCGCACAACAGCCCGCGCAAGCCATCGAATTCACCACGCGTTTGCAGAACTCGCCGCTGTTCGGACCGGCGACGCTGCTGCGCGCCGATCCACCTTCGCAAAACGAACCCCTGTATCGCTACCGGTTGACTGTGAGCTATGGCCAAAAATTCTAAACTCAAGGCCAGCGCGGCAGCGAAGGGTCCAGGCAAGGCGCAGATCGCGCGCATCGTGCTGGGAGTACTTGTAGTCTTGAATTTGGCTGCGGCGGCGTTGGTGCTGTATCCTCCCGGCGGTTCGGCGGAAGCGCTGGAAGAGGACTTGGTCCGCCTGCAATCGCAGGTTCGCCAAGCGAAGACTCGGCTGGACGAAACGAAGCAGCACGCCACCGCCGTTGAAAAGGGCCGCGGGGCCGCGGATGAATTTCTGAGTAAGTATTTCGTCACGCGCCGCACCGTTCCCTCGACGATGCTCACGGAGCTGAACCAAATCGCGCAGCGCGCCGGCATCAAAGATCGCGGCAACGCGTTTTCCATCGACTTGATCGACGGCTCTGAAACGTTGGGCATGGTGACCATCACCGCGAACTTCGAAGGCACCTATCGCAACCTGCTCAGCTTCGTGCGTGAGATTGATCGTTCCTCCAGCTTGCTCATCATCGAATCGTTGAATGCCACTCCGCAGCAGGGCACCAGCATTTTGACCGTCGCGATCAAAATGGAAGCGTTCATCCGCGAAGACGCGCCCCTGCAAGTCGCCTCACAGGAGGCCAAGCAATGAGTAAGTGGATGCCGACCGGCCTGGGTGCAGAGCCGAAGAAGATGATGCTGTTGATCGGGCTCCTGCTGGCGGCCATCCCCGCGTATTGGTACGGCAATAGTTCCGACACGCCAGTCACGCCGCCTTCTAGTTCGAACACGACCACCCCGCGTGTGAGTCTGCCAATCGTGCAGCCTGCGCCGGTTGCTCGTCCTGCTTCGCGTGCCACACGAGCGGCGCGTGGAGGCACCGATGATTTCCGCCCTTCGCTCAAGCTGCCCGACGATTTCGATCTCAGCAAAGTAGACCCCACGTTACGCACCGACTTGCTCGCGCGCGTTCGCGAGGTCGGCGACGTTGGCGGCTCGCGCAGTTTGTTTGAGTTCTTCACTCCACCTCCGCCGCCTCCGCCGAAAGTGGACCCCATCAAGCCGACTGCTCCGAAGGTCGACCCGTTTGCCGATGCGGCCAAGCAAGCACCGCTCGCAGCGCCGGTGAAGCCTCCGCCCCCGCCGATTCCGCTCAAGTATTTCGGCTACGAAGGCACAACGCGCGGCGGCGGACGGTTACGAGCCCTCTTTGTCGACGGCGAGGACAACTTCGTCGTGGGTGAAAACGACACCATCCGCAATCGATACCGCATCGTGCGCATCGGTACAACCTCGGCCGAAGTGGAAGACACCGTTTCCAAGAATACGCAAACCCTGCGCATCATTGATCGTCAGGACCCTTAACCATGAAGTGCCGCCCAGCCTCAGCCCGGCGCAAGCAAACCCAAGGCGGGTTCATCCTGCTAATCATCTTCATGATGGCGGGTGCGATCGCGCTGATGATGTACGCGCAGCTTCCGCGCGTCGCGTTTGAGAGCGAACGCGAAAAAGAGCAAGTCCTCATCGATCGCGGCGAGCAGTTCATTCGGGCCATCCAGCTCTACCAACTCGACAACGCGGGGCAGTGGCCGCAGAGCCTGGACGACCTCGAAAAGCACAACAACAAGCGCTATTTGCGCCGACGTTATGCCGATCCGTACACTGGCAAGACCGAATGGCGGCTGATCCACACGAACGGGGCGCAGTTGACCGATTCTTTGGTAACGAAGCCTCCCACCGTAGGTTCGACACCGAGCAGCACCTCGAACTCGCAGCAGTCGCAAGAGCAACAAGTAAACGCCGCGGTGCTCGCCCGGCCTAGCGACGTGACGTTACCCGGAGCGCAGAGTTTTTCCGGTCCAGCGCCGCAGAACAATCCTCAGTTTCCGAATCTTCCGGGTGTTGTAGGACAAGGCCAGCAAGGCTTCGGCATTCCCGGCGCGCTCCCTGCTGGCGTGCAACTTCCAGGCAACCTACAGACCAACGGTCAACCGCAATTCCCTGGACAGCAATTTCCCGGTCAACAGTTTCCGGGACAACAACCGACTCCAGGCACACAACCGACGCAAGGCGGATTCCAGCCGCAATTTCCTGGGCAACAATTTCCCGGTCAACAATTGCCGGGTCAACAGGCGAACGCAGGCGCCCAGGCAAACGCGCCGCCTGGATTTCAGATCGGTCCCAACGGACAACTTGTTCCGTTGCCCATCGGAGGTGCGGCTCCCTTACCGGGCGGCCTGCCCGGTGCCAACCCTAACACTACCCCCGGACTTCCCGGCGGCGCTGCGAACGCTGGCATCGACGTAATCAATCGCTTGCTGACCACGCCGCGTGCGGCGCCTGCGGGTGTCGGCGTGCCGCAGAACAACGCGGTCGGCGGCGGAGGTATTGCCGGTGTCGCCAGCACCCACACGGGTCCCAGCATCAAGGTGTATAAGGAACGCTCCAAGTATGAGGAGTGGGAGTTTGTCTTCACTCCTGCCGCAGGTGCCGGCGGTGGAGTTGGCGGCGCGGGCGGAGCCGGTGGAGTGCCCGGTGCCAACGGCGGACGTGGCGGTGGCGCGACTGGTCCCGGTGGCCAAGGCGGTGCAACCGGCCCTGGCGGCACCACCGGCTTCGGAACCGGCTTCGGCACGGGTGGAGGCTTCGGCGGCGGCGCCACCGGCGCTCCCGGTGGTGGACGTCCGGGCGGAGGCGCGGGAGCCATCGCAGTCCCTGTTGGTCCAGGCGGAGCGGGTCGAGGACGTTAGACTAAGACAGAGCGACAACCCGTCTTGAATACCGCAGGGCGCATTCTCATCACCGACGATCAGAGCGATGTTCTGGAAGCGTTGCGCCTGTTACTCAAAGGCGAGGGCTTTCGCATTGAGTCCGCGAATTCTCCGGCGGGCGCGGTCGCGGCGCTGGAAGCCGGCGACTTCGACGTGGTCCTGATGGACCTCAACTACACGCGCGACACCACCAGCGGTCAAGAGGGACTCGACTTGCTCGCGCGGATTCAGGCCATCGATCCTACCCTTGCCGTCGTCGTGATGACGGCGTGGAGCACGGTGGAACTCGCGGTCGAAGCCATGCGGCGCGGGGCTCGCGACTTCGTGCAGAAGCCGTGGGAGAATGCTCGGCTGCTGAGCATCCTGCGAACGCAGGTGGAGCTGAGCACGGCACTGAAACGCAGTCAGCGACTGGAAGCAGAGAACCGGCTGCTGCGGTCCGACGGTGGACCGACCTTGATTGCGGAATCGGCCGCGATGCAGCCGGTGCTGGAGTTGATCTCTCGCGTGGGTCCGTCGGATGCAAACGTTTTGATCACCGGCGAGCCGGGCTCGGGCAAAGAAGTGGTCGCGCGCACATTGCACGCGGTGTCGCGCCGTTCGGGTCGCCCGATGGTCACAGTGAACGCGGGCGGGCTCGCGGAAGGTGTGTTTGAGAGCGAGTTGTTCGGGCACGTGCGTGGCGCCTTCACCGATGCGAAGGCGGATCGCGTCGGACGCTTCGAACTTGCGGATGGCGGCACGCTGTTCCTAGATGAGATCGCGAACGTCCCGCTGAATCTGCAGGCGAAGCTGCTGCGCGTCCTGGAAATCGGCGAGATGGAGCGCGTTGGATCCTCAAAGACCAAGAAGGTCGACGCGCGCGTGATTTCCGCTAGCAATGCGAATCTTCCTGAAGAGGTCGCGGCCGGTCGGTTTCGCGACGACCTGCTGTTTCGGCTGAACACTATCGAGATTCATCTGCCGCCTTTACGCGAACGCCGTGCGGACATCGGCGCCTTGGCCGCATACTTTCTAAAAACGCACGCGCGGCGCTATCGAAAACAGCTGCAGGGTTTCGATCAAGCGGCCATGCAAGCCCTGCTGGATCATCCCTGGCAAGGCAACGTGCGCGAACTGAATCACGTTGTCGAACGCGCCGTGTTGATGGCGCAGGAGTCGCTGATCCGTCCCCAAGATCTGGCGTTGCGAGCTTCCGGGTCCGGCACCGCCCGACTCGACGACATGAGCCTCGAAGACGTTGAAGTCTTCCTTATCAAGAAGGCGTTGTCCAAACATAACGGCAACGTCAGCCACGCGGCCAGTGCGCTCGGCTTGAGCCGCAGTGCGCTCTACCGGCGCTTGCAGCGCTACGGGCTGTGAGTCTTTTCGGTAAGCCCGCGCATGAGCAGCGCATGCTCCTATGGGCGCTAGCCGCTGGTTTCCCCGGAGTCGTGGTGGCGATCTATTTCCTGTGGACTGCAGCAAGCGTGGGCGAGAGCCTGCGTTGGACGCTCACCTTGGTCATCGTGGGCGTGTGGTGGTTCTGTGCCGCAGTCATCCAGCAACGTGTCGCCTCGCCGCTGCGAACGTTAGCGAACCTGCTGGAAGCCATGCGCGAAGGCGACTATTCGATTCGCGGCGCGCACGAAGATGGCGAAGATGCGCTCGGTGACGTGATGCAGCAGGTGAACGCAATGGGCACAACCTTGCGCGAGCAACGCCTGGGAGCGATGGAAGCGACCACGCTCTTGCGGAAGGTGATGGAAGAGATTGACGTCGCCATCTTCGCCTTCGATGAAACGCATCGTCTCCGCTTGGTGAATCGCGCCGGCGAACGGCTGCTCGGTCAACCAGTGGAGCGCATGATGGCGGCAGATGCCTCGTCGCTTGGACTCGGAGAGTATCTTGAAGGAGAGACGACCCGGACAGTGCAGCGCACCTTCGCGATCGGCGCGGGCCGCTGGTCCATCACGCGAACGCCGTTCCGCGAAGGCGGATTGCCGCACCAACTCATAGTCGTCAGCGACCTCACTCGTGCGCTGCGAGAAGAAGAATTGAAAGCGTGGCAAGGTTTGGTTCGAGTGCTCGGACACGAGTTCAATAACTCGCTTGCACCGATCAAGTCCATTGCCGGGAGTCTGGAAACATTGGTGGCGAAAGATCCGTTGCCCGAAGACTGGCGCGACGACACTCGCCGTGGTCTCTCTATCATCGCTTCGCGTAGTAGTGGGCTCAGCCGTTTTCTGGAAGCCTACACGTTGCTCGCGAAGCTGCCGCCCCCGCACTTGGCGCCGATGAACGTAGGCGATTGGATTCGACAGACGATCGTGTTGGAAAGCCGTATCCAGTCCATTGTCGAGCCCGGTCCCGAGGTCATGATCCAAGGCGACCGCGTACAGCTGGAGCAGGTCCTCATCAACCTCTTGCGGAACGCCGCCGATGCGTCGCTCGAAACCTTGGGCAAGGTGACCGTCGGTTGGCGCAAGTCGGGTAGTCACGTGGAAATCGTCGTTGCAGATGAAGGCCCCGGCATTGCGAACACGGCGAACTTATTCGTGCCGTTCTTCACAACGAAGCCAGGAGGGTCGGGAATCGGTCTGGTGCTAAGCCGCCAAATAGTGGAAGCCCACGGCGGATCGCTGGAACTGCGCAATCGCCCCGAAGGCAAAGGCTGCGAAGCTCGTCTATTGCTGCCAGTGCTGGAGCGCTAGCGCTCTTCGAGGTGCTTTAGTCGAGCATCCAGGACTTCCTCGACGCGGTGTAACTCCGCTCGCCAAGTATCCTTCATGTCGTCAAACCTGTGGTCGACGGCGTTGAAACGGGCATCCATGTGCGTCCGCAACTCCAAGAAGCGGGTGTTCATGTCGCCCTTCATGTCCGTCATACGGGAGTTATTGATCAATATCCCAGCCAGCACGGCGATGATGTTGGGCACGGTGGCCAGCACGATCGTAAGTATCTGTGTGTCGCTCATGCCCAACTAGTCTCAGGATAGCGGAATAATTCTCAATACAACCGAACGCCGCGCGGACCCGGTTCGTCGGTCATGTGGACGGTATCCACGAACCGCACTTGCTTCGAACCATACGTCATCGCGAGGGTGTGCGTGCGGCAGCCTTGTCCGAAGAAGCGGACGCCGGTGAGCAGCGCGCCGGTGGTGACGCCGGTCGCGGCGAACACGATTTGATTGCCGGGAGCAAGATCCTTCGCGGAGTAGATGCGCTTCGGGTCCTTAATGCCCATGCGTTCCACGCGTTCTTCGAGCTGCTTGGTGTTGACCACCAACCGCGCGACCATCTCGCCGGACAAGCAACGCAACGCAGCGGCGGTGAGCACGCCTTCCGGAGCGCCGCCGGTTCCGAACACGGCATGCACAGCCGCTCCACGAACCGAGGCCGCAATGCCAGCCGAGAGATCGCCATCCGAGATCAGGCGGATGCGCGCGCCCGCGGCTCGGATCTCAGAAATCAGATCCTGATGGCGCGGACGGTCCAGAACCATGATCACGAGGTCCGTCACGCGGCGATCGAGGCAACGCGCAATGGCCTTCAAGTTGTATTTCACCGGAGCTTCGATATCCAGCGCGTCACGGCAGGCAGGGCCAGCCACGATCTTGTCCATGTAGCAGTCGGGTGCGTGCAGCAAGCCGCCGGGTTCAGCAGCGGCCATCACGCAGATAGAATTCGGTGCACCTGTTGCGCAGAGGTTGGTGCCTTCCAGCGGATCCACTGCGATATCCACGCGCGGATACTGCACGCCGTCGGGAGCAGGTGCGCCTACCGGCTCGCCGATGTACAGCATCGGAGCCTCGTCGCGTTCGCCTTCGCCGATGACGATGGTGCCGGCCATGCGAACGCCTTCAAACGCCTTGCGCATCGCCTGGACGGCAGCTTGGTCCGCTGCCTCGGCATCGCCTTGGCCCATAGTGCGCGCCGATGCGATGGCAGCCCGTTCCACAACGTGAACGAAATCGCCTAAAAGATCCTTTTCGATATTGATGGAACCAGCTACAGCCGTCGGGACACTCATGTTGTCGAGTTTACCAGAGAGCGCCCCCGCAAATAAAAGCGGTATCGGGCCGCTACTTGATGGGGCCGGAGTTATCCGCCGTGCTGCCGTTGATCCCAGCATAGAATTCATCTACGCTAGCTACCTTTGCACCCGCGAATTTCACGAAGCGGATGATGCCGGGCTGCTTCCCGTAAATCCAATCTTCGTAGTCCACGTCCTCTTTGGTCTCGCGCACTTTGCGTACGGGAGTCCCGGCAGCCATGAGGACTTGCTCCTTGTCCATGCCGACGATGACCTTCTGGGCCTTGATGGCTTCGCGAATCGGTTCCGGCAGCGAATCGATGTAGCTTTCAATCGCGGTGTGTTTATCGAAGTCCAACACTTTGGCCAGGATCTTCTTCACGCCTGCGGAATCAATGTCGCCAATTGTGTCGGGGAAACTGATCTCAATGCTGGCTCCCGCCATGGCATTGGTCTTGGGACGCGTTACGGGCGCGGTCTGATTCCCCGTGCCGATTTGCACGCGGTCCCAGAAGGAGCCTTTTTTCGAGCCGTCGTTGATTTCGATCTTGATCTTGTCGTCGCCGACATCCACTTTGGTGATCTGCACCATGTCGCCGGGACGCGCCGCGGGACCGTTTCTGTAGTTCTCATTGCGCCAGGCTTCTTCGTCCCACCCGCCGAGGGAATCGAAGGGCAGAGCTTTCTTCGACATGGGGAGCACGATCTTTGCGGTGGCCCATTCGGCGGTCAGCCCGCGCACGAGTTCGCGGCGTTGTTCCAGCGTGAGCTTCTTCGTATCGGCCTGGAGGCTAGCCGCCATCAGGCAAATCGCGAGAATCGAAAATGAGAACCGCAACATACCGTCACCTCATTCGCCGCACGAACAAAAACACGGGCAGGGCCGCGAAGGTCGCTAGTAGGCCGCCTTCGAGTCCATATGCGCCGCCGCTCCACAACTCACCGGCCGACCAGTGCAGGCTCCACGCCGTTGCCCTTATTGTAATGCCGCTCATGTTGGAGGTGCAGAGGGCCAGCGCGATGTTCCAGCCGAAGTGCAGTCCGGCGGGAAGCCAGAGGCTCCGCGTGCGAGCGTAGGCGTAGCCCAGGAGGCCTCCCCAGAGCGCGGTATTGGCCGCGCCCAGGAATTGGACGTTGTGGTTGGAGAGGTGAGCGAGCCCGAATAGAAGGCTCGACCCGACTACGGTCACCGGCTGATTCCATTTACGGACCATGTATTGAAATGGGTAGCCGCGGAAGACCAGTTCTTCGCCGAATACGCCCACCAGTAACAGCACGGCAATCCACAGGGCGGACTTTTCGATACCAGCGGATTCAAACTGCGCCAGGCCAGAGAGTACGGCGCCCAGCACCAAGAGGAGTACCGAGCCCGCTCCCAGCGCCAGGCCACTGGCCAAGTTCCGTAACACGCTGGGCTCCCAGCTCAAGCCAACGTCCGACAATCGTCCGTGCTCGAACTTAAGAGTAAGCAGCAGGTTCGCCACAACTCCTGCGGCGAAGACGGAGAGGGTGGATCGCGTCACCGTGTCCAGTTGCGGCATCGATCCCGATGCAGCGATCAAAACGAAGAAGGCCACCACCGCAAATCCCCCCAGACGGAGAAGGATGTCGAGGCCGGTCGGCTTGGGTTCGTTTTGTCGTTTATCGTTCACGGCGTGGCTTGGCGGCGGAGCAGAAGCAGGAAGATCCCGGCGATTCCCAGGCAGACCCCTGCACCCACTAATGCTACATCGGGTAGCCAGCCGGACCGGAAGAAGAACAGGGCCAACAGCGCTAGTAACAGCAAGCGGGCCACAATCTTGGCGATAGAGCCCGAGGTGAGCGCTGCGGCGAACGCCACGATGGAACTCACCGCTGCGGACAGGGCCAATCCGAATAATCCGCATTCCGCGAGGCTTTCCAGATTTGGGCCAACGACTACTGGTCGGGTGAAATAGACGGTCGCGATGCCGATCGCCAGCATGGCCCAACTAAGGCCCAAGCCATCGCGGACGGCCTTGAATACAGAAATTCCCGAAGCGACCGCCGGCGCGGCGAAGACCACACCAAGCGAAGCGTAAGCGCCGAGGACGACCGGGTCCAGAAAGGAAATCCCTTTTTGCCACGGTAGCCACAGTGCAAATACACAGAACAAAACAACTTGAGGGAGATTTGTTCCTAACGTGTGCATAGTTGCCGTGGGTGTTCAAACATGGTACCAATCGTGGGGAAGGCCTATGGGAAGGGCCTGTGGAAAAGCTGGGCTGACCCCTACGTTAAAGTAGGGCAAAATCCCCTAAGGGAAGCGGACTACTCAAAGCGAAACGCAAGACCGATAACAACTATAGAACGCATATGTTAGACCGCCGAATTGAAACCCGCATGCTCTGTGCCGACCTAGTGGATTTTCACTGGAAGGACTCGAATGGCCGCAAGAAGCGAGGAGTCGCGAACCTAGAGGATATTTCCCTTTCGGGGGCCTGCCTACAGGTAGATCGCCCGGTGCCGCTGGGTACGGTGGTACACATCAGCTACCCCAGCGGGGAACTGAAGGGCGTCGTTAAGTACAGCGTGTTCCGTGACATTGGGTATTTCCTCGGAATTGAATTTGAGGAGGGTGTGCGCTGGTCTCAAAACAGCTATCGCCCCCAGCATCTTTTGGATCCGCGTCGGTTGATGGCGCAAACCATCCACCGAATCGGGGCCGATGATGAGACCCGGGCAGCAAGCTAGCTTAAACCCGCAGACCGATAGCTCGCGCTATGCTGTAACCAGGACTAGGATTTCTTAAGCGATGGATGCGCTGACTGAGCAACAGCCACTGCACGAGCAAACCGCATCTACAGCGGAAGCTCGTCCGCTTCCGTGGGTAGCCATAAGTTGGTTTGCAGTGCTACTCATTGCCGCTTACTTCCCTATCCTGCGAAAGCTGGTGGACCAGTGGATGACCGATGACGACGTGAGCCACGGCTTTTTCGTCCCCTTGGTTTCCGGCTACATCATTTGGCAGCGACGCGAAGCCCTGATGGCCATGGACTGGAAGCCGGCTTGGTGGGGTTTGGGCTTGCTGGTTTGGAGCGGCATCCAGGCTTTCTTGGGAATGCTTGGCGCCGAATTGTTCCTCCAGCGCACTGCATTTCTGGAGGCTTTGCTCGGTTTGCTGCTCATTATGGGCGGAACCGCTGTGATCCGAGCGTTGCTATTCCCCCTGCTGCTGCTGCCGTTCATGATCCCGATTCCAACGGTGATCTACAACCAAATCACCTTTCCGTTGCAGCTGTTCGCCAGTCAGGTGGCCGAATTCTGTCTTATGCTGATGAATATTCCGGTGTTGCGGGACGGCAACATTCTGGAGTTGGCCAGCCAGAAGTTGTCTGTGGCTGAGGCGTGCAGCGGAATTCGCAGTCTGTTGATGCTGACGTTCCTTTCCTTGGTCTATGCCTACTTTTTCGATAGCAAGGTCTGGATGCGGTGGGCGTTGTTCTTTTGCACCATTCCAATCGCGATCATCGCGAACGCGGGCCGCGTGACGATTACCGGCATCCTCAGTGAGATTGATACAGATCTTGCGACCGGCATCTTCCATGAAACCGAAGGATTCGTCATTTTTGGAATCGCCTTTGCGTTCCTTGCCTTAACCCATTGGGGCATCAATTGGGTTTGTGGGATCCGGAAGCAACCCAGTCTGACGGAAGCGGAGTAGAGGTTCTATGTTTAAGTTCATGAATTCCTTGCCCGTGCGCGTGGCCAGTTTGGTGCTCCTTATCCAGGGTGGACTCCTGTATAGCTCCATCCGGGAAGAAAACATTCCGGACAGCCGGCCACTGGCAGAAGTGCCTCGGGCGCTGGGCCAATGGAGTTTCGCCGCGGAAGGTTTTGTTGATAAAGAGACCATGGATGTCCTCAAGGCTGACGACACCATGATCCGAACCTACGTCAAGAATAATGCCCAAGCCAATCTGTTTGTGGCTGGGTTTCGTTCCCAGCGCACGGGCAAGGCGCCTCACTCCCCTAAGAATTGCTTGCCGGGGTCGGGGTGGACGCCGCTGGACGACCGGGAAATTTCCGTGGATGTGAATCGTGGCCAGCCTATCACCGTAAACCGATACATCATTGCCCACGGTGACAGTCGCAGCTTGGTGCTCTACTGGTACCAATCCCGCGATCGGGCGGTGGCCGGTGAATTCAAGGCCAAGTTTTGGGTGATGGCGGATGCGCTTCGCTACAACCGCACGGACACCGCACTTGTGCGCGTGATCATCCCGATCATCGATCGCAACGAGACTGCTGCCGAGCAGCAGGCCACTGATTTTGTGAAGTCTTTCTATTCGACGTTGCTTGACTATCTGCCCGCGTAAAAAAAGAGGACCGTGGATCTCTCGCGCTTGACAAGCAAACCTTCGCTAGTTTACCGTAACGATTCGACTGAACTCGCGGCTTACGCGCCCTGTTGTGTTTGGCTGGCGCCGTCGCGTGGAGCACGTTGTGGCGGATAAACATACCCCAGCGGAGGTAAAGGAGCAACTCGAATCCACTCTAGAGAGTGTGGATCATGCTGAAGAAATCGTCATGCGCACAGCCCGGGAAATGGGCTTTGACGAAGATGAACAGCACGAGATCGGTATCTCCTTGCGGGAGTGTATGGTGAATGCGGTGGTCCATGGAAACCGCTACAACGCACGCAAAAAAGTTCATTTTTCCGTATCGCATACTCCAGAACGGCTGGAAATTACGATTGGAGATGAAGGCGAAGGATTCGATACGGCCAAGTTGCCGGACCCTTTGGCCGACGAAAACCTGCTACGTCAGTCCGGACGCGGCGTTCTGATGATGCAGGCGTTCATGGACGAGTTTCAGGTGGGCCGGCGGAATCCGTCGGGCACTGAAGTTAGAATGGTGAAGTACAAAGCAAAAGCTGCTGACTGAAGGAGGCGTACTGTGAGTGTAAAACTGACCACCCGCCAGGTGGGTGATGTAACGGTTGTCGATGCTGTGGGACGGATCACATTGGGCGACGGGGCGACTACGTTCCGCGACACCATTCGAGATCTGGCCAATGGAGGCAACAAGAAATTGCTCCTCAATTTGGCCGAAGTGAGCTACATCGATAGCTCCGGCATCGGCGAAATGGTTTCCGGTTTCACGACGGTTACCAATCAGGGCGGCCAAGTGAAGTTGTTGAACCTGACCAAACGGGTGAAAGATCTGTTACAGATCACAAAGCTCTATACGGTCTTTGAAGTGTTCGACGACGAAGCCCACGGCGTTCGTAGCTTTAACTAAGTTCGGTCGTAAGGTACTGGGGCGGGCCGCGGATCGGCCCGCCTTTATAATTTACAGAGAATTCCCGCCCCTTAGGCTCACTCTACAGTGGGACGAGTTACCGAGTTAAGGTTTTTGCCCTAGGCGAAAACTGGAACCCGGCCTCATCCGGTGCCCCACTATGGTCCCTATCCGAGAGCCTAAAACTTATTCAGTCTTACTCGCCGACGATCTGACGCTGGTCAGGGAAGGTTTGGCCGCGCTGTGTAA
Source organism: Bordetella parapertussis (assembly GCA_943328975.2). Classification (GTDB taxonomy): domain Bacteria; phylum Acidobacteriota; class Terriglobia; order Bryobacterales; family Bryobacteraceae; genus Palsa-187. Next base: position 59,576 of record CALQCC020000014.1, on the reverse strand, counting down.
CGCGACGTTGAACTACAAAGTCGTCGGTCAATTTTCCGAAGGCGTAGCCGCGTTGCGGATGATAGAGAGCCATCAGCCAGATCTGGCGGTATTGGACTTGAATCTGGTCGATTTGTTCACGCTGGAAATCGTCAAGCGTGTGCGAGCCGCCGGGCTCAAGACCAAGATCCTGGTGCTTTCCACGCGCCGCGACCGGAAAACAGTGGTGGAGGCGCTACGCTGCGGCGTAAGCGGGTTTCTGCTGAAATCCGCGCCTGCCTCGCAGATGTTGGAGGCGTTCGAGCAGGTGCTGGACGGGAGCGTTTACGTCTCGCCGCAACTGGAACTGAGCAAGATTTTCGCGTCCAATCCGAAGACCTCGCCCGAAGACCCGATCGACGCACTGAGCGCGCGCGAATACCAAGTCTTCTCGTTCCTGGTGGAAGGCGTTCGAGCGAAGGAGATCGCCGCCCGGCTGGAACTGAGCCCGAAGACGGTCGATACGTACCGCGCGAGTCTGATGCGGAAGCTCGATATTCACGACGTGGCAGGCTTAGTCAAATACGCGATTCAGAGGGACTTAACTTCGCACTAGGCCACGGGCGCACCATCTACTGCGGAGGGTCCTTCCAGACTGGCTGGGCTGTTATAATGGGAGGGCATTATGCCCACCGTAGCCGCCTCCGCATCCAAAAAGATCATTCTGCTGAGGCCGCGAGGCTTTTGCGCCGGCGTAGTAAGGGCGATCGACGTTGTTAAGATCGCGCTAAGTGCTTACGGGGCGCCAATTTATGTCCGCCGGGAGATCGTCCATAACCGTCACGTAGTGGAAGAACTTCGCGCGGCTGGAGCCATCTTCGTCGAGGAATTGAGCGAGGTTCCGATCGGTGAGCGCGCAATTTTTAGCGCCCATGGAGTGGCTCCCTCGGTTCGCGAAGAAGCCAAAGAACGCAAGCTGCGGGTGATCGACGCAACTTGTCCGCTGGTGACCAAGGTCCACTTGGAAGCCAAGAAGTTTGCCAGGCAGGGCTACACCATCGTCCTGATCGGACACAAAGATCACGAAGAAGTCATCGGCACCTTGGGCGAAGCACCGGAAGCCACGGCACTCGTCTCCACCGTGGACGACGTGGAGCACCTGGAAGTAAGCGATCCGTCGCGCGTCGGATACATTACGCAGACTACCCTCAGCCTGGATGAAACGCGCGACATCGTAGCGCGCCTCAAAGAAAAATTCCCGAAGATTGAAGGTCCAGCGGCGCAGGATATTTGTTACGCCACGGAAAATCGTCAGGTGGCGGTGAAGGCTGTGGCCCCGCTATGCGAGACCCTGTTGGTGGTGGGTTCGCAGAACAGTTCGAATTCGCGGCGACTGGTGGAAGTGTGCGAGCAATTGGGCGTGCCTTCGTATCTGATCGACGACCTGAGCGAAGTGAAGTCCGAATGGCTGGAGAACGTCAACACAGTCGCGGTGACTGCTGGCGCGTCGGCTCCAGAGAATCTTGTAGAGGCGCTAGTCGCATCCCTGCAGGAACGCGGCTACACTACCCTTGAAGAAATGGAAGTAAAGGAAGAGGACGTACGCTTCAACTTGCCGGCGGAGTTGGTGCGCGTTACAGCATCGCCGCAAGCCGCTCGCGTATGAGTCCTCGACTCCAAGTAGCCGACGCGCTTTTGACTGCCTCCACCCAGGCGATGGGGCGCGCGTCTGACTATTTGTTGAGTCTCCGTTCGACGGAAGGTTTCTGGTGGGGCGATCTTACGGCGGACACCACGCTGGAATCGGACTTTATCCTGCTGGAATTGTGGCGGCACACGCCACCCAAGACCGGCCCCTGGAATCCCCCCTCGCGCGGGCTCATTGAAAAGGCCGCTCAGTCGATTCTCGCGCGGCAGTTGCCCGACGGCGGGTTCAGCATTTACGAAAAAGGTCCCAGCGAAATCAGCGCGAGCACGAAAGCGTACGTGGCTCTGAAGCTGGCTGGTATCCCCGTTGAAGATCCGAACTTGGTTCGGCTGCGGGAGCGGATTATCGCGCTGGGCGGCATTCAGGCGGCCAACAGCTACGTCAAGGTCAACTTGAGTTTGTTCGGTATGTATCCGCGGGAGTTCACGCCCACGGTGCCGCCCGAAGCGATGTTGCTCGGCAAACTTATTTACGAAATCTCATCGTGGTCGCGCGCCATCGTGATTCCTCTGTCGATCCTGCACGCGGCAAATCCCCAGCGGCCTGTGCCTGCGGGCTTCAGCATTCAGGAGTTGTTCATCCCCGGAGTCCCGATGGACTTCCCGAACAACGAGGGCTTCTGGAGCTGGCGCAACTTCTTTCTCAAGGCCGACAAGCTGGGTAAGTTCTGGGAACGCTATGGGTCGCGCAGCCTGCGCACGCAGGCGATCCGGCGCGCCGAGCAGTGGATGTTGGAACGCACCAAGCACTCCGAGGGTCTGGCCGCGATCTATCCCTCCATGATGTACGTCATCATGGCGCTGGATGTGTTGGGATACCCGAAGGATCATCCGGATGTTGTGGAAGCCACCAACCAATTTATGCGGCTGATGGTGGATCGCGTCGGCTTGGATCACGAACCTGGGCACAAGAAGTTTTTCTTCATGCCGTGTTTCTCGCCGGTATGGGATACCGCGATCGCGGCGCATGCGTTGGGCGAAGCCGGGAGCAATACCGCGGCGCTGCAGCAAACTGCGGACTGGTTGCTGACAAAGGAAGTGCGCAGTAAGGGCGACTGGAGCATCAAGCGTCCTGACGTGGAACCCTCGGGCTGGTATTTTGAATTCGCGAACGAGTTTTATCCCGACATCGACGACACCGCGCAAGTGTTGCTGGGTTTAGCGCACGCCAAGGCTACGAATGCCGCGGCGCAGAAGGCGTGCATGGATCGCGCCGTGAAGTGGCTGCTCGCGATGCAGGGCTCCGATGGCGGTTGGGCCGCTTTCGACGTCGACAACAACTGGGATTTTTTGAGCTCCGTTCCGTTCGCCGACCACAACGCGATGCTCGATCCCACCTGCCCGGACATCACGGGACGCGTTCTGGAGGCCTTGGCGGCCTGCGGCATCCCGAACTCGCATCCGGCTGTGCAGCGCGGCGTGGAGTTCCTACGCAAGACCGTGGAAGCCGACGGCAGTTGGTATGGACGCTGGGGCGTCGACTACATTTACGGGACGTATCTGGCGTTGCGTGGATTGCGCGCGTCGGGCGAGGATGATCGCGAGGCGCATATCCTGCGCGCCGGCGAGTGGCTGCGCGCCATCCAGAATGCCGACGGCGGCTGGGGCGAAAGTTGCGCCAGCTACGCAAACAATACTTACACGCCGGATCACTCCACGCCATCGCAAACCGCGTGGGCCGTGTTGGGTTTGATCGCGGGTGGGGACACGACGTCGAGCAGTCTGCACAAAGGCATTGAGTATTTGGTGAAAACACAAAGGGCGGACGGAGGCTGGGACGAAGACTTGTCCACCGGCACCGGATTCCCCCAAGTGTTCTACTTGCAGTATCACCTCTATCGAAATTCGTTCCCGGTGTTGGCGTTAGCCACTTACCGGAAGGCAAAGGGAGCAACGCAATGAGATTTCCGCTCACACAGGCGGCCAGCATGGCCACCTACATCGCCAAGAACAAGCTGCGACCGAAACCGGAATGGCAGCAGAACCTGGCCGCAGTGGAAGACGCGAAGAATCCGTTTCGCATCGTGCACACGCAGATTCCGTCCGCGGGTGCTCAGCGCAAGCCGCACCCGATGATCAACAAGCGCTTCCCGCTGGTCATGATGCTGGAGCCGCTCCACGCCTGCAATTTGACCTGCACGGGATGCGGCCGCATTCGCGAATACGAAACGTCGATCAGTAGCCGTTTGACGCTGGACCAATGCTTGGTCGCAGTGGACGAATGCGGCGCGCCGATGATTTCGATTTGCGGCGGCGAGCCGTTCCTCTACCCCGAACTTCCGCAACTGGTATCGGAGATCCTGAAGCGCGGCCGCTACATTCAGCTGTGCACCAACGGTATGTTCCTGACCAAGAAGCTGGACGCGTACAAGCCAGATCCGGGCTTGGTCTTCAACGTTCATCTGGATGGTCTGGAAAAGAGTCACGATCTGGCAGTGGAACGCGAAGGCGTCTTCAAGACTGCGATCGAAGGCATCAAGTATGCCAAGTCGAAAGGTTTCCGCGTGTTCACCAACACCACTGTCTATCGCGAGACGGACATGAAGGAAATCTGGGCGATGTTTGAACTGCTGGAAACGTTGGGCGTCGACGGACACACGGTCTCTCCCGCCTACGGATATTCGTCAGTGAACGATCAGGAACTGTTCATGACGCGCGAAGACATCCATGAGAAGTTCAAGGACATTGAGAAATTCTCCAAGCGCTTCCCGTTGGTCTCTTCTCCTGTGTATCAGGATTTCTTGAAGGGCGAGCGCGAGCTGCCTTGCACCGCATGGGGCAATCCGACCTATAACGTCAAAGGCTGGAAAGGCCCGTGCTACTTGATCACGGACGGCCACTACAATACCTTCGAGGACTTGATGACCAAGACCCCGTGGGAAAACTACGGTCACGGCAATGATCCTCGTTGCGAACAATGCATGGTGCACTGCGGCTATGAACCGTCGGCTGCATACGGCGTCAACGCGAAGTTCAGTGATTCGTTCAAGACGCTGAGCTGGCTCATCAGCTAACATCCAAACGTGAAACCGGCATTAGTGACCGGCGCGACCGGATTTGTCGGCTGGCATGTCGCGCGTGCCTTGCTGGATCGCGGACAATCCGTGCGTGCCTTGGCACGCAATCCCGCGGCTCTACGCGAACTAGAAGGCGTCGAGCCTATCCAGGGAGACTTGCGCGATCCCGCATCTTTACAGCGCGCTGTAGCAGGCTGCTCGACCGTCTATCACGTGGCGGCCGACTATCGGTTGTGGACGCGCGATCCGCAGGAAATGCACCGTTCAAACGTGGACGGCACGCGGGCGATGCTCGACGCGGCTCGGCGGGCCGGGGTGGAACGATTCGTCTACACGTCCACGGTGGGATGCATTGCGGTTCCGCAGGGCGGCATCGGCGATGAAACCATGGTGGCGCAACGGGCCGACATGCAGGGGCCGTACAAAGAATCGAAGCTGCTGGCCGAACATGTCGCGTTGGAATTCGCGCGCGAAGGATTTCCAGTCGTGATCGTGAACCCGACGGCTCCCGTGGGCGATCACGATTTTAAGCCGACGCCGACCGGAAAGATTATCGTCGACTTCGTGCGCGGTGCGATGCCGGCGTATCTCGATACGGGGCTCAACGTCGTGGATGTTCGCGACGTCGCGCAGGGGCACTTGGCTGCGTGCGAGCGCGGACGCGTCGGGGAGCGCTATATACTGGGCGCGGAAAACCTCACGCTGCGGCAGATCTTTGAGGCGCTGGGTCCCGTGGCTGGGCGCAAGCCGCCTTCGGTGCAGATTCCATATGCGGTAGCGTATGCGGCGGGCGTTGTATCCACGGCGTGGGCGAATGTGTCAGGGCAGGAACCGCGCGCTCCGCTGGACGGCGTGAAGATGGCGCGCAAGAAGATGTGGGTGCGGCACGACAAGGCGGCTCGGGAGTTGGGATACACTCCAGGTCCGGCTGCAGCGGCGTTGGCTCGTGCCGTGGAATGGTTTAAGGCGAATGGCTACTGCTAAGCGTGGACTTGGCGCACGCGCCTACGCGTGCCGCGTCGAGACTCCTCTCGAGGCCTGTGGACGATCGTGGCAAGGTGTCGCCAAGAGTGGCGACACGGCACGCACGAGTGCGTGCGCCACAAAGGGTAAGAATGCCTGCTAGCGTCTTGATCGTCGCGGCGGAAGAGCGCGAGTTTGCGGGTTTGATAAAACGCGTGGGTCCAGGCACCCCTCTGCATTGTCCCGATATCGCCTACGCAAGGGATGTCTTGCTGCACGGCCGTCGGGCGATCCTGATTGCGAATGGGCCGGGACCGAAGTTGGTGAACAAAGCACTCGCATCCAATGTGATTCCCAACTGGAACGTGACGGAAGTGATCAGTACTGGTTTTTGCGGCGCACTTGATCCGGCACTACGGATTGGTGATATTGTCATAGCGGGTGAGGGCGAGATTTGGTCTGAAGACCGGGTTGCCGTTCGTGCAGACGAGAAGCGGCAACTGTGGCAGCGGACCGGCGCCCGGGTTGTAGAGATGGAGTTCGCGGCCGTGCAGGCTAAGGCTCACGAATGGGGAGTCCCGTGCCGCGCCGTGCGCGTGGTTTCGGATTCCGCCGGGGAAGATTTACCATTGGACTTTAATCGGTATCGCGATGCGGAAGGGCGCTTTCAATTGACCCGCATTGCTCTAGCGGGATTGGTGCGGCCGTTCACGGTTTTGCCGAAGTTGATGCAACTGGATCGCAATAGCCGACTGGCCACGGAAAAGTTAGGAGCGTTTTTTGCCGACAGCGAATTCTAGTTTGGAGACGGCGGAGGTGTTTTCCGCCACGGGAACAATGGCCGCAGCGGTCTATCGCGGCGAGGGTGCCATCGGGGTTGAGCAGGTTCCTGTTCCGCAGATCGGCGCGGGAGAAATTTTGATCCGCGTGGAGGCGTGCGGCATTTGCCCCACTGACCTGAAAAAGATCGAATACGACTTATTGCCGCCGCCCCGTATCTACGGACACGAAACGGCGGGCGTCGTAGCTGCCGTCGGCGCAAGCGTAACGAAATTTCAGCCGGGCGACCGCGTCATCGTCTTCCATCACATTCCGTGTGGCACTTGTTTCTACTGCGAGCATAAGCTGTACGCGCAGTGCGCCGTCTATAAGAAGGTCGGTGTCACCGCTGGATTTGAGCCCGCCGGTGGCGGGTTCGCGCAATATGTTCGCGTCATGGATTGGATCGTCGAAGGCGGCGTGGAGAAGATTCCAGACGGCGTCTCTTTTGATCAAGCCAGCTTTGTGGAGCCGGTGAATACCTGCCTCAAGGGGATGAGGGCCGTGGCTCCGCAGCCCGGCGAGGTGTGCGCGGTTTTAGGCCAGGGCCCCATCGGCATGATTTTTACCATGATGGGCAAGTTGGAAAAGCTACGCGTGGTTGCTACAGACACCATGGCGACGCGACGCGAGCTAGCGTTACACTTCGGAGCGGAATCTTCTTTCGACCCTCGGGACGAAACATTTGTGCAACATATTCGATCTATAACTGACGGCCGCGGCGCGGATATCGTGTTGGTGGCCGCCTCTGCCAAAGGGATTGTGGAGCAAGCCGTAGCCTGTTCCCGGCCCGGCGCGCGTATCCTGCTCTTCGCCCAAACTTCGCAGCAGGAGCGGATCGAGATCTCCGGAGCCGACATTTGCGTGGGCGAAAGGACGCTGCTGGGATCCTACAGTGCATCGGTCGATTTGCAACAAGAGTCAGTGAATCTTGTGTTTAGCGGCGCCTTGCCGGTCAAGGAGCTGATCACCCACCGCTGCCCCCTGGGGCAGATTCGTGACGGGATAGAGCGCGCTTCGCATCCAGATGCGGTATCGTTAAAGATAGTAGTATTGCCCCAACAATGAACCTTGCGATCCATCAGATGGCGGCCGCCGTTCTTTACGGTAAGGAAGAACTCCGCATCGAATCCGTTGCAGTACCAAAGATTGGCACCGGCGACCTGTTAGTACGCGTACGCGCGGCCTTAACTTGTGGGACGGACGTCAAGGTATTTCGCCGCGGCTACCACGCTCGCATGATCCGTCCGCCGGCTTTGTTCGGACACGAATTGGCCGGCGACATCGTTCAGATGGGCGAGGGCGTTACGAAGTTTCAAGTTGGGCAGCGCGTTGTAGCGGCGAACTCCGCTCCGTGCAGCAAATGTTTCTACTGCCTGCGCGGCCAGGAAAATCTCTGCGAGGATCTACTTTTCAATAACGGTGCGTACGCGGAGTACATTCGTATCCCGGCGCGCATTGTAGAAAAGAACACCCACGTAATTCCGACGCACGTCAGCTATCAGGATGCCGCGTTGGTGGAACCGCTCGCTTGCGTAATGCGTGGTTTAGAAGAGACCGGCATTCGGCCAGGGGATACGATCGCGATCATCGGGCTGGGTCCCATCGGAATGATGTTTGTCCGGATGGCGAAGGCCGTTTACAAGGCTCGCGTGATTGCCATTGGCCGGCGCCAATCGCAGTTGGATCGCGCGGCGGGCATGGGCGCCGACGAATTGATCTTGAACAACGAAGGCGCGGACGTCATCACGCCCGTCCGCAATCTGACCGGAGGCCGTGGAGCCGATGTCGTGATTGAAGCCGTGGGTTTGCCGGAAGTATGGCAGCTCGCGATCCAGCTTCTGCGGCGCGGTGGCGTGGTCAACTTCTTCGGTGGATGCCCCGAGGGCACCGAGGTTCCAGTCGATACCAGCAAGCTGCACTATTCCGAGCTGACGCTGCGAGCCAGTTTCCATCACACTCCGGAGCTCATCCTGAAAGCCCTGACTGCAGTCAGCCAAGGCTATGTCACGGCCAAGGATTTTGTGAACCGTGTGGAGCCCCTCACCAACTTGCTGGATGTCATGCAGCACTTGATGAGTCATAACGGCCACATGAAGACGGCCATTATTCCGTAACCCCGGAACTCCCGTGTTCCTGCAACCAACCGCATTCCTTGCATCGCCCGAGGCGATGAGTCGCGTCTGGACCCTGGAAGAGTCGCTCCAATACACGCGCTGGCTGGCGACCCATCACTACGAAAATTTTCAGGTGGTCAGCTTCTTGCTGCCCAAGCGTTTGCATCAGGATTTCTACAACGTCTATTCGTTCTGCCGTTGGGCGGACGATTTAGGCGACGAGATCGGCGATACGGCAGAGAGCCTACGGCTGCTCGCATGGTGGCGTGAAGAACTGCATGCGATGTTCGCCGGGGCGCCACCGAAGCATCCTGTGTTCGTCGCGCTGCAGGGCACGGCACAGCGTTGCCAGTTACCGGTCACTCCGTTCGCGGATCTAGTTCACGCGTTTGAGCAGGATCAGACGGTGACGCGCTATCGGGATTTTGAGCACCTGTTCGATTACTGCAAGTATTCGGCGAATCCAGTGGGACGTTTGGTGTTGGGTTTGTGCGGATATCGGGATGAAGAACGTTACGCGTTGTCGGATGCGACATGCACGGCGCTACAACTCGCAAATTTCTGGCAGGATGTGACCGTGGATTTACTGAAAGATCGCGTGTACATCCCTGTCGGCTTACTCGAAGCCCACAGATATCCGGTGGAGGCTCTTTTTGAGCGGCGCTTCGACGATCGCTTCCGGGCGGCGATGCGTGAAGCTGTTGAGGTTGCGCGAGCGCTGTTCATCAAGGGACTGCCGTTAGCCGATCGCGTGGACCGTCGCCTCTCGATTGACCTGGAACTATTCAGCCGCGGTGGAATGCGAGTACTCGACAAGATTGAGCAGCAAGGCTTCGACGTCCTGACCTCGCGCCCCTCGGTATCGAAACTGGAGCGCGTCGGATTGCTGATAGGGGCTCTGCGCCGCAGGGCGTTTACACGGGCAGCATGAACGCCGTGATCAGTGCTGTGATCAGTGTGGACGAATCCTATGCCTTTTGCGAAGGCGTAGCGCGGTCCCAGGCCAAGAATTTCTACGTCACGTTCCTGCTGCTGTCGCGCGACCAACGCCGAGCCATGTGCGCCATCTACGCGTTCATGCGCTACTGCGACGATCTGAGTGACGACGCGGGCATCGCGGATAGGGCCGCAGCCATCGCAGGCTGGAGTGCGGATCTAACCGCAACGCTTGCGGGGAAGCCGCCGGTAAAGTCATCTTCCGCTGCCGCGGCGTTATGGCCCGCGTTCGCCGATGCCGTCGCGCGCTACAAGATCCCGCACCAATATTTCCACGACATGATCACCGGCGTCAGTTCGGATCTGGAGCCGCGCAAGATCGACACCTTCGACCAGTTGTACGACTACTGCTATCACGTGGCCAGCGTGGTCGGGCTTACGATCATCCACGTATTCGGTTTCGACTCACCCGCGGCATTGAAGCTGGCCGAGAAATGCGGTATTGCGTTCCAGTTGACCAACATCCTGCGGGATGTTCGGGAAGATGCTGAAAACGACCGCATCTATTGGCCGGCCGAAGACCTGGCACGCTTCGGGGTTACTCCTGCGGAGCTTCGCAGCAAAACACTGACGCCCGCGCTCAGAAACATGTTGGCGTTCCAAGCCCAACGCGCGCGGGCCTACTATCAGGAATCCGCACCGCTGGTCGGAATGGTCCACGCAGGCAGCCGAGCGTCGCTGCGCGCGATGATCGGGATTTACTCGCGCCTGCTCGACAAAATCATCGCAGCGGATTACGACGTGTTGTCGCAACGGGTCCGCGTTCCCACCTGGGAAAAAATGTGGATACTGCTACGTTCGCGCCTGGTCTAGCGGAATACCCAGCGCAGACCCACCATGGGTCCCCACATTGTGCTGGTGAGGTAAGTCTCAGCCTTTGACGTCGTGTGGAAGTGGAAGCCCTTGATGCCGCCAAAAATCTCCACCTTGCTGACGCGCCCCACGGCGGAGGCTTCGACATCGTAATAGCCCGATTTCCCGGGCAGGGTCATGCCGGAACCGCGCGCTTCCAGACGGAAATGGCGCGAAGCCACGTATTCCAGTCCGAGGCCGACGCCAGGGTAGATGACCGACTGCTTGGGCTGAATCGGAGCTGGATTGTTCTTGATCTCGGGGAAGCCGATAGTGGGCAGAAACTTGGTGTACTGCACTTCCCAAAATGACTTCAGGCGCAGCTTGGCATCATACACAGGCACGGGGAAAGATAGATAGTTCCAGGACGCGCGGATGTTGCTGATCTTGTATTGGGTGTTGAGTAGGCCGTTGGCCGGAATATTCGCTCCGAACATCGCCAACTTCGCTGGAGCGCGGACGTCGCCGGAATCATTGACGCGCCAGTAGCCGATCTCCAGACGATTGAAGCCACCGGTGGGGAAGGTGATCATGGCTCCGTTGGCGCGATTGGGATTACTGGGGAAGTCCAGAAATCCCGATGTGGGGTCAGCGACGAATTTTCCAGCGCGGAAACCGGGTTGGCCGACGTTCGGCCGCCAGTAAAACGCGCTGATGGAAAACATGTCCTCAATACCTTCACGAGGTGGCGCAGCTTGCGGAACAGGCGCGGGCTTCGTGGTGGCCGGGGCAGGAGCCGGGGTCGGCGGCGGAGCCTGCTGGGCCGGCTGTTGGCCTGCTGCGAGCGAACACAATAATAGCGAACCAATCCAAAACGTGGATTTCAACAATAACCTCTTTCCCTCTGCTGCTCTTACGAGGATAAGCTGCTACTGGGTGGATTGACAAACGCCGACCCCGGCCAGCTACCGGCTGATGGGCAAGAACGTGCCGCCGGGAGAAGCCAGCCCGTTGACCACTAGGACCGTTTCGTAATCGCCATTTGGGATGTTCGGAACCAGGAACACCAACTGATGGAGCCCCGGGAAACCAGACAATCCAGAGTAAGCCGGAACCACCGAGGTGGTCTGACCGTTCAGGGTGAGCCGGATTTCCGAAGGGCTGGTAAGCGGATGACCTCCGTTGAGGGCCGGTGGAATTTGTCCGGCAGGTACCGGAGGATTCGTTGGACCTAGGCCGGTGCCGTACACGACAATGTATTCGCCAGGACGCGCCGGGCGCAGGGCCAGGCCGTTCAAGACGCCATTGGTGTCAAAGAGGTTTGCCGGTCCAATATAGGCGCTCCCGTCATTGGCGGTGGAGGCTAGATAGCGGCTGTTCTGCGGAGTGAAGCGGAACACCGCGGGGTTGATCTGCCGCGACTGAGTGGATACCGTGGTGCTGCGCAAGTTGCTGTATTCGACCACCACGGTCGCTGGACCGTCTAGGATATTGTCCGGCGCGATGGCGTTGATCTGAGCCGAGCTTACGAAGGAGATGAACGCTTCCTGACCATTCACAAGCACGCGGACGTTGTTCAAGCGGCGCGGCGCGAAGTTGTTGACGAACGACTGGCTCCAGTCACTGTAATCGTCGCCCAGGTCCGTGCCGAAGATCGTGAAGAAGCCGCCGGGCGTGATCGCATTGGCGGGAGAGTACGATGCGCTATTCACGATTCCGGAGCTCTGGAAGCCGGGGCTCGGCAAGCCGACCGTCGAGGTGAAGGGCGCGGCGTAGATGTCACGCACTTCGGCTGCGGAGAGCGGTCCCGCATAGGCGCGGAACAGAGCGATACGGGCCGGGGCCCATTCGAAGGTGTCGTCATCGAGAAACAGCTGGACCAACTGCTCGGGATTGAGCGCCGCGTCCATGACTCCCAGCGAAGTTCCGTCCGTGCGGGAGGCTACCAGGACACCGTTGACATAAAGGAGCACTTCACCCGGCTTCTTCACCATGATCACGTGGTAGTAGGTCCCTGCGGCGAGTTTGTCGTTGGCCGTGCTGCTGACGCCTGAGTAGTAGGCCAAGTATCCGGACGGGTCCAGATACAGGCCCTCGCTGCGCGTGAGATTGACGCAACCATAGATACGGCGCCAGCCGGTGCTTGCGGCATCCATTTTGAAGATCAATTCCATGGAGTAGCTGTCGCGTGGGACTTTGTTCTTCGCCTGGTAGGTGAGTCCGCCTTGGGCAGAAAGAGGGCTGCGCGAGCCGGTAATGTCATAGACCGTGCGGGTCTGCCCGAACACCGTGTCCGTCACGAACCGATTATTCCCGCTGGGATTGGACGCCGTCAGGGGCGCGCTCCCCGTGCGTTGCGGATTCAAGGTGCCCTGAAAGAGATAGTTCGAGACCTGTACTGCGTTCTGGGCTTGGCTGAGTGCCGCCGATAAAACGATGAGTGAAAATAGTGCGCGCATAAATGACCTTCCACTGCAAGCTTAGCAATCGAAGCACAAGCGCCGTGAAGAATTCGCACCTACTATTCAATACCGATCTACGTACTACTTCCTCAGGTCTCCTTGACAATCCCACCCGCCGCCACGGATCATGCCTTTTATGCCGTTTGAGATCCCTCTTCCGTTGGTCCGCTTGGGGATCCGTGCCCTGGTGCTGTCGCTTTATCGCTTCCGAATCATTGGAAAAGAGTACGTTCCGAAGACCGGCCCTGCGCTGATCATCTCCAATCACCTCTCCTTGATGGATGGTTTTCTCGTCGGGTGGGCCGCGCGGCACCGGCGCGTGCGGTTTATGATTTTCCGGCCCTACTATGAACATCCGGTATCCGGAGCGTTCCTGCGGTCCTTGAAGGCGATCCCGATTGGGACGTCGGGTCCGCGAGATCTGGTGGGCGCTTTGAAGGCAGCACGCGCGGAGCTGGAAGCGGGGCACGTGGTGTGTATCTTCGCGGAAGGCTCGGTGAGTCGCACGGGTCATTTACTACCGTTCAAGCGTGGGATGGAAAAGGTGCTGGCGGGTCTGGACGTTCCCGTGATCCCAGCCAATTTGGATCGCGTGTGGGGCGGGTTGTTCAGTTTCGAGGGCGGCGGCTTCGGCGGCTGGCCTTCGCGGTGGCGCTGGCCTGTTACCGTGCGATTCGGGAAGCCTCTGCCAGCCTCAACACCCGCGCCTGTGGTCCGGCACGCGTCGGCGGAGCTCGCGAGCGATTCCTTCCCTCTGCGTGCGGAAGCCGGCGACACTCTGCCCGCCCGCTTCATCCGAACGGCGCGCGCGAATTGGGGTAAGTTCGCGATGGCGGATTCAACCGGCCGCGAGCTGACATACGGGAAGGCACTCATCGCATCGTTGCTGTTGGCTGGCGTGGTTCGCCAGCGCACGGGACAGGACGCGATGGTCGGGGTCCTGATGCCGGCTACCGTCGGCGGCGCACTGGCGAATTTGGGTGTATCGCTGGCAGGCAAGACTCCCGTGAATCTGAATTTCACCGCGGGTAAAGATGCGATGGATGCCGCCGTGGCGCAGTGCAAGATCCGCACTGTCATCACGTCGAAGACCTTCCTCGCCAAGGCTAAACTCGACGAACCGGCCGGAGCCGTCTATATCGAAGACTTGTTGAAGGAATTCGGTAGTGCCGCGAAGTTGGTTGCGCTGCTGAAGGCGCGTCTCCTACCGCAATCGTGGTTGCGGCCGTCGGTCAAGCCGGATTCGCTCGCCACCGTTATATTCTCCAGCGGCAGCACCGGCGTCCCCAAGGGAGTGATGCTGTCGCACTTCAATATCGTTTCGAATTGCGACGCGGTGCTGGAAGTATTCAATCTGGATGACAAGGATCGCATCATCGGCATCCTGCCGTTCTTCCACTCTTTCGGCTTCATGGCCACTGTGTGGTTGCCGATCCTGGCCGGCTGCGGCGTGGTCTATCATCCAGTGCCAACCGATGCCAAAGCCATCGGCGAGTTGGTCCACAAATACAAGGGCACGTTCCTGCTGGCGACTCCCACGTTCTGCGGCACGTTCACGCGCAAGTGCACGGCGGAGCAGTTCGCCTCTCTACGCTACTGCGTGGTGGGGGCGGAGAAATTGCGCGACGCGCTACGCAAGGAGTTTTTCGAGGTCTTCGGCAAAGAGCTGCTCGAAGGTTACGGCTGCACGGAGCTATCGCCTGTGGTCGCGATCAACACGCCCGACTTTTCGTTTTCGCACGAGACACAGGTGGGCAACAAGATCGGTACCGTTGGTCTGCCGCTGCCCGGCGTCTCGGCGCGCACGGTGGATATCGATACACAGGAGCCGCTCCCCATCGGCCATGAGGGCTTGCTGGAGATCCGCGGTCCGAACGTGATGCTCGGGTATCTGAATCAGCCGGAGAAGACCGCCGAGGCCATGCATGACGGCTGGTACATCACCGGAGACATCGCGACCGTGGACGAAGACGGCTTCATCCGCATCACCGACCGGCTCGCTCGGTTCTCGAAGATCGGCGGCGAGATGGTGCCCCACTTGAAGATCGAGGAGGTCGCCAGCGCGCTCATGGGTGACGCTCCGTGCGCGGTGACGGGTCTGCCCGATGAACGTAAGGGCGAGCGCCTGGCGCTGCTGTACACCGCGCAGGACGTTACGCCGGAGGAAGTGTGGCGGCGGCTGGGGGAGACGGATCTGCCGAAGCTGTGGATTCCGAAGCAGGCCGATATCCACTTCGTGGAGTCGCTTCCGGTGCTCGGGACGGGCAAGTTGGATCTGCGGGGCGTAAAAGCTCGGGCGTTGGAGTTAGCGCAAGCATCTTGATGTGTTGGTGCTATGATGCGATTATGCGTACCACGCTAGACATTTCGGACGACGCGTACCAAATCGCGAAGACGGTGGCTCGAGAGCAGCATCGTAGTCTGGGAAGCGTAGTTAGTGACTTTATTACAGGGCACTTAGGTGGCCAACCGCCATCGCCGGGACCTGCGGACCCAAACGCATTCTATCCCACCTTTCGTTCGGTAAGGCGAACGACATCCGAGGATGTCATGGCAGCGCGGGATGATGACGAATAGCGTCTACCTGTTAGACGCGAATGTTTTGATCGCTCTAGCGGATTTGAACCACACATCGCACGATCGGGCCGACAGCTGGTTCCGGCGGGACACGCGGTTTGCAACTTGTCCAATTACGCAGGGCGCATTGTTACGCTACTATTTGCGACTAGCCGGGACGCCGACGATCACCGCAGCCAAAGACATGCTGGCGGGTTTCATCGCGATGCCGTCGCATGAGTTTTGGGCGGACGATGTGAGTTTCATCGCGATCCCGGAAAAAGGCGTCAACGGTTACCGCCAAGTGACGGACGCATATTTGGTAGCACTGGCCAAGCGGCATCACGGAGTACTCGCGACCATGGACGAAGCCCTCGCAACAGTGCATCCGGACGTCCTGTTGCTCCCTAGTTACTCGTAGCGCAGAGCGTCCACGGGATCCAGTCGAGCTGCTTTGCTCGCGGGCCAGATGCCGAAGAAGAGGCCGATCCCAACGCTGACGCCGATGCCGGCGATTACGGCCCAAGTGGGCACTGCGGTGGGCAGAGTAGGCATCGCGGCATGCACGATCAGGCTCACGCCCCAGCCCAGCAGCATCCCGAGCATTCCTCCCATGCCCGTCAGTACGACGGCTTCGGTGAGGAACTGCATCACGATGTCGCTACGCCGGGCTCCGATCGCTTTGCGGATGCCTATCTCGCGCGTGCGCTCGGTCACGGACACCAGCATGATGTTCATCACGCCGATGCCGCCCACCAGAAGTCCGATGGAACTCATGACGACGAGTCCCACGGCGACCGCCGCGGTGATAGAGCGGAACTGTTCCACCAATTGGTCCGAGGTCGACATGGAGAAGCTGTCCGGCGCGGAGTAGCCGTCGCGGCGTTCTTGCCGTAAAACGATGCGAGCTTCGTCGGTGGCCGCAGCCAGTCTCCCTTCGCGGGCTTTCACCATCAGAGTGTGGTCGCGCGAGTTCGGGAACATCTTGCGCATCACGAAATACGGAATGATAATTTGGTTGTCGCTTTGGCCGGGGAGCGCGGTGGCCGGCTTGTTCATCAGACCGATAACCTCGAACTGCTGGCCAGCCACAGTGATAATCTTGCCCAACGCGGCCTCGCTACCGAACAACGACTTGTAGGCGTCCGCGCCCAGGATCGCCACCATCACCCGGCGGCGATTTTCCGTTTCGGTAAAGAATCGGCCCTCGCGCAGATCGACGCTGCCGGTGTCGCCGTAATGTTCGTCGGTGCCGCGGAACTGCAACTGCAGCATCTCATTGCCCTTGTAGCGTGCTCGCAAAATTCCGGCGCCCTGGGGGCTCAGGATCGGACTTACATATTCCACTGACGGACTGCGCTCTTCGATGGCCCTGGCCTCTTCAAAGGTGATGGGCTTGCGCTGGCGCTCATCCGCATTCCGATTGCCGCCGAATGCACCTTGCCGCGTGACCAACACTGTGTTGGTCCCGAAGCTGCGAATGACTCCAGTGACGGTTCCGTCGATGCCCGCCATGATGGAGCCGACGGCGATGATCGTGCTGGTGCCGATGACAACGCCGAGCACGGTCAGTAACGAGCGGGCTTTATTCTCACGCACGGTCGCCAGGGCCAGGCCAATGATGGAAAGAAGTAGTTTCATCGTTTAGCTCTCTGCCCGCAATGCAACAATCGGATCCAACTTGGCGGCCTGCCGGGCCGGATAGATTCCAAAAAATAGCCCGACAGCGGTGGAAAGAAACACGCCGATCAAAACGCCGGACAGCGGTAACTTCATGGGGAACCCGACTACATTCGTGACGATCACCGAGGCTATCCACGAAATCCCGACGCCGATCAATCCGCCCATGAGGGCAAGCGTCGAGGATTCCACTAGAAACTGATTCAAGATGTCCTGACTGCGTGCGCCCACGCTCTTGCGAACGCCAATCTCGCGCGTGCGTTCCGAAACTACGGCCAGCATGATGTTCATGATGACCACGCCGCCCACCACCATAAACACGCTGACAATGCCAATGGCCGCGCCCTGGATGGCTCCGGTAATCGAATTGAACGCGCTGACCAGGGTGTCTGAGGAAACGATGGAGAACGTATTCTCCTCGCCCGGCAACTGATGGCGATAGGCGCGCAACAGGACTTCGACTTCTTCCTGGGCCTGCGCCATATGCTCGCGATCCTTGGCGAAAAACGCGTAGTTGATGCCGGTGCGCGAGCCGTACATCTTGAAGTAAATCTCAATGGGGATGGAAATGTAGTTGTCTTGCGAGCTGCCGAACAAGCTGCCCTTGGGCTTGCCGACGCCGATCACGTCAAACGGCCGCCCATCCACCACCAGGCGCTTGCCGATCGGGTCTACCGAGGGGAAGAAGCGCTCCTTGATGTCCGCTCCGATGAAGACCACAGGAACCTTGCGGCGCACCTCGGTGTCTGTGAAGTAGCGGCCCATGGCGATTTCGGTGTTGGTCATGATCGCGCCGTTGTCGGCATTTCCGAACAACACCACGCCCTGCACCTGATCGCCTTCGTAGGTGACCGGAACGCCCCGTTGGATGGCCATCGCGGCTTCCCGCACCAGGGTGAGATTGTTCTTGAGGTACTCAAACTCTTCAGGCTTCAGCTGTGGGTTCTTGCGCTGGTATTCGAGGAACTTCTTGGGGTCGAAGTTGCCCACGAAAGCGAACCGCAGCACTTGAAAGCCTTCGTTGCCCATCGTGGTGGCGCTATTGGCGATGTAATCTTCCAGTCCGTTGATGGCGCTCATCACGGAGATCAGTGTGGTGGTGGAAAGAATGATCCCCAGCAGCGTGAGGAAACTTCGCAGTTTGCTGCCGCGCAATGAATCCAGCGCAACCCGCGCAGCTTCCCAGAATGAGGCGTTTGATCGCAATGTGGTTTTCCTGACTCTTTTAGAATACGTTGCTTGCTCGACCGCTGTTCCGTCTATCCGCTTGCTGACGCGCGGGGTTGGGTGTCAGGCCTCTCAACCCGCCACCCGTTCGGCCCTGCCCCTGCCCCGGCCCGCCACCCGCCAGGCCACCCATCCCGACACAGAACCGCGACGGTCAGGGAGCGGACAGGCGCTGCTCCATCCAGTCCAAAATAGTGCCATCCAACCAGAAGCGTGGGTTCGTCCGCGAGATAAAGCCCAAGTGGCCTCCGTGCTCGACCGCAACCAACCGCAGCGCTGGATTCCGACCGAACGCCGGGTGATCGTAGCTCTGGAATGGGACCATGGGGTCGTCCTTGGCCGTGATCAACAACGCGGGTACCCGGATCCTCTCCAGAAACTGGTTCGAAGACTGCGTCCGGAAATAATTCGCCGCCGAGCCGAAGCCAAACAAGCGGGCAGTGTAGTAGTCGTCAAAATCCACGATGCTGCTGACCCTGGGAAGGTGCTCCAAGGTATAGACGTCCGGAGAGAGCAAATTCTTACGCCGAATTCGGACTTTCAGGCGGTCCAGGAAGCGATTTTGGTAGATGAAATTGGCCCGCCGGCCCAGCGACGCGGCGGAAATCGCCAGATCGATGGGTGCCGAGACGGATGCCACGCCCGCAAGCAGCCCGTGAGCCGCGTCCCCCAGTTCCCCTGCTAGTTTCAGGGCGACGTTTCCGCCCAGCGAGTACCCAACGACGAAAACAGGGGCTCCGCTCAACCGGCGACGCTCCCGGACCACATGGAGCAAGTCGCTGGTCTGGCCGGCATGGTAACTCAAGAGGGAGAGCGCCTCGGTCCCGCCGCAACCGCGCATGTTGAAGCGGTGAGTGGCGAAACCGCGGTCCAGTGCGGCGAAGGCCATGCTGCGCGCATAACCCGAATCGCTGGAGCCTTCCAGTCCGTGTACCAGGATCACTTCTCCGCGAGCGGCTTCACCGGGCTTTTGGGCAAGCACCAGAACCTGAACCGCGGGTTCCGTCTGATACAGCAACTTCTCGACTGGCCAGCGCGATTCACTCTCCGGACGCTGCCAGAAATTGCCGGCAATCGTAGCCAGGTGGGGATTCTTGAAAAACGGATCGAACGGTCGCAAGATCACTTTCCCGGAGCACCCAGCGACATGAGCGGGTCGCCGATCACAATGTTTTGCCAGCTCAACGCGGGAACGGAAAGATAGTAGCTTTCCGCCAAGTTCCGCCCTTTAAAGTAGGCGGGCAATAGAAAGTCAGGGCGCGGCGTCAGGTTCAAGTAGGGCTCATACACGTGCCCCGTGGCTGCGCTGGCACCTTCTTCCAAGTAATCCGCCGTCATCGTCTGGGGGCTGCCCGCGAACCACTTGGGCCGCGAGATTGCGTCCCAGGTGCTGATGTTCCACGTTTTGGGCGGACGGGCGAACGTCCGTGCGTTGGTGGACACAAATTCGGTGGCAATGGCTCCCGGCAGCCAGCGGAATCCGACGTAGCGCTCATGCCGGTTGCGATCGTTGGAGCCCCAGGAGGCGAACCCTATAACGTCGGTTTGTTTGTACACCACGGTGGTGGATTCATCGAACACCAAGCGATTCGTCGGCAGCCGTATCACGGTATTTCGCAGCCAGTCGTTCCCTTGCTCGTCGTCATCCGATTTAAGGTCAATCACGAACTTGCCAACGTTCTTGGCCAGCAGCGAACGGTCAATGATCGCCTTGACGCCGGTGAAATCGTAGGCGGCTAGGCGCGTCACCAGGTACATGGGGAACTCGGCATGCGTGAATTTGTCATCCGCTTTCCCGAAGAAAGGATTCCGCAGTGGACCAGCCACAGAGTGCGGTTTGCCGCTCCGAAGGTCGGCGTAGAGCAGTGCAAGCTCACTATCCACCGCGGCGACGTCTCCGTTGACGCCATCCGAACCTTGAATCCGCAGAGGGACGCCCTGCGTGGTCACCATGTACAGGATCTGTTCGGTCAATAGCTCCCGGCGCAGGCATCCCGCAATGGGTGTCGCGATCTGACGGTCATAGTCCGGTCGAGCGATATCCTCAGCCTCGGACGTCTGCAGGTGACAGACGTTCTTCAACGGGATGGCTCGCTTACCCACATAGTATTCGGAGATGTTGCGGGAAAGCGCCGACTTGTCGTTCACCACCACCAGGACGTTGGTAGGCCCCTGTGCATGCGACAGGGCGCAGCCGCACGTCAAATAGAGCAGCAGAAGAAGGCTGGCACGGCTAGGCATGGTGAGTGGCTGCTAAACTACTACTGTATACTCAGTATCCCGGTTGTGTGCGCGCCGGAAGAACGTCATGGACCTGGATCAGCTCCACACATTCCTTGAGATCGTCCGCCTGAAGAGCTTCTCGAAGGCGGCGCAGACGTGTTACCGCACGCAGCCGGCGGTAAGCGCACAGGTCCGTCAACTGGAGACGGAACTAAACGCTCCTCTGTTTGAACGGCTAGGCACCAAGATCGCTCTCACTGCCGCGGGCCATATCTTCGCGCAATACGCGGAACAAATTCTGGGCCTGCGACGCGTAGCGCAGGACATGATCAGCGAACTGGAGCGCGTGCCCCGCGGAGAACTCATGATCGCGGCCAACGAAGCTACGTGCATCTACGTGCTGCCGCTGGTCTTCTCCGAATACAAGAAACAGTTCCCGAATGTTCAGATCCTGGTGGATCGCTCCTACGGAGCACGCGTCGTCGAAGCCGTGCTGGATAATCAGGCCGACTTCGGCATCACGCAGTTGCCCGTGGAAGAAAAGCGCCTGCAGGTGGTGAAGATTCACTCCGACGAGATTAAGGCGCTGGTTCCGGCCGGACATCCTCTGGCGGAGAATAAGCAGGTCCTGCCCGAAGATCTGGTTCCGCATCAGCTGCTGTTGCCGAAGACTGGCACCACGCGGAGACGTTTAGCAACTTGGTTCGCCGCGGTGGAAGACGATTTGAACGTGTCGATGGAGCTCGATTCCACGGAAATGATCAAGCGTTTTGTAGCGGCGGGATTGGGAGTCAGCTTCCTTGCGGGCACCCATTGCTATGACGAAGTGGCGGCCGGAAAGTTGGTCGCGATCTCCTTGGGTCCCGAGCCCATGATCCGCCAGTTGGCTCTCATCTATCGAAAAGACAAGGCTCTGTCGAAAGCTGCTTTGGGGTTCATTGAGGTTACGCTGAAGAACTCCGCTATCGATGGCTACGGGCCGGGCGCAAAGAAAGTGGCGAAGGCCATTTCGGCTGAAAAAGTCGAGAAATAGACAAGGTAGAGAAATAGACGCAGTCGAGACTTGACCCATGCAGAAAGTCACCATCAAGACCTCCACCATCTTCATCGCCAAGGGCGACCGGACGCGAGTCTATCACTCGATGGGAGAAATACCGCAGGGTCTGCGTAAAGAGCTCGAGGCGTCGACGAATGGCTTCAACTCGGCGACGATTCTGATTGCCGACCGGCGTGGACGCGAGGAAGTCCGGCGCGCGTTGAAGGGGATGCCCTCGGCGCTACGCACACGGTTCGCTCCGTCGTTGGAAGTGCCGGTGCCGACTCCGGAGCCTCAGCCTCCAGCAATCGCCGAGGTGCCGTCCCGTTGGGAATTCGCCCAAGCGCACTGGCGCAAGGTCGCCGTTCCTCTGGGTGTCGCGCTCGCGGTCTGGGCTGTATTTAGTTCCCGATAAATCCTAAAACCGGAATCAACCGGGTCGATACGTTGTTCGTGGAACGACGAAAACAGGCCCGCATTCAACCATCCGAACTGATCGAAGTTGCTGTCCTAGGCGAGGGTCATGCTTGCATGGCGGGGCGCATCGTGGATGTGTCTTTGCACGGCTTAGGGTTACGCCTTCCGGCCTCCCTGCCGATCGGAACGGCCATCAAGATTGAAGCCGGGGACGAGCTGGTGCTGGGCGAGGTAAGTCGCAGCAACGACAACACCCTCGTCGTTCACTGCAATTTCCGTAATCCCGGCGCGATCATGCCAGCTCACCAACGCGGGCGAGCCATTGGTGGACCAAAGCTCCACTTTTGCGCCGTCAGTGACCGCAACACGGCCCCCGGAACGACTGAATGTCGCCAGTTTAACGGAACCCAAGGCAGTCTCCATTCGCGTCAACCGGGTGCCACCGCTCCAAGAAAGCAACGCGAGGGCGCCGTCCTTAGTCTTCACCACGGCGACGCGCGCTGCGGAATGCACAAACGCCTCCGTCAGGGCTTCGGGAGAACTCACCGTTTCTCCGAGACTCGCCGCCCCCGGGACCCCGGCAATCGCGCGGATCGCTTTCGCCGTATCGTCAAACACGTATCCCAGGACGGGAGAACTGAATACGGGAGAACTCAAGGTGTCCGCCGCAGGCAAAGTCCCCGCAAGGAGCAGACCGCAGAGCAATAGTCGAAATGGCTTCATAAGATTCCAAGAGAGTCCAGACCAAGAGACGGATCTAGCTCTCAGGTACCCATCGGCAACTTCGGACCAAGGCGATGTAGAGCGTTTGCCCTATGAAATCTCTAGGGAACTGGCCCTAGAGTTGCGAAAGTTCCCCGTGCAAGGCGAGCAGCAGCAGATCGAGGGACTGCAGCACTTCCCCAACAGGATCCAGTTTCCCGCCGCGCCCCAACTGTTCGATCTGAAACGCGGCGTCCACCGCGCGCTTCGCGCCGAAATTCGCCACCGAGCCCTTGAGGCCGTGCGCAGTGCGCTCCACCTGTTTGGCGTCGCCCTGCTGGTGCGCCAAGCGAAGCTCCTCCATCAGGCGGGGATATTCTTCCAGGAACAACTGTGCGATCTCTCGGAGCAACTCCGCATCGCCGCCCACGCGCAACATCGCGACCTCCTGATCCAGGATCGGTTGGGTGGCGCCTAGCACGGGGGTGGGCATTTCAGATGGCATCGCGGAGTCGTAGGTCCTTCACGAATCTTATCGGCAGATCGTGAAAGTTTTTGGAGCCAGCTGTGATATCCTCCAAGAAAGGGCATCTTTTTGATTGCCCGCCCACCTCAGGGCCACCCTAGCTCAGTTGGTAGAGCGGCTGATTCGTAATCAGCAGGCCTCCGGTTCGATCCCGGAGGGTGGCTCCATACAAAACAAAAGGCTTAACCAAAAACACTCAACCGTCCGGGCTGTACTCCGGGCCATCACTTGCCGGACACTCCGTTCCAATATGTTTCTGCTCATCATTTCGCGAAAGCAGTAAGGGCTCTCTTGTCTTCGCCCTGTTGTCGAAACCTCACTTGAATATTTCGGTGGCGCGGGCCTTCACCACACGCTTGACTAAGGCTGCGGGAGAGCCCATCTGGCTTTGCAATGATCTGCAAGTTCGGTGTTCGCCCGCTTAGCCTTAAATGATCTCGCCGCAGGCGCTCCTCTCGGCCCGAACGGCTTCACGGGTCGTTTCCTTGCCCGCTGGGCAGGTTCGCTCGTGCTGCTTGTGGGCACCAGCTTGATTTGAGAGAGCACTGCATACGTGTCCTGTATTATTCATCTGGGTGCCACAGCTAATTTTCATCCAGACGATCGTACCGGGTGATCGCCCTACAGGAAGGTGTTTTCCAATACAAGGACGCCGGCGCCGGTGTTGGAAATGGGCGCGTGGTAGTGCTTGTGGATCACCTTTACGTTTTCTTGCAGCGCGCCGCGCATCACCAGCCACATGATGGTTTCGATCCCCTCGGTGCCGGTGCGGCGCATGATCTCAGAGTTGGTGAACTGTGTCAGCCACTCCGGGTCACTGGCGATGCGATCCATGCATTCCAGATCGAAATCGACATCGATCAGTCCGGCGCGCTCGCCCTGGAGTTGATGCGACATGCCGCCGGTTCCGAGCACGACCACCTTTAGATCCTCTTCATAGCTCTCGATCGCCTGCCGCAAGGCTTTGCCGAGCTTGAAGCAGCGAAGAGCCGAGGGGACGGGGTGCTGCACCGTATTGACGGCGAGCGGGATCGTCGTGATCGGCCACACGTCATGGGTACCCCATAGCGCCCGAATCGGGTTGACGAACCCGTGGTCGACCTTCATTTCCTGGCAGGTGCAGATGTCGAATTCCTGTTCCACCAATTTTTCGGCGAGATGCCAGGAGAACGGGACATTGCCCTTAAACGGGGCCACCGGCTTGAGGGCCCAGCCTTCGTCGTCGTTGTAATACGTATCCGCGCATCCGAGTGCGAACGTGGGCGCCTTGTCGAGGAAGAAATTGAGGCCGTGATCGTTGTAGACCACGATGGCAATGTCGGGCTTGTGCTTTTGCAGCCACTCTTGCGCCGGCTTGTAGCCGTCGAAAAAGCGCTTCCAGTAAGGTTCCTGAGTCTTTCCGTCGGCGATGGCATTGCCCACGGCCGGGATGTGTGAACTCGTGACGCCGCCAATGATCTTAGCCAAGCCAGTATCCTCCCCGCGCTTTCAACTTGTCGATCAGGCCTTCCGCGCGTGCGGAGAGTTTGGCCTGGAATTCCGGTGTAGTGATGCCCTGAAACGCCGCCCCGGCATCCTGCACGGAGGTGCCTCGGGGAATGGCCATCTTCGCCATGTAGTAAATATTCGCGCCGCTTCGCAGCATGCTGAGGAAGTTCTTGCCCAGCACGTAGTCCTTGTACTGTCCGGTCACGCCGAATTTGTCGCAATAGGCGGCCGGATCGCGATCGAATTCGCTGCGGTTGGCTTCATCGCAAAAGGAGAACAAGAGCTTGTTCAGCGGGTATGCGCCGTAGGCATGTTTGCCATCGAAGACGTAGGTCCCCGGGATATCTTCGTAATCGTGTTTGGTCCAAGTCATGGTTCAGTGAGGCTCGTTCCGGAGGTGCTCCCTCCATTCATTCTATTATCGAACAGGTGGGACCGGCGCCGCCCGATGCAATGAGCTTTCAGCAGCATCTGCGCATCGAATATCGCTTTCGGAGACGCGGATGGCAAAGAGCTGTACATCACATCCTGCACCCACTTGTTCCTCGTGCGCCTGAAAACCTCGGGCTTGCGCCCGGAATGACGCAGCTTATGCCTACACGTACTTGACCATGGTTTTGAAGCCATAGTCCATGTGGTGCTGCATGTGGCAGTGCAGCAGCGAATCGCCGGGATTGTTGGCTACGAATTCCACTTCGGTCGTGCCGTCGCGAGGCACACGCACGGTGTCCTTCATCAACCCTGATGTCACCTTGTTCCCGACCTTCACCAACTCGAAGTTGTGGCGGTGCAAGTGGAGTGGATGGCCGTCCTCGTGGCCGCTATGGAAAATGATTCGATAGCGCTTGCCGGCCTTGACCTTCAGCGGGTCGACGTTGGGCCAGAGTTTATCGTTGATCATCCACTGGTTGAAGGCGTGGCCTTCGTCGGCCATCATGTGGAAGCTCAGCTCGAACGTTCCCTCGACCGGAGCGCGCTTCGCAACTGTGATCTGATTGCCGAACAGTGTGTAGTCGAAGGGCACGTTGGGCGGTGCGACCCACTTAGGCTCACCTTTTTCGCCTTCGTATTCGATGACGATGCCGAGCCCTTTCGTGCGCTCCGCTTCACTGGTGGAGCCCATGATCCAGACACCCGGATTGTTCATCTCCACGATCGCGTCGACGCGCTCGGCGACCACCATGGTCAGAACATCTACGTCGGCCGGGTTCGGCACAGGGTTGCCGTCGAGCGCGACGACATGGAATTTGTGCCCCGCGAACGCGAGGTTCATGTCGCGAGTGGCGTCCGCATTCAACAAACGGAACATCACACGCTGACCCTTCTTCACTTTGATCGGTTCGCCGTGACCCAGGGAATGCGTGCCCAAAGTGGCACTGGCATAGTCGACGGTCCAGTCGTTGTTCGGCTCGCCGCGATGCAGGATGGTCGGCTCCCAGTGGCGGCTGGAGAGAAAGATTTCCTGATCGTAGCGGCCGGGATCGCTCTTCGGCTCGACGTAGAGGAATCCAAATTGGCCCGAGAATGCGCCCTTCGTAACATCGGCCATCGCCATGGCGTGTGTGTGATACCAGCGCGAGCCTGACGGTTTCGGCGTGAACGTAACGCGCTGCTGGCGGTGCGGCGCAACGAACGGGCTGCCCTCTTCTTCGGCTCCATCCGCCTTGGTGGAGACGAACATTCCATGCCAGTGGACGAGCTCCGGCGTGTCCGTGTCATTGAAGATGTCGATGGTGACGGGCTTGCCTTCCTTCATGCGCAGCATCGGGCCGGGGATGGATCCGTTGTAGCCAGTGGTGCGGATCACTTTACCCTTGGCGATCTCAGCCGTGGCTGGACCGATGCGGATGGTGTGGTCCGGCTTGGAGGCGGCAGAGAGACGGCTTGCAAGGGTAGTCGACGCAGCCACACCACCGGCGACAGAGAGGAAGTCACGACGATTCATAAATCGCCAGTCTAGCACCCGCGGACGAAAAAGAATCTGTCTACGGCGTGCCTTCGTCGTAGGTCACGATCTTCTTCGGATCGAGCTTGCGATCCACCACCACCGCGAACCAGCCCGCCATCATTTCTTCCCATGTTTGCTCGCCCCACCAAACATCTTTGTTGGGATTGGGATTGAAGGCGTTATTGGCGGAGTTGTCGTAGTGCGCTGTGATCTCCATCTTGGTGCCCTTGGGGACGAGGATCGGCTTCGCGGCAACGTAATCGAACTGCCACGCGAAGTTGTATTTGGGTACGCTGAGCACCACTTCAGATTCGCCGGTGGGGTAGGTCAGTTTGAAGGTCATGTCCTTGCCGCGTTGATGCATATGCGGCATGAACCACACTAGTTCCGCGTTTTCGTTGAAGACCACCTCGGCTCCCGTGCCCCAATTGGAGGCTCCGGCGGGGATGCGGAAGCTCTCCTCATCCGAGGCGGAGATAGGCAGAAACGTAATGAAGCGGCGCGTGGGCTCTTCTTTCGCCAGCGTGAAGCCGACGCGGGTTTGATCCTTCGTCGCTTTGCCGTTGGGCGTGTAGTGCATGCCGATATAGATGTCCGAACCAGCGGGGATCAATTTGGCCGCGCCCCATTGCGAGTAGTCAGTAGAGGAAGAGCCGCCCGGCAGGTACACCGCTTCGAGATTGCCGCCCACTGCGCGCGGCGCCAAAGAAGTTCGTTCACGCTTCTTGATCTTGGTAATTTGGTCGCCCAGTTCGTCGCGAGGTTTGTCGGTCCAGATAGGCTCGCCGTATTTGACCTTGGGATCGTGCGGGATGACTTGCACCACCACGTGATGCACGACGGACGGATCGGACGGGCGAATCTCGATGGAGGTGATCCACGTGTCTTTAGTGAAGCCGCTGGGCACGATGAAGTGCGTCAGTTCTAAGATGCCTTTCGCCGGGATGGGGAACGGCTCCGGCATGCTGACGATATGGTCGGGCTTGATGTTCCAGCCTTCGGTCCACTGCACAGGGGCTGATTTATCTTTCGCGTTGCCCTCGAGCGCTCCGCCATCGGCCCACGCCGCGAGTGTTTTGATGTCGGCATCGGCCAGGCGCTTTTCGTTGGCCCAGTGGCCGTAACGCGCATCGGCGAACCAGGGCGGCATCTTACCTGTGACGACGGCAGCCTTAATCGCCTTGGCCCAGGGCCGCGCGCTCTGGTAATCGAGGAACGACATCGGCGCGACTTCGCCGGGACGATGGCAGTTCTGACAGTTCTTCTGGAGGATGGGCAGGACCTCCTTGTTGAAGGTGACCGGTTCGCCCGCGGCGAACACCGTAAGCGTGGTGGCCAGGCTTGCCCAAATCAATCGCGACATGGCGGGAATCCTCCTGCGAGACCTTGGCAGCATATCAGATTTTCGATTGCCGGAGAGGACGCGGGCGTTGGTCGAGCCGTAAAGGGTGTACTGTTAAGGTATCCCTCAAGGATATTTATGGACAAGCGATTAGCGAAACGGCACAAACGCCAAGTGGCGCGTGCAAAAGTAAATGCGAAGACTTCCGAACCCGACGTGCGCACGCCGGAGCAGATCCAGGCCGCGCGCGACGCGAGCCGTCCTACAGGCGGCCACGTAGGCGACGCCAGTGCGCGTGGCTCCGCCACGTCCTTCCGGGGCGGTGGTAAAGCTCCGGGCACAGGCAGCGCCGCAAAGACGGACGCTTAGTGATCTCTTCCAAGTGCCCGCACTGCAAGTCGGTAGACTTTCGCGCGGTGGGGGCCAGGAATGCTTTCGAGCAAGCCATTCTGTGGATCCTGCTTGGGTACCGGTGCGGGCTTTGCGGCCATCACTTCTTTTTATTTCGCTGGGCCGCTCCTGCAGCGGCCTAGCGGGGTACATCTCTACTTAGACGCGAGCGCTTTCAGCGATTGCTCGTACGGCGCTCGTGCGACACCCTTCTCACAGATGATCGCGGTCACGTAGCGCGAAGGCGTCACGTCAAACGCGGGATTCTCCACGCCAATGCCCTCGGGCGCAACTGGTACGCCGAAGACGTGCGTCACTTCGTCGCGTGAACGCTGCTCGATCGGAATGTGATCGCCGGAGGGAATCGTGAGGTCGAAGGTCGAGACCGGCGCGGCTACGTAGAACGGCACGCCGTTTTCCTTCGCCAGCACCGCGACCGAGTAGGTGCCGATCTTATTCGCCACATCGCCATTCGCGGCAATGCGATCCGCGCCAACGACGACGCAACCGATGCGGCCACTCTTCAGAAAATGCCCGGCCATGTTGTCGGTGATGATTGTGGTCGGGATGCCGTCTTGCTGCAGCTCCCATGCCGTGAGGCGCGCGCCTTGTAGGAAGGGGCGGGTCTCGTCGGCGAAGACGTCGATCTTCTTGCCAGCACTCACAGCAGCGCGAATCACTCCGAGCGCGGTTCCGTAACCCGCCGTGGCCAGTGCTCCGGCGTTGCAGTGCGTGAGTACGGTCTTGCCGTCGGGGACAAGGTCGGCTCCATTGCGGCCGATGGCTTCACAGATGGCGATGTCTTCGGTGCGCGTAGTCTGCGCTTCCTCAATCATGCGCGCCACCAGCTCGGCTTGGGTCGCACCAGTCAGCGTATCGTTCAAGCGCCGCATGCGCTCGATACCCCAGAAAAGATTTACCGCCGTGGGACGTGTCGCAGCCAGCGTGTCGCAGACGGTGTCGAAATCGGCACCTTCTTGCACACCCAACGCGACGCCCATCGCGGCGGCGACTCCGATCGCGGGAGCTCCGCGAATGACCATCGTCTTAATGGCATCCGCCATTTCTAGATAGGTGCGACAGGTGACAAAAACTTCCTGGCGCGGCAGAAGGCGTTGGTCGATCATGACGACGCCGGAATCGGTCCAAATGATGGTTTCAACCATGAACCTTCTATGATCGCGCAAGTCTTGCCTTACGCGGTACACGCGCCGCAGGTTACTTGCCGACGAGCCGGTCGTAGTCGATGTTGAATTCGTTGCAGACGTATTCCAATAGTTCCCATTCAGGATGGAACACGAATGAACGCGTGAAGGTGTGCGGAGCCGTTAGAGCACCCGGATCTTCAATCGTGATCTCGACGTTCACATGGCCCAAATCCGGCCGCGTGTACTTTTCGGTCACGTGCAACTTATCGGTGTGCGGCAACCCCTGACCGTTCAACCACGTCTTGTCGTTGAACCCCACGGTATCGACCACCAGCGTGTCATTGTCCGCCCATTTGCCTGTGGAGTGGCCCATCCATAGTTGGTCCAGCCCTTTGCCATGACCGCGCCCATCAAGGAAGATCTGACGGTAGCTGTGAACGTTGCCCTCATCGAGGATCACGAACAAATCTTTCGTCTGAACGAATTTCTGCGGGAAGGGCGAGATGCGCGGCACGCCGGCAGGCAGGCAGTTGCCTTCGGGATCGTCTTTGCTCAAACCGGCTCGGCGATCGTCATAGACTTTTTGCGCCCACGGCTGCAGCGGCATCGCTCCGCCATAGAAAGCGAAATTCGCAGGGCCGTAGACGCCGTTGAAATCCACTTTGCCGTCGGGCATCCGGGGCGTGGGACCTTTGGGCGCCGAATCTTCTTTACCCTTGGCAGGCGCGGCTTTGCCGCCTTTCACTAGGTCCACCTGCGCGGAGACGTCCACTGGAGCAAGCGGTAGCAGCGCGGCCACGGCCACGGCGGCCGCCAGCCATCCATAATTTCGATTCATAGAGATCCCTTATTTTCCGGTCGCCGTGGAAGACTGCGGTCCGCCGTCTTCGGAATTTCCCACGAACACGCGCTTGCCGTTGGCCAGCGTGAAGGATCGCCCGTTGCCATGCAGTGAACCGTCCTTGAGCGGCCGCGGGTCCCTGGCTTTGTAGACCTCCACGGTCACCGACTCGCCCTGTTTCAGCGAATCCCGATTCCAGCCTTGCCGCGCCAACGCGTTCGGACTGAGCGTTTCCAGAGCCCATGTATCCGTCTTGCCGCTTTCGTTCTTCACGTCCACGTAAACGTAGGCGTGCGGATTGGCCCAGCGCAATTCTTTCACCACACCCTTCAGCGTGAGCGGTTGGTTAGAATCGTACTCAGCAGAGAAGGAATGGTGCGCGAACAGCGGCACAATGGAGGCCAGCAGTCCGGTAGCGGCCACGATCACGGCTAGGTGTCTGGATTTCATGGGTGTTACTCCACCGGCGATTGTATCCCGGTCATCTTCAAATGACAAAGGTTGTGCGGCGCTACGGACGTGCGAGCGCTTTGCGAATGATCGCGGCGGCGGCCGGATATTCCTTCTTGGCGTTCGCGAAGAACACGCCCTCGGACACCATCAGCGGGGTCCAGCCGAGCTTCGTCTTGGTATCGACACGCGCACCGTGGTCGACCAAATACTGCACTAGCGATGCCTGCCCGGAAATGATTGCTCCGATGAGTGGCGTGCTGCCGTCCCAACGCGGGTCGCCCAGAACCTTATTCCGCAACTCGTCCATGTTCAATGGATAGTAGAGCAGCGTGTATTCGGGCGTGCCGTCCATCTTGTAGTCGCCGAAATTGGCCTGCGCGTTGACATCGTTGCCCAATTCAATCGTGAGCTTCATCGCTTCCAGGCGTTCGGCCTCGGTGCAGCCACTGAACGGACCGGGCGCTTCGCCTTCCCAATACCCTAGCCCTGCGGCGGCCATCAGCGGCGTGATGCCTTGGACGGTACCCATCTTCGGGTCGGCTCCGTGCTCCACCAGCAAGCGCATGTAAGGGGCATCCCCATTGCGCGCGGCGACGTAGAAGGGTGTCGCTCCCACATAGCTCAGGAAGATCCGTCCTAACTGAATGTTCGGAGGGTTCCGCGCGGTGCCGCCCTGATTTTCGAATGTCGATTCCTTCCAACTTACGCGGATATTCGGATTGGCTCCGTGTTCCAGCAGCGTTTTCGCGAGCTCGAAACTGGTCACGTTGCCTTGCGGAACCGGAGGCCCATGCGGAGTGTTACCAACTCCTGCAGCGCCATCCGTGCCCGGTTTACGAAGCCACGCGATCGTGTGCAGCGCCGACCCACGCGGATCGGGAGCGTTCGGGTCCGCACCACGCGTCACCAGGACGGAGGCCAGTTCAAAGTAAGCGTTGACCACAGCCATGTTCAGGGCGCTGGTACCGTCCGGGGCTACGTCGTTAATGTTTGCGCCGTGGTCCAATAGGACCTTCGCGGTTTCGATGTGGCCGTTGCGGACCGCGAACAAGAAGGGCGTGAAGCCGCCCTTGGATTTCGATTTAACCTCGGCACCGAACTCGACCAACATCGCGGTGGCGGCCGTTCGACCTTCCGAAGCAGCCCACATCAGCGCCGTCTGGCCTTGCCGCGGCTCGACGAGGTTCACGTTCGCGCCGTGCGAAAGCAGCATCTTCACCGCATCTGCATTGCCCGTGAGGGACGCGGTCATGAGTGCGGTCTGGCCTTCTTCCGAAGTGCTGTTGGCATCGACGCCGGCTTTAAGTAAACGTTCGATCAAGGCAGCGCTTCCGTTGGTGCAGGCCAGCGCAAGGGGCGTGATCTTGTACCGACTGACGGCGTCAGGCTTCGCCCCGGCCGTGATAAGAAGGTTCGCGATTTCCAGGTTGTCACGTTGCGCGGCCCAATGCAGCGCCGTGAAACCGTCCGGCTCCGAGGCATTCACATCGGCCCGTTGCGTGAGGAGAGCGCGCACCGTCTTCACGTCCTGTTGCTTTACCGCATTGATCAGCCGCAGGTCAGCAGCACTTGCCGAACCCATGATCATGCTCGCAACCAACAACACAGCCCATTGACTAAGACGTTTCACGCATGGCCTCCACGGCGACAGTATATAACACCCTTTTTAGAAGAGCGAAGGGTTGACTCCCACTGAGGGTGCCAGTACACTATTCTAGTTCTTCGCTTGATCGTAGAGGGGGGTTGGAGATGAAAAACATTCGACGGGTTACGTGTGCCTTGTTTGCCGCGGCGCTTTCTTTGAGCGCTCAGGTCACCACTGCGACTTTGACGGGCCTTGTTCATGATTCAACCGAGGCTGTGGCCCCAGGGGCGACCGTCACCGCGACGCACCGAGGAACGGGCGCCGTGCGTGACATCACCACCGATGCGCGCGGAGAGTTCACGCTCCCGGCATTGACGGCCGGACCCTACACGATCAAAGTCGAACTGTCAGGATTCAAGACCTACGTCAACGAAGGCGTGGACCTCAGCGCCGGCCAGGTTGCACGCTTGAACATCACGATGGAAGTGGGGCAGGTATCGGAAAGCATCACGGTTTCTGAGAACGCCCCGCTGGTGCAGACCGAAACGTCGTCGCAAAAAGAAGTACTGGGCACCACCGAGATTCGCGCGCTTCCGCTTGCACGCCGGAACGTCACGAACTTGCTCACCCTTTCCACAGGCGTGACGGAAGCATCGACAGGCTTGGCTGGTGGCGGCAACATCCGGCTCAACGGCGTTGCCGAGGGCGGAACCCTAGTAACGGTAGACGGCACCGACGCCACCGCCAACAATGAGACGCGCGGTCTCAATTCTTACGGCGCGCAAAACCAGATCAGCGTCATGAGCATTGAGGCGGTCGCCGAAGTTCAGGTGAACAAGGGGATCCTGCCATCCGAATACGGCGGATCCGCAGGCGGGCAGATCAATATGATCACTCGCTCTGGCACGAACGCGTATCATGGCTCGCTATTTGAGAATTGGCAGAACGATAAGCTACTGGCGCGGGATCCTTTCCTGCCCATCGCTCAGGCCAAACCAGCGGTCCGTTTCAACCAATTTGGCGGATCGTTCGGCGGGCCCATTCTTAAGAACAAGGTGTTCTTCTTTACGACCTACGAAGGCTACCGCGAAACGTTCGGCCTCAGCCAGAACGGAGTCGTGCCCACCCAGGCATTACGCGATCGCATCCTGCTAGCGCTCCCAAATCCTGAAACCAAGATTGTGATGGATACCCTTCCTCAACCCAACGAAGCCATCGATGCCAATTACGGCCGCTTCCGGAACGCCAAGCCGCGCACACGCAGTGACGACACGTTGATGTTGAAAGGCGATGCTTCGGTATTCGGAGGTAATCTTTCGGCGACGTTCAGCCGGATGCGCCCAGACACGGTGAATCCATCTATCTTCATAGGCCCAGGAAACGATCAGCGCTTCCTCAATGCACAGGATCGCGTGGCGATCCAATACGTGCGTGCTGGCCCAGACTGGACCGCAGAGACGCGCTTTGGCTGGAATCGCTCATCGTTGGATCGATTGAACGACTTCTGGATGGTCCTCGATCCCAAGCGCTCAGGCGACGCAGAGTTGACCGATCCGGCCCGGCGCGTCCCGATGTTCACTTTGACCGGCGGGTTCGCCACGCCGACTTCCGAAGTCCTGGCATTGCGAGGACGCTCTTGGAGTTTCGAACAGAAATTCACTAAGATCTATTCCGGCCACACCATCAAAACGGGATTCCGTTGGGGCCGCGCCGCAGGCAGCAAGACCAATCCGCAGAACCCGAACTTCACCTTCCAGACCATCAATGACCTGCTGACGAACACGCCCAATGCAATGAACCTCCAGTCGGGTCAACCCGCGCATGACGCGCACATCGACGACTACGGAGCCTTCATTCAGGACGACTGGCGTGTGACCAAGAACTTGGTCCTCAATCTAGGTATGCGCTTCGACTTCTACCCGGCGTTTAGTTTCAAGGCCACCACCAGCCGACCGGCGGAAATTGTGAACTTGGCGTCTCCGACCAACATCAACAAGATGGATTTCGGCGCGCCGTTGGACCCACACAAACCCTACAACTCCGACTGGGGCAATGTTGGACCTCGCCTCGGCTTCGCTTGGACTGCGGACAAGAAGAGCGACTTCGTGATCCGCGGCGGCGTAGGTGTGTTGTACACCCCGATCTTGCTAGCCCTGATCCAGAACAATATCGCTGACCCCCTCATCGGCGCCGCCACCCAATTCAACCGAACCGACCTTGCATCGAACGGACTGAAGTGGGGCAACTACGCGGACCAGGTTCAAGCCGTGGTCCGGGCAAATGGCGCAGGCAAGAAGGCGATCTTCTCCCTGATTGATCCCAACCTGCGTGCACCCTACACCATCCAGACGATGCTCAATGTTCAGCGCTCACTGGGAGGTTCCTGGATGGCGGAAGCAGGCTACATCCGGACGGATGGCCAAAAGTTTCCGCTCAGCCGACCCCTGTCGAACGCTTTCGACCGGCAAACTGGCGCGCGCCCGAACCCTGCCCTCGGCGCGCCGGGCGGTGTGTATCTGACCAGCGAACAGACCATGGTTTATAACGCTCTACAGACTTCGATCCGTAAAAGATTTGTAAGCCGCCTCGGACTCGGCTTCCATTACACTTACAGCCGGGGTTACGCCGAACAAGGCGGGTCTCTGGCTTCAAACTTCGTCAACAGCGACTTCTTTGTTACCCAGGATTTCTTCGATCCATTCTATGATCGCAATCCGCTCTCACAGGAAGCGCGCAGCCGCGTGGCGATGGATATCCTATATCAACTTCCTGGTCCAACCCGAGGATTGCTGGGCCGCGTGCTTGGCGGATGGCAGATTTCCGGCATCCTCTCCACACGCACGGGCATGCCTCTACGGGTGACGCAGCCGTCCGGGATCACCAACAGCCGTCCCGATCTGGTGGGCAACGCTCCCATCTTGGGGAATTACAGAGAAACGTTGCGGTATCTGGACCCCACGCAGTTCCTGCGCGTTCCTGTGTCGTCGGTGACGACGGCCACGCTCCGCCCAGGCAATGCGAATCCTGGCTTGATCCGCGGTCCCGGCAGCTGGCAGGTCAACACATCGCTGGGCAAGGTCTTAAGCTTCAGCGAATCCGTCAAGCTGGAAATCCGGCTGGATGCATTCAACAGCTTCAACCATGTGAACTACAGCAATCCGAACACAAATATCACCTCGCCTGACTTTGGCAAGATTCTGACCACTGCGGGTCCGCGGACCGCGCAGCTTGCGGCGAGGTTGTCGTTCTAACGATTGCCCCCATAGGAACGGGGGCATATAATAAGCGTGGATTTCGTGAGCACTAACTATAGGAAACGTTTGGGGTTTGGGCTGACTGCTGCGGCAGTGGTGCTGGGCGTGGCGACGGTTGTTCAGTCTCAGACGCCACCACCGCCACCACAGGCCGCAGTGTTCAACCAATACTGCGTTGGATGCCACAACGCTCGGCTGAAGATCGGCGACTTCGTATTGGACCCGGCGAACTTGAACGATATCAGCGGGCATGCCGAGGTCTGGGAAAAGGTGGTGCGCAAGCTTCGCTCCGGTGCGATGCCGCCTTCGGGCTCGCCGCGTCCGAACAGCGCGACCTATGAGGCCACGGCTTCGTTCCTGGAGACTGCGCTCGATCGGGCGGCGGCGGCCAAGCCGAGTCCTGGAACACTGCCGTTATTGCATCGGCTGACGCGAACCGAATATCAGAACTCCATCCGCGACCTGCTCGCGCTCGACGCACTGCCCAGAGAGATCGACTATTCGCTGCTGCTGCCCGCGGACAACGTGAGCAGCGGCTTCGACAACCTGGCGGACCTTCTCTTCATGTCGCCCACCATCATGGAGCGTTATCTGGACGCAGCGCGCAAGATCAGCCGCCTCGCGGTCGGGGATCCGAAGGCGCCGCTGTTGGCTAGCACCTATCGCTTGTCCGCGGAACATTGGCAGGACGCCCGCGTCGAAGAGTTGCCCTTCGGCACGCGCGGCGGCATCGCAATCCACAGCGATTTTCCGCAGGATGGCGAGTATGAGATCAAAGTGGATGTCGCCGGTGGTGGCCGCGAGCAGCATGAACTCGAGATCACTGTCGATGGCGACCACGCCCAGTCCCTAGCGGTTGGTGGTGGTGCTGGTGGCCGCGGTGCAACGGCCAAGCCTACCGAGTTCCGCATTCCTGTAAAAGCCGGACCCAGGCTCATCGGCGTAACGTTCGTCGAACGCAATCAGGCCCGCGACGAATCCACGCTTCGGCCTAGGATGCGCGCCAGAGGCTCGCAACCTGCGATCGCCGGCGTTTTAATTTCGGGTCCGTACGATCCTAAGGGTCCCGGCGAAACGCCCAGCCGCAGCCGCATCTTCATTTGCAAGCCCGCCACCGCAGCGGAAGAATTGCCCTGCGCCAAGAAGATCCTCTCCACGCTGTTGCGACGGGCCTATCGGCATCCCGTTGTGGATGCGGATCTAGAAGACATACTCACCTTCTACACAGCGGGTCGGGCAGAGAGCAATTTCGACCTCGGGATTCAACGCGCGTTGGAGCGCACCTTGATCAGCCCCCAATTCCTGTTTCGCATTGAACGCGAACCGTCCAACGCGAAGCCGGGAACAACGTTCCGCGTCAGCGACCTGGAACTCGCCTCGCGCCTTTCCTTCGCATTGTGGAGCAGCATTCCGGACGATGAACTTCTTGACCTCGCGATCGCCGGAAAGTTGAAGAGCCCGGTGGTCTTGGAACAACAAGTGCGCCGCATGCTGGCCGATAAGCGGTCAGAATCGATGGTCAACAACTTCGCGACCCAGTGGCTGTTCCTACGCGACGTCGACGCCAAGCAGCCGGACGAACTTCTCTTCCCCGATTTTGACGAGACTCTGCGCATGGCGTTCCGGCGGGAAACCGAGCTGTTCCTAGACAGCGTCCTGCGCGAGAATCGCAGCGTGCTGGAACTGCTGTCCGCGAACTACACATTCCTGAATGAGCGACTGGCCAAACATTACGGGGTCCCCAACATCGCGGGAAGTTACTATCGTCGCGTCACCTTCCCGGAAGGCAACCCGCGCGGCGGATTGCTCGGACAAGGCAGCATTCTGATGCTGACCTCTTACGCGGCGCGCACGTCTCCTGTGGTCCGCGGCAAGTGGGTCTTGGAGAACCTGCTCAACGCCGCGCCGCCTCCCCCGCCCCCGAACGTTCCAGCGCTCAAGACCGAAGCGGAACAGACTGGCAAGACACTCTCCATGCGGGAGGCAATGGTACTGCATCGCGCCAGCCCGGCTTGCATGGGCTGCCACTCGCGAATGGATCCTATCGGATTCGCGTTGGAGAACTTCGACGCCATCGGACACTGGCGTGAGCGTGACAGCGACCAACCGATCAACGTCTCCGGCGTATTGCCGGACGGAACCAAGATTGAAGGCGTGACGGGCTTGAAGCAAGCCCTGGTTCGTCAGCCGGAACAATTCGTATCGACCGTGGTGGAGAAGCTACTCATGTATTCCACCGGACGCAACGTGCAGTATTTCGATGCTCCGGCGATTCGCGCGGTGGTTCGCGGCTCGGCGCGCGACAACTACAAGTTCTCTTCTCTGGTAGTAGGGATCATGAAGAGCGCACCCTTCCAGATGCGACAGGCCAAGGGCAATAATTAAGGAGTCCGTATGTTCGTCACCAGAAAATCACTTCCTCGGCGCACGTTCCTGCGAGGTCTGGGCACGACGCTCGCATTGCCGTTCCTCG
The DNA here is from genome assembly GCA_943328975.2 of Bordetella parapertussis. Taxonomy (GTDB): domain Bacteria; phylum Acidobacteriota; class Terriglobia; order Bryobacterales; family Bryobacteraceae; genus Palsa-187. The sequence continues at coordinate 21,456 of CALQCC020000014.1, read as the reverse complement.
ACGCGATGGCCCCGGCGCTGACGGCGAAGACGACCGCTCCGCCGCGCATGGGCTTCATCTACATCGCGAACGGCGTCATTCAGGAACAGTGGAATCCCACGACTACCGGCACGCAATTCGATCTCCCCCCGATCCTCAAACCGCTCGAGTCGTTCAAGAGCCAGTTGAACATTCTGAGCGGACTCGCACACCTGCAAGCCGATACCTTCGGTGACGGCACGGGCGATCATCCTCGCGCGTCGGCTGTCTGGTTGAGCGGCGTTCACGCCTATGACCGCACGAAACCCGGCGTTGAGGTGCGACTGGCCACCACCGCGGACCAAATCGCCGCACGGCACATCGGCAAAGGAACACAGATCCCCTCCATCGAAATGTCCGTCGATGGACCTACGCAAGCGGCCTGCGATTCGGGCGATTGCTTCTACGTCAACACGGTTTCCTGGCGCAGCGAAACAACTCCGAATCCAGCGGAAATGCAGCCGCGGGTCATCTTTGAACGTCTCTTCGGCGACGGCGGCGACGCAGCCCAACGTCGCGCGCAGGCCAAAAACACCGGCAGCATTCTGGACTCCGTGACCAAAGAAGTCGGACGCCTCGCGAATACCCTCGGCCCCGGCGACCGCTCCAAGCTCACCGAATACATGGAGTCCGTACGCGAGATGGAGCAGCGGATTCACGCCACCGAATCCAGCAGCGCGCAAGCGATCGAGCTGCCCGAACGCCCCATCGACATTCCCGAATCCTACGAAGAACACGTGAAGCTGATGTTCGACCTGCAAGCGCTGGCGTTCCAGGCCGACATCACGCGCGTCTTCAGCATGGTGATGTGCCGCGAACTCAGCTCGCGCACCTACCCGAACATCGGCGTCACCGACGGCCACCATGCCGTCTCGCATCATCGTAACGATCCGGAACTGATTGCCAAGAAAGCCAAGATCGACACCTACAACGTGCTGCTGTTCACACACTTCCTAAAGAAGTTGCAGGCCACGCAGGATGGCGACGGCACTCTCCTGGATCACAGCCTCATCCTCTACGGCGGCGGCATGGGCAACGGAAATCTGCATCGCCACTTCGATCTGCCGTGCCTGTTGCTCGGCAAGCTGAACGGCCAGATCAAGACTGGCCACCACTTGAACTATCCCGAGAACACGCCGATGTCCAACCTCCTGGTCACCATGCTCGACAAAGTGGGCGTACCGATGGAGAAGTTCGGCGACAGCACCGGCCCACTGCGGCCTGATCCCCTCACGATTGCATAAGGAGCCCTCCATGAAGAAACTCGTAATCTTCGCCGCAGTCCTGGCGAGCGCCGCATTGGTAGTCACCGCGGCAGGACCTGCGGCGGCAACCTACGTCGATCACGACAAGGTCGCCGCCACCTTCGCCAAAGGTGGGGCGCTGGCCAAAGGCGACGACTTCACGGCCTCCGTGCTAAAGCGCACCGCAGCCGGACAAGTCGAGGTTCACCTCAAAGAGACAGACACCTTCTACATCACCGAAGGCGAAGCCACGTTCGTCACCGGCGGCACCATGATCGGCGGAAAAGAGAGCCGCCCCGGACAGTTGCTCGGCACCGATATCCAGGGCGGCGTGACCCACCACTTGACCAAAGGCGACATCATCACCATCCCCGCCGGCCTGCCGCATTGGTTCAAGGAAGTGAAGACCCCCATCATGTACTACATGGTGAAAGTGATCCACCCGTAAACGCAAAACGGGCGGCCGGTTCCAATCATCGAACCCGACCGCCCGTGCTTTCCGAAAAACTACTTACCGCGTAATTTGGTCCACGTCGACATCGAAGTTGTGTCCGATGCGGATTCCGACGATGCCATCCACGTGCAGGCTGGCTTTGGGCAAGCGCTTCACTTCCGTACCGTTGACCGTGAAGATCGCGTCCGCGCCCTTTACTTCAACTCCGAGCAAGTTCGCTTGCTTGCCATCCGCACCCTGCTTCACAACGGCCGGGTGAGCGGTCCAGTTGACCTGGGTCGCAGTGGTCGCGCCTTCACGATTCGAGATGAAATATTCGCCGGCGCCGCGCACCAGGAAGTAGGTGTAGGTCTGAGTCGCAGCAGCCAAATCCTTACCGCCGACCATGATTCCATAAGAGGTCGGGTGGCTGGGAGGCTTCACCTGGGTGACGCGGGCGGAGTACTTGTAGTCGCCGGTCTTGGTCCAAGTGCTGTTGTAGAAGGTGGCGGCGGGTCCCATCACGAAGTGGATTACGCCACCGGCTTCGGTTACTTTTTCCTGATCGGCAGTGCCGCGGTCGGGGCGAGCAGCCCAGCCAGCGGGGAGACCGCCGCCGGTGATGACGCGGTCGGGATCGTTGTCGCCGCCTCCAGCTTTGCCTTTACCCTGCGGGGTCGCGGGAAGAGCCGCGAGAAGAGCGAGCGCGAAGACGGGCGACGCAACGCGGAGAAACTTGATCGAACGAACGTGGTTGAAAATATTCATAGTGGATACCTTGGGCCAGTATACAAGAGTTGGCATCCGGGATTGACACAGCCACGGCCGCGCGGTACGATACTTGCCGAGCGCGGCTCCGTGATCGGCCAGCCAGCGCCGTAGGAGAACTGTCTATGCGATTGAAATATCTGGGCCTCTTGAGCTTGGTCGGGATGCTTGCCAGCACCGCTCCGGTGAGCGCGCACCACTCGTTCGCCGCTGAGTACGATTCGAACACCATGGTGACGCTGACCGGCAAGATCAGCAAAGTGGATTGGACCAATCCACATATCTACATCCATGTGGACGTTAAGGACACGGCCGGAAAAGTCACGGCCTGGTCGCTGGAAGGGTACCCGCCCAACACGCTGAAGCGCACTGGATTCCCGCGCGCCATCTTGAAGGAAGGCGACACCATCACCATCACTGCTTACAAAGCAAAAGATGGAACGAACACGGGCGCGGGGCGCGAAATCACTTTCCCCGATGGCTCGAAGAAGTTCGCCGGACCTGTCGGTCGCTAACGACTGAGGATCATTATGACTACGCGCATCGGGACTTCACTCGTATTGGGAACGGCTGCCATGGCGGCGCTGCTACTGGTTTCACCGGCCTCGGGACAAGGGCAGGCAAAAGGACAAGGCAAGGGGAAGACTGCGGAGAAGGGACCTAATCCGAATGTGGTCCACGCTCCCATCCCGCGCACTGCGGACGGCAAGCCGGATCTCACAGGGACGTGGCAAAGCGGCGGAGTTAGCATCACCGGCGAAGACGGCGCGCCTCCTTTGAAGCCGTTGCCTCCGATTGATGCGCATCCCATCCGCCGGGAACCGCTCGTCTACAAGCCTGCCTGGGAAGCCAAACGGAAACCGATCGACGCAGCGCTCGACGATCCCACGCTGTTCTGTCTGCTGCCCGGCGTGCCGCGCATCTCCACCATGCCGATGCCGCTCGAAATCGTGCAGACGCCCAAACAAGTGGTGATCCTGCATGAGGCGTTCCGCGCATGGCGCCGCATTCCGATCGACGCGAACTTGAAACACCCGGACGATCTGGTGCCCACTTGGATGGGAGATTCGGTGGGCCGCTGGGAAGGCGACACGTTTGTCGTCGACACCATCGGCTTCAACGACAAGAGCTGGATCGCGGGAGCAAGCTCCATTCATTCTGAAGCCATGCACGTGGTGGAGAAGTACACGCTGAACACCGACGGCTCACTCAGCTTTGAAACCATGGTCGAAGACAAAGAAGCGTTGGAAAAGCCGTACTATACCGGAGCGATTTTCCGCCGCCCCATCGATGTGCGCGTGGAAGAGTACGAGTGCATTGAAAACAATCCCGACCCGGCGCACATGAACAAGGCTGCGGGCCGCGCCAAATAAAACCGTAGGAGCCGTATGCGAAAGACTGTTTTCGGCTGCGGCTTCGCGCTGGCGGCCTGCGTAGGTTTATTGTTTGCGCAAGGTGGGCCGGGAGCAGCGAAAGGCAAGGAGGACAAAGGTCCCGCACCTTGCGATCGCGCGTGTTTAGAAGGCTTCGTCGACCAGTATCTGGACGCATTGGTGGCGCACAATCCGTTCGGCGGATTGCCGTTGGCCGCACGCGTTAAATTCAGCGAGAACGATCAATTGCTCGATTTGGGCGACGGCTTGTGGAACGTCACTACAGCAGTCGGCAAGTATCGATTGATCGTGGCCGATCCGCAGAGCCAGCAAGTAGCGTTCCTGGGGACAGTGCTGGCGAACGATCGTCCGACGACGCTGGCGCTGCGACTGAAGCTGGACAATCGCAAGATTTCTGAAATTGAAACGCTAGTGACGGTATCGAATCCTCCGGGCGGTCCGGGTGGACCGGGCGGTGCGAAGGCGGCCCCCAAAGGTCCCACGCCTCCGCTCACAGGAGCAGCAGCCCTCGATGCGATGGGCGCTCCCGACGCCGTATTCAAACAAGCGGAAACGCAGCGCAGTTCACGCGAGCAATTGATCGCTGCGGCCAACGCCTACTTCGATGCGATGGAGCGTGGCGACGCGGGCCTGGCTCAATTTGATCCGCAGTGCAATCGGATTGAGAACGGCGTGCAGATGACCAACAACCCTACTCCGAATTTGCCCGCCAAAACCGTTGACCCGCGCGCCTTGAGCTGCGCCGACCAAATCAGCGCGAAAGTATTATCCAACTACCAAGTTGTCTACCCGCGCCGCATTCCGGTGGTCGACGAAGAACGGCAAACCGTGTTCGGCTTCTTTATGCACCAGCAACCCGGCGATGTGACGCAGGTCGACTCCCCAGGTCGGGGGCTGTACAAGTTCTCTGAGGCAAACTCGCAACCCGGCTTCGTGGAAGTCGCGCAAGTCTTCAAGGTTATAGGTGGTCGCATCCGCAGAATGGAATCGCTGACCGCGCCCGTGCCCTACGGTACCCCGAATCCGTTCTTCAATGACGACTGGCGTCGAGCGAAAAAATAGGGGTTTCTCATGCCACGTATCTTGACCATCTCCGCAATCGGAATGCTGGCGGCTGCGACCACTTGGGCGCAACCGGGGCGCCCCGCGGGCCCGTGTGACCGCACGTGTCTGGAAGGTTTCGTAAACAACTACCTGGAAGCGCTGGTCGCGCACGCACCGCAGCGCCTCCAAGTGACCGAGGATTTACGCTTCACCGAGAACGACGTGGAACTGAAACTCGGCGAAGCGTTGTGGGAAACCGCCAGTGGACTTGGCACCTACAAGCTCTACTTCGCGGATCCGCAACAAGGCCAAGTCGGCTTCTACGGCACCATCCGCGAAAACGGCCGCCCCGCGACGTTCGTGCTGCGCCTAAAAGTCGAAAATCGCCGCATCTCCGAAGCCGAATCGTTGGTGTTGCGCGGAGCCGCCACGGCCCAACGCATCGAAATGGAATCGCCCGATCCGGTGCTGCTGGAAACTGTGCCCCCGGCGGAACGCATCTCCCGCACGGAACTGGTCGCCCGCACCAATCTCTACTTCGAAGCCATCGAACAGGGCAACGGTAAAGTGGCTCCGTTCCACCCGGATTGTGCGCGTTTCGAGAACGGCATGAAGACGAGCGGGACCAATTGCTCCGACCAATTGGACACCAAGATCTTCGACTACATCCAGAAAATCTACCCGCGCCGCTTCTTGGTGGTCGACGAAGAACGCCAGTTAGTGTTCGGCTTCTTCATGTTCAACCACCCCGGCGACATCCTGTGGACCAAGAACCCCGACGGCTCGCGCCACGATCAGGGTGCTGCCGCTACTCGCCCCTTTGCCGTGGACGTCGCGGAATTGTTCCGCATCAAAGACGAACAGATTCGCAAAATCGACGCATTGATGGTTAGCCTGCCGTACGGCCAACAGAACGCCTTCCTGCCCAAGAAGTAGCAGTGGAGCGCCAAGGCCCGCCGCAAAGAGGGTATAATAGAGATGTGGCAAGAGGTTTTGAAAGTAAGAACGTAGAGCAACAGCAGCAAGATGCCGAGGAACGCCGGGCACTGGCAAAGCGCGTAACGCTCAACGCGGAGCAGGCCGAGATCACACGCAAAGTCGACGGATTGATGTTGCAACGCACCCGGATCCTGCGCGAGATCGAAAGCTCCAAAAACGAACGCCACCGCCAGACGCTGCAAAGCGGACTGCAATACCTGGACGACCAACTTGCCGGGCTCCGCTAGGGGCTTGTTTCCCCAAGCCGTCCGTGTATAATTGACCCCATGCGAACAATCTTTTCTGCGCTAGCGGTTCTGGCCATGGCCGCGCTCGTCATTGTCGCTCAGGATAAGGGTGCCAAGGGCGGAGCGCCCAAAGCGGCCCCGAAAAACCTCCGAATCCTGACCGCCGACAATTACAAACAAAATATGCAGGGCTTTGTCGCGGCGCTTGGCGTTGCGGATAAGGGCGGCTGCAACTTCTGTCACGAAGCGGACCGTTCGCTGGACACCAAGCAGGAAAAGGTGATGGCGTTCAAGATGCTGCAAATGGTCACCGACCTCAATAAGAATATGTTCGCGGGCGAAGCCAAGGTGAGCTGCTACACCTGCCATCGCGGCACCGAACATCCGTTGACTGCGCCTCCCGCGCAGTAAGTAAAAGCTCCTGATCTCTCTTCTCCTCCGAGGCCCGTCATGCAGCCATTAGCGCCGGATGACGGGCTTCGTGTTTTTGCGCTCGAAAGCAGACGAGCGGTCGAAATCGAAACCTTGATCCGCACCCGGGGCGGAGTTCCGTTCGTGGCGCCGTCGATGCGCGAGATTCCGCTCCAAAACAATTTACCAGCATTTGTTTTTATGGACCGCCTTTTGCAGGGCGACTTCGACATGGTGATCTTCCTCACCGGGGTCGGCGCGAAGCTGCTGAACCAAATTATCGAGACTCGCCATCCTCCGGGAGCGTTTCAGGAAGCCCTGAAGGAGCTTGCGGTGGTGGTGCGCGGACCGAAACCGTCTGGCGTCATGCGCGAGTGGAAGGTCCCGGTCGCAGTGGTGGTCCCCGAGCCCAACACGTGGCGCGAGCTTCTGGCCGCGACCGCCGACCGCCCCGAACGCCGCATCGCCGTGCAGGAGTTCGGTCGCAGCAGCACCGAGTTACTGGACGGACTGCGAGCCCGCGGAGCCGATGTCACCACAGTCCCCGTCTACCAATGGGAGCTCCCGGAAGACCTCGAACCGCTCCGCGAAGGTGCCCGCCGCTTGGCCAGTGGAGAATTTGAAGTCGTCCTGTTCACGACCTCCGTTCAACTTACGCACCTGTTGAAGATCGCGGCCGAAGAAGGCATCGAGGCGGACGTCATGGCTGCCCTCCGCAAGGTAGTAATCGCTTCCATCGGACCCACAACGTCCGAAGCTCTGCGCGAACAGGGACTGCCGCCCGATTTCGAACCTTCGCACCCCAAGATGGGGATTCTGGTCACGGAAGTACTGCAGCAGGCCCGCGCCATCCTACAATCAAAGCGGTGAGTAAACTCTCCAAAGCCAAGGAACGCATCGTAACCCTACGCGGAGCCCGCTACATCGCGATGGCCACGCAGCTCCCGTTCACGATTCTGGCCGGTTACGCTCTGGGGTACTTTCTGGACTCCTACTTCGGCACGACCTGGCTGAGCGGCGTGCTCCTGATCCTGGCCGCGATCGGCGGCATGACCCAATTGGTCTGGCAGGTCTTGAGGGACCAGAAGTCTAAAGAAACAAAGAACAATGATTGAGATCTCTATTCCGCGCATCAAGCGCTACGCCATGATTCTGGGGGCCGCCGGTAGCGTCGCCGCCGGGCTAGCCTTCGGACTGAAGGAGGGAGCCAGCTTCCTGGTAGGCACCTCTCTGGCCCTGGTGAGCATCGAATCCTGGTCGCGCCTAGCCGCCAGCCTGAATCCCGACCCCGCCGCCGCGAAGCCCTCCGTGGGAGCTTCGGGGGCGTTCCTGCTGCTCCGCTACGTTCTCATTGGGGGAGCGGTCTATGCTACAGTAAAGGTTTTGGGAGTCACGCCTGTGGTCGTGTTACTGGGGCTATTTGTGTCCTTTGCGGCCGTGGTGGTAGAGATACTCCAGCAATTCTCCAAAAAGTAAAGATAAACTATGGAACACGAGCTGTGGCTCACCCGCCCCTTTAACGACTTTCTGGCCGGACCGGCCAATGCCGCTTTGAACCTAGTCGGCCTGCCTAGCGAGGCGCGCCCCTGGGGCAACTGGCTGACCGTCGAGATCTTCGTCGCAGTAGTGCTCATGATTACGGCGCTCATGATTCGCTCGGCGTTTTCCGCCGACAAGCCTGGCGGATTGCAGCACGTTTTCGAATCCATCTACGAATTTGTGAAGAAGGCCGCCAAAGACGCGGGCGTGGAACGCCCCGAGAAGTACATGGCCTACTTCGCGACCATCTTCATTTTCATCGCTTCGATGAACCTCATCGGCCTGATCCCCGCGTTTGAGTCGCCCACGATGTTCGTCTGGGTGCCGGCGGGCTTGGCGATTTGGACGTTCCTGTATTTCAACGTGGCGGGTTTCCGGACGAACGGTCTGGGGTACTTGAAGCACTTCGCCGGCCCCGTGGCCGCGATGGCGCCGTTCATGTTCATTATCGAAATTATCAGCCTCTTTATCCGTCCGCTGTCGCTGACTGTTCGTCTTTACGGCAACATGTTCGCGGGCGAGCAGGTGACGCTGGTGTTCATCGACATGACGAAGATCATTATTCCGGTGATCTTCATGGGCTTGCACGTTTTCGTTTCTCTGGTGCAGGCGTATGTGTTTACGATGTTGACCATTATTTACATCGCTGGCGCGACCGCCACGCATGGCCACGGCGACGATCACGGCCACCATGCGGAAGACGCGCACGCGCACTAGTTTGGATTTTGCAGTACCCGTTTCAGTGTGAGCCACCGGCCCCCCAGGGCACGGACCGGAACCACCTCCTGGCGGCATTTTGATAGAAGGAAGTAAACAACATGCGTTTGAAGAATGTTTTGTTCTTGACGATTTTCACGTTGCTGATTCTCGCCAGCCCGGTGTTCGCCCAAGGCGGAGCCGAGGGTGGAGTTGGTGGCAGCATCACGGTATTGGGCACCGTAGTCGGCATGGCGATCGCCAGCGGACTTTGCGGACTTGCTCAGGGTAAGGCAGTCGCGTCGGCCGTGGAAGCAGTGGCCCGTAACCCAGGAGCCGCCGCCACCGTGCAGACACTCATGATTCTCGGCCTCGCGTTTATCGAATCGCTGGCGTTGTTCACGCTCGTGATCATCATCCTGAAGGCCTAGTTAGAATCCGTGCAGTACGAAACGAGGGCGGGCCAAAACGGTCCGCCCTTTTTCATTTAGAGGACACCATGAAGCTCCAAGGAATTTTCCCCGCCATCGCCACCCCTTTCGACAACAAGGGCGAGCTCTACAAGATCAAGGTCCAGCACAACGTCGAACGCTGGAATCGCACCGCACTCTCCGGCTATGTCGTCTCTGGCTCCACTGGCGAAAGCCCGTTGTTGAGCGCCGAAGAGAAGCTGCAACTGTTTGAATGGGTTGCGCAGCACGCAGCGCCCGAGAAGATCCTGATCGCGGGGACCAGCGCGGAGAGCGTCCGCGAGACCGTCCTGATGACCAACCGCGCCGCGGACCTGGGTTACAAAGCCGCGCTGATTCTGCCGCCGCATTACTACCGCTCGATTTTCAGCAAACCCGAATCGCAGATGTTGTTCTTCCGCGCCGTGGCCGACCAGACCAAGATCCCGGTGCTGCTGTATCACTTCCCGCAGGTGAGCGGCATCGATATGACGCCGGAGACCGTAGCCGCGCTGGCCGCGCATCCGAACATCATGGGCATGAAGGATAGCTCCGGTAATTTGGAAGGCACGAAGAAGTTCCTCGCCGCCGCACCCAAGGATTTCCAGGTGATGACGGGCTCCGCTGGCACGCTCGCGGGATCGCTTGCCGCCGGATGCACGGGAGCCGTTCTAGCGCTCGCAAACGCGCTGCCCTACGCCTGCATCAGCATCTGGGAAGCGCACCGGTCGCGTGAGACGGATGCGGCGGATGACTGGCAGAACCGCATCAATCCCGCGTCGTCGGTGATTGCTGGGAAGCACGGGATTCCGGGGTTGAAGCACGCGATGGACTTGATGGGTTACTTTGGTGGCCCGCCTCGGTTGCCGTTTGTCCCGATCGGTCCGGCTGCGCAGGCGGAGATCGCTGCGGCGTTCGAGGGTCTTAAGGGTTAGACGGCTAGTTCTTCCACGGCTAGATCTTCGAGGTTTACGATTTGGCGGGGGCGACCGGAGCGGAGCTTGCCGTTGCGGAAGTCGTGGGCGCGGGCGTGGAGGATTTCGGAGACCGAGTCGGCTAGGAAGCCTACTAGGGTGCCGTTGTCGACGACTACAATACAGGGCGTGCGTCCGGAGATCCCGTGGCGTAGGTGTAGCTTCACTCGCAGATCAATCACCGGGAACACTTGCCCCCGCAATCTGGCTTCCCCGGCCAACCACTCCGGGGTCGTGTGCTCCGTGCTCACCAATTCGTGCGCGGGCAGGATGCCCTTCACGGCGCCTGCCTCAATCGCGAACTCCTGCCGTCCCACACGAAACGTCAGGTATTGACCGCTGCGAAATTCGCTCACACTGCCCGTATCGGCCGACAGCTATGAAATTTGAGCGCCGCGAACGACGTAGCCGCACGCCACGATACTGAGGAACAGACCGAGCGGTTCACTATCGTTCAGGTTATGTTCGGCTAGCCCCGCAACCATCATGGCGATAGTGCAGGCGATTGCCGCATGCAACATCCAGCGACCCTCACCAGCCGTCCGCAGGCCACGATAGAAATCGTACAGCGCGCGACCCAGAAACCACAGCAGAGCGGCGAGCGCGGGCAGACCCCGCTCGGCTGCGTATTGGTAGTAGATGTTGTGCAAGTGACCAGTGAACCAATGCTCCGAGATGGGCCGAGGAATGCTGAGGGGCGCGTACTTCAGAAAGTTCTTGCCGACCTGCTCGGGTCCAACGCCAACCAGAGGGTGAGCCTTGATCATCTCCCATCCGGTGGCGCGCAGGGCAGCGCGGTGGGCGGTGGAATCCACCACGTTCAGCTGCGGTTGAAAGAGGGACATCACGCGATCGCGGATCAAGGGGTTAGAGGCCAGAATCACAGCGGCGGCTACAGGCACCAGCGCAATCAGCCAGCGCTTCTTGAACCACAGGAGCCACATGGCGCCCACTGCGGTCCCGGCGTACATGGTGCGCTGGAATCCCACCAGCAGCGCCACGCCCATGATCGCGATGGCTCCCCAAAGCGGCCGGACCTGCCGGCTGAATAGGATCATGGCCCCTGCGACCAAAATCGCCATCATGGTGATGCCGCTGAAGGTCATCCAGTGATCCACAAAGCCGGTGATGCGGGCTCCATTACTGTAGACGTGATAGAAGAGGTCGGGTGTGTCGCGATACAACTGCACGAATTGCCCCAGGGCTCGCATGGAGGAAAGTGTTGCGCCGAGGATCCAACCGTAGGCCACCCATCGCACTTCGCGCAACGTGCGTAGCGCACTGAAGACGGCGAACAGCATCAGGTAGACGTAGAACTTCTTGATCTGCGGCAGGCCTCCGCGTGGATCGGGCGAGGCGGCCAGCGATACCAGCGTCCAGCCCATGAAGAGCAGCAGCGGTGTTGTGACAGGGGGCCAGCGGAGCTTGCGGCGGTCGAGCAGCAGTGAGAGAATCACCGCGCCCAGCAAGATCTGGCTGATCGCGATGGAAACGGTCGAAGTGGCCGCCGCCGCGCCCGCCAGGTACGCTGGAGCCTTATCGCGCATGTTCAGTACCGGGGAACCGTGGGGTCCACTGTGGCGCTCCAGGCGTCGATGCCACCGGCCATGCTGGCGCAATTCTCGACGCCTTGCTCGCGTAGCCAATGCACTACGTTCAGGCTTCTCATTCCGTGGTGGCAGAAGACGATCAGCGGCGCTTCGGCGGCCTTGGCGTCCAGATCCTGCAGCTCGGCCGGAACCGTGCGCATGGGGATGAGGACGGCGCCTTCGATCTTCGCGGTGGCGAATTCGTGCGGCTCGCGCACGTCGATCATGTGGAGGGTCTTCCCTGCTTCGAGGTATTGTTGAACCTCGCGCACCGTGATTTCAAGAGGTCCGGGCATCTCCTCAATGATACTCGGTGAGCTCGGGTCCTGGGCCTAGAGAGGTCCACGTACCGAGGTAAATCCCCGGTGACACTAGGGAGGTATGTGGATTCCTTTGGAGGTATTCCCGTGATATTTTCGAGACGTGATGGAACTACTGCTGCGCGTGAAAATCTGGCAGGACGTGCTGTGGGAGGACCTACGAGGCCAAGACTTAGTGGAGTATGCGCTAATGTCCGGCTTTGTTGCGACTGCCGCGGGCGCGCTGATGCCCGATGTAGCCGAGGCGCTAGGCGCGGTCTTTAATAAGGTGAGAATCCTGCTGCTTCTCGCGAGCGGGGGGCAACCTGCCTCCACCCGCCAGGGACCGGTACCCAGCGTCAACTGAGGTCGCAACCTAGCCCCTTGGGCCCTCAGGTACCGAGGTAGAAAATGGCGTGCTCCGAGGCACTCTGCCGATTCTTCTCGAAATCCCTTCGTGATAAATTTCCACTATGAAGCATTGGCTGCAACGCGGGAAGATTTGGCAGGCGAGGATTTGGCGCGAACTTCGCGGTCAGGATCTGATCGAGTACGCGTTAATGGCGGGCTTCGTGGCGGTATCGGCTGGAGCGATTATGCCGGATGTGGCGACTAGCATCAGCACGATCTTCTCTAAGGTGGCGTCCGTGATGACCACGGCGAACGATCCGTTCACCGGATAGGGCCGCTAGAACTTTTTCAGTTCCTCGATCAATGCGTCCAGGCCCTTCTTGCTGTAGATCTGCAAGAGGCGCTGCTCTTCTGGCGAGGCGGGCACTAGGTCCCGCAGGCGCTGGGTGGCTAGTGTGCTGCGGCTAGGGATCCACTGTCCGCCGCCGACGTAATCCACGCTGGCGACAAAGCCGGTCACACTCTGGATGGCGATAGGCTGCTGGAAGCGCAAAGAAGCATCTTGGCGAACGTCGCCGGATTGATTCGGTGCCAGCTTCAGATCGGCGGGCATGGACGCGGCGTAAAATTCGCGGCCTTGCTGGTCTTTCACGATCCAACCGATTTCGAGATGTTCCACGGCACGGTTCGAGCGGTTGCGCACCGAAAACCGCGGCGCGCGGGCTTCACTCACGGAGACGCGAGCGGTGCCCTCACTGGCCTCCAATGGAGAATCCGGCATGGAGATAAAGGCGAACTGCACTTCCCGTTCCGCGTCTTGATTGGTAGCGCGTCCGCGCACCATCTGGACACCCGGACCCTTGCGATCGCTCTGCCGCGACAGACCTGCTAACATTTCCTGACGCAGGCCTTCGGTGCCCGCCGTCTTCAGCAGCGACTTGAAGTAATCGCGATCCCGGCGCGCTTCCAGCTCCCACTTTGTCATCAAGCGCTGCGATTCCAGAGTGTCGGGTCCGTAGAAGGTCAGGTCGTCGAACAAAATCCCGTCGAGCTTCACTTCGACGCCAGGATTACTGGCACCGGAGCTGAGCGGCCGCACCAGATGGTTCTCAATGCGCACGGAAAACGTCGCGCCGGGGGCTACATCCAGGCTGGGAACGGAGACCGATCCCTTACCGGGTGCCACGTCCTGCGCATAGACCGCGAGTGTGATGCCACGAATGCGCCGCTGCGTCGTGTTGCGCAAGGACAGCGAGGCGTAGACGTCGACGACATAGGCGCCGCCGCGAGCCGTGGCACTGGAGTTGCTGAAATCCGCCGAAAGCAGCGCGACCGGGGAATCCTTGGGCAGGTCGATCTTGTGCGACAGCGTTTGTGCGCTGGCCACATAAACAAGCATCGACGACACCACGAGTTTTAGGAAAGACTTCATTGCACGTACACCGTCGTGATGGTCACTTGTCCGGTTTCATCGTCCACATAGCGGGCACTGGCCGATCCGCCGAAACTTACCGATGTCACCACCGGCTGCGCGGCACTAGTGCTCACGCCCAGCACGCTGCCGTTCTCGCGAAACTCAATTCCTTCGGAAGAGGCTTCGACCACGGGGCCACGATCTTCATGCACAAACCCGAAGGCCCGGCTCAAAGCCGCCGTATCGCTGGCCGGCATATTCAGCCACCACGCTGCAGCGAATACCATCGCCAGTCCGGCGAAGGCTCCAGCCGGTTTCCAGTTCCAGCCTGTTGTTTGAGACTCGCGCCCTGCTACTGGACCAATGCATTCTCCCGCTGCCAGACCCACGCGAACATTCGCGGCCATCTCCGATGCCATCCGGTCCCAATTCAAACCTGGGGGCATATCGTCGGCGGAATCGAGCAGCCGCTGCTGATCCAAGCGGAACTCGGCCACGCTGGTCCGGCAAGCGTCACAGCCGCGCACATGCACCGCCGTCTTGACCCAGTCCCAACCACGCAGATCGCCGCCGGCGTATAACGCGAGTTCGGTATCGAAAGGATGCCGGGTACTCATGCCATCCCCCTCTTCGAGCCCTTATCCATAAACCGCCGCAGTTTCACACGAGCATTCGCGATATGGGAACGCACGGTCGCCTTCGAGCAACCCAAGCGGTCCGCGACTTCTTCCGCAGGCAAATCTTCCACATCGCGCAGCAGCAAGGCGAGCCGTTCCCGGCCGGTCAAAATATCCAGACCCGCTTCCAGGTAGCTCCGTTGTTCCGCTCGCAGGACGCGCTGTTCGGCGCTTTCCGCATGCGACCGGAGCGCGGCTGCGGGCGTGTCGTCCAAATCCGTAAAGTTCACGCGGCCCGAACGGCGCAGAAAATCGATGGCCGTGTTGGTCGCAATGCGCGACAACCAGTGCGTGGCCTTTTCCAGGTCCTTAAGTTGATCCTGGCGTTGCAGCGCCTTGATGAAGGCTTCCTGGGTCAGATCCTGGGCGTCGTCGACGTTGTGCACGATCCGGTAGATCAGGAGGAACACGCGGCGCATATTTTCCTGCACAAAGCGGTTCTGCAACTCCGAAGACAACGGAGCCGAGTCGAATCGTGTGCCTGGCGCTTCTTGCATTGCTACCACCAAAAGATCGGCGGACTCCAGGCTTGTCATGACGGACACTTCACCCACAAAATAGATGACGCCGCTATCGGTCAAAGCGTGGAGACGCTATCCTGATCATAGTATGAGACCGGTAGCGATTGTCGGCATCGGAAAGACGGCGTTCGGGGCGTTCCCGGACCGGGACTTGCGGTCTTTGGCCGTGGAGGCGGGGCAGAAGTGCTTGGCGGATGCCCGCGTAAGTGCTTCACAAGTCGAGGCTTTTCACCTGGGAAACTTCGCCGGACCGTCGTTTGTGGGCCAGAACCACTTGGCTCCCTACATCGCTGGAGCCCTGGGGATCAATGGGGCTCCCTGCACCCGATTTGAGGCAGCTTGTGCTTCCAGTGGAGCGGCATTTGCCCACGCGGTGGCGGCGGTGGCGGCGGGGATCCACGATCTGGTGATGGTCTGCGGCGTGGAAAAGATGACCTCGCAGACGACGGCGAAGGTGGCCGAAATCCTGGCCGGGGCGGGCGACATGTCGGGCGAAGGCCGCGTCGGGGCGACGTTTCCCGCTCTGTTCGCCATGATCGCAAGGCGGCACATGTATCAATACGGGACGACTCGGGAGCAACTAGCCGCGGTCGCTGTCAAGAATCACGCCAACGGCTTCAAGAACCCGCAGGCTCATATGCGCAAGTTGATCACGATGGAGCAGGCGCTGGCCGGCAAGCCGATTTCCGAACCCCTGACCGTCTACGACTGCAGCCTGATCAGCGACGGCGCGGCGGCGATCATGCTGGCTCCGCTGGAGCGCGCGGCGGAGTTCACCTCGAAGGCGGTGCGGATATTGGGCGTGGCGCAGACCTCCGATCACGTAGCGCTCGATTCGAAAGAAGACATCACAACCTTTCGCGCCGTGCGCTTGGCGGCGGAGAAGGCGTACAAGATGGCGGGCCTCGGTCCAGCGGATATCGAGTTCGCCGAGTTGCACGACTGTTTCACCATCGCCGAAATCATCGCGACCGAGGACTTGGGCTTCGCCAAGAAAGGCGAGGGTGGTCCATATGCTCTCGCGGGACACACCTCGCTGACCGGCGAGCGTCCCATCAACACCAGCGGAGGCCTGAAGTCCAAGGGGCATCCGGTGGGCGCGACCGGCGTGGCGCAGCTTTGTGACGTCGCGATGCAGATCCGGGGCGAGGCGGGCGAGCGGCAACTGACCCGTAACTCCATCGGCCTGGCGCAGAACCTGGGCGGTTCAGGAGCGACGGCGGTCGTGACAATTTTGGGGGCGCAATGAAAACGGGAACTGTCTACACCGAAACCGTAGTCCACGCCGCGCCGGAGCAGTTCGTGGCGGATGCTCCCTATCAGTTGGCGATCATTGTCAGCGAAGACGGCACGCGCGCGACGGTGCGTATTTCCGGAGAGCGCGTGGCCATTGGCGATGCTGTGGAGTTTGCGGAAGATCGCTCGGGTATTGCGTTCTACCGGAAGCTGTGAAGATCTTCCTCCTCTACGTCGGCAAGGCCCGCGACACGCACGCTAACGCGATGGCGGCGGAGTACATCAAGCGGACCACGCGTTTCGCGACCTGCGAGATGCGGGAGATTCAGCCGAAGAACTTCGACCCTTGGATCAAGTATCCGGGAGCGTTGAAAGTTCTGCTTGATCCAGCGGGCAAGGCCATGAACTCGGCGCAGTTCACCAAGTTGTTCGATCGCGATCTGGTGTTCGTCATCGGTGGGTCGGACGGCCTGCCGCCAGAGTGGCGACCGCGCGCGGACTTACTGGTGCAGTTGACTCCGATGACCATGCCGCACGAGCTTGCGCGTGTGGTGTTAGCCGAACAGATCTACCGCGCGATGACCACGCTGCGCGGGCATCCCTACCCCCGTTAGGCGAGGCTAGGTCTTGGCCGGAGTGCGCTTGCTCAAGTAGTCGCGAATCGCCACGTCCAAAGACGGCATGGGAGCAATCCCCAGCGCTTCCATCTTCTGGTTCGACAGGGCGGAATATTTCGGGCGCCGCGCGGACGTGCGGAATTCACGCTCATTGGTGGGCTTCAACTGTGGCTGCAACCCGGCCGCCTCAAAAATCTTGGCCGCCCAGTCGTACCAGGAAATGGGAGTGCCGCCACCGACGTGGAACACACCGGAGGCGTTGGCCTCCACCAGATCCGCCGTACGAGCAGCTAGCGCTGGAGCGTACGTCGGCGAGGCGACGTGGTCTTCGACCACCTTGATGGGCTGCCCGCCCGCGGCCAAGCGGAGCATCGTCTCCACAAAGTTTCCGCCTGGAGTATGAAGTCCCCAGGGGCCATACACTCCGCAGGTGCGAATCACCAAAGCATTGTCGAGATAGGCCCGAGCGTAGAGCTCCCCCGCTAGTTTGGAAACCGCATACGCACCCAACGGACGGGTGGGGTCTGTCTCGCTATAGGCCTGTCCGGCTTGGCCATCGAAAACATAGTCGGTGGAAAAATGAACCAACTTGGCATCGGCGTTGCGACAGGCCAAAGCTAGATTTCGTACGGCGAGTCCATTCACTCGGAAGGCTGCGTCCGGCTCTTTTTCCGCGAGATCGACTTTATTGTAAGCGGCCGAATTGAGAACGATCGCCGGGTCATAGTTCGCGATCACTTTCTCGACGGCAACGGCGTCCGTGATGTCGACACTCGATCGCTCGAAAGAAGCAACCTCGTAGGATCGTGCGGCAAATGTGGCGGCTAGTTCAACACCCAACTGGCCATGGCTCCCGAAAATAGCGACGCGTTTCACCTCTCCATTATGGAGGAGACCCCCTGCAATTGAGAAACAGGCTGTTCCGATTCGTGCAAAGCGCGGTTCAGGCGGTGCAGTTGGGCCAGGCCTGGTAGCCGATGCTTCACGGCAAGCCCCACGCGAAAGCCTCCATTTTGGGGAGCGCAGTCACGGTCAGCGGCGAGGTGGTGCGTTACGCATCGGAAACAACGGACGACGCGCAGTCGATTGCCTCGGGTGGGGATTGGAGCGCGCTCGCATTTTCGAGCGACGGTAGTGAAATCATCGCCGCGGATGCCGCAAGTAAGGAATTGGTTCGCGTTACCGCTGAGGGCGGACGCGTAGTTATCGGGGGCTTGCCCGAGACAGTCGGCTAGTTGGTCGTTTCCGCGGATGGGGAACACTTTGCCGCCGCTCTTTCCTCCAGTCTGTTGCTGATTTCCGCCACGGGTGTTGTTACCCCAGTGGCTTGTGATTGCGTGCCGAAGGGCCTGGCTCTGCTGCAGGGCGGCTTGGTGGTGCATGTACGGGGAACGGCGAAGGTCCTGGATGCCGAAGGCGGAGCGCCACGTCTGACAGTTCTGCCGAATCTACAAGCCGTGACCGCCGGGGAGAACAATTAATGAAACGTTCGCTTTTTGCAGTTGCCCTCCTGGCCGCGTTGGCCGGCGCATCCGCCGTTGAGGCACAAGTGGTGCGCAGCAATCCCGGATTCGCAACCGGTCTGGTGGCTCGCAATGACGATGGATCCAGCCCGTTGCAACCGCTAGGATTCACCATCAATCTTTTTGGCAAGATCCGTTCTGCTGTCTACGTCAATAACAACGGCAACCTAACTTTCGACAGCTCGCTTTCAACGTTCACCCCGTTTGGTCTGGCGCGTACGCAGCGTGAGATCATCGCGCCGTTCTTCGCCGACGTGGATACTCGTCCGGAGGGTTCAAGGCAGGTGACCTACGGACAAGATACGGTGAACGGTCACCGCGCCTTCGGAGCCAACTACATCGATGTTGGCTACTATGCCAGCCATACCGACAAATTAAATAAGTTTCAAGTCGTGATCATTGACCGTGCGGACCAAGGCGCGGGGGATTTCGATATTGAATTCAACTACGAGCGCATCCTCTGGGAAACCGGCGATGCCAGCGATGGCGTGAACGGTTTTGGTGGAACACCTGCCGCGGTGGGTTGGTCCAATGGAGCCGATACTTCTTTCGAATTGCCTGGATCTCTGATTGCTGGCGCGTTCCTGGACAACGGGCCGAACGCGTTGATTCGCCAATCGATCACTGGCGCCGTGGTGAACACGGCCTCATCGCAGTCGACCGCGCGCGCGGGTCGCCTGATCTTTTGCGCACGCGACGGTGTCATCAGTCCAGGCCTGGTGATTTCGGGCGGCCAGTTTCCGGATGCGACCATCGGTGTTCCTTATTCCGAAACGTTGACGGTGGCTGGTGCCGATCCGCCCTACCGGTGGACGTTCCAGCCCGATGTTGTCGCCCCGCCCGGGTTGTCTCTCAGCGCGAGCGGTGTCCTTTCGGGGACGCCTTCGGCGGCTGGAACGTATAGCTTCACGGCTGGTGTTACTGCAAACAGCGAAGACGGCGAGATCACTGTCTTTGAACGGGGATCGGTCACGGTGCGGCCCGCTGCACTCCGCATCGCCAGTTCGTGTCCGTTGCCGGATGCTTTTGTGGGGAACCCATACTCGATGACACTCTTATCGACGGGTGCCTCGGGTGCCTTGTGGAGCCTCCGCGATCCTCTCGCTTTGCCCGCCGGGCTGGGCCTCAGTTCCAGCGGGCTGTTGGCCGGAACGCCGCAAACGCCCGGAACCTATTCCTTACAGCTTGAAGTGAAGAGTGCCGATGGCACCGCTGTCCCGGCCCAGACGCTGTGCAAACTGAATGTGAACCCGACGGCCATTCGTCTGACTGGCTGTTCGTTGCCTCGGGCGACAGTGGGAGTTCCGTTCTCGCAAATTCTGCGACCCACCGGTGGCTTCACTCCTTATGTATTCGAACTCCTCGGGGACTTGCCGCAGGGCACTGCGTTGACTCGCGAAGGCATCATCGCCGGCACGCCCGGCATGTGGGGTGTGTGGCTCTTCAAGATAGCCACGACCGATAGCCGGGGTGAGCGCGAGGTGCAGGATTGCTCCATGATCGTCGACCCGGCGCGTTTCACTACGTCTGTGTGCCCACTACCCTCAGGCGTTACCGGTCAGCCGTATACGGCAAACCTGGGCAGTGGATTTGTATGGTCGGCGCTCGGAACGTTGCCTGGCGGTATCTCACTGAGTCCGGACGGCAAGATCAGCGGAACACCCATGGTGGCCGGAGGAGCGCTATTCCAACTGCTCGCCACCAACAGTCAGGGTCAGCAAAGCGTGGAAGC
The DNA here is from genome assembly GCA_943328975.2 of Bordetella parapertussis. Lineage (GTDB taxonomy): Bacteria > Acidobacteriota > Terriglobia > Bryobacterales > Bryobacteraceae > Palsa-187. Next base: position 1,301 of record CALQCC020000014.1, on the reverse strand, counting down.
ATGCAGTCTCGTCGTGGAGCGCGGACCGCTCTCGGTGAGTGGATGCCCTCTGCCGGATGCACGTGCTGGAGACTTTTATAGCGCCATCGTGACTGCCGTGGGTGGCAACGCACCCTACTTCTTCTCTGCGGTTGCCGGATCATTGCCGGCCGGAATTTCGCTTTCGCCGAGTGGCCGACTCTCAGGTACTGCCGCTGTGGCTGGATCCTATCCGTTCACTTTGCGCTTACGCGACGGAACGCAGGCCGCTGCGCTGCAAGCCTGCCAACTGAACGTTGCTCCGGCGGAGTTGCGCCTAAGCACTGCGTGCCCGCTGCCGGAGGGGCGTGTAGGGGAGACCTACTCCGCCGCGTTACAGGCCGACGGAGGCAAAGCTCCGTACCAATTCTCGTTTGGCCTCCTGCCAGAGGGGCTTGCTGGGGCAGCCAGTGGAGCTATTAGCGGGAAGCCGACTCAGCTAGGTGGACGATCCTTTAGTATTCGGATTACCGACGCCGCGAACCAAAGCACCGACAACCTCTGCTCCATCCCAGTAGGACGGCCCGTGGCGCCGGCGATCAGTCTAGTCGACCCACCACCCACTGTGTCTGTCGCAAATACCACTCAGGTCCTGACCGTTCAACTGGCCTCGGCTTACACGGCGCCTGTTAGAGGGCAGATCACACTGAGTATCTCGCCGGAAACAACCGGTACCGATGCTGTTGCAAACACCGCCGATCCTCTGCTGGCCTTCGCCAACGGGCAACGCACGGCAACCTTTACGATCCCTGCGGGCGTGACAAAGGCGACCGTGCCCCTGACATCCACGGGAACCGTGGCGAGTACAGTGATGGTCACGCTGAGTGGGCTGGAAGCGTCTGGAGCGCCCATTGCCCAGAACCCAACGCCCAAGATCTTCCGGATCGTCCCAGCGCCGCCCACGAACCTCACGGCATGCTACACGCGCAGCAATTCAGAGGCGGGGGTCCATCTTGATGTCCGGATCACCGGCATTTCTAACACGCGGGACCTTACCCGAGCGGAATTAAAGATTCCAGGCTTGGCTGCGGCCAAGACCAATATCCCCGTGCCAGCCGAATTTGTGTTCGATGGTAGTGACACGGTCACGGTTCAAATACGGGGACTGGCCTCAGCTTACTATTCCTCCGCCACGAGTGTCCGTACAGGGGGAGCTTATTCGCTAGTCATCCCAGTAGACCTGGATCGGGGCGCGACCGCGCTGGCTCCGACGGCGACGCTGGAGGGCGTAGTACTAAACATCTTTAACAGTATTGGGGGAGCCGGACAAAAGACCGTTCCGG
>CALQCC020000013.1 GCA_943328975.2 Bordetella parapertussis | reverse complement strand
TCCGCAAGCTCGATGGTCATCGTGACCTCTGGGCCTTGGCCAATATCCTTGGCCGTTCGCCTGTTTCCAACGCCACTCCGCAACCCAAAGTGGCGTAAGATGAATCTGCCCGCCGTGTTGACCTTCAACTAAACGCGGGACACCATCATCGCAAGAGAAATTCTGGAAAGTGTAGATAAAAGAGCACAGCGGCCAATGTCCTTGGCAACTGTCGGTGAGTTTGTCGAAGTGAGGTTTAAGACGGACGTGATCTGGTCACTGAAGCACGCAGGCCAGCAGCATTACGAATACGTTCTGGACAAGCACGTTTTGCCCGCATTGGGAAACTTGCGCCTCCGGGATGTGTCGAACGACCATGTGCAAGCTTTGGTGAAAGCGAAGTTCAAGGACGAGTATTCTGTTCAAACGTTGGTGCATATCCGAAACACAGTGAGCGCGGTATTCAATCACGCGAAGCTGAAGCGCGCCTACTCCGGGGACAACCCCGCGCAAGGCGTGCGCTTGCCGGAGATGCAGCGACGGGAGTCTCATGCGCTGAGTTTCAGCCAGGGGCACGAACTTCTCTTGCGTTTGCCCAGTCCTGCCCGCGATATGGCCTTGCTTTCGATGACCACCAGCATGAATGTCGCCGAGATGCTGGGTCTCCGATGGGGACGGGTGAACCTTACCAGGGAGCCCGTAATCGTTGGAGCGGAGATCCTGCCGCCGTATTCGCTACTCGTTCGGGAGAATTACTACCGCGGCGAGTTCGGGTCGGTGAAGGCCAAGTCGAGGCGTCGGGTAGTACCACTCAGTAACTGCGTGGTCACGGCGTTGACCGTCTTGAAGCATCGCGGGACGTTTATCGGACCGGACGATCTGGTGTTTGCCACAACCACGGGGACACCACTCGACGAGACGAATCTGATGCGGCGGCTGATCAAGCCCGTCGCAAAGGAACTCGGGATGCCGTGGTTGAACTGGCACGTATTTCGCCACACTCATGCCACGCTCGGGGATCAGATCGGAATGGCTCTTTCAGATCGCCAGGCGCAGATGGGCCATGGCGATGTTCGGATGACGTTGCACTACACACACGCGGATATCGAACGCCGGCGGGCTAGCATCGAAACGATGAGTGGCTTGCTGGTGGGCGAAGCAGGCGTCCGCGTACTTCCAGGAGTTTTGACACTAAATGACACTAACTCTGGCCAAGCGGGATTGTAAGTTATTGAAAAGTGGTGGGCCCGACAGAACTCGAATCTGTGACCTCCTGCGTGTCAAGCAGGCGCTCTAACCAACTGAGCTACGGGCCCGGAAAAGCGTGGGAAACTCAAATATAACACGTTGGTCATGAAACCCGCATCATTCTACTTCGCTCTTGTTTTTGGGACGGGGTTTCTGCTCGGCCCGATCCGTGTCCTGTGGCTGGTTCCCCGTGTGGGTGTTCGCGCTGCGGAACTCATGGAGATGCCGCTATTATTGGTCGCCATCGTCTTTGCTGCGCGCTTCATCAATCGTCGCTACCCCGCAGCCCCGCGCGTCCGGACTGGCCTCATCGCGCTAGCTCTGGTGCTCGGTGCCGAGGTTTCCTTTGGAATGATGCTCAGTGGATCGTCTCCGCTGAAAGTCCTTTTGGATCGGGACCCTGTCTCCGGCACAGCCTACTACGCCACACTGGCTGCCTTCGCGGCGATGCCTTGGTGGCTCGCTAAGAGGAAAAGGTGACCGCATCGCCCACGCGAATAACCTTGCCGGCTTCACTCGGTGGAATGCGCGTGTTGACTGCCAATCGATAGTAGTGCGTGAACGGCCCTCGCTGCGCAAACGAAGGCAACTGCGCTTCCCGCAATTCGGCGAACCGTTTCTGGAAACCGGTATCCTGCGCTCCTGTCAACGCTGAGCGCGATGGCACCACGCAGCGCTGGCAGGGATTGATCGCATCCACCTCGACGTCTCCTGCCCGAAACCGCGAACCGTACAATCGATCCTCCCAGAACGCTTCTACGCCGTCGAATTCCACATTGGTGCGGAAGCGACGTCGGGCTTCTTCTACCGTCAACCCGAACCACTCCGCTACCCGCGCCACCGATGCAGCGGAGATAAAGGTCGGCGAGGGAGAATCGGTGTCATCCGGAAATCCCAGTTCCAGGTTTTCTCGCCACTCCACCGGTTCCCCTAAGCGGTCCGAAAACCACTGTCCGATTGGACCACCTTCTCGAACCAGCGAAAATACGTGCCCATCCAACGCCACTTCCATCCGAGCCAAATCGTATGCGGCCCGAATCGTGTGAACCTCCGCTCGGTTCTTGGCGTTGACAAACCGCCCATGACCATCCATCAAAGCCCAGCGACGGTCGAACTCTAAAGCGCCACTCGCGAGCACCCGGGCTTCGTTCACCTGGAGCGGGTCCAGACCTTTGATCGGATGAAGCTGCAGGACCGTGATCATTTACAGATTCTCAGGATCGTACGCCTTATAACCCGCCCCTGCCAGCGCCCCGCGCGCGGCTTCACTGTGTTCCGGAGCCACATAGAAAAACGCCCCAATGCGCTCCGACTGAAAGATTACGCCGCCCTTGTATTTGTCGGGCTCCACCAAATAGTCGAGCTCGGCCTGATCCAGCAGCGCTTCCATGCGGATCGCTTCATCGAGTTTCTTGGCCACGTAGATAAGGTCGAGTTCTTGGTCATCAAAAAACTCCGGAGGTTGCCGCATTACGAGATCCGCGTGACGAAGCCTTTGTACGCTTCTTCGCCCGAAGTGCGCTTGATGTATTCCGCGGCGGAGATGCCGGCCTTTTCCAGGTTGCCCAAGTAGCTGGGATCTTTGAATGCCGCGCGGACGTCGCCGATGATGGGCTTGACGCGTTCCCACACCAACAGGATCTCGCGCGTGTTCATGAAGAAGAGATCCGCACTGAGCACGCCGGTATTCACGAAGGAACCCGCCATATCCCAGTAGCTGACCACTTGGCGGAAGTAGGCGTTGGCTTCGGTGCCGGGAGGGCAAAGCTCGCCCATTTCTGCCATGGATTTGCAGCGGAAGTTCGCCACGAACCAGTTGCGGGCCGCGCGCATCTTGTCTTCGCGCCGCAATTCATACAGGCGCAGGATCAAATTCGCATCGTCGTAGGTGGATTGAGCCATAGATTTCCAGGGTAGCGCGACTACAATCGTTATTGGTGCGTGAACCGGTCAAAGCGCTGTTGTCGGAACTGGGCGAGGAGCTTATTGAAGTCCCTGACCGCCCTGCAGTGTTCCTTCTATGGGCGGCAGAGGGTGCTCCGTATCTGGCGAAGACGTCGCTCTTGCGCCGCCGCCTACGACGGTTGGTGGCCCGCGCCGAAGGGCTCTCGCGCGTACTGAAATTGGGTGGCGTAGTCGAGCGCATCGAATACTGGACCGTTGGGTCGCAACTGGAAGCGATGCTGGTCCATCTGGAACTCGCGCAGCGTTACTTCCCCGACGACTGGCAGAAGATCACGCGCTTGAAGGCTCCGGCCTTTGTGCGACTGGTGACCGACAATCCGTTTCCCCGGGCGATGGTTACGACGAGGCTGGGGCGAGGCCTGTTCACCGGACCTTTCGCGAGCCGTGCTGCTGCGGAACGTTATGAAGGCGGCGTGCTTGACCTGTTTCAAATACGACGCTGTGAGGAGAATCTCGCGCCAACGCCGGAGCATCCAGGCTGTATCTACGGCGAAATGAACAAGTGTCTGCGCCCCTGCCAGGCCGCTGTGTCCCGCGATGAATACGCGCACGAAACGCAGCGCGTTGAGCAGTTCCTCCGCACCGCTGGCGCGTCATTGGCCGATCCGCTCGAGGTCGCTCGCGATCGCGCCAGCACGGAAATGCAGTTTGAAGAGGCCGAGCGATTGCATCAGCGCGTGGCACGCATTCGCGAGGTCGCTGCTGCGGCGGGCGACTTGGCGCGCCCGCTGGATCAACTTGCCGGAGTCGCGGTAGTCCGTTCCGCTGCGAATACTGCGATAGACTTCCTATTCTTCGTGGGCGGGCATTGGCAGGAGCCTCGGCGGCTTGTCTTGGTCGATACGGTTGACGGCGGACAAAGTATGGATCGGCGCGTGCGAGAGATCATCGCCCAAGTAGCGCCAACGGGCACTCCGAATCTTGAGCATCTGGCGATGCTCACGCGCTGGCATGGGTCGAGTTGGCGGGATGGCGAATGGATCGGCTTCGATTCGCTGGATAAGATTCCGTACCGCAAGATCGTGAACGCGGTGGGGCGCGTGGCGGCGCCGCAGGTGGAGAAAAGACCGTGAGTCTGCGTGAACTCTGGCGCCGGCAGCGCATTACGCGGGCCGGGGCCGCTTACATCTTCGCGATCGTGCTGGTGGCGGGTGCTGCGTTTGTCTCCGCCAACAATCTTTTGTTCCTGATCTTGGCCGCCATGGTCTCGACGTTTCTGATTTCGGGCTTCGTGGGCCGTTTGGGCCTGACGGGACTGGAGCTGGACTTACTGCTGCCGCAGCACACATCAGCGCGACGCACGGTCCGGGCTGGCGTGCGTGTCAGGAATGTGAAACGGCTTGTACCTTCGTTCAGCGTACAGTTGGCCTTCAGCCGTCAGCCAGATGGTCCGCTGCAGCCGGCCTTGTATTTCCCCCTCATCCCCGGGGGAGCTTCGATTGACGAGCCGGTGGAACTCTACTTTCCTCGGCGCGGGGCCCACAACCAGCGCGATTTCCAGTTCTCCACGCGCTTTCCGTTTGGCTTTGTCGAGCGCAGCGAGGCTGTCACCATCCGGCACGAAGTAATCGTGTATCCCTGCTTGGATCCTCGCCCTGGCTTTGAAGAGTTGCTCGCTTCGGTGAGCACGGAGATTGCCTCCCATGCCATCACCACAGAACGCGGGCAGGGCAGTGACTTCTATCGCGTGCGTCCCTACGAACATTCCGAAAGCTCGCGCCATGTGGACTGGAAGGCAACGGCGCATACCGGCGCGCTGCAAGTGCGCGAGTTTGCTCGGGAGCAGGACAGAACGGTCGTGATCTATCTGGATATCGACGTGCCGGAAGGGGAGGTTGAGGCGGCCTGGTTTGAGGCGGCCATCGAATGCGCGGCGTTTCTGGCCTTCGAATTGGCGGAAAACAGCGCGCGTGTGCGGTTTCTCACCCAAATGCTGGATGTAACCATACCCGACGCTGCGGACATCTATACTATTCTTAAGTATTTGGCGTTGCTCTCTCCCATGAAGGGGAGGCCGCAGATGGTCCCGGATGACAACAACTTTCACATCATATTCACGCACAATCCTGAACAAGTCCGCGCTCTTGGCTGGTGCCGCGAGCAAGCTACGGGCTACCGTCTCTTTGGCCCCGATTTCGCGTCCTAAGGCGCTGGCGTTATGCCTGCTGGTGGCGGCCCAGTTCGGGCTAGCCCAAGTGGCGGCGTCCATTTCAGGACGGATTGAAGACGAGACGAAGGCCGCCGTCAGCGGCGCGACCGTTACGGTTCGCAGCCTCGAAACGGGAGCCGTCCGTACCGCGAACTCCAATGAGGCAGGTGACTATTTTGTGACGGGCTTACCGCTCGGCCAGCAAGAACTGCGTGTGGAGAAGGCGACGTTCAAAACCGCCGTACGCACCGGGATCGATCTGGTGGTGGGACAGAATGCGGTTGTGAATTTCACGCTGCAACTGGGCGCGGTCAGCGATTCCATCACGGTGACGGAAGAACTTCCGCTGGTGAATACCACGACGTCGCAAGTCTTCGGCCTGGTGAATGAGCGCCAGATCAAAGACCTTCCGCTGAACGGCCGCAGCTTCGACAATTTGATTACGCTGAATCCCAGCGCTATCAATTACCCGTTGCGCAGTTCGGGAACCAGCACGAGCAATGGCAGCAACTTCTCGGTAGCGGGTCGGCGTCCGCTGGAAAATATCTTCCTGCTGAATGGCATTGAATACACAGGGTCCAGCCAATTATCGAATAGCCCGGGCGGTGTCAGCGGACAACTGCTGGGCGTGGACGCGGTACGTGAGTTCAACTTACTGACCGACAACTATTCGGCGGAGTACGGCAAGCGCGCAGGCGCGCAGGTCAACGTTGTGACGCAGTCGGGCAGTAACGCGGTGCATGGATCGGTATTCGAGTTTATCCGCAACAATAAACTGGACGCGCGTAATTTCTTCGACCGAGGTGCGGCCCCGGCGTTCCGCAGGAACCAGTTTGGCGGATCCTTGGGCGGTCCCATCAAGAAGGACAAGCTCTTCCTGTTCGGCAACTACGAAGGATTCCGCGAACGGCTCGCTGTGACCAACGTGACGGTGGTGCCGAACAATGAGGCCCGGTTGGGCCGCGTGCCGAACGCTGCCGGTGTGTATTCTCAGGTCGCGAATCTGGATGCCCGCATGCTGCCCTTCATGCAGCTGTGGCCGGATGTGAACGGACCTCAATTGTTGTCCAACGGCGTCGAGACCGGTACCGCGCTTTCCTTCAACAACCCGCGGCGCAAGGTGCAGGAAGATTTCGGTACGGCGCGCGGCGACTACAATATCGGAGCTAAGGACGTTTTGACCAGCAGCTATACCATCGACGACGGAAACTCCGTTGTTCCAGGAGCCGATCCTTTGTTCGGGGCCAACGTCAAATTGCGGGCGCACGTGCTGAGCTTGCAGGAAACGCATATCATTTCTCCGCGGATCTTGAACACGTTCCGCGCGGGATTCTCGCGCGCTGGATTCAACTTCGATGCCGTGGAATTCCAGAAGTTCCCGGCCAGCTTGTCGTTCGTTTCGGGAGCGCAAGTCGGCGGCTTTATCATCGGTGGCGGGAATACTACTACGGGCCTGGCGGCGATCACGGCGGGTGGTTCCAACAACGCCGCGAACGTGTTGAACCGGCGCAATCTGTTCACCTTCGCCGATACAGTCTCCGCCACCAGCGGACGGCATCAGGTGAGCGCGGGCGTGTGGCTCCAACGCATGCAGGATAACGAAAACAGCGCATCGCGCCGGCTGGGACAGGCTACGTTCGCAAGTCTGACGACGTTCCTGCAAGGCACGGTTACGAACTTCCAGGTGGTCCCGAATCCCACTACGGTTGGATTCCGCAGTATGTTCGGCGCCTGGTTCGTCGACGATACGATTCGCCTCCGCCGCAATCTGACGATGGAGATTGGACTGCGCCACGAATTCACGACCGGCTGGAACGAGGTCGCGGGCCGGGCAGGGAACTGGATCCCCGACGCCAACGGCGTGTTGATCACTGAGCCGCGCACTGGTACATCGGCGTTCACGAAGAACAACGCGAAGAAACTGTTCGCACCGCGCCTGAGCTTGGCATGGGACCCGTTTGGCAACGGCAAGACGGCGATCCGCGCGGGCTACGGCATGTATTACACATTGATCGATAACCTCGCGTTCCTGCTCAATTCGATCCCCCCTTACAATGGCTCGGCGACGTTCACGGGCAATCTGTTCAGCTTCCTGCCGATTACATCCGGCGTGCAGCCCCGTCCGGCGTGCAGTCCGACCGTCCCGCAGCCTTGCACCACCTTCGCGCCGCAGGGCGTTCAGTCCGATGCCCAGACCCCTGCCTTGCAGAACTGGAACTTCTCGATTGAGCAGCAGCTCAGCTCGAACATGACACTGCGTGTGGCCTACATCGGCTCGCACGGCTACCACGGGTTGTTAAGCCTCGATCCCAACACCGTGCCCGCACAGATCTGCAGCACGGCCACCTGCACCACGGGTGGCACGGGTACGGCTCGCGGAGTTGTGAACCAAGGCCAGCAGTTCATCCCGGTCGGTCTGCGTCCGAATCAGTATCTGTCGGGCGGCTTCTTCTGGACCACGCAGGGCAACAGCAGCTACAACGGTCTGCAAGTCGAGTTGACGCGGCGGCTAGCGCGCGGCTTGCAGTTCCGCGGCAACTACACCTGGTCCAAGAACTTGGACATGAACTCCGCGCTCACCGGCGCGCAGGCGAACAATCAGGCGCAGATGCTGATGGACCGCAGCAATCTGCGGCGCGACTGGGGCCCGTCTGCGATGGATGCGCGCTCGCAATCGACCATGTCTTTCCACTACGACTTGCCGATCGGTCCGGGACAGCGATGGATGCAGGCGAGTAGCGGTGCGATGAGCAAGGTGGTCGGCGGCTGGCAGCTGAACAGCATCACGACGCTGCTCAGCGGCTTCCCCTTTACGCCGCTCGTGGGTGCCAATCGGTCTGCCAATGGAGATACGCGCAATCCGGACCGCCCGAACTTCAATCCGGATTTCAAGGGCGACATCATCCTGGGCCAGCCGACGCGCTGGTACGATCCCAATGCCTTCTCACTGCCCACCGTCGGCACATTCGGAAACGTAGGCCGCGGCGTCCTGCGTGGACCGGGCCTCGCCACCGTGGATTTCTCGGTGAATAAGAACACCCGCATCTCGGAGCGCTTTAATCTTCAGTTCCGCGGCGAGTTCTTCAACCTTCTGAACCACGCGAATTTCGGAGTACCCAATACGACGGTCTTCAGCGGAACCAACTTCAACGCATCCGCCGGGCTGATCACCGCGACGACCACGTCTTCGCGTCAGATTCAGGGCAGCCTGAAGTTGATGTTCTAAGTAGGACTCTACGGGTTGCGCTTCTTATTCGATGCGGTTGCCTTTGGCGTCGACCGGTTTGAAGCAATACGGCCCGTTATCAAAACAATCGGCGGTAACGATCGTCCTCCCATCCGGAAGGACGATCCGGGTGCCGTTGACGTGATTGGATGTGTCCGTGGCTTGATAACCATCGACGGAGACCTGTGTCCCTACCGCGAAGGAACTCTGCGAATAGCCCAGCCTCTTCGTCGTGTTTGGAGGAAGGGTGTTCACTAGCCAAGTAGAGACTCTGCCGTCCGAGCCAGCCACTTCGATGTGGATCACAATGTGCGGATTGCCCCATTCCAGGAGGCTGACTTTCCCGATGAAATGGACTGGTTTCTTCTGGTCGAATCCAGTGGAGCCATGATGCGCCCAGAGGGACGCTGCAGCTAAGAGCAGAGCCGAGACAACGGGAAGTTTGAGTCTCATCATGCGGACTCATTGTACATCCACTGCCGCCGCCGCAACGCGGACTCTACTGCGTCTCGGTCGACGCGTTCGGATCCCGGATGGGAACGTTGGCTGTGTTGCTGGTGTAGATGAATTGCGAGATTGTCAGACCCGCGTATTTGTTGGTGCCGACCGAAGTGCCGGGTGATAGTTCCAGCACGATGCGGTAGAGGCCGCGTCCGCCTTGTTCCAGGCCCGCTGAGATCACGTTGGCGGTGGAGCCGCCAGCCAGCGATGAGACGAACTCGCGCGGCGTATTCAGCACCGGGCCGCTATAGCGTTCCCCTGTGAGCGCCGCAAATTGCGCTTGTTCCGGAGTTACAGGACCCAGGCCGGTGGCGAAGACGTAGATCGTTTCTCCCGGTACCGCAGGGTTCTGCAATGTGACGCGCGTGTCCCTTACATTGGAGCAACATAAGGCCGGGCTGGCCGCGCTCATAATCAGGAACACGGTGCCGTTATCGCCTTCAGCCGAGGTGGCCGAATACGGTGTGCCCTCGCCCGCCGGACCTGCAACCTTGGCGCGCAATTGCAAACGATGGAATGCAGATACCGGCACTGCGACCACGGCTTCTTCGGGATTGGCGTTGATCTGGGCGACCAGCGCGTCGCGCACGGAATCGAGCGTGTCATCAGCCTTTACCGTGTACTTGTACTCACGGTCGGAAATCGTGATCGTCGCAGTGTCGCCTTCTTCAATCGAACCGTCGACGGTGATGGTCCCGGTGGCAAAGCTCGACGCGTGATAGGCGACGGCGACACGCGGATCATCGCCTTCTTCCGCGAAGATGCCGGGATTTTGACGATCGATTGGTACCGCGATGGCGGTGGTCGCGATCACGCTGCCGTCAGCGCGCTGGATGCGCAAGTAGAAACTGATGTTGTTCGAATCCAGAACTTCAAACGGGACCTGTGCATTTACTTGAGTCGGCGAAACGTATAGCAAGGGGGACCGGATGCCGTCGAAATATGCCTCAACGCCGCCGAGTTCCAGGGGAAGGTTTTTTCCGCTGGCGTCGCCGATGGCTGCCTTCGCAGCCAAGTTCTTGCCCAGCATGGTGACCAGTGTGCCCGGTGCGATGACCGTGGCGTTCTGCCCGCCCTGCAGGAACGTTCCGCTGGCGCCAGCGATTACGCCCGCATCTTCGCTGGTCGCGATGGCGATGGAAATATCATTACCCGTGGTGCCGCCCACCTTGGCTTGTAACTTGACCAAGCCTAGAGTTGGCTCGTACTTCGCAAACACTTGCAGATCGCCGTTCCCGGCATTGATCAGGGATGCGAGCCCGATCATGATCGTATCCAGCGTGTCGTCCTTGACTACTGTGTAGACGTAGTTCCGTGTGTCTGCAATCGTGACTGTAACAGTGTCGCCTTCGGTGATCTTGCCGGTGTCCAGCAGGCCTGTAGTTGAATTGATGCTCTGACTCAGCCGCACGGATACGGAGCCGAGCGAGAAGATCTCACGGCTGGCCGCGTTGCGGACACCGTTGATCGCGATCAACGGCTCGCCTTCGGTGAAGACCAGAATGCGGCGATTGCTGGGGTCGGTTACGTAAAGGTTCGTTCCATCCCATGCCAGCGCCGTGGGGGTTGCGGTGATGTCCGCAGCCGATTGTCGCAGCAACGGATGGAATAGATCTGTCGCGCTCGAGACCACGCTCTGGAATTCATCCGGCTGCCCCAAGATTACATCGGCAGCGGCGGCGTTCTGCGTGGGAATCGTCTTGTAAATCAGGATGCGGTCATTGCCGCCATCCGCCACAAACAAGCGCTTGCCATCGCTCAACGCATAACGCGGGAAGTTCATGGTCTTGCCGCAGCGGAAGGGATAGACCAGATTGCCGTTTGTGTCTTTATCGGATACGCCGTCCCGGTTCTCATCCAGAGGATTGCAGAGGTCCACGACGTTGTTGGATAGGTGAGCCGTGAAATCTTTCTGTCCGATCACGACGTCGGCTGGCTGATGATTGCGCGACGGGATCGTGTTCCAGATCAACACGCGATTCAGGCCAAGGTCGGTGACGTACAAGCGAACGCCGTCGCTGGTCACCGAAGTGGGCGTCAGCAGCGAATCGGCGGCGATCGTAATGTTGGCCTTGATGGGATCCAGTTCCACCGAATCGGTCATGCTGTTTTGACCCAGCACGATGTCGGCGGGTTGTTCATTCGTCGTCGGGATGGAGTTCCAGATCAACACGCGATGGTTCTGTGCGTCGGCCACAAACAGGCGGCCGTTCTGAATCCACACGCCCTGCGGCGCGCGCAGGCTCTTGGCATCGGTCACGATCGGCGCCTTAATCTGGTCCAAGCGCGGCTGGCCAAGTACGATGTTCGCCGGTTGGCCGTTGACGCTGGGTAGTGAGGTCCAGAGCAGCACGCGGTTGTTCAGGGTGTCCGCAACTACCAGGCGTTGGCCATCGGTAGCGATGCCGCTGGGCAAGCGCATGCGATCCCCGGCCACGTCGGTGCTCGTATTTGCGGCGGTGCTGGTGAAATCTTTTTGGCCTAGAACCAGGCTCGCTTCGCCCACGCACACGGCACAGCGCGAAAGATATGGCTGGATCTCATCGGTGGCTTTCGGGAAAGTGGCGGTGTCCATCACCAACACGCGGTTGTTCACCGGCGTGAGGTTCAGGCGATTGGCGTCGGCGATGTAGAGTTTGCCGTTGGCAAACGCGACCGCTCCTACGCCGCCCAGCAGTTTTGCCGTGGCACCGGATTCTTGGTTCGTAAATGTGGTCTGCCCAATGACAAGGCGAGCCCCTTGGCCGGTTACAAATTCGGCCGCAAGGGTGGCAGAAGCACAGAGTGATAAAAGCGCACAGTATTTGAGCATCGAAAGGACGGATCGCGGGTGTTTTTCAGTATAACAGCCTCGCCCATGCGGGCGCTGCGGGGTGGCTATTGCACGCCGCGGGCCATCGCATCTTCGCGCGCGCCCCCCGCGCAAACGTCGGCCGCGGCGCAGCGGGTATGCTCAAACTGGATGGTGGCGTGGTGGATATGGAACTTATCCTCCAGCACGCGATTCACGTCGGCCAGGATCAGTTCGCTCTCCGAGGTCGGCATATCTTCAATGACCACGTGGCAACTTAGAGCGCTGGCATCCGAGCCCAGACTCCATATATGAAGGTCATGTACGTCGTCCACGCGCCGCACACTCCGGATCTCGCGGGTGACTTCGGCTAGATTCAGCCCCTTGGGAAGGCCTTCCAGCAAGATGTTGAGCGAATCCTTGAAAATGTCCCACGCGGTCCAGATGATGAAGACCGACATGACGATGGACAGAATCGGATCGACCACCAGCCACCCGGTAGAGCGGATAATCAACGCGCCGACGATGATTCCCACGCAACTGGCCGCGTCTCCGATCTGATGCAGGAACGTCGCGCGCATGTTCAAGTCGTTGCCATGCCCACCGACGCCCCACGCGATCGCCAGGTTGACTACGAGTCCAATGGCCGCGACAATCAGCATCACTTGGTCGTTGACGGGTTCCGGTGTGCGCAGTCGCTGGACGCTCTCCCATATAAGAAAGACGGAGATCACCACCAGCATCAGTGCGTTGACGAAGGCAGCCAAGACGCCCGTACGCTGATAGCCGAATGTTTTTACCTGGTCCCCGGGACGCGCTTCCAATTTGTAGGCCGTCGCCGCCAGCAGCAGCCCGAACGCGTCCGTGAAGTTGTGTCCCGCGTCGGAAAGCAGCGCCAAACTGCCTGACCACCAGCCTGCGACAGCTTCCGTCGCGACAAACAGGAGCGTCACGGCCAACGACGCAATCAGGATCTTCCCCGTCGCTCCGTGCTCGTGATGATGTCCGTGATGATGATGGTGGGCCATCTATTTATATCCTAGCGCTACCGTCCGCCTTCCCACGGATTCACCACGCGGATCCCGCAGCCGGAGAACTCGCCGGTGTTGCGAGTCGCCAGCATTGCCCCGCGCGATCTCGTGATCGCCGCGAGCATGGCGTCGGCTGGCCGGATCTCCTGCCCCATCATTTTGCGATTGAGGATGATCTGCGGATAGGCGCGGGCGGCGTCGGAGTCGAAGGACAGAATGCGCTTGTCGAAGAACGCGAAGATTTCCACAACCGCCGTCAGCAGGTCGCTGCGGCGCTTACCGGGGGGCAGGCGCTCCACTCCATAGAGGATCTCGGCCTGGGCCAAGCTGGTCGTATAGAGGTCGTCGCGCGGTTGGGCTCCCAGCCAGGTTCCGATCTTTGGGTCGGGCGACGGCTTGATCACCTCCGCCAGGATGTTGGTATCGAGGATGAGCATCTCACTCGATTCCGCCCAGCGGGTCGACTACTTTGCGAATCGCCTCGAACAGGTTCGGCTGGGCCGTGGGACCCTGCGCGAGCCCGGCCGTCAGCATCTCCCGAGCCTCCTCCTCCATCGACCGTCCGTTCTGCGCAGCGCGGACTCGGAGGCGGGCTTTTACCGACTCATCCAGTCGTCGAATCGTCAAAGTCGCCATGATAATGCAATGCTAGCACTGCTAGCATTACTTCACAAGTGCTTCAATCGCTTCAAGTTCCCGGCCTGCGTCGGCGAGCTTTCCTTGAGCGGTCAAAGAACGGTAGCGTTCGACGTGACTGCGGATCGTCTGGATTCGCGGGTCGGTTTGAGACACTGTGGAGGGCGTTCCGGGTCGGTCTTCAGACACCACAGGGGCTGTGGAAATCGGTGGACGGCCGCCTCGTTGCCGAGCCGCGAGGATCTCGAGTGCCTGTGGATAAGTGTCGGCGTAGACCAATTCGTTGCCCGCGGCCAGGACCACTTTTTCGAGCTGCGGCATCCGAGCCTGGGAGGCCTGGATGTAGATCGGGGCGACGAATAGGAAGGTGTTGCCAATCGGCAGCACCAGGATCTGGCCCCGAAGGACCTGCGACCCTTGCTGGTTCCACAGCGAGAGGTCCTTGGAGATGCTGGGGTCCTGATTGATGAGTGCCTCTATCTGGAGGGGGCCGGGGATGATCTCTTGCTTCGGGAGTTGGAGGAACACGAGTTCCCCCATATGTTCGCCATCGCAGCGGGCGACCATCAGCCCGATCAGATTTTGCTTGTTGCGCGGCGTGAAGGGGATGGTCAGCAGAAATTCCGGCTTTGATTCCCCCGGTAGCGTCGCCAGCATGTAGCTGGGCTTCACAGTCTCGGGTGTTCCGGCCTGGCTACCGGTAAAGGTCGCGAGGTCCCAGGAGTCGGCGCGGTTGTAGAAAGATTCAGGCTTGCGCATGTGATACGCGCGGTAGATTTCAGCTTGGGTGCGGAAGAGGAATTCCGGAGCTCGGGTGTGAGCGCGGATGCCGGCGGGCATTTCGGAAGCAGGGGTGAATAGCGTCGGGAAGAGCTGCGAATATCCCTGGATGAGCGGGTCTTGCGTGTCGAACACGTAGAGCTTGACGTCGCCGTTATAGGCGTCGATGGTTGCTTTGACCGAATTGCGGATGTAGTTGAAGGATTCGTTCCCAGCGACCAAGCCCCGCGCGTAAGGGTGCTGGTCGCTCATGGTGTAGCCGTCAATGATCCACGTTAGGTGGCCGTCGTCGGTGATGACCAAGTAGGGGTCGGCGTCCCAGGTGAGGAACGGAGCCAGCGCTTCCAGCCGCGGACGAACCGCGCGGCGCATCATCATGCGACTTTCGCTGGTAAGGGCGTCAGAGAGGACGATGTTCCAATCTCCCATGGCCCACGCGGCTGCGATACGCAGCGGCATGGAGGAAATCAGGAATCCGCCGCGACCTTCATACTTGGTGCTCACATCCTGCGAACCCGAAGGGTAGTTGAACTCCGGCTGCGTGGTGCGGACGAAGACAGGGTCGTGCGATTCTTCGCCGTAGTAGATCTCCGGCTGCGTGAGCTTCATCCCAGGCGCGTTGACTTCCACCGGAGCATTGCGGATCAACAGCTGCGGTAAGCCTTCGGGCGTCATGCGATTCGCTTCCGCCATCGCCAGGCCGTAGCCGTGGGTATAGATCGTGTGAGAAATCACCCAGCGTTGCGAAGCATCGCCGAGCTGGCTGATGTCGAGCTCGCGCGGTGCGAGTAGAGTCTGCCGGGTCTGGCCGCCGATTTGATAGCGGTCGACGTCGGTGTCCGCGTACGAATAGGGACGCAGCGGTTGGCTCTGGCTGAGCGTATCGTGGAACGCTTGCCATTCCCATAGGCGCACGTTGTCGAGCATCACGCTATTCGCGGCGAAGTCGATGGGCGCTTCCTTGCGCGCAGCAAACTCCGTTTCGCGCGTACGCTGGTTCAGCCCGAATCCATCGCGCGTGGCTTCGATGTGACGTTCCAGGTACGGGCGTTCCAAGTTAAGTTCGTTCGGACGGACGTAGAGCGAACTGACCATCGGCGGCACCGCGATATCGGCTAGCAGCACCACGGCGCAGGCAATGGCGAGCTTACGTTGTCCGATCAGGACCAGGATCGCGGCCAGCACTGCGGCAGCGGCCTTCGCCGTCTGCAGAGGCAGGCCGACATTCTGTTGCACATAGTCGATACCGACCATCAATTCGCCGTGGTCGGAATAGAGCATCGAGTAGCGGCCCAGCCAGAAGCTGACCGCCAGTCCCAAGAGGAACAGCGCCACCATGGCCTTGAATATTCCCGTCTCAAGTCGGCCCAACCGCTTCACGTCGTCCCATTCGATTTGGCCTTGATGCCACAGTTCGGGGAAGCGCATCTTGAGCTGCCAAGCGCGCGCGGTCGCGTAGTAGACTACTGCTCCTGCGGCTGCACACACGGCGATAAACGTGGCCAAGCTGGAATAGAACGGCAGCTTGAAGAAGTAGAAGGACAACGATTCGCCGAACACGGGGTCGGTCCAGGTGGAGGGGACATCGCGTCCGCCTACATAACGTGCAACGGTCCAGCCATCCACGGCGGAGGCGGAGAGAAACAACGCCAGGAACATCGCGGCAGCGGTGGCGAGCTTCGCGTAGGTCGGATTTTCGCGCAGTCCAGTGCCCGCGTATTTCAGTCCACGCGCGTGGGACAACCAGACAACTACGAATAAGACGAACCACTGCACAACGACCGGAGCCCAGCGATAGAGCCACATACGGGTCCAGGTATCGACCTGACCCATCTCGGTCCACCAACGATAGTCGAGAAAAAGACCCGCGATACTGCGGCTGGTCAGGAAGAAGGCGAGGAGAATAGCTCCGATGAGCAGTCCTTTAAACTTTGTGGGGCTGCCGACGGGAAAGGTGGGTTGCACACCTTCAGACTACAGTAGATGGAAGCTAACAGCGATGGTCGCCTGCACAGCGACGGGCTTGCCGTCTTTCATGCCGGGCTTGAAGCGCCACTTGCGGACCGCTTCGATGGCCTTTTCGTCCAGGCCGAGGCCGAGCTTGCGCGTGACCTTGATGTCCTGCGGTACGCCTTTTTCGTCGACTACGACGGAGAGCCAAACTTCGCCCTGGTACTTGGCCTTGCGCGCTTCTTCGGAATATTCAGGCTCGGGTTTGAATGTCGCGACAGGAGCGCTGACGCCGCCGCCGATCTTGAATACGCCTCCACCATAACCGCCGCCGCTACCGGGGCCGACGCCAGGACCCTTGCCGGGTCCGATGCCACCGCCGCCGCCCATGCCGTTCGAAGGCACGCCGACACCAGCCAGAGGATCTCCGATGTTCGGGGCGTTAATGTTCGGCAAGTCCGCTGACGCAATAATCGTCGGCGTCATGGCAAGCTTCGGATCCTCCACGGTGTGTACCGTGGGCGGAATAAACTGTTTCGGAGCGATCTTCGGCAGCTTGCCCTTAGAGTCGGGCAACTTCTCGGAACCACCACCACCACCACCCGCCAGCTTCTCTTTCGGAGGCAACGGAGGCGGTTTGCGAACCGCGAGGTTCGGCGCAATCAGGACTACCTTTTCTTTGATGGCTTCCTGAATTTCTTTGTTGGTCCCGATGAACAGCAGCAAACCGAGGATACTTACGTTGATGGTGACCGACAACAACCCGGCCTTCCACTCATTGCCGGCGTAAGCGCCTTTTTTGTCCTGAATTTCAACGGGCTTGGAGGTGATCTCGAGAGGCGGCAGCTTAGGCGGGTTGATCAAGTCCTTGACGGACTGGTACAGACTGACCAACAACGGGGTATTAACAGACGCAGGGGCGAGCAAGTGGTCCAGGTGCGCGTCGGCTTCGTGCCGCATTGGCGCGTTCTGTTCCTGTTTATTTGAGTTACTGGGGAGCTCTTCTGCCATGCTGCCTCCGCCTACAGTACAGGCTCACTAATAGAGATGCCCTAGATGACCGCCGGGTTTCAATTTAGTGGATTCGCCTTCTCTACATTGGAGTCTAACATATGGCTTACGGGAACAGCGGATGTTGGGGGAGCGTTTCGAGTAAGTTAGGGGTTGGTTGACCGGGTTGCGATCTCTCGATTCGCCATTTCCAGGTGCGCCCGCGCGTCCTTATGCGACGGGTTGATCTTCAATGCTTCCTCGAACGCCCCCTTGGCATCCTGGAATCGGCCCATGTTAAAGAGGCAGATGCCCAGGTAGTCCCGGGCGACTTCGTTGATTGGGCCGAGACGCACCGCTGTTTGGAGTTCTTCCAGCGCCTTGGGAAGGTTGTTATCCGCCTCCATGTCGATGCCTCCAAGGTATAAGTACGACCATTCGCCGCTTGGTAGGATCTTCTGCGCGGCCTGCAAATGCTCTCGGGCCTGCGGATAGCTGCGGGTCCGGGCCAGAATCGCTCCCAGGCCGATATGGGCGCGGTAGAAGTCGTAAGGGACTTGAGCGAATTTCTGGCTGCTGAGAGATTCTGCTGCCTGATTGAGATGCCGCGCCGCGTTGCTGTCATCGCCTCGATTGAGCAGGATCTCGGCCAGGTTGATCTGGATGTGGGCCACTTCGGGGTTGCTCTCGAGGGTCGAGGTGTAAAGATGCTCTGCATCGCTCCAATCTTGGTTCCGGGCGACCGTTAGGACAAAGAAGATGGCGACGACAGCCCATCCGCCCCATACAGCTTTTGCGGCACCACGAGTGAGCATAGTGGTGATTAATAGAATGGGGGCTAGGCTTGGGATATAAAGATAGCGCTCAGAGACCAATGCGTTGCTGATGCCTTTGAAGTAGAACACGGGAACCAGCATCAACGCGAAGGCCGCGTACCACAACCAAGCCTCGGGGAGGCGGTTGCGGTATTTCCATGCGATCGCGGCGAGTGTCGCGATCAGGGCGAATGCAGCCAGTGTAGGCAGCATTCGATCCGCAAGGTGCACCTCTATAAGGTGGTAGGCGACCAGTGGGTAGGGGATCAGGGACTGCCAAATGTATTGGCCCAGCGCGCGAATGCCAAGGGTGAACCAGTCAATGGGGCTGGCTCCGATTTCGGTGTGGGCCGTAGCGAGGAATCCCAACGCATGGACGCGTAGCGCCACGTACAGGGCAGATACCAGGGCATATGGGGCCAATATCGCTCCGCGCTGGAATAATTTCAGCGCGGGCGCCCCGGGACGGAAGGTGTAAAGCAGCACCAGCGCGGGTAGCGTGATCGCCATTTCCTTTGAGAGCAGCGCCGGCAACAGTAATAACGCAGAGAGGGAGAGCCACTTTCGGTCTGCGCCAAAGTTGCTTTTCAGGAAGGCCCAGAAAGCGGCGAAATAGAAGGCTCCGCAAGCAACGTCCGGGGTCGCGGCGATCCAGGCCACGGCCTCGGTATGGATCGGATGTGTTGCAAAGAGGGCTGCGCCGAGAAGCGAATAGAGCGCTGCCAATCCAAGTTCAATGCAGATGAGGTAGACAAACACGCTTGCCAGAGCATGCAGCGCCAAATTGATGACGTGGTCCGGCGTCGGAGACAGGCCTCCCCACCAGTAGCCCAGTGTGTAGGCGACGGTTTGGAGTGGCCGGTAGAAATTCGACTGGTTGGTCGCGTTGGTGTTGGCGAATCCCCAGAAGGGTGTGGTGAAAGCGGTGGGAATGTTCGAGAGCGAACGCAGGTTGGCGTTCTTTACGATTTGGATTTCGTCGTCCCACAGAAAAGCGCCGGAGAGAGTATTCGCGTAGGCAAGGATGCAGAGCCCGATGACTAGGGCGAAGTGCCAGAGAGGGAAACGCTTCATCTATCGGCTCACGATAACACAGACCGGGATTGCGGATGGAGGAGATTCCTCTGTACCGATACAAGAAGTAGGCCAGCGATCGGAAGTGCTATCAGCAATGTCGCCATGGGGGAACTTGATGTTCCGCGCGTAGCCAGGATAAAGGGAACCGTCCAGCAAGAAGACAGCGTAAACAATGCCAGCGCTCTGCCCCAGTTTGAAGGTGCCTCTAAGGACACCAGTGCGAACGGCACAGCCAGAAGCACGTCGTGCAAGAAGGCGTGCGGAGAGGTCACAACGGCTGCCGCGATCGCCGCGCATAGGCCGGCTTCAAGCCCTTGTGCTTGTGAGATCCGCCGGACGCGGGCAATACCCACCGCGAGCAGCGCGACGGCGGTGGCTCCTTTGAAGACAGTGCCGCTGTTTTGGGCCAGATACAAGAGGCTCACCCCGTGAGGGTAAGAGTTATAAAGATTAGGGCGGAGCAAAATAGATAAGAATTCCAGCGGCCATGTTGCCCCTTGGACTGCGAATGAGACAACGATCAACGAAGCCAGTCCAGCCGACAACCCAAGTCCTATTCGTGCGCGTCGCGTAAACAGCAGGACGAGCGGAATGAAGATAAATAGATTGGGCTTGATGGAGCACAGCGCTAACGCCACGCCCGCCAAGAAGTCTTTTTCTCCTCGTGTGAAGAACAAAGCAAGTGCCAGACCCGCCAACATGAGACTGTCGTCCTGGCCCTGCAACAGCGCCGTGATCAGAGGCATGGAGCAACACATCGCCAGGGCGGCTTCCCCGCGTTTCTTCCACAGCATCACAAATAGCGCCGCCGCCAAGCCCATTAGTATCCGCCACGCGATCAAGGCCGTGGATGAACTTAGATGCGCAAGCCAGATGGTGGCAGCCGCGTACCAGGGAGGCCGTAAGAACATTCGAAATGAATCCGTCGCCTGGTATTCCTGGATTTGGAGCGTTTTATAGGAGTCAAAATCGTAGAGGTTTGGCGTGCCCACGAGTTGGGCCGCGTTCCGAAACGAGGATGCATCCACCAGTTGCTGCGTGTCCCATACGGACAGACCTCCCAGTGCCAAAGTGAGTAAGCCGAACGACACGAGTAATCCGATAACGCAAGCCAACGGTACCGTCCGCTTCGTCAAGGCCACACCGTTGCCGGACCCGACGCCAACTGATAGGGAACATATTCGTGGGGATTCCGATCCGGTTCCACGACGATGGCGCGGCGGTCGCCGAAGTGCTGGACCAGCGCATCGGTCTCGGGTCCCAGGTCCCGCGCCCAGATGATCTTGGCCTGATTGAGATCGGCCTCGTTATATACCCACTCACGATTCGTATCGTGGTCGGGGGCATAGCGGACGATCACCAGGAAACGCTCCGGGTCGCGGCTGAGTTGTGATTTCAGCGCTGCTCGGTCGGCGTCTCCCGGGATCGAGGCCGTCCAGTCTAAGGGTTCAAATTGAAGCTCAATGCCGAGTGGAGCGGCATAGATCCGTATTCCAATCATCACCACCGCGACCGCCACGATCCCGCGCACCAGGAAACGGCCCGATGGGCGCTCGCGCCATTTCCATTCCCACAGTTTGCTCATGGCCAGGACGATGAAGGCGTAAAGGCAACACATCGCGGGCCCGAAGTAATGCGGCAGGATGCGCCATGCGATGAATAATTGTCCGACGGCGAACGTCAGGATGCCAAAGAGCGGCAACCGCAGTTGGCGGTTCCAGAAGACCGATGGCACCAGGATCAACGGGACCGCCAGTAGCGGTCCGAGGAAGAAAGAGAACAGCACCT
The DNA here is from genome assembly GCA_943328975.2 of Bordetella parapertussis. GTDB lineage: Bacteria > Acidobacteriota > Terriglobia > Bryobacterales > Bryobacteraceae > Palsa-187. The sequence continues at coordinate 84,890 of CALQCC020000013.1, read as the reverse complement.
GTCCCTTGCGAGCCATCGCGTACGCCACATCCAGCAACGAGTGCGGCACGTCCGTAAAGGCCTCAGCAGCGTTGCGGTAGAAGGCCCGCATCGTTTCGTTGTTGTATACGTGCGGCGGTGGATCGTCGCCCCAAGTGGTGAGGCTATTGGCGCTGTACTGGCTCATGTTGAGCATCTGTGGAGTTACGAATGCACTGCCCGTGACACGCCAGTTGTAATAGGCGATTGCTCCCCCGCCGATCAGAAGAACGGCGCTGAGCGGCAACACCGTACGGATCAGTTTCTGGCGCAGGCCATCGCCTCGCAACAACCAAACTAGGAACGCGATGCCAAACGGGAGGCTGTAAGCCCCGCCTTCAAATGGCCTGCTCGCTGCCAGGAGCACCAGACCCAGACCCAAGAGCAGGGCATCCCCAATGTGGTGTCGGCGAAAGATACGCGGCAGACTGCCGCCGACCAGTGCCCCTCCAATCGCCCCCGGAGCCCCGCCCCAGTAGCTGTTCATCCAGTAGCTGAACAAGCCGAGACGTAGGACTGCGAGCGAGGCTCCTAAGAAGGCCCATTGAGGCGGCAGCCATCCGCGCAGCATCCATAACAGTGCCGCGCAGAGCAAGCCCATGCCGAGCAGGACTCCGCCCCAAGGCCGACCCGTGAGCAGGCTTCCCGCTGCCAGAAAGAGCCCTTGCGCCGGCGGATACATGGACGCGTACGTGGGCTGCTGAACAATGTGCATGCTCTCAAAGAACTTCCAAAACGGATCCGACGGATTGGTCACGCGCCCGTGCAGGAACGTGTCCCCAGCCAGCAGGTAGCTGTACTCGTCGTGAATGTAGGGCTGCGGCGTGCCCAGCAGCGGATGCAATGCGAGGCGCAGTAGAACCGGGGTCGCGGCGATCACCAACAGAGAGAGCACCGGCCGGTTTGCCAGTCGTAGGAAGAAGGATTCCAGAGGTGCAAAGGAGCGGTCGAGTTTGCTCGGCACTGCGAAAGCCAGGGCGAACGCAAGCAACACGCCGAAGGATTCCCAGAAGAATACTGATGACGCGGCATCGAGCCACAGGAGGTCGAGCCCAACGGACAAATCCATCAGCGTCTCCAACGAATCCTCCCGCTTGTTCCGGCGATGTGAGACGAGCTACGCCAGTTCAGCTCTGACAGTTTTATCAAGGATACACTGTCGCCCGCTGATCAAGCCCTGATCGGGATTAATACGCGCCGCGACCGAGCAGGACTGCGGTGACGGTGCGGGCGAGGATGTAGAGGTCTAGCCAGGGGGACCAGTTGCGGATGTAATAGGTGTCCATGGCTTCCAGTGTCGCGGCGTCGCCTTCACTTCTGGTGGACACTTGCCACAGCCCGGTGAGGCCGGGGAGGACGCGGGTGCGGAGTGCGCGGAACTCGGGGTCGAAGGCGGTCAGGTGGTAGTCGGGCAGGGGGCGGGGGCCGACCAGGCTCATCTTGTTGTTGACCAGGATGCTCCACAGTTGGGGCAGTTCGTCGAGGCTGGTGCGGCGGAGTAGGGGGCCGATCACGGGGAGCACTCGGGGGTCGTTGCGGAGCTTGAAGTGGGTGTTCCAGTGCGCCTTATCGTGGGGATGCGATTCGAGCCACTGTTCCAGGATGCGGTCGCCGTCCATGTGCATCGTGCGGAGTTTCCACACGTCGATGCGCACGCCGTTCAACCCTTCGCGTGTCTGCCGGTATAAGGCCGGACCTCGGCTGGTGAGCTTGATCCAGATCGCGGCGAGTGCGAGCACGGGGAGGCTGAACACGAAGAGCGGAAGGGCGATGGCCCGGTCCATGATCACTTTGAGGACGAGGTTGCGGCGGAGCAGTAGGTTCTTCTTGATCTCGAAGCCGATGCTGCCGCCGAGTTGGCGCGCGGTGATCCACATGGTGGCGACGCCGGGGAGGTCGGGGACAACGATGACGCGGGCGAAGTTGAGCTCGTGCAGGAGTTGCGCGATGTCGGACTTGGGGAGGTCGGCGAGGCTGACGATGGCGGCGACGGCGCGGGTTTCGAAGTCGGGAGCGAGGGCGAGGGGACCGGCGACGGGAATGTTTTCGAGCAGGGTGTTCCAGGTGGATGGCCGGTTGTCGAGGAAGGCGATGGGCTGGAAGCCGAGGCTGGGTTCGTTTCGTAATTCTTGCGCGAGGGCGCGGCCGGTGGGTCCGGCTCCCAGCATGAGGACAGGCACTCCCCATCGATTACGCCGGATCAGGAATGTGCGGGCGGCTAATTCGGCAAGTGGTGGCAGGACAAGGGCAAATAAAAGCGTGGCGAGCAGGACGCCGCGGGAGAGGACGCCTCGGGCGACGAGGTTGTCCCAGGCGATGAGGGCTCCGAAAACGGCGAGAGTGGAGAGGACGCGCCGGCGGAGGCGTTCGACGGGTCCGAGGAGATAGCCGGGGTAGAGGCCGAGTTGGTAGTTGATGACGGGGAGCAGCAGGATGCCGGCGGCGACGCCGAGGTATTGATCGAGGCCGATGTTGGCGGTGAAGTAGGCCGCGAAGAAGGTGCGGAGCGCGAGGCCGAGAGCGAAGGAGATTTCGAGCGCAAGGACGTCAGCCGCGAAGATGGTCCAAGCGGGCCAGCGCGAGAGGGCGGGGGAGCGGAGGTCGAGTGCTGGTTGGGCGGCGGTGCTCATTGGGGGGTGCGGGAAATCACGCGATCTTTGGGCGCTCGAACGGATGCGGTCGCGTGTTTGCGAAGGCTGTCGTAGAGTGCCGCTGTAGCTTCCACCATGACGGTTGCGCTGGACTGCTCCGCTTTTGCGCGCGCTGCTGGTGCAGCCGCGTCGCGTCGTTGTGGATCTTCAATAAAGAGCTGCAGGTACGAGGCAAAGGTATCTTCGTTCCACGGGTCGCAGATATATCCAGTGACTCCCGGTTCGATGAGTTCCTCCGCGCCGCCGACGCGCGTTGTGACGATGGGGATACCTGCGCTGAGGGCTTCCAGGAACACGTACCCAAATCCTTCATAGCGGCTGGTGTGCGCCAGAATGTCGATGGCGGGGAGATGCTCGATGCCGGAAACCTGGCCAAGGAAGCGAACGGAGTTGCTGATTCCGAGAGCTTCTGCTTTGCTTCGGAGCTCAGAATCAAGCGGTCCCCAGCCGATGACCAGAAGGCAAACGGGCTGGGACGTTTTGCGTACAAGGACAGCGAAAGCCTCCAGCAGACGACCGGGCTCTTTGTTGGCGACCAGGAGACCGATGCAGGCGATACAGACAGTGTCGGGTCCTAACCCAAGTCGAGCTCGCATCGTTTCGCGTTGGTCCAGCGCCGGGGCATGCGTGGCGCTCAGGCCATTGTGGATGACGGTCAACTTGTGGGCGGGTATTCCGGTATCGATGGCGCAGCGACGCTCTGCGCCGGATACGGCAATGACGGCATCGGTTACGCGCGCTAGGCAGGATTCAAGAACGCAAACTGCCCCGCGAGAGAAACCTTGTAGATCGCTATTCAACGTCATCAAGCCGTGCGGTGTGTAGACTGCCGATGCTCCGTGGCTCGAGACTAAGAGCCGCAGAAGGAAGCCTGCTTTGGTCGAATGGGCGTGAAGGACGTCGAAGGGTTGATGTTCTCTCGCGTACTTGGCAAGTTCGAGATAGGCCGGAATGTCGGACAGCCCCAGCTCCCGGCGGATGGCGATCTCTTTGATTTGAAAATGCGGCTCTCTCTTCTTGAGATCGGCAAGACCATGGATGAAAGCTTGATCGGCTCGCACCAAGGAGTAGACGAGATGAACCTCATGGTTCAGTTCAAGCAAGCCGCTGGAAAGGTCCAATATGTGGCGGCCCGTTCCGCCGAGGGTTGCCTCTAGTAACAAGAGAATCTTCATGCGGGCGTTCTCGTGGCGTTATAGGGTGCAGGTTTGGCTTGGCGCGAGAGAGAACGCAGCGGAGCTGTTCTCGCGTGATGAAGCAGGTACCCGACGGTGCCAAGCAGGATGGGTAGAATCTGTAGCTTGAAGCGGACTGCGGTGCCGAGGTCCTTGTGGGTGATGATGCTGTACGCCAAGCCCCAGGTCAGCAAGAGGGCGATGCTCCAGAAGAATACCGGGTTGCGAAGATAGACAGGCCTGAAACGAAATGCTGCCCACATGCTGAGCAGCAGCAGCCCCGTATTCTCGAATCCAGCCATCCAGCCGAACACGTTGTCCACGTCTCCGGGTAGGGGCCGGAAGAACGTGTCGAAGAGTCCTTGCGGCGCGAACAGAAGGAGATCCAACGAGGAATTCAATTCGACATTCCGCTGGAGGGAAGAGTTCGCGTTGTCCCAGCCGTCCGTGACCGCGCGCGTGGCTTCCACTAAGTCGGAGGCGTTGTTTAGTGACAGCCGGTCCATGGTTGCGGAACCTAGCGTGGTTAGTGCCAGGGCGATCGTCGCCAATGAAACCAGACGCCATCCCATGCTCTTGATACGCGAAACGATCAGTAGCAAACAAGGCAGGATGAGGATGGGCCCCATCCAAATTCGGATCGTACTTACGGCGAGAATGCCACCAACGACCGCCAGTAAATATTTCGGCTTTCGATGGGCGGCCAGATTCGCCAAGCCCCACACGTGTAACCCGATGGCCGCCAGCACCGGAGGGTCTTTGCCGAAGATGGAGGACCAGAACAGGATGCTGGGATAGAGCAGGAGTATCCAGAAGGCGACGGGGGCATACTTCCCGAGTAATTGCTCCGCGGCCCGGTAAAACAAGAAGACACCGACGAGTCCAATCATCGCGAAGGTCAGCTTCATTGCGTGATAGGAGTCTGGCCCAACTTTCAATTGCAAGGCGGCGATGGCGACGATCACGTCTGCGCCTCCGCGTAACAGAGACTCCAGTATCTGTTCGGCGTCGGCGTGGGCGCTACGGAAGTAGTACCAGCAATCGAGTCCGTAGTAGCGTTCCTCGTAAGGCAACATGAGGACGAGAGCGGTGAAACACTTCACCAGCCAGGCGGCCGCGAGCATCTTCTTGTGTGCCCACGATACTGGCCACGCGAAGATCGATAGGAACAATATGACGGCCCAAGCGACACCCCAAACGTAGTCCGTAAATACGTCGTTGGTGGGGATGTTGACGCCCGACGTTTCGACGAAGGTCTGCGCTGCTGCGCTGGTAATTCCCATGGTGAGCGCGAGCGTGGCGACGACCGCAAGGAATACCCAGACTAGGATCGAGCTAGCGCGGCTCATAGGTTTCCCGCGAGAACGTCTTCGTACAGTTGCTCGTAATGACGGTGCACGCTGTGGATCGAATAGTGATTCACGATGTGCAACCGGGCCTGTTCGCCCATTTCCATGCGACGGCTCGCCGGAACATCCAACAACTGCAGCATGGCTCCGGTGAGTGCTTCCGTATCCCGTGGTGGAATCAGAAATCCCGTACGATTGGGGATTACGATTTGCGGAGCAGCTCCGACATTCGTTGCAACGGCGGACAGTCCGGCGGCGCCGGCCTCCAGTAAGACGAGCTGGCAGCCTTCCCACTCTGAGCACAGGACGAAGGCGTCGGCTGCGTTCATCAGGTCCGGGACATCTTGGCGGGAGCCTAGTAGGGTCACTGCGGCGTGAAGGTTGGCCTCTTGGACAGTGGCTTCAATCTCCGCGCGTAGCCGACCTTCGCCCGCAATCACCAGGCGTGCGGAAGGCCAGCGTTCGTAGATGGGGCGAAACGCCTGGACCATGCGGAGATAATCCTTGGGGTCTTCGAGCCTACCCACCGCGAGCCAGATGAAACGATCCGACCAGCCGAGAGTCTTGCGCATCTTCACGCGCCGGTCCGTGTCGGGTTTGAAACGGTCTGGATCAACGCCGTTCTCGATCACGGGCATGCTTGAGTTGCGCACGATGCGCCGGGTCAGGTAACGATCACGAACTCGGTGAGAGACCGCGGTGGTGCAGTTGCTGGCACGGTCGGTCAGTCGATAAATCCATTCGCGAATGGGTCCCGACTGTTTTAGATGGGAACATTCGATCTCGCTGTGCACCGTACACACAACGGGCGTTCGCAGGATGATGCGTGCCAATCGCGCGAGGATGCTGGCGTGGAACATGTGCGCGTGGATGATATCCGGCGGGAAGTTGCGAAGGTGTGAGAAGAAGCGCGCTGTGCCACGCAGGTTTGCCCCGCTGCGGTGCATGGAAAGCGAAATTACCGGGATGCCCGCAGTGGCTAGTTCTTCAGTGAAGGCGGTCGGTTCCAGCATGGAAACGACACTGACGGTATGCCCTTCCGACCGGAGCGCCAAAGCAAGATTCTTGACGACCGTTTCGGCTCCACCTTCGGCCAGGCTCGTTGTGAGCAGCAGGATTCGCCTGACGCGCGACTCGTCGAGTCCCACGGATGTGGACGGTGGCGAAAGTGCCTGTCTCGCAGCGGAGATCATGAATGCTCGGGTTAGTGTGTGGCTATTGCGTGGATTTCGCGGGAGTCTGCTGCGTCGGTTCCGATGGGCTGCAACTGGTATCCCAGATCTTGTAGAAATTCAGAGCACTCCCGATGAAGTGGCTCGAACTCGCCACCGAGGAAGGTGTGCGTGTCGAGAACAATCTCCGGTTTGTGTTGCTTTAACATGTTGCGCGCGCCCGCGAGTAGCTTCATCTCGGCACCCTCGACGTCGATCTTCAGGAAGTCCGGTGGTGGCAGGCGGCCGGCCTGGACTTCTTCGTCGAGTTGAATGCAGCGGACACGGATGGAACCACGGGTTGATAGGCGACCCGCGACGGGGCTTGTTCCAGAATCAAAGGACGCCGAACCTCGGAAGTCTGAAACAGCGGCATCAACGATCACGACGTTCTTCAGTTGGTGCAACTCGACGAGCGCGTGAAGATACTCCAGATTCCGGAGAAGCGGTTCAAATGCATAGACTCTTCCCGATGGGCCAACGCACTCAGAGGCCAGCAGTGTGTGATATCCCGCTTGGGCACCGATGTCGAAGACCACGGAGCCGGTGCGGATTCGCTGTTTCATCAGTCTCGCCTTGGCGATTTCGTAGCTGCCCAGCCAGCATCCATGAACGCTGGATCCGACGATCCATTTCTTTCCTTTGAGCGGTCCTTGAAGAATAGGTGCGACGGCGGTTGCCGGGATGAGCTTCAGCGGCCAGCGGAGAACTCTGCCGTACCAAACGTCGTAAGGGAACGCAGAGAAATTGACACTCAAGCCTCTTTCTCCTTCCGCTCGTAATACTTGCTGTAATGCCCGTAGTAGTAGTAATACCCGGCGCTCACTTCGCGGTGGACTTCGTTTAGCACCACGCCGACCAGGTTGGCTCGGAGGCGTTTTAGGGTGCCGATTACTGTGCCGAGCGCCTTGCGGCTGGTGTCGCCGGCTCGGGCTACTACGATGACGCCGTCTACGGCGGTGGCCATTTGCAGGGGCTCGGCGAAACCTAGTAGGGGGGGCGCGTCGAGGACGACCAAGTCGTATTCGCGGGTGGCTTCTTCGATCAACTCTGCTAGGCCCATGCCGATCAAGTCGGACGCTCGGCGGGTGGCCGGGCCGGCGGGGAGGACGTCCAGGCCGGCGGGTTCGTCGATGCGGATGACGGCGTCGCGCCAGGAGATTTGTTGCAGCAGGACGTTCGACAGGCCGATGGTGTTGGGCACCTGATAGAGGCGGTGGACGCTGGGACGGCGGAGGTCGCCGTCGATGAGCAACGTTCGTTTGTGCTGGCTGGCGTGGGTCGCGGCGAGGTGGGCGGCGACGGTCGACTTGCCTTCAGACGGGGACGCGCTGGTTAGCAGGATGCTGCGGAGGCGGCGGTCGAAGTCGGTCAGCAGGATCGAATTGCGCAGGGTGCGGATGGCTTCTTCGTAGTTGGAGAGAGCTTGGTCGGCTTCGTGGATTAAGGGTGTGGCTCCGTTGAGTGGGGCGATGGCGGTGGTCGGGCGATGCGGGCCGACTGTGCTCAGGCGGCGGCGCCAATCCTTCACGGCGGGGAGCGAGCCGATGACGTCGGTGTTCATGAGGCGCTGGACTTGGTCGGGGTCGCGCACGGTGTTGTCTAAGACGTCGGAGAGGACGGCGGCGCCAACGGCTAGGAAGCTCGCGCAGAGGAAGGCGAGTAGCAAGTTGAGCCAGAGGCGCGGGAAGACGGGTTTGAGGCCGGGGCGGGCGGCGTCGGCAACCCGGATGGAACTGTTCTGGAAGCTGGCGTTGATGCCGGCTTCTTTGATGCGGCGGATGAGTTCCTCGTAGAGCATCTTGTCGCCGTCGGCTTCGCGCTTGAGCGTCTGATATTCAAACGAGCGCGAGTTGAGGTCGTCGAATTCCTTTTTGGTTTGGGCGACTGCGGCTTCCAGCATGCCTTCGCGGTTCTGGGCTTGGCGGTATTCGACGTCGGCTCGGCGGGTGACGTTCGCGCTGGCTTCTTTGAGTTGCGCTTCGAGCTCGGTCACGCGGGTTTGGGCTTTGGGGTATTCGGGGTGTTTGGCTCCAAAGGTGACCTTGATGTCGGCGAATTGGCGTTGAGCTTCGCTGAGTTGGTCGGAGAGTTTCTTCAGCGTCTCGCCTTGGGATGACGTGAGGGCCGCGGCATAGGATCCGTTTTCAACCGAGCGGTAGGCTGCCTCCTTGGCAACGCGGTCGGTTTGGGATTCGGTGTAGTTCTTATTGAGTTCGAGCAGGCGCGCGGTGAGGATGCTGGTCTTCTCTTCGGGGTTGATGACGTTGAGTTCGCGTTCAAAACGCTGCAGAGCCTCGCTGGATTTTTCCATCTTGGCTCGGAGTTCTTCGAGTTGCTTCTCCATGAACTGGCTGAGGCCAGCGGTCGCTTTGTAGCGGATCTCGTAGGAGTGCTGCAGGTAGCTTTGCGCGATCGCGTTGGCGACGTCGGCGGCGAGTTGACGATGCTCGGATCGGTAGCTGATCTGCAGGATGTAGGTGTTCGCGGGGCGGGTGACGCGCAGCGGCTTGAGGATGACCGGAGCTTCGAGGCTGGTATCGGAAGTGTCGATGGCTTCTTCCAGCGCGTCCGGTTCGACTTCGCGGATGTTGTAGCGGTCGACTACGGGGCGCAGCACGGAATCAGATTGGATCAGTTTTACTTGGGTGGCGAGGAACTGGTCGGCGTCGTTGTTCGAGACCTGTGCGGACTCGTCGCCGATCACGCCGGTGGGCAGGCGCCGATCGATGTCGATCGTGGTAGTGGATTCGTAGATCGGCGTGAGACGCAGGGATACGATGAGGGTTGCGATGACGACGAGCACCACGAACGCGAGCATCTTCCAGCCCTGACGGCGCAGGATCCACAAGTAGTGCGATAGCGGGACGTGCGCTGCGGCCGATTCGTACTCGGCATCGAGCACCGGAGCCGAGAGCGGTGTGCGGAACGGTTCTTGTACAGCAGGGAGATTGTCAGGCTGCTTCATTCTTACTTGCCTTCGCCAAACCTTACCTTCGCCAAACCTTACCTTCGCCAAACCAGGACGCCCGATGCGGTGGAGGCACCGAAGCTGGTGATGCGGTCAATCACGCTCATAGTGTTACGACGTTTCTTGTTGTCTGGAATATAGAGAATGTCACCCACGGTGAGCGTTACATCGGGAGACTCGCGCTTCATGATTTTTTCGAGTTCGACGGGGAGTTCCTGTGCGACGCCGTTTTCGTCGCGGCGCACGATGTACGCCATCTTTTCGGCGTACGGCATGAGTCCTTCGCTGAGCGCGACCAGCTTGAGGACTGTGTGGTCGCCCGCTTCGCGCACGGGAAAGGCTCCGGGGCGGTTCACGTTGCCGACCACCGTGATCTTGCCGGCTTCGGGAACGCGAATCTCTTCACCACCGGTCAGAAGAACATTCGCAGTCGGCTCGGCATCGTGCAGCAGAGCCTTGATCGGGATGCGCAGGATCTCGCCGTTGCGCGTGACCAAAATCTCGGTGCCGGAATCGGTCGACAAACCTTCAGCGCGGGCCAGCGCGTCAAGCAACGTCACGGTGCCTTCGGCTTGAAAGGTGAGCGGCTTGCGTACGGCTCCCATGACGGCGATCGGGCGTGAGTGATACTCGACAACCGTTACTTTGACGATAGGATTTACCATGATCTCGCCGGTCTTGAGCGCTCCCGCGATGGCCGATTCGAGTTGGCGCGGCATGAGGCCCGCAGCAGCGATGCCTTCCTCGAGTAGCGGAAGATGTACCGTGCCATCGGGCTCCACGCGCACGGTACGCGTGAGCTCCGGCGCATCGTAGACAGAGACAGCGACCAGATCGTCCACGCCGAGCCTTTGTGCTGGGAGGTTCGTCTTGCCCACGTCTTCCATCACTGCCGCGCGCGTTTGGGCTTGGCCTTGGGCGAGGGCAGCGACGGCGATTAAAGATAGTAGGAACCGCATCTAGTCTCCAGACTTGGCGAGATACGGCCCCGAGCCGTAGTTGGCCGTAACGGCCTCCGCGCGCGGGGTGTTCGCGCCTTGGATCAGGTTCGTTAGGTTTTCGACCGCGTGCGAGAGGTCCGCAAGCTTCTTCTCCACATGCGCCAGCGAAGGCTGTTCGCTCGATGCCAGGCCCAGAATGCGAGCCCGGGCGTAGTCGGAGACGCTGCGGGCCGCGCCGTCCGTGCAGGACTGCTGAATCTGATTGAATTCGTCCTGCGTGAGGCGGAAGAGTACGACTCGATTTCTAGGCTTGGAGATGGCCATGATTGATTCTTTCTGAAGGGATGGATTGAGCGGGCTTTTTGTCGGGTTGAATTTGATCCGCGTCGACTTCGACGGAGACGGAACAACCCAACGCCTCGACACTGACCACCACGCGCCAGTTGTCATCGGCGCGGACGATGACGCCGCGCACAGATTCAAATGGTCCGTGGCTGATGCGAACGTGTTGCCCGACGCGCAGGAACGGGCAGACGTCGATAGGCCGTCCGCTGGAGATCAGCGTACGGATGGAAGAGATTTCGGCGTCGTCCACCGGGATCGGGTCGCGCCCCATCTTCACGATGCCGCGCACCGCGGGCGATGTCATCACGCGGAGTTTGTCCGGCGACTGGAACCGGCAGAAGACGTAGCCGGGGAAGAGCACCATGTCGAGCGTCTTGGTGCGATCCGACCAGCGGCGTCGCGCGCGGTGCAGCGGGAGATAGACTTCGAAGCCTTGGGCACGCAGTCCGCGCGCGGCCAAGTGTTCATGCTTGGGGTGGACGGTGAGTGCGAACCAGGGGTTAGGGCTGTGAGACTGCATGGGCCGGACTTTCTTAAGGGCTCCGTCTGTCTCTGGACAGAGCTTTTCTTGGACGCTCAGCTTTCGGGCAGAGCTATCGCTATGAAGGTCCCAAAGAGGGGGGAATCGGACCCAGGGGAGGGAGTTTTTATTGTAGTCGTTTCGTATACAGAGTCAAGCGGGAATCTTCAGGGGTCGTGGCTCTAGGGTGTCCTGGACTCTGTGTTCCATTTGTTCCTCTTCGTCTTATGAGGAACGGCACTTATACAAAATCTAGGACACACTCAGGTGTCGTGTCGCCAAAAGTCAAAGATGTATGGCAGAAGTGCCTCATCAACTGCGGCGGCCATTAGCGCCCCGCCGATGTAGGAGACAAGGTCCCAAGGGTCGAAGGTCTGCCCAAAGATGGGCACACCCAGATACTGCGCGACCTCAGCGCACGACATGATTGGGAATACCACTGACACCTTGATCCACCAGTGACGAAGCCTGGCGAAGGTTTCCGCAGCGGCCACCAAGAGAAAGTATGAACTGAAGGGCAGCAGAACATCCATGGCGTAGCCGGTGATGAACCATCGGAATGGACCTCGATAGTTGGGACCGGTGAGCAAATGCGCTCCGGCCACAAAGAGTGCTACTAGCACGACGACGATCTTGCGGGCCCGCCTCGCTTCTGGTTGGTGTGCATGAGAGCCCAGCATCGAGAAGACCTCTACCAGAGGTTGTAGTAGCCGTCGCGTTCGGTTAGGTCGAGCTTTAGGCCGAAGAGGGCGGACAGGCGGTCCGCAGTGAGGGTTTCCTTGGTGGGGCCGTCGGCTACTATGTGGCCGGCCTTCATCATGATTACGCGATCCATTTCGGGGATCAGGTCGGAGAGGTGGTGGGTAACCATCACTATGCCGATGCCTTTCGCGGCCAGCTTGCGGAGGATTTCGCGGAGTTCGTGTTGGGCGAAGAGGTCTAGTGCGGTGGACGGTTCGTCCAGTATGAGTGCCTGGGGTTGATGGACCAGGGCGCGGGCTAAGAGGACGCGGCGGGCTTCGCCGGAGGAGAGTTCGTCGATCCAGCGGTCAGCCAGGTGGGAGACTTCCAGCAACGCCAGGGCTTCGTCGGCTTTGCGGTGCATCTCGGGGGTGACTTCGTTGTGGGGCCAGATGCCAATGCTGGAGAAGAAGCCGGAGAGGGCGATGTCGCGGCCGGTGGAATCTCGGGCGCAGGCGGTCATCAAGTCACTGGAGACGATGCCGAGCATGCTGCGCAGTTCGACCACGTTCCAGCGGTCGCGGCCCAGGATCTTGAGGGAGTGCGGGACGGGCACGCCGTCGCGTTGCATGATCGGGTAACACTCGCGGGTGATGGCCTTGATCAGGGTCGATTTGCCGCAGCCGTTGGGTCCTAGGATGGCGAGGTGTTCGCCGGCGCCGATACGGAGGCTGACGTCATTGAGGGCGAGGGTTTCGCCGCGCATGACGGAAACATGGTCGAATTCGATGAGGGCAGGTTGCATGAGGTGGATCTTTTATCTTAGCGAGTGGAGGGGCTCAGCTACGGTCTGCTAGGGCTTCTACCTCATGGACCTACGCTCAGGCAGCGACTAGACTTTAATTACGTCCACCGCGACGTTCTTATGCAACGTTGCCGAACATGCGAAGCTTCGATGACCTCCACCGAGACGCAATGCGTCAGTTGTGGGCAAGTGGTGCAGGACGTTAAGCCTAAGTCAGACGCGAAGACACGCTTTCGCACTGGCATCAAGTACTTCATGTTCTTCTGCGCCGGGCTGAGTCTGATCTCTCTGTTTGTGGACGTTGGTCCGTCGTTTCCGGTGTGCGCGTCCATGACATTCCTGCTGGCGCTGATCCAGAGTTCGGCACAAGAGATGCTGATCGACCGCGAAAAAGAGTAGTCGCTAGGCTTTGGCCGCCAGGGCCATCTTCACCCGAGCCGCCGTGAACGGAACGGTGGTGAGCAACACTCCTGTGGCATCGAATACTGCGTTTGCCAGGGCGGCTGCCACTGGCGCGGCTGCGGCTTCGCCCGCACCCATCAGCGGTTCTTCGGGATGATTCAGCAGGGCGACTTCGATTTCCGGCGCGTCGGGGAACGTCAGGATCGGATAGGTGGTCCAATCCACGCTGGTCACGCGGGAGGCGTCGAATTTCACTTCTTCGAAGAGCGTGCGGCTTAGGGTCTGGACGATGCAGCCTTCAATCTGGTTGCGCAGCGCGTTCGGATTGACGATCAAGCCGCAGTCATGGGCGCAGGCGACGCGACGGACGGTGATCTTGCCGGAGGCCGGGTCCACTGCGACGGCCATGGCGACGGCGACGTAGTTCTCGGATTGTTTGTAGCGCATGTAGGCCATGCCTCGGCCTACGCGCACTCGGCCTTGGAGGGCGTTCGGATTGGGGGAGGGGCGGGTGTCCCAGCCCATTAATTCCTTCACGCGTTGGATGACGGCCACTGCGCGCTCGTCTTTGAGCCGTGTTTGCCGGAACGCGATGGGATCGGCACCGGCTACGGCGGCGAGTTGGTCGACGGTGGCTTCGACGGCGAACACGTTCGCGATCTTTCCGGGCGCGCGGAGATTGGAGATCCGGAGCGGGGTGCCCTGTGTGAGATGGGCGGTGACGCGGACGTTGGTGGCTTCGTAGGGAGGCTCGCCGTTCTGGGTCATGAGGCCGGAGTTCTGGCCTGCATCGTTCGCGAGTCCAGCGTGTTCGGCGGCGGGCAACATACGCTGGCCGGGTTTGTTGGTGGGAACCCACATTTCGGTTTCCCAAGCCGTGATCTTGCCTTGTCCGTCGATACCGGCGCGCACGTCGAGTAATTGTTGCGGACCTTTCGGATCCCAGGCGTGTTCATCGTGGCGCATCCATTGGACACGCACGGGGGCACCGACGGTTTTGGAGAGCAGCACCGCATCGGCGGCCACGTCGTCGTTGCCGTTGCTGCCGTAGGAGCCGGATCCATCGAGGAAGACTACGCGGGTCTTGGCGGCGTCGAGTCCGAACACCCGGGCGAGGTTTTGGCGCAGCGCATGGGGGCCTTGAGTGGAGCTCCACACGGTGGCTCCACCGTTGCGGACGTCGGCTACGGCGCAGGAGGGGCCAAGGGACGCGTGGCTCTGGTTCGGCCACAGGAAGGTGGCGGAGAACTTCTTGGTCGCGGACTTCATGGCGACGGGGGCGTCGCCACGATTCAAGATTTGTTGGTCCTTATCCATGGGTCCGCTGCGCACGGAGGCTTCGAGGCCCGCGTTGCCAGGGAGGCCTTGCCATTCGCTCCATGTGGCCTTCAGTTCGCGAGCCGCGCGGATGGCGGCCCACTCGTCGCGGGCGACGACGCCTAGGAAGTTCTGGATGCGGATGACGCGGACATCGGGAATGGCGGCGATGCTCGATTCGTCGACGGAGACTAGTTTGGAGCCGATGGAGGCGGGCCGGATGACGCGGCCGTGTAACATGCCGGGGACGGAGTGATCCTGCACGTAGGTGTGGCGGCCCGTCGCTTTCGCGGGGACGTCGGGACGGAGCAGGGGCAGTCCGACGATGGAATAGTCTGCCGAGGATTTCAGCGGAGCGTTCGCGTCCATCTTGAAAGCGGTGCGCTTGCCGCCGACTAGTTCGGTGATGGTGACGCTGGTGCCTGCTCCTCTGGGACTGATCCGGCCGTTGGCGAGCATCAGTTCCACTACCGGACGATTCAACTTCTGCGCGGCCATCTGGAGAAGGCCTTGCCGGGCGGTTGCGGCGGCCTGGCGGATCTCAGTGCCTCCCCGGGTGAGGCCAGTGCTGCCGCCGGTGGAACCTTGATCGGGAGAGGCTGCGGTATCGCCGTCGATCATCTTGATCTTGGCGACCGCGACGCCTAGTTCTTCGGCGACCATCTGGGCCACTGCGATGCGATGTCCGGTGCCGCAGTCGATTTTGCCGGAATAGATGGTGACCGTGCCATCGGCGTGGACGGCGAGGAAGCTGTCAACCTCGGTTAGAGCGAGAGGCTTGGCGTCGGATGTTTGAGCGGCCAGCCGCGTAACGATGGAATCGGCGAGGCCGAAGGTCACGACTACGGCGCCACCGGCTTTCAGAAAATTCCGGCGCTTCATTGTGGACCTCGCGTTTCAGATTGGAGGCGTGCTGCGAGCATCACGGCCGATATGATTCGGGTATGAGTTCCGCAGCGACAGAGATTGCCGGCCAGACCTTGCTTCACTTGGTCCACGCTGGGGAAGGGGTTCTGGGTGAGCAGGGCCTTCGATGTCATGACCATGCCGTTCGTGCAGTAGCCGCACTGCGCGGCCTGTTCGGTGATGAACGCAGCTTGCACAGGATCGGGTTTTTCGGGCGAGCCGAGGCCTTCGAGGGTGGTGACGCTCTTGCCTTCGACCGTGTTGACCGGCGTGGCGCAGGAGCGCACGGACTTGCCGTCGAGGATGACAGTGCAGGCTCCGCATTGGGAGAGGCCGCAGCCGAACTTCGGTCCGTGGAGCCCAAGGGCGTTTCGCAGGACGTAGAGCAGTGGCTGCGCGGGGTCCCAGGAATCTACCGTTGTCGCGTTGCCGTTCAGTTGAAATCGATACGAAGGCATACTACCCCCGTCGAGTATTTTCGCATCAAGTTGGGCGGGGAGGGGGGCATGGTGCTAAAATGAGTGAAACGGCCCGCCGCCTCTCGCGTCCACCTTACAGGTGCCAGTTTTACCTACAACCTATGAAGCGTCTCGCTATTCTTGCATTTCTCGCGATCAGTTCTGCCTTCGCTCAACAGGTGGATTGGGACACTACCGGCAACGGTTTGCTGAGCGGTACTTACAATTTTCGTGAAGTGCTGTGGATTACCGATCTCCAGGCCACCAATAATTTGGATG
Organism: Bordetella parapertussis; assembly: GCA_943328975.2. Classification (GTDB taxonomy): domain Bacteria; phylum Acidobacteriota; class Terriglobia; order Bryobacterales; family Bryobacteraceae; genus Palsa-187. The sequence goes on along the minus strand of CALQCC020000013.1, from coordinate 68,861 downwards.
AGGCGGCCAGCCAGTTCGGCACCATCACCTTTGACGGACGGGGGAACTACTCTCTATCTGCCACGCAGTGGAGCTCGAATACGAGCGCGAACCGGGCCTATGTGCGGTCGGGAACTTACGCGATTTCGGCGAGTGGGTTTGGTTTCATCCGGCGCGCGTCGACCGATGGCGACTATGTTTACGGCTCGGTCGCGAATGGCGTCTTCATCGGGAGCAGCACAGAGAGTAGCTTCAATAACATGTTCATCGCGGCTCGCCAGAGCGCGCCGGTGACTACTGCTACGTTCAACCAACGCTACACGATGGCTTACATGAATCTACCGGCGACCAGTTTGGCGCAGGTTCGTGATGCGAGTTTTCAGATTGCGCCCAATGGGGCGGGTAGTCTTGGCTCTGTCGCGGTGAGCGGATATAGCGGCGGGAACTATACGGCGTTTGCGCAGACGGTGGCGAATGCCAGTTACACGTTCGCTGGCGGCGTCGGAACGCTGAACTTCGGTGCGAAGAACACGACCGATCTGCTTTCAGGTTCGCAGCAACTCTTCGTCTCGCCGGATGGGCAATTGGTCTTCGGCGGTTCCACGAACGGGTGGGACATGCTGGTCGGGATCCGGACGCCTGCGGGCGTGGTGACGGCCTACAGCGGTCTGTATTATCAGGCAGGGATGGACGTGCGCCGGTCGGCGCTTCCTGCTGGCACCGCGGTGCTGGGTTCTTACTATGGGGCGATCAATGTGATCTCTTCGGTGAAGAGTATCCTGGGGCATCAGCGCATCCAGACCGCTCCGGACTCGGCCTACGATTACACGTATTCGGATGGCTTCAATCTTTCCGCCACGGGAACGCACGACGATTTTCTGGGCCTGCAAAACTTCGTGTCGAGCGATGGTGTGTACCGCATCGGCTTCGGGCGCTTGGACTATCTGGGACTGAACGTCGCGGTGAAGGCTCCAGCGCTTTCCGGAACCGGGGTTTACTTGAATCCGACTGGGGTGGTCAATGCGGCCAGCTATGCGCCCTTCACTACGGGTATTGCGCCGGGAGAGTTGATTACGCTGTTCGGTACCGGTCTTTCCTCTGGCAATTTTGTGGATGCCACGTTCCCGCTCACCCTAGGTGATGTTTCCGTTACGGTGAATGGCAGAAGCGCTCCGATTTACGTTGTCAGTCCGGGTCAACTTTCGGTGATTGTCCCCTATGAGACGCCCACGGGAGTGGCGGAGATTCGAGTGAACCGTAGCGGAAGCGCTCCCAGTAATGGCGTGACGGTGTACGTGAATCGCACGGCCCCCGGTGTTTTCGCGGTGCCGCCCACGGGACTGGGATACGCTGCGGCGTTGCATCCGGACTACTCGCTGGTGACGCCGCAGAATCCTGCTCGCATTGGGGAGACGATTGCAGTTTACTTGACGGGGCTGGGCGCAGTGGATCCGGCGGTGGCGAACGGTGCGGCTGGTCCGGTGAGTCCGTTTGCGAAAACTACGGAGGCGCTCGATGTGAGTCTGGGCAACCGTAGCGCGAAGATCGCTTACTCAGGCTTAGCTCCGAATTTTGGCGGACTGTATCAATTGAACTTTGAAGTTCCGGCGGGCGTGAGCGCGGGCGATCAATACTTGGACATCGGCGGCCCGGATACGCTCAATAGCCAGATCCTATTGCCGGTGGGTGGGCTGAGATCCGCGGCGGAAGCAACACCGACGCGGACGCGACCGGAACCGGCCTACAGATCTCCGCTGAGAACGCGGAACGGATTCGATCCGACCGCCACAGGCTCTACTTCTTCACCGTCCAGCGACAGGTAGCGGGTATCCAATAATCGCGAGGGTTCGATGTTGCCCATCGCGCTCAAGAGCGATTCCTTCAAACGCGGATACTCTTGCTCCAGTTCGGTCAGGATGTCGCGCAGAGAGCGGCGAACGGTCCCGGTCTTCTGCGAGCATCCGCACGGGATCACGGGCGCACCTAGAGACTGCGCGAACTTCGCGGTGATGTCTTCGGTCACGTAGACCAGCGGCCGGATCAAACGGAAATCTTTCTGGCTGGACCACGTGATCGCCGGTAGTCCACTGGTACGACCGGTGAACAGTGCGCTGCGCAAGAAGGACTCGCAGAAATCGTCGGCGGTGTGGCCGAACGCGATGACGTTGGCTCCTAGCTCGCGGGCAATTTGATACACGGCGCGGCGTCTGAAGCGACTGCACATATCGCAGCCATGATCGGGTTGTTCCTCGATGAGGCGGAACGACGGCGAATCGCGGTAGTAGGTCCACTCAATGCCGCGCGACTTCACGTATTCGCCCACGGGTTCGATGGGCGCGAGGAATTTCCCCTGCTCGATGGTGAACGCGCAGACGGTGAAGTTGATGGGAGCGCGATCGCGCAACAACACCAAGGCTTCCAGCATGGTGATGGAATCCTTGCCGCCGGAGACTGCCACGGCGACACGGTCGCCTTCGCGGATCATCTTGAAGCGCGTGACGGCTTCGCCCACTTTGCGGAGTAACTGTTTTTCGAGGTCCAAGCTTCTATTTTAGGGCCTGCGGGACCCATAACTCGGAAACCATCAATCCGGCGGCATGTGGAGCGGTGGCGGAGAGCTGGAATCCAGCCTTTTTGAGTAAGGGTCGATGGTCCACTAAAGCGCGTGTGGTGAGGCCTGTGGCGAGGGAGAAGAAGCGGTACATCACGCCGATGAGTGCGCGGGCTGGTCCGGCCAGCCAGGGGCTTGGCGGGATGCGAAACTCCGAAATGAGCCAGCGAGCTCCGGGTGCTGCTTCGGCGATCCGTTGCACAACGGCGGTCAGGTGTTCGGGGTCGAAGCAGTCGAGGAAGAAGTGTGTCACGACCAAGTCGTAGTCGGATTTGGGTAGTGCGGCGGTCAAGAGATCGGCACAGTGATAGGTGACGCGCTGGGATCCCGCGGAGCGTTGCGCTTGCTTCATCATGCCGGCGCTGCAATCTACGTAGTCGGCACGCAGATGGGGGCACGCTGCCAGCAATCGGTTTAGAAACCGGCCATCTCCGTCGCCCAGCACCAGGGCTCGCCGGGCGTCTGACAATTCTGGCAAGAAGTAGAAGCGGCAACGTTCAAGCGCTCGGCCAAACACGGCGAATTCGATCGCCGCGTAATAGGGCGCGATGGCGTCGCAGTTCATACGGCCGTTCCTGCTACGTGGAGAAAAAAGATCGGGCTCAGCAACACCAGGTCGGCCCAGACGCGCATGGCTTCGGGTGAGAGGCGGCGACTATAGCGGTCGAGTGCTACGAGGCCGAAGGCGCTGACGGTTTCGGCGCAGGCAATCACGGGACGATGTTCGCGTAGCAGCAGGACAGAGACGAGTGCGACCCATGCTGCTCCTGCGATGACCAAGCCGCGGGCACGTGAGCCGCTCTCCCAATCTTCGATGGCGACGCAGTTCATCCAACACAAGACGCAGAACTGCGCGATCGCGAGAATGTCGGTCCAGGTTTGCACCATCGGCCATGCGGCCAGCGATACACCGAGAGCAAACACGACGCCGACCGCGGCCTCCTTCGAATCCGGTCGCCGCCACCAAGCGGGGGCTCCGTGGACGGTGCCCAAATACACCACCGACCCGCAGGCCAGGAGCATTCCTCGGGACCACAGGGCAGGCGGGAGCTGTACCCAGGCGATCCAGCTTGCGGCGGCCAATAGAGTTAGCCACACGGGGAGTACGGCTCGCCAATGCAGGCGGTAGAATTCGTGGCGCTGGGTTGTTATGGCTCCTCGCCAAGCGTCCAGCATGCGGTCCGCCGCGTAGATCAGCCACACAGCAAGGGTGAGTAAGACGGCCGAGGCGGTTCCTGCGCTTGCGTGGAAGCAGCGGACAAAGAGGATCTGCCACAACAGCGCAACCGCGGGAGCGTCCAAGCTCAGCAGGTTCGGCCACAACCAGACTCGTGTGCGCGTCGTCACAGGCAACCTACTCGAATTGGAACACTCTTTTGCTGGCGCGGGCAATGCGATACACTACCGATCGGTGGTCTTGCGGCCATCTTGAGGGGAAAATTCATGTCGAAAGTCATTTTGAGCGCCGCTTTAGTTGCCGGTTCGGTGTTTGGGCAAGCGGTGCAGAACTTCAAGCCTGTTACTGCGGCGGAGCTGGCGAATCCTAGTCCGAACGACTGGTTGAGCTTCAGCCGGACGTATGACGACCAGCGCTTCAGTCCGCTGAACCAGATCAACACGCAGAACGTGAATCAACTGCGGATGGCGTGGGTGCGCGGGATGCCGGTGGGCTCGGTGGAGAGCACTCCCATTGTGCGCGGCGGGGTCATGTACATCATGACGTCGACCGGAGGAGTGCAGGCGCTGAATGCAACCAACGGCGATCTCATCTGGGAATACGTTCGGAAGTTTGCGCGACCCAATCAAGGGACGAATTCGCGGACGAAGACCTTTTCCATTTTTGAAGATTTGGTGATGTACACGGCGGCGGATAACAAGGTGGTGGCGATCGACGCGCGCACGGGCGAGCTGCGTTGGGAGGCCGACGTGGCGCAGCGCGGCAACAGCTCGGGCAGCATCATGGCGGGCGACAAGATTATTTCCAGCGGCACGTGCGGCGGCGGGTTGAGCTCGAATTGTTTCATCGCGGCGCACGATGCGAAGACGGGCAAGGAATTGTGGCGCTTCTACACGGCGGCGCGGACCGGGGAAGTCGGCGGCGATACATGGGGCACGGTGCCGGATGAGAAGCGCTCGGCTTCCACGTGGGGTTCGCCTGGAGCGTACGATCCGGTTCGTAACATCGTTTACTACGGCGTTGCGAATCCGACGCCGAACAGCCGCTTGGCTCGGCATAACGGGAATCCCGACGACATCGGATATTCAGCTCCGGCGGACTTGTTCAGCAACTCGACCATCGCGCTGGATGCGAATACGGGCAAGCTGTTGTGGTATTACCAGCATTTGCCGGGCGACGACTGGGACGAAGATTGGACCAATGAGCGCACGTTGATTCATACGAAGATGAATCCGAATCCGAAGAATTTGAAGTGGATCAATCCGAAGATCAAGCCGGGCGAGGAACGCGACGTGTTGTTCGCGGCGGGCGAATCGGGCGGCATTTTCGCGCTGGATCGCATCACGGGCGAGTTCCTGTGGGCGACTCCGTTCCCGTATGATGCGCCGAACTTCTGGTTAAAGGACATCGACGTCAACACCGGCAAGACCACCATCAATAGCGATCTGGTCTTCCGCAAGAAGGGTGAAGAGAAGATCATTTGCTTCTTCAATACGCGCAGCTACTGGCCGGCGGCGTATTCTCCGCTGACGAATTCGATGTATGTGCCGTATATAGATGTGTGCCTGGATAACGTCGAGAACGGGAAGCGCGAGTCGGTGGCGCGGCCGGGGTCGGATCCGCAGAAGCGGAATGCGATCGCGAAGATCAACATGGAAACGGGCGAGATTATGCGGTTCGCCGAGCAGCGGGCTCCCTCCAACGGAGCGGTGCTGGCGACGGCGGGCAACCTGATTTTCTGGGGCGATCTCGACCGGCATTTCCATGCCTACGACGCGACGACGGGTAAGCAGTTGTGGGACCAGATTGTCGGCGGCAGCGTGGCGGTGAGCACGATCACTTACGCGGTCAATGGCAAACAGTATGTCGCGATCCTGACGGGCGAGGGCGCGATGACGAATGGTCTGGTGACGGCGCAGGCTCCGGAGTTGAAGAGGGCGTTGAACCATACCGCGGTGTACGTGTTCGCGCTGCCGTAGGCGTGGGTGCGCTGCGGATATCTGGCCACTTGAGAGATCAGGAGAGCTGTCTGGATTACGCTGAGGCTAGAATGATGAGTTCGGCCCAAGGGCGGTTTACCAGCGTAGATCCATCACGAGTCAGTGTTAAACCGGGAAATCCTCAAACCTGGAACCGATACGACTATACGACGAACAACCCGCTAGCCTACGTGGATCGGAATGGGCTCTGGCCGACCCCCACGCACGAGTTGATGTTTGACGGTATCTTCGGTGGCCGATTGAGCGGAGAACAGATCAAGATCTTGAAGCAGGTTAGTGCCGCGCAAGATAGCCTCTTCGGTGGCGGCCAGAGTCCGAACAGTTCCTATAAGCATTCGCAGTGTTCATCTGGTCAGTCCGCGGGGCAATGCGAAGCAATGATCCGAGACTACCGTGATGCGAATGTCGGCCTGGCTAGGCAGATCGGTGAGACAACAAATGAGGCCTTGACGTATTACGCAAGAGCTGCTCATAGTGATGCCGACAGCGGCTCGCCGTTCCACACAGCAGCAGACGGGACGCCGACAACGTGGACGGGGCTTGCGCGACCGGGCAGTTGGTATCACGGTGTCACGGAGACTTTCCTTCACAGCGGGGATTGGTGGGGGTTGGGCGTCTCGATCAGAAAACAGGTTGATGACTTCCACCGTGCCTTTCCCGAGTACGCCACACGTATCATCGGAACGAGGGAGGCAGCTAGTCAACGAGCATTCGAGTACATTTTTAACAAAACCTCAGGAAGTGCCTACTGGCCTGGAGGTGAAGCAGCTAGAGACGCCGCTCGGCAATGTGGCCTGGGGAATCCAGCTGCTTGTGACTGGGATGGACGATAAAAATGCGCTGGAGGCGTTTAGGAAGATGTTGGGCCGCCGGTTGCGGGCTTTTTGGCCTCCTGATCCTTTCGACCGCGATAGGGTTGCCTGAGAAGGTAGTCGAAGGTTTACTTTCCCCGGGAATATTCGTAGCGGGCGCGATGAGTTTCGGTAGAGACGACGGGATGGCCTACCTTCTCATCTTTCTTGTGGACAGTCTACTTTTCGGGCTTGTAACCTATTGCATCAGTCTGGGGATCACGAAGCTTAGAACGTAGGCCCCTCACCGATAGGCGTCCTTGCGATCCCTAACGCGGAGCACGATCAGCTTAAACCCATCGAGAGAGAATCGCACGCGGTGATCGCCCGAGCGTAGACGATACTCAGGCGGGTCGATGCCCTGGAGCTTTTTGACGTTGCCGGAGCCGGTGAGGGCGAAGCGCTCGACGGCCTGTTTGACGCGGCGGGCGATGCTTTTATCGAAAGCGGCTAAATCATCGAGTGCCGTCCCGGTCCATTCGATCTCCATTACTCCAATCCCAGCCTGCGCATCGCCTCCGCGTGAGGAATGCCTTTGCCACCGTTGTTCTGGAGCCAGACGCGAGCTTCGGAGACGGCGGCTTTCTCGTCCGTGGTCTCGGGTTCGTCATCGAAGGGCGCACTGTGCAGCGCGGCGGTGACGGGATCGACAATGGTTTCCAGAAAATGAGACAAGCCGGAGATCTGCGACTCGTGAAGAAGGTCAATCAGTTCGTGGACATGCTGGCGTGCGTCGCTCATCGCCTTTAGTTTAACCCTGATCGTATCCGTAGGGATTTTCTTCGCGATTCGCTAGAATCGATTCATGCGGGTTTTGCAGGGGCTCGTCGCGCTCGGGTGCGTTTTGTGCGCCCCCGTTTGTGCGCGCGAGCCGGTGCGAGCCAAGCAGGGCATGGTTGTCGCGCAGGAGCCACTCGCTGTCGACGTCGGCTTGCGCGTTCTGAAGAACGGCGGGAACGCGGTGGACGCTGCTGTCGCCGTCGGCTTCGCACTGGCGGTTACCCATCCACAGGCGGGGAACATTGGCGGGGGCGGGTTCATGCTGATCCGGTTTGCGGATGGCCGGTCCACGTTCCTCGATTTCCGCGAGCGGGCTCCGGGCAAGGCCACGCGCACGATGTATCAGGATGCTTCGGGCAACGTCACCAAGGCTAGCGTGGAAGGTTGGACTAGCGCGGGCGTGCCTGGGACTGTGCGTGGGTTCGAGTACGCGCATTCGAAATACGGGTCGCGCAAATGGGCGGAACTGATTGGGCCTGCCGCGGCGCTGGCGCGGAATGGGTTCGAGGTCAGCTATGGGCTCGCGGATTCCATCAAGGGGAGTCCGAAGCTGCCGCAGTCGGCGGAATCGAAGCGGATCTTTCTAGGCGTTCGGCCGGGCGACACGTTACGGCAACCGGAGTTGGCGCGGGTGTTGGGGCGGATTGCCCGCCTTGGTGCGAAGGACTTCTACGAGGGCGAGACCGCTCGGGTGTTGGCGGCGGAGATGGCGCGCAACGGCGGGCTGATCACTCTGGCGGACCTCAAAGATTACGCCGTGGTCGAGCGTGCGCCGCTCACAGGGACTTACAAGGGTTATGGAATCGTGACGGCTCCGCCGCCTAGTTCGGGGGGCGTGGGGCTGCTGCAGATGCTTGGGATGCTGGATGGTTCGGGGTATGAGAAATCCGGCGCTGGGTCGGCGGGATCGATTCACTACGTCGCGGAGACGATGCGGCGGTTCTTTGCGGATCGCAGTCGGTATCTTGGAGATCCCGCGTTTTCCAGTTTGCGTGTAGCGGAGTTGCTCGCACCGGCGTATGTTCGACAACGTGCGGCTAGTATTCAAGCAGATCGCGCGACGCCGAGTGCTTCGTTGTTGCCTGGATTGCCGGAGCCGGAGCGTGGCGGGCAGACTACGCACTACAACGTTGTCGATGCGGCCGGGAACGCTGTGGCGGTGACGTATACGCTGAATGATCGGTATGGCAATGGAATCACCGTGCCGGGTTTGGGATTCCTGCTCAACGACGAGATGGACGATTTCACTTCGAAGCCGGGGGCTCCGAATGCGTTTGGCTTGATCCAGGGCGAGGTGAATGCGATTGCTCCGGGGAAGCGGCCGTTGTCGTCGATGACGCCGACGATTGTGACGCGCGATGGACAGTTCTTCATGGCGCTGGGCGCGCCGGGCGGGGCTCGGATCATTACTGCAGTGCTGCAGGTGTTGCTGAACGTTGTCGATTTCCGGATGAATGCGAAGGACGCGGTGGACGCTCCTCGGTTTCATCATCAATGGCAGCCTGATGTGTTGTCGCTGGATCCGGGGATTTCGCCCGATACCGCCGCGCTGCTGCGAACCATGGGATACACGCTGGACGACTCGCCTGGCTGGGTTCCGGCGCAGGTGAACGCGATCGTGAAAGAAGGCGGTTGGCTGCAGGGCGCGAGCGATGATCGTGCGGGCGGGAAAGCGGCGGGATACTAACTTTGGAAATGCAGCACGCTCTATCGACACACTTATTCGTGAACCATCGGCTGACCACGGTGTGGCTGGACCGCGTTTGGGATGCGGGGATTCCGCTGGTCGAACTCTTTTGCGCCCGGCAGCATCTGGACTATCGCAACAAGGCGCAGATCAACGAACTGGGGTATTGGTTCCGCGATTCTCCGTTGAAGGTGCACGCGCTGCACTCGCCAATGTTCACCGATGAAGTGTGGGGGCGGTCGGGTCCGGATTCTGTGATCACGATTACCGAGCGAGTGAAGTCGAAGCGGCTTCCGATGGTGGATGAGATTAAGCGGACGCTGGAGATCGCGGAGACATTTCCGTTTCGCTACTTGATCCAACACTTGGGCGTGACTGACGAAGAGTTCGACGAATTCAAAGTGGACGCGGCGTTTTCGGCGCTGGAAGAGTTGATGATCTTTGCTCGGCACCGCGGCGTAGAGATCCTGCTGGAGAATACGCAGAATGGGCTGGCGAGCGCGGAGCGGTTGCTGACCTTCTTCGAATTGACGCACCTGAATCTGAATGTGTGCCTGGATGTCGGTCATGCCAACATGAATGAAGGGGTCGAGGCGGCGTACAAGCTTCTGAAGCCGCGCATTCGTTCTACGCACATTCATGACAACAACGGCACGGACGATTCGCATTTGTTCCCGCTGATGAATGAAGGGGGGACCATCGACTGGCCGGCCGCGATGGATCTGCTGCGTTCCGCGCCTGGGCAGTATCCAATGGTGTTGGAGTTGCGCGAAGTAGACGGCATGCAGCAGCCGATAGACGTAGCGAAATCGATCCTGGAACGTTTGGAGGAATTACCTTCTACCCATGAATCCTGAAACAGTTATTCCCCGCGTAAGAGTTGCTGACATTGGCCGGCATGAGGGCCAGACGGTGGAGATCGCCGGTTGGCTGTACAACCTGCGCAGCAGCGGCAAGATCTGTTTCCCGCAAGTGCGGGACGGTTCGGGCATCATCCAATGCGTCGCGGTAAAGAGCGCGATTCCCGAGGAGTTGTTCGAGACGCTGAAGCATCTGACGCAGGAATCGTCGCTGATGGTGCGCGGCAAGGTGCGGGCGGAGGTTCGCGCGGCGGGCGGTTACGAGATGGACGTGGAGAGCGCGACCATTGTGCAGCGCGTTCCGGAGAGCGATCCGTATCCGATTACGCCGAAGGATCATGGCATCGACTTTTTGATGGACCATCGCCATCTGTGGCTCCGCAGCCGTCGGCAACATGCGGCGTTGCTGGTTCGGCATGAAGTGGTGAAGGCGATTCGCGACTATTTCGATTCCAACGGCTTTGTGTTGGTGGATGCTCCGATCTTCACGCCTGCGGCCTGCGAGGGAACGTCGACGCTGTTTGAGCTCGATTACTTCGAAGACGAGAAGGTGTTTCTGACCCAATCGGGGCAGCTCTACGGTGAAGCGACCGCGGCGGCGTTCGGCAAGACCTACTGCTTCGGTCCGGTGTTTCGCGCGGAGAAGTCGAAGACGCGTCGGCATTTGACGGAGTTCTGGATGGTGGAGCCTGAGATGGCTTACGCGGATCTGGAAGATGTGAAGCGAGTGGGTGAGGGGTTGATCCGATTTGTGATCGGGCGCGTGCTGGAAAATCGCAAGGAAGACTTGAAGGTGCTGGAGCGTGACACGTCCAAGTTGGAAGCCGCATGCGCGCCATTCCATCGCATGAGTTACGACGATGCGGTGAGGAAGTTGCAGGGGAAGGGCAGTGAGATTCAGTGGGGCACGGATTTCGGCAACACGGATGAGACGCTGTTGACGGACGACTTGGATCGCCCGGTGATGGTGGACCGGTATCCTGCGGCGGTGAAGGCGTTCTATTTTGCGCCTGCGCCGGAACGTGATGACTGCGCTCTGGGGGTTGATTTTATTGCTCCGGAAGGATACGGCGAAATTATTGGTGGCGGGCAACGCATTCACGATCTGGACTTGCTCCTGAAGCGTTTGGAGGAACACAAGCTGCCGCGCGAAGCGTTCGAGTGGTACCTGGATTTGCGAAAATATGGCAGCGTTCCGCACGCGGGATTCGGCATGGGCGTGGAGCGTTGCGTGGCCTGGATGTGCGGGTTGGAGCATGTTCGGGAGACGACGGCGTTCCCGCGTATGTTGTATCGCACGAGGCCGTAAGGGATCTTATGTCGGAAACCCAAACATGGCCGTGGCCACCTGAGCTGGATGCGTTGATCGCGGCGCCGAACCACCATAAGTTGATCCTGGAGAACGAGCGAGTGCGGTTGCTCGATACCGTTATTCCGGTGGGTGAGACTGTGCCTGTGCACACGCACAAGTGGCCTGGGGTTTATCACACGATTCAATTCAGCCACTTCATCCGTCGCGATGGGGAGGGCAACCTGTTGTTCGATAGCCGCACGGTGACGGGCGATCGGCCGGGTGCGGCGTTCTTGGAAAACCTGCCTCCGCATAGTGTCGAGAACGTCGGCGATTGCGATATCCACTTGATCAGCGTGGAACTCAAGGGCTGAATGCGTCAGTCGCACATCGCCGTGATCGGAGCACCCATGGACTTGGGCGCGGGACGGCGCGGCGTGGATATGGGTCCGTCGGCGTTGCGGATCGCGCGATTGAATGAACGGCTCACGGCATTGGGGTATGGGGTGGAAGATCTCGGGAATGTGGCGGTGGATCAGCCTGAGAGCCTGCCGGGCGGTCCGGCGAATGCGCGTTACTTGCCGCAAATCGCGGCTACGTGCGCGAGGCTGGCGGAGATGGTGGTGAGTGCCGTGGAGCGCGGGCATGTGCCGCTGGTGCTCGGCGGCGATCATTCCATTGCGGTGGGAACCATCGCTGGACTCTCTAGGCATTTTGCCAAGCAACGGCAGAAGTTGGGCGTGATCTGGATCGACGCGCATGCGGATATGAACACGCCGGAATCGAGTCCAAGTGGCAACGTCCATGGGATGCCGCTGGCGTGCTGCATCGGCAACGGCCCGAAGGAGTTGAGCGGGTTGGCTGGACACATTCCGATGGTGCGGCCAGAGAACGTCGCGATTGTGGGACTGCGTAGCGTGGATGATTTGGAACGGCTGAACGTGCGGGGCACGGGCGTTCACGCGTTTACGATGCGCGATATTGACGAACGCGGAATGCGCACGGTGATTCAGCAGGCGATTCACGCCGCGTCGGCGGGGACGGCTGGATTTCATGTTTCCTTCGATATGGATTCGGTGGATCCGGTGGAGGCTCCGGGTGTGGGTACGCCGGTGCCCGGTGGGCTCACGTATCGCGAGGCGCATTTGGCGATGGAATTGATCGGCGATAGCGGGCACATGACGTCCGTTGAAGTCGTGGAAGTAAATCCGGTAATGGATGTCGCCAACCGGACGGCGTTGCTGGGCGTGGAACTGATCATGTCGGCTTTGGGAAAGAGGATTCTGTAGGTGGCGAAAGTACGAGTAGCGGTGTTGTGCGGTGGACGCAGCGGCGAGCATGAGATTTCACTTCGTTCGAGCGAAGCGATTTTGAAGGGGCTCGATCCGACGAAGTACGATGTGAAGCGTATCTTCATTTCGCCGGAAGGGCGATGGGAGCCAGGGCCGATTCTGCCGGAACCGGGCGCGAATGAGGGAATTGACGTGGTGTTCCCGATCCTTCACGGGACGTTCGGTGAGGATGGAACAGTGCAGGGGTTGCTCGAACTCGCGGACCTCGCGTATGTGGGACCGGGGGTGATGGCTTCGGCGGTCGCGATGGACAAGGATGTCTTGAAGCGGTTGCTGAGCGAGCGCGGAATTCCAGTGGTGGAATGGGCGACGCTGTGGCGCGATAGGTACGACACGTCTGTGCTCGCGGGGCTGTTTCCCTATCCGGTGTTTGTGAAGCCAGCCAATTTGGGATCATCGGTGGGAATCTCGAAGGTGGCGCGCGCGGAGGATTTGGACGCGGCACTCACGATGGCGGCGGAGTTTGACCGCAAGATCATCATGGAGCGGGGAATCACAGGGCGGGAGTTCGAGTGCTCCGTCATGGGCAACGACGATCCGAGGGCTGCGATTCCGTGCGAAGTGTTGCCGTCGCGTGAATTTTACGACTACGAAGACAAGTATCTTTTGGATACGGCGAAGACGATCCTGCCGGCTCCCTTGGAACCCGCGCAGACGGCGGAGATTCAGCGATTGGCGGTCGAGGCTTACAGGGCCGCGGGTTGCGAAGGCATGTCGCGCGTGGACTTCCTGATGGAAGCGGCTACAGGTAGACTCTACGTGAACGAGATCAATACGATTCCGGGCTTCACTTCCATCAGCATGTATCCGAAGATGTGGGAAGCGGCTGGCGTTTCGTTTGGGGAACTGCTGGACCGGTTGATTGAGTTCGCGTTGGAACGTCAACGCGCGAAGCACGCGACGCGTTATAAGAGGTGAGGCCAAGTCATGCGATGGAAGCGGAGATTCGGGACAGCGGTGGTAGCCGCTGGCTTCGCTGTTTCCCCGATTTCGGCGGCGGACGAAGCCAAGGGTGTTCCGCAAGAATTGAAGCGCATCGTGGACGCTTTTGTTGCGATCAGCCAGGAATCCGCGGACCCTGTTCCTACTGACGTCGCGTTCTACCAAGGTGCGATTCCGGGCATGCTGCGCACACTGGATCCTCACTCGGTCTTCTTCGGACCGGAGCAGTTTAGCCGCTTGCAAGAATTGCAGGATAGCGAGCGCAAGGGCTTCGGTACGATCGTCAACCTATTGCCTGGGCGCGTGATGGTTCTGCAGTCCATTGAAGGGACACCCGCGGCTCGCGCTGGACTGGCGGGTGGGGATGAGATCCTGGCAGTGAACGATATTGACGTCTCTTATCTAGAGGTAGACTTGCTCTCCCAGTTGCTGGAGATGTCGCGGCAAAAGGAAGTCACGCTCCAGGTGCTGCACGCGGGTGAGCGCCGCCCGGTGGAGATCAAGATGTCGCCGCAGTTGATCGAGGAACCGACGGTAGACCGCGCTTTCAAGATCACCTCTGGCATCGGCTACGTTCACGTCAAAGCGTTTGAGTCTCCTACCGGGCAGTTGGTGAAAGCGGCGATTGACAAGTTGGGCGGAGAGTATCTCAACGGTTTGATTCTGGACTTGCGGGGCAATCCAGGCGGGGTTGTGGACGCAGCTATCGAGACGGCGTCGCTCTTCTTGGCGCCGGACCAACTTATATTTTCGACCAAGGGCCGGAAAGCCGTCGCGCAGGACGTGTACGTGCCAACGGCGGCTCGACCGTATTCATTTCCGATGGTGGTTTTGATGAACGGCGGCAGCGCCAGCGCATCGGAGATTGTTGCGGGTGCGCTGCAGGATCATGACCGGGCTTTGGTGATCGGGGAGCCGAGCTACGGGAAGGGACTGGTCCAGCAAGTGATGCCGTTGAGCGGGGGAACGGGCATGGCGTTGACGGTGGCGTTCTACTACACCCCCAGCGGACGTTCGATCCAGAAGCAGCTGACGAGCGGACAATTGGGCGCTGCGACAAAGGTGTCGAAAGGTCCCTACCGATCCGATGCTGGGCGTACGTTGTTGGGCGGGGGAGGGATTCAGCCAGACGAATTGATGTACCCGGCCTTGCTGACACCGTTGCAGGAAGTGCTGGACGCAAGTGGCTCGTTCCTCAGTTTCGCGGGGGAGTACCGGCGTACGCACACGGTGACGGGAGATGCGACGGTGACCACCGCCATACTGGACGAGTTCCGGCTATTCCTGGTAGGGCGGCGGATTCAACCCGACAGTGTTGAATGGAGCGAACACCGTGACTGGATCGTGAGCCGGCTGCAGCAAGAATTGCTCACTCTGACGTATGGTGTGGCAAGAGGAGATGAGGTGGAGCTGCACCGGGATCCGGTGGTGCAGCTCGCACTCAAACGCTTAAGTGGTTTGCGGTGAATCGCTATCGCGACAGCTGAGCGACAACCTGTTGGATCGCCGCTTGATTGACAACGAGGTCGCCGCTTTCGGTTAGGTCACGGACGATGCTGTCCATCCATAGGCGGTTGGTCTGTTGCGCGCGGGCACCCTTGAGTCCGGCGAGAATAGAACTTCGTTCTGCTGCAAGTCCGGCCATATCGGCATTGGTCTTGGAGATCACTTTCGCGACGACCGTGCGGCCTTGCAGGGCCTTGGGTCCGATCACAGCGCCCGTGCCTTTGACGAATGCTTCCTCAAGGAAGGCGGCGGGGCCGAGTTCCGGGATGGAATCGCCGATGCCGAAGTTGCTGGCACCATCCACCTTGGTGTTGAGGGCCTTAGCGACGGCGTGGATGTCCTCGCCCTTATTGATTCGATCGGCGGCTTCTTTGGAACGCTCTGCCAGCAGCTTCTTTGCGGCAACATCGAGCAGCTGTTCGCGAATACCGGCCTTGGCTTCGTCCAAGGTGGAGGGGCGACCGGGAATGCGCTTATCGAGCACGGCGACAGCCGCGCGATCGCCCGGGAGAGTCAGTGCTTCGGTAACGCCGCCGGGCTGAAGGCTCGCAAGGACGCCATCAATCTCGGGTGTAACACCCAGAGTCGGGATAGCTTCACCGAGCTTTGCTTCGGTAACGGTGACGAGTTCCGCGTTGAACTTCTTAGCAACGTCGGCTGCCGCGGTGGGGGTCTTCAAAAGATCCGCGCGCATCTGACTCTTGGCGGCTTGCATGGAGTCCGCCAACTTGCTGGCGCGGAGTTCGCGTTCGAGGTCGGCTCGAACGTTTTCAAACGGGGTGACCTTGGAGGGGATCTTTTCCAAAACCTTGATGATGTGGTAGCCGAACTGGGTGGTAACGACGCCGCTGACTTCATTGGGCTTTAGTGCGAACGCAGCATCTTCGAATTCCTTGGCCATCTGACCACGGCTGAAGGTTCCCAGGTCACCGCCTAACGAAGCGTTGCCGGAATCTTCGGAATTCTTCTTGGCTAGCTCGGCGAAGTCCGCTCCGCCCTTGGCCTGCTTGGACAGATCTTCGGCCTTGGCGCGAATGGTTTTCTTGTCGGCATCGGACTTGCCGTCTGTCGCCAGCAGAATGTGACGTGCATGAATCTGTTCGGGAGAGCGGAAGTTGTCGACCGCTGCCGCGTACTGGGTGCGCAATTCTTGATCGGTGATCTGGAGTCCCGCCGCGACTTTGTCCTGGGAGAGCACGAGGACGCGGAAAGCGAATTTCTCGGGCTGCTGATAGAGGCTCTTGTTGGATTCGTACTGCTTCTGAACATCGGCGTCCGTTACGATGGCGCTGCTGCGGAGATCACTTTCCTTAAAGGAAATGTAATCCAAGGTGACGCGTTCATACTTCCGCTTGTATGCGTCTTCCAGTTCCTTGGGGCTGACGACGGTGTTCTCGGCGATGACGTCTTGCAGTTTCACCATGACCATCTGCTCCCGGATCTGATCGAACAACTGTTCCACGGTGCCGCCGCGGGCAGCCAGGGCGGCTTCAAATTCGGCGCGTCGGATCAGCTTCCCATCCTTGAAGAAGGGCGCGAAGGCTGGAATCTGCAGGACGGTTTCGAGTACTTCGTCGTCGGTGGCAGTGATGCCCAACTTGCGAGCCTGCTCGATGGCGGCGTACTGCAGCTTCAATTCATCGATAAATTGCGGGAAGTAGACGCTCATCATTTCCGCCGGCACTTTGCCGCTGGAGCGTTGCTGGAATTCGTTCTGCGCTTCTGAGAGCTTCAGTTTCTTGGCGCCGACTTGCAAGAGCACCGGATCGCCGGCCGTCTGATTGGGATCAGCGTAGTTGGGCACCAAGTAGAGCAGCATTGACAGGGCGACCATGAACAACAGTCCACCCAACATGAATTTCACGGCCTTGCCTTTGCTGCGGAACAGATTAAACATTGCGATAGCTCTCCAAGTATGGGTTTCCGGTCTGACGTGCTTTCGCGATGAGGACGAGCCTCAAATCGCCCGGACGCGGTGACTACCGTATCAGTATAACGCAGCCAGAACTTCAATTCCTACAAGGGTTTCGAGGCATTCCTGGTTGATAGAAACTTTCAATCCATCCCATTAAAAGTTTCGTCTCGCGTATTGCGGTGCCAGTGCATATACTCCAATGACAAGGAGCAACCATGAGTAACCCGTTACGCATACTCAAACCCCACGTCGGAATCCGTTGTTTGATTCTTTCCCTTCTTTCGGCCGGCATCGCTGCGGCTCAGGCAGTCCCTCCGGAGATCCTGGATCGGCTCGCGAAAGCGGAAAAGGCTGCCGCCGCTGCGCAGACCGCCGGCGACAACGGCTGGATGTTAGTTAGCTCGGCCTTAGTGCTGATGATGACCGCCCCTGGCCTGGCACTGTTTTACGGAGGCTTGGTCCGTCGCAAGAACGTGCTCGGCACGATGATGCATAGTTTTCTCATGATGGCGCTGGTCACCGTGATCTGGGCGCTGTTTGGTTATAGCTTGGCTTTCGGCGAAGGCAACGGCTTCATTGGCAGCATGCAGTACGCGTTTATGAACGGCGTCGGCACGGACCCCAATGCAGCTTACGCGGGCACCATTCCTCACTTGACCTTCATGGTGTACCAGTTGATGTTCGCGATCATTACCCCGGCGCTAATCTCTGGCGCTTTCGCGGAACGCATCAAGTTCAAGGGCATGATGATATTCATGTCGCTGTGGCTGATCATCGTGTACTTGCCGATGGCGCACATGGTGTGGGGCGTGGGTGGTTATTTGGGCGCCGTCAGCGGCGTAATCCCGGCCTTTGACTTCGCGGGCGGCACGGTGGTGCACATTACCTCTGGCGTCTCGGCTCTGGTCTGCGCCATGTACCTGGGCAAACGCAAAGGCTACGGTTCGGAAGCCATGCGTCCGCATAGTGTGGTGCTGAGCACCGTGGGCGCGGCGCTCCTCTGGGTCGGCTGGTTCGGATTCAACGCGGGCAGCGCGCTGAACGCGTCCGGTCTCGCATCAAGCGCATTCGTCGCCACGCACTTTGGCGCAGCGGCGGCGGCAATGGCTTGGTTGATTGTGGAATGGATGGTGGTCGGCAAGCCTTCGATGTTGGGAGCGATCTCGGGCGCGGTGGCAGGGCTAGTGGCCATCACTCCGGCTTCCGGCTTCGTCACGCCGATGTCGGCACTGATCATCGGCGCGATTGCTGGTGTGGTGTGCTTCCTGATGGTGGCCAAGGTGAAGGCGATGTTCGGATATGACGACGCACTGGACGCGTTCGGCGTACACGGCATCGGTGGAACGCTAGGCGCGATCCTAACGGGCGTGTTCGCAACCAAGAGCGTCAATGACCTGCGCGGCGGAATGCCGATGGGTCTGGTGGATGGCAACGGCGGTCAGGTGATGAACCAGATTATCGCCAGCGCGATCGCCTGGGGCCTCGGAATCGTTGGTACGCTGGTGATTCTGAAGATTGTAGACATGGTCGCCGGTCTCCGGACCAGCGATGCGGAAGAAACCGAAGGACTCGATCTGAGCATGCACGGTGAGGAAGGCTACCACATGGAAGGGTAGTCCGCTACGGACGACATTTTCCTGGGAGACAATACAACTATGAAAAGAATCGAAGCAATCATTCAGCCGCACAAGCTCGACGACGCCAAGGAAGCGCTGAAAGGAATCGGAGTGGATGGCATGACCATCACCGAAGTCCGAGGCCATGGGCGACAGAAGGGTCATACCGAAACGTATCGCGGTATGGAATACAAAGTCGACTTGCTGCCCAAGGTCAAGTTGGAGATGGTGGTCGCTGACTCCCGCCTGGAGGAGGTCGTGAAAACACTCACGGCAGCCGCGCGGACGGGTAAGATCGGCGACGGCAAGATCTTCGTTTTCGAGGTGGCAGACGCCATCCGCATTCGTAACGATGATCGTGGAGACGCCGCATTGTGAGCGAACTGGCGGTACATCCGCCACTGGACGCGGTGGCCGTGCAGCAAGCAATTGCTGCACGCACCGCGGAAGTTGACCATCGGGTATTGGCGGCCTTCGCGGAATTCGTTACGCCGAGGCACTCTTCCGGGCTAGCGTTAGTGGCAGTAGGTGGTTACGGACGGCGGGAACTGTTTCCGCATTCCGACGTCGACCTATTGCTTTTAGTCGACACCGATAAGAGCATCCCACCTCGCGAGGTCCTTTCGGTATTCTTTCAAACGCTGTGGGATTCCTCGTTGCGCCCCAGCCACTCCGTCCATCCCTTGGCCGATTGCGCGGTAGAGCACATCGATAATGCTGAGTTTACGATCAGTCTTCTGGATCATCGGTTCCTCGCCGGTGACGAAGCGGTGTACCAACAGCTCACGCAGAAGTTCGCGCAGTTCCGTTCGCGGCGCGGTCCTGCGGTGGCCAAGCAGTTGGTGAAGCTAGCCGAGGATCGGCGGACGAAGTACCAGAACACGATTTACCAGCTGGAACCCAACATCAAGGAAACGCCAGGTGGCCTGCGCGACTTGCAGACGGCTCGCTGGCTGCACATGCTGGATCCGCACGGCAATTTGCCGGACTTGAACCCGGCTCTTTCGTTCTTGGCGGGGATTCGTTGGCGGCTGCATGAGGCCAGTGGGCGAGATCAGAACGCACTGACTTTTGAGATGCAGGACTTGCTGAGTGAGCATCCGGCATTGTTGATGCGCGATTATTTTCGCCACACTCGTGTGGTGGATCGCGCGGTGCGGCACGCCATGGAAGCTTCGGCGGAGCGTTCCGGTGAGTTGCTGCGGCGGTTCCACGAATGGCGCTCGCGTCTTTCGACTACCGATTTTACGGTCTCTCGCGATCGAGTGTTGCTGCGCGGTCACAAGCCCCCCAACGGGTTACAGCTCTTCGAGTTTTGCGGTCGGCATGGCATCAAGCTGGCTTCGGATACGATTGATCGATTGCAGGGGTTTGTTCCTGCCGCAACTTGGGATGACTGGAAGCGACTGTTGAGTCTGCCCAAGCCCGCGGCTGGACTCCGGGCGATGCAGGAATCGGACACGCTGACGGCGGCGCTGCCTGAGTGGCGCAATATTGAATGCCTGGTACCGCGCGACTTTTACCATCGCTATACGGTGGATGAACACACGTTGGTGGCTGTCGAAAACCTGGAATCCATCCAGGACGGACGCTTCGCGGCGCTGTTCAACAGTATTGAAGAACCGGCGTTGGTCCGCTTCGCGCTGTTGCTGCACGATATCGGCAAGGGCACGGGCCGGGATCATTCGCAGGTCGGGTTTGAGATCGCGGCAGCCTCGATGGGTCGGCTGGGCGCTCCGCAGGCGGATATTGAAACGGTGCAGTTCCTGGTGCTGGATCACTTGGCGCTATCGAGCGTGATGAGTTCTCGCGACCTTTCAGATCCTGTTACCGCTCGAGCTTTGGCGGACAAAGTTAGCACTGTGGAGCGGCTGAAGATGCTGGCCATCCTCACCTACGCCGACATAAGCGCGGTGAATCCACAGGCACTGAGTCCATGGCGCGTGGAGCAGTTGTGGCAGACCTACGCGGTGACGCACGCTGAGTTCACTCGGGAGTTAGCGACAGAAAAGATTCACAGCGCAGTTGGCGTTTCTCCGGAACGCGCGGCGTTCTTGGAAGGTCTGCCGATTCGCTACCTGCGAACGCACTCCGCCGAAGAGATCGACGGACATTTTACGCTTGCGCGGCAGTTGGAGTCCCGTCCGGTTGCCTTGGAAGTGGAACACCTGCGCGGCGTGCACCGCTTGACGTTGCTCACGAAAGATCGGCCTGCATTGTTTACGGCGGTGGCTGGCGCGATCTCCAGCTTTGGTCTCGATATCGTCAAGGCGGAAGCGTTCTCCAATTCCGCTGGAGTGGTTTTAGATACGTTCACCTTCACCGATCCTCATCGCACGTTGGAACTGAATCCTTCGGAAGTGGACCGCCTGCGCGGCGTGGTGCGGAACGTGGTGGAAGGCAAGCAGGACGTCCGGGCATTGTTGCGGGGCAGGGCTAAGCCGTTGCTTCCGTCGCGTGCCAAGATCCCGCCGCGCGTGTTCTTCCGTTCGGATGTTACGGACGCCGCGACGCTGGTGGAGATTATCGCGGAGGATCGTCCGGGATTACTGCATGATTTGGGCGATGCGATTTCCAGCGCCGGCTGCAACATCGAGGTGGTGATGATCGGTACGGTAGCGCACAAGGCGACGGACGTGTTTTATCTTACGCACCAAGGCACGAAGTTGGACGATGCACTGGAAGAAGATCTCAAGATCCGATTGCTCGCTGCCTGCGGTGGTTAACCCTGCTCGGAGCCAGCCTCAAGGTGATGAGTCGCGGCGGATTGTGAGACCACTCGTAGTTCCTTGTGCGGGAACTCAATCATCCATTCTTTGGTTTCGCGCGCCTGTTCGTAGGCTGCGTGGGGCATGTTGACCAGAATGTCGCCGGCGAATTCCAGGCGCATCCATTGCGGCGTTTCCATGACGCGTTCGAGATGCGCGTGGATTTGGTTAATCCCGAGTTTGGCTTCGCGCGGGGCGGCGGTCAACTGCTCCGGCCGGACGCACAGGGTTACGCGATCGCCTTTGAAATGACCCGGGAAGTAGGGACCCTCGAGTTCGGACTGACCGATCTGAATTTTGCTGATGTTGCGCCCTGGGTCCAGCGATTTCAATTCCGCAGGCAGCAGATTGAAACGACCCAACTGGCGTGCGACTTCAAGATTCACCGGCTGATTCAGAACGCTGCTGGGTGAGCCTCGCTGCACGATCTTGCCGTCGCGGAGGATCAGCATCTCGTCGCCGAGTTCGAAACATTCGTCGAGATCGTGCGTGACTAGCAAGACCGGTGTTTCAAATTCTTTGCGGACCTGACGCAGTGTTTCGTAAAGCTCGGCGCGCAGGAGTGCGTCGAGGCCCTGGGCTGGTTCATCCAAAAGGAGTAGCTTCGGTCCACCGATCAACGCGCGTGCAATGGAGCAGCGTTGACGTTGTCCGCCGGAGACTTGATGCGGGCGCCGTCCGGCTGCATCGGTGAGGCGGAACTTCTCCAGCATTTCGTTCACTAAGCGATGCCGTTCCAAGCGCGGCCGCCGTTCGGCTCCGAAGGCGAGATTTTCGCGCAGCGTCATGTGCGGGAACAGAGCGTAGTTTTGGAAGACGTAGCCGCAGTTGCGCTGTTGCGGGATGAGATGGACGCCGCTGGTTCCGTCGTAGAGGATTTGGTCGTCGAGCAGGATGCGGCCTTCGTCAGCCTGCACGAAGCCGGCAATCAAGTCGAGCGTCAGAGTCTTGCCGGATCCACTGGGTCCGAAGAGGACGGTCACGCCGGAGGCTGCTTCAAATTCGACATCCAGCGCGAACTCCGTCGAATCGGGACGAGCTTTGAATGTCTTGCGGAGGCGAGCGCGGATCATGCGCGGGGCTCCAATCGTTTGGCCAGAGTGAGGATGAGGAGTGCGACTGCGGAAATCGCTAATGCTAGAGTACCGGCCAGAGCCATATTGCCGCCTTCGACTGCATTGAAGATCGCCACGGAGATTGTTTGCGTGCTGCCGGGGATGCTGCCTGCGACCATCAGCGTTACGCCGAAGTCACCCAGCGATCGGGCGAAGGCGAGGGCCGTAGCAGCCAGGATGGAGCGTTGCGCCAGCGGCAGAGTCACGCGCCAGAATAGGCGCCACTCGGATGCTCCCAGGTTGCGGGCCGCGCGTTCGTAGCTGTGGTCGACGCTTTCCAAGGCCGCGCGCGCGGATTTCACTAGCAAGGGCAGGGAATGGAGCAAGGCGGCGACGACTGCTGCTTTCCAGGTGAACACGAGCGGGGAACCGAAGGTGGTCTCCCACATGCGACCGAACCAACTGCTGCGCCCGATCAGGACTAACAAGTAATAGCCGAGCACGGTGGGCGGCAGTACCAACGGCAAGGTGATGGCCGCGTCTAGGATTTCTTTGCCGCGGAATTCACGGTTCGCCAGGACGTAGGCGAGCCACAAACCGCACGCCAACGCGATCCCCGTGGAGAGAAACGCTACACGCAGGCTAAGCCACAACGGGAACCAGTCGATTGGCATGGAATCGTTAATTATAGCGAGTCCATGCGGGTTTGCGTTACTTGGTCAGTTCGGCGCGCATGCGCTTGGCATCGGCTTCGTTGATCCAGCGTTCCTTCACCATGCGATCGATGGAGGCGTTCACTTTCTGCACATAGCTCGCGTGGGTGCCGTACAGCTTTTCAAGTTGCGACCAGGGCAGGGGAGTCGTGCTGCCAAACTCGCGGCAGTTGCCGGGTCCACCGGATGCATTGGTGTACTTGGCGATAGGAAGATCGGAGTACGGGCTGCGGATGCCGCCGTTGCCGATGCCGTATTCATTTACGACTAGCTTGCCCGCGGCGTCGAGTTGCATACGGTCGACTCTGGGTGGAGCCACGCCGTCGCGTACCCACTTGTCCAAATGCGCGAAGGCCATGTTGAAACCATAGCTCAGCAACGGCTCGTCTTGGAGCACGATTTCCGGTTCGCAGCGAGCGTTGAACGGCCAGTCTGGCGTGCCCTGTGCGGCGCCGAGTTTATTTTGGTCGGCGAAGGAAGCGAGGCCGGTGTACGCCCATTTGTCGATGTGAGATGCCATGGCGAGCTCGAAGCGCCGATGTTTGCCGACCGCAGCGTCGCTATCCGGCTGGCGCGACCACGCCATGCCCTCGACTTCGCCTTGCGCGATCACAGTGATGGTCGGCACATCGACAGCCTTCAGCATGCGGCGAGGATCGGTGGCCGCCACGGGGCGTGCGCAGGAATTGATCGCTCCGGGAGCGTTCAGAACTTTGATGAGGTACCCGTCGTAGGTGGGCTTGCCGCCCTCCAGGCGAGCTTGCTGGTGGAACGCGTTGATGTAGGTCACCATGCCGGTGTCCTGCGTTGTCAGAAATGCCCGCTGAACGTTCAGGTTCGCGAAGGGCATCCCAGCTGCTTTGCTCTTGATGGCCGCAGCCACTTGGCTGAACATGTCATAGCGGAGCCCGTCTTCGGTCTCACCAGGGCAGACTTTGGTCGTATTGTCGAACGTGAGGGAGCCGTAACGCGCCGGATCGAACTTCTTCATCGACGCGACCGAAGCCGGCATGCCGATTTGTACCCAGGCGTCGCCGTGTTCCATCCAGTAGTCGTGCGAGAAGCCCCAGATCATGGGCCAGTCGAAACGGCGCGCGATGTTCGGGATTTCAACAACCACGGTACCGCTGAAGCGGGCGGCTTGTGCCGGTCGTCGCACCAGGATGCGCGTGGCGTACGGATTGTTCGCGCCTTTGACTGCCAGCGAGCCGTCGGCGTTCCAGTCGTAGACGTTCGCCATGCCGGAGATGATGTACTCCTCTTCGACGTAGCCAGCTTTCGCCAGGTCAATGGGTGCCAGCGTGTCCTTGATCCCGCCGAAGATATGCGAGGTCGCGGTGACGGGGATGGGTCCTGTGACCTTCGGGGTGGGGACAGGGTTTTGCGCCTGGGCCGAAACAGCCAGTAGGATCAACGTGAGGCAGTTGCCGATGCGCGGGGACACACTCGTTTGCATAAAGAACAGTATACTGGCACTGCCCGGTCGATAGAATCCCCAAGGCTACTTGTCCTCGGTGTAGATCCGTTGCACCAGCCCGTTCATCGACGCGACGTTGGTCCAGTCCGTGTTCGCGACCCACTCCGGATACGCAGTGCGGAAGTAGTCGGTCATGCGGGTACTCGCGTCCGCCGCCGCCACGCCTTGCCGCTTCAGCGCGAGCGTCCGCGTCCGGATGTCCTCGATGAACGACTTCTCCTTCGCAATCAGCGATCCATCGCCGACCCGCGAGTGCGTCGGCACCACGATCAGGGGCTTCAAGAGCTCCAGCTTGTCGAGCACGCGGATCCAACTCTCCAGATTCCCGGTCGCAACAGCCGGAACAACCTTGTTCTGCACGACGTCGCCGCTGATCAACACCCGGTCCTGTTCCACGAAGATCATTTCGTCGCCCTCTGTGTGCCCTGCGCCGTACCACAGCAACCGGACAGAAACGCCGCCCAGGTCGAGCCGCATCGATTCGTCGAAGGTGATGTCGGGCGTCCGCAGCTTGTCGGCGCCTTCCAGAAACGGAGCGAACTCGGTGTTGCGCCGGAATTGCGTTAACAACTCGGCGTGCCTCTGCTCCAGTTCCTTATGTTGCGCCGCTGCGCGCAGGATCACCGTCTCCGGCGGAAACCCGCCCTCACCCGCCGCGTGCTCCGGGTGGAAATGCGTCGTCGTGAGGAACAGCTTCTTGCCCGGAGCAAGCTTCCGCGCCGCGTCTGCCACGATCTTCCCGTTGCTCGGACCGAGGCCAGTGTCGATCGCCAGAACCCCGGTTTCACCGGTGACAAACACGATGACAGGGAAGCCCCAGATCGCCTGCACATGCTCGGAGACCTTGGTCGGATTGGCAGTCAACTTCGGCCCAGGGCGTTGGGCAAGGGCGATCACGCTGGCAAGGGTCAGCAAGGTGAGGATTCGCATGGGTCCAGCATCGCATACCCCAGAAACGCTTCGGTCCTTCAGGCGCCCCAGCACCGAAACCCGGACTTTCAAAAGGGAAGGGAACTAATTAACGCTATCCGCCCGCACGCGGACCACATTGTCGCGGACCTTCTAGACCCCCTGGTGTCCGCGATAAGTTCGGCCTGCCTATTGACGTTGCGATGATGGTTCATTCGGCCAGCAAATCCCTTCACAGTATAGAGTCCTGCCGTAATCCTGTCCGCTTGGCGGAGGACCATTGGTGATGAACGGGTTTGAGTAGGGATAGTACGATTCCTGCATGAACCATTCATCGTTCCTAATGTAGAGTTGGACGCTTAGAGGCTTAGGAAAGACATTTTGCATGCGCGCGAGCAACTCCGTTCCATCTTCCACGCTGACAGGTGCGGCGGTGCGGATATACAGCCGGACGGTGCCATCGTACCGGCCCAGCCATTCGGCCAGATAGATGACCTCGAAAGTCTTACCTCGTATTGTTTGAACGAGTGGATCCCTGCCGGAGAGTATTCGTTTTTCTACTTGGCCGGATGCGTTCCGAAATCGCAAGACTGCATTTCCATCAATCGAAATTAGTTCTGCGATTTCGTTCGGCAGTCGACTTGTTCGCTCATAAAGATCTCTCCAGTCCCTCTCGGTAATGTGGTCAAGCTTGGGGCATTGCTCGCCTCCGTTGCTTCCGTAGAAACGGCTGTGAGCAACCCGTTGTGACTTGGCACGAGAAAGCTCAAGCCGAGAAAGGCGTTCCAGTTCTACGAGGGTGAAAGGTGTTGCTGGCGACAGCTTTGCCGTTTTCAGCTTTATGCCGAAACGCACCTCATCGCTAATTATCGTGTCGGCAGCAAGACTCGCCCCGAGCATAGACAGGAACAGAGTTACAGTGCGAGCCAACATGGATCGGGCCTCCTGACGCGAATCTTATCACGTCGGAGGCCCGAAGGAACTTCAGAGAAGAGAAGACTAACTAACGCTATCCGCCAGCACGCGCACGTGATTGTCGCGGACTTCCAGATATCCGCCGGTGACCATGAAGCTTTCGATCTTGCCAGCGATGGTGACCTTCAATTCGCCCGAGCCCAGTTCGCTTAACAACGCCGCGTGGCCGGGGAGGATGCCCATGTAGCCATCCTTGCCGGGGATCTCGGCGTAGTCGGCGCGCTTGCTGACTACGAGTTTCTCGGGCGTCGTGATTTCGATCTGGAAGTCGGCCATGGGGATGTTGCTCCTTAAGCGCAAAGGGCCCGCCGCGGTGTAGCCGCGGCGAGGCTCCGTCTTGCGCGGTCAAATATTAGAGGCCCTTCTTCTTCATCTCTTCGTAGGTTTCCAGGACGTCGTCGATGGAGCCTTGCATATAGAACGCCTGCTCCGGGATTTCGTCGTGTTTGCCTTCCACAACTTCCTTGAAGCTGCGGACCGTATCGGCCACCTTGACGTACTTGCCCTTACGGCCAGTGAACGCTTCGGCGACGTTGAACGGTTGAGATAAGAACTTCTGGATCTTACGAGCGCGGGCGACGGTTGCCTTGTCTTCGTCAGACAATTCGTCGACGCCGAGGATCGCGATGATATCTTGCAGATCCTTGTAGCGCTGCAGGATCAATTTGACGGCCTGCGCGGTGTTGTAGTGCTCTTCACCGATGATGCGCGGATCGAGAATACGGCTGGTCGAAGCGAGCGGATCGACGGCGGGGTAGATACCCATTTCCGAGATCGAACGCGAAAGGTTGGTAGTCGCGTCCAAGTGGGCGAAGGCGGTGGCCGGCGCCGGATCGGTATAGTCGTCGGCGGGCACGTAGATGGCTTGCACCGACGTGATTGAACCGTTCTTGGTCGAAGTAATGCGCTCCTGTAGGTCGCCCATTTCGGACGCCAAGTTCGGCTGGTAACCTACGGCGGAAGGCATGCGGCCCAGCAGTGCGGATACTTCCGAACCGGCCTGGGTAAAGCGGAACACGTTGTCGACGAACAGCAGCACGTCCTGGTTCTCAACGTCGCGGAAGTATTCCGCAACCGTGAGGGCGGAAAGTGCGACGCGCAGACGGGCCCCTGGGGGCTCGGTCATCTGCCCGTAGATTAGGGCGCACTTGGACTTGGTCCAATCCTTCGGGTCGATCACGCCCGCTTCCTGGAATTCCGTCCAGAGATCATTTCCTTCGCGGGTACGTTCGCCGACACCGGCGAACACCGACACACCGCCGTGTTTGGTGGCGAGGTTGGAGATCAACTCCTGAATGACGACCGTCTTGCCGACGCCCGCGCCGCCGAACAGGCCGATTTTGCCGCCGCGGAGGTAGGGTTCGAGAAGATCGATAACCTTGATGCCCGTTTCGAACATCTGCAGTTCGGTGGACTGTTCGTCGAAGGCCGGCGCTTGGCGGTGAATCGGCATGCGCTTGGTGGTCTTCACCGGACCCATCTTGTCCACCGGTTCGCCGATCACGTTGAGCACGCGGCCCAGCGTTTCCTTGCCGACGGGAACCATGACGGGCTCGCCCAAATCGATCGCCTTCATGCCGCGCACCAAACCGTCGGTGGGCTGCAGCGCGATGGTACGCACGCGGCCTTCGCCGATATGTTGCGCCACTTCGCAGATGATGTCGATGGGGTCGGGGACGTTGAAGCCCTCGCTGGTGATACGGATCGCCGTCCGGATGACGGGAATCATGCCTTCGGGGAACTCGACGTCTACCGCCGGTCCTGCTACCTGAATGACTTTTCCTACGTTCATGAGAATCCTTAGTTGAGCGCGGCTGCGCCGCTTACGATTTCGATAATTTCGCGCGTGATGCTGGCTTGCCGCACGCGATTCATTTCCAAGGTCAACCTATCGATCACGTCGGAGGCGTTGGAGGTTGCCGCCGACATGGCCGTCATGCGAGCCGCGTGTTCGGCGGCCACACTTTCCAGAAATGCCCGGTAGACCAGCAGCTTGACGTAACGCGGCAGCAGGCTCCCTAGCAGTTCTTCCGGCTTTTGCTCGTACAGATAATCCACCATGCCGGCCGATTTCGGCAGCTCGATGGGCAGAATGCGGTTCTTGGCCAAGGTCGGGGCCATCGCCGTCTTGAATTCGTTGCTGAACATGTACACCGCGTCGATTTCGCCGCGTTCGAAGCGCCCGCTGATCGCATTGGCGATCGCTTCGGCGTCTTCAAACTTGACGGTGCGGAACTTGTCGGTATGTGTTCCCGCGATGGTGGTGTAGCGCTTACGGAAGTAGTTGATGCCCTTTTTGCCGATGAGCTCGAAGCTCAATTCGGCGTCTTTGTTGGCAATCGCAAACTGGTGAGCCATCTTGATCAGGTTGGCGTTGAAGCCGCCCGCAAGGCCGCTGTCGGCGGTCATGACGACGATCAGGATGCGCTTTTCGGGACGCACGGCCAGCAGTGGATGGCTGGCGCCGTCAGGATTCTGTAGAGCCGCCTCGGCCACGTTCGCCAAGGTCTGCTTCAGCATCGTAGCGTAAGGACGGGCAGCAAGCGCCCGGTCCTGGGCTTTGCGCAACTTCGCAGCCGAGACCAGTTTCATGGCCTTGGTAATTTGTTGCGTATTCTTGACGCTGCGTACGCGGCGCCGTATGTCGATTAAGCTCGGCATGGGGTTTCCGCGGGGTTACTTCTTCCGGTCCGCGAGGAACTTATCCTTGAATTCCTTCAGCACGGAGTTGATCTGGCCCTTGAGCGCGTCGTCCAAGGTTTGTTTTTCGCGGATGCCGTTCAAGATGCCCGGGTGCGCGTTTTCGACGAACTTGTACATGCCTTCTTCGAAGGGACGGCACTGTTCCACGGGCAGATCGTCCAGCGTTCCGATGGAAGCTGCGTAAATGATGAGAACCTGCTTTTCGACCGGCAGCGGGCTGAACTGGCCCTGCTTCAGAATTTCGACCATGCGCGCGCCGCGGGTCAACTGCTGTGCGGAGGTTTTGTCGAGATCCGAACCCAAAGCCGCGAATGCAGCGAGTGCGCGATACTGTGCGAGATCCAAGCGGAGCGAACCGGCAACCTGCCGCATCGCCTTGATTTGCGCGGCGCCGCCGACGCGGCTGACCGAGATACCGACGTTGATCGCTGGACGGACGTTGCTATTGAACAAGTCCGATTCCAGGTAGATCTGGCCGTCGGTGATCGAAATTACGTTGGTCGGAATGTACGCGGAAACGTCGCCTGCCTGGGTTTCGATGAAGGGCAGGGCAGTGAGCGAACCGCCGCCGAGTTCATCGGACAACTTCGCCGCACGTTCCAGCAAGCGGCTGTGCAGGTAGAATACGTCGCCAGGGTACGCTTCACGCCCCGGAGGACGGCGCAGCAGCAGCGAGATTTCGCGATACGCGGCGGCGTGCTTCGAAAGATCGTCGTACACTACCAGCGCGTGGCGCTTGGTGTCGCGGAAGTATTCGCCGATGGCGGTGCCGGAGTACGGCGCCAGATATTGCATTGGGGCCGGGTCGGACGCGGTGGCGGCGACGACGATGGTGTAATCCATCGCGCCGTTTTCTTCGAGAGTTTTTACTACCTGGGCAACCGTGGAACGCTTCTGGCCGATCGCGACGTAAATACAAGTCACGTCGCCGCCCTTTTGGTTGATGATGGTGTCGATCGCCACGGTAGTTTTACCGGTCTGGCGGTCACCGATGATCAACTCGCGCTGACCGCGGCCGATCGGGATCATGGCGTCGACGGCCTTTAGGCCGGTCTGCAACGGTTGACGCACGCCTTGGCGGTCGATAACGC
This sequence comes from Bordetella parapertussis, assembly GCA_943328975.2. GTDB lineage: Bacteria > Acidobacteriota > Terriglobia > Bryobacterales > Bryobacteraceae > Palsa-187. The sequence goes on along the minus strand of CALQCC020000013.1, from coordinate 38,603 downwards.
CGGGAGCCATGCGCTCCACCGGGTTGTACTGTTTGGTTTCGATCGGGCCCTTGCCGTCGATCGGTTTGCCCAGCGCATCGACCACGCGGCCGATCATCGCTTCGCCCACCGGAACCGACATAATGCGGCCCGTGCGCTTTACTTCGTCGCCTTCTTTAATGCTGCTGGCGTCGCCCAGGATCACGGCGCCGACCTGGTCTTCTTCCAGGTTCAACGCGATGCCGGCAAGGCCGCCCTTGAACTCAATGAGTTCTCCGGCCATGACGTTTTCCAGGCCGTAGACGCGGGCGATACCGTCGCCCACCGAGATCACCGATCCGGTCTCTGCTACGTTGACCACACGGTCGTAATTGTCGATTTCCTCGCGCAGCAGGCGGGAAATTTCATCTGCCCGAATTTGAGCCATAAGTTCCTTTGTGTTCCTGGAAGCGGCGGCTTACGCCAACTTCGTTCGTAATCGTTCCAACTGCCCACGCACGCTGCCGTCATAAACGGTCGAACCCACGCGCGCGACAACTCCGCCGATGAGGGCAGGGTCGATAGAAAATTTCGGTCGTGTCTTTTTGCCAGAGAGCCGCGAAAGTTGCGACTCCAGGGCGGACTGCTGAGATTGAGTCAATTCCTTTGCGCTGCGGATGTCGGCGCCGACAAAGCCCAAGCGCTCATCCAGCATCTGCTCGAAGGCATCCACGATGTTCGGGAGATCCTTCGCGCGGCGATGATCGATCAAAACGTTGACGAAATTGCAGACCTTATCCGGCAGGCCCATCGGAGCGATGATGCGTTGCATCACAGCGCGTTTGCGGGCAGGGGAAACGGCCGGCGATTGCAGTGCGCCGCGCAATTCAGCCGAGCTTTGGATCAGAACTTCCACTTGGCGCAGGGCTCCAAGCACGACGGCGCCGTCGACATTGGCACCGACAACCACGTCGGCCAGTGCGCGGCCATAGCGGGTAGCAACAACAGAAAGCATTTAGTTCGCCCTCTCTTTGGAAAAGGCGTCTTGGCGGCCCAGATCGGCTACAAATCCATCCACCAGCGCGGCGTCTGTGGCGCCGTCGAGCTTTGCCCGCAAGCGGTCTTCAGCCAATTTCAGCGCCAATTCCGAGGAATACTGCCGCAATTCGCGACGAGCGATCTTGCCCGCCGTTTCGATTTCCATGGCCGCATGATCGCCGATACGGGCGATCTGCGCGGCTGTCTCCTGCCGGATGCGTTCGCCTTCGTGGGCCATTTCCTTGGCCGATTCGGTACGGAAATTCGCGATGTCGGCGCCCAGCGATTTCACTTGCGCTTCGACTTTCGCGGCCCGTGCTTCAGCGTCGCGCTTCACGGTCTGCGCCTCGGTGATTTCTTTTTGGATAGCGGCGGTGCGTTCGGCGAAATTCTTCGGCAGCAGTTTGGCCATCATGTAACCCAAACCAACAGCCAGAATCGCAAAATTTGCCCACTTTAAGGAGTCCGGAACGACGATTTCGCCCTTGGATTCTTCCGCGTGCTCCGCAGGTTCCTGCGCGTACAACGAACTGCCGACAGCCAACAGAGCTACCAACAAGAGACGCTTCATGCTTTCCTCCCGGATAGCAACGCTGTCGCGATTTGATCGGCCAGGGTTTGACTGCTCTGTTCCAGGGTGATCCGCGCGGCAGCTACGTCAGCAGCGATGGCTTTCTTGGTCGCAACCAACTGCGCGTCGGCGTCGGCTTTGGCCCGCGCCATCTGCTCGGTTTGATCGGTGAGCCAGACGCGCCGGGTTTCTTCCTGTTCCTTATAGCCGACAGCTTTGGCGTCCCGGAACTGGGCTTCGTATTCCTGCGTCTTGCGCTCCGCGTTGGCCAGCGACACTTCCGCTGCCTTGCGCGCGCCATGCGTCAGGGCGTCTCGTTCCTTCAGCATCTTTTCCGCGGGGCCGAAGAGTACGGCCTTTAAGAATTGATGCAGTATGACAAGAATAATTATGGTCGGGATAGCTTTGAGCAAAATCCCAGTGAGGGCTTGAAGCGTTTGTTCCATTCAGATATGCAGGGAGCCAACGGTTTCTTTTGAGAGACTTAGCAGACTCTCCCAAAAGGCTTAGGCTATCACAACGGGGAGCATGGGGTCAATTTTGGTTTTAGCCGCCTTTATTGGAGGTAGACCACAAACCGGTCCACCGGAATCGAGCGAGCGAAGTTGGAGTAGTGACTGGTTCGCGCAGCGTCGTTCATGCAGTCCAAGCAGACCACTGCGCAGGGAGCCTCGGATGAGGGCTGGCGGTATCGTTTTGACGCGTTTTCGACGCCAGTGTGGATGAAGGCGGCGTCGGATACTTTTTCGCGGAGCAGTGCCATCAAGGGATATTCGAGTTGCAGGTTGGTGATGTCGATTCCCACTGTCCGGCATTTGCTCGCGGCCAGGAGGGCGGCGGATGTTTCGTAGGACTCCTGATTCATCCATCGACCTAGGTCGGAGAAGTATTGGTCGTCGCGGGGGGCGCTGATTACGCTCTGCGGACCCTCCAGTGGGCGAACCCAATTCTGCAGCGCGGGCAACCGGGCGCTATCCAGGAGTAGTAGACAGAGTCCCAACTGGGCGGCTGTGGTCAAGAATGCTGAAGGGAAGCGGACGACGCCGGCCAGCGGAGCGCTGACTACGAACAGCGGCAACAGCATGCGAGCCATGAAGGGTTGCCACTTCAGATAGAAGCAGAACGCGACAAAGCCGGCGGCGACTCCGGCTGCGTAGGTTCTTGTCCGTCGGGGCAGTAAGCAGCACAGCGCGAGTAGTGCGAGAAGGTGCCAGCGATTCGGGGTGTTCGATTCGTGATTGGCGTTCTTGGGTGCGGTGAACTGCTCCCCTGGCCAGGTTGTGCCCGGATCGTTGGGGTTGATCTTCAGTCCAGAGTGAAGCGAGAGGACTGCTTCAAACACGCCCTGGTTCCATCGCTCATTGCGCGCGCCGAGTTGTTCGGAAAGATGGCGCAGCGCATTCGAGACCGTTTGTTTCCAGCCGAACGTTTCGTTCCGCCAGCGGAAGTAGCTGTCACCTTGCGCGGAATCGAAGCCCAGGATGGAGCCGCTCAGGTCGTAGTTGCGCGTATAATGGGGCGCGTTGATTCCTGCGACGAACGCTAGAGCCAGCAGTGTTCCGCGAATGCGCGTTTGGAAGGCGATCTTACTCAGGCCGAGAAATACGGCGACTAGCAAGGGCGGAAGAAACAGGTATGCGGTGGCCTTGGTGAGCAGCGCGCAGCCCATGGCGATCCCAAGCAGGGCGGCATCGCGACGCTGTCCGGTGGTGTTGAATCGAATCGCAAAGAAGGCGGCACAGATTAACCACAGTGCCAGCACCCATTCATTCTTGGCTCCTGAGGCCGCTAGGATCCCCGCCGGTAACGTGGCGCAAAATAAGGCGGCGATCGCCTGTCCCCGTGGATTCGCACCCAGCAGTCCGGCCACTGCTGAGACCCCGACGATGCTGCCAAACGCCGCACCCCACTGCACGAAGTTGATCAGGCGGTCGGAATCCGCCAGTAAGTACAAATGCAGCATCGCGTATTCGGCCAGCGGTTGCAGCATGATCTGGTTTAGATACTGCGTGGGGAAGAAGCGGACGCTCCCCTGCTGCGCCCAATAGAGGACGCGCGGCAAGTGGTACGCCATGGCGTCGGAACTGTTGGGAGGACTGAACCACGCCGTGATGCCCGTCAGCAGCAGGATCCCGCCGATGGCGGCGCAGCACAACGCGACGATGGGATCGAACTGGCGTTTTTGGCCGAAAGAGGATCGGACGAATCTTCGGAGATGGCTGCCGCCTGCGGCGAACACGGCGATCCAATAGAGAGCGACCCAGGGGCGCTGAAGCGCACCGAATAGACTTAACGCTTCGGTGCTTAGCAACAGCGCCAAGCCTAGGACAACGACGAGGGAGAGCAGGCCCTCACGAATGCCGGCGCTTACTTCACGCTCTTGATCCATTTGAGGATCGGTCCGGTGACGCTGACGTCCGTCGTGTTGGGCGACATCACTTCAGAGATGTGGCTGTGGTCCTTGATCAACGCGTACTGCGGACAATGCTTCGCGGCGCACAACTGGTCGCGCAGGGTTTCGGCGAATGCGATCACGCCCGGAGGATCCAGTTCCGCCGCCGAGACGAAGAACTGCGCCTTCGACTTCTGCAGGCCCGCCAGATTGGAGCGCGCGAGCAGCGTGGCTTCGTCCGGCTGTGCAGCCTTACCTCTGCCGCCACCACCACCCTTGGCGACTGCGTCACCCTTCGGTGCACCACCCTTGGCTGCTGCGGGAGCCGCCACAAACGGCGAACCGTCGGGATTGTTGCACGTCCCAAAGCCATTCGCCGCCGCAGGGGGAACCGCCGGCAGAATGCTGAATCCCGGCGACGACATGAAGATGACACCCTTCACGCCCGAGCCCTTCGGCCCCTGCAATTCCCGATGCGCCATGTAAATCGCGATAGGTTGATTGCCCGCCGATTGCGACCAAATGAAGATGCGATCCGGATTGCCCTTGAACTTCTTGATGTTCTCCTGCACCCACTTCACCAGCAGCCCGACGTCTTTGCCTGGATCGTCCCAGTTCGCGCCCGCATGGCGCTGCATCAGGACGCCGACCATGTCATTCTTCGTCGCCCACAACATGACGTTGTCATAGAAGACATCGCCATTGGGACCGCCCTGCAGCTTATTGCCAGTGCCGCCCGGACTATAGATGAGCACCGTCCGATTGCCGCCGCCCTTTTCCGCCGAGAAAACATCCGCCACATCCAGGGCGTTGGGTCCGAATTTCTGGTCCCGTGCGATGTTCACGCCGGTGTAGGGCGGATTCCCATGCAGCGGCCGGTACACTTGCGCCGTTTGCGGGACGCATACTCCACGGCCGATGTTGACCAGTTGTTTTGCGATCTCCGGGGTGACCTGCGCGTAGGCGGCTCCGGCGAGGAGGATGGCGGCGAACGAGAGAGAGGTAGTTTTCATGAGAGCTCCAGCAGCCATCGAGTATAGCGCAGGGGCCTTTGGAGCGCGGTCAGGGAAATCCGCCGGATGTTTCGGGCTATTCTCAAACTTCAAAGTGAGATTTCGATGCCAGAATCTCCACATGAATCTCATGCGGATTCGGTCGGTCACTTTGCTCCTTCTTACGGCTGCCTCGCTGTTCGCGCAGACAGAGGTCGACTATGTCGGCGGAACCACTGCGGGGATGCGCGCCGGGGCAGGGGGGCGGATTGAGCTCTCCGATGATCGCTATTTCGCTTTCTACGCGGACAAGTCGCAGCTGCGGGTTCCCTATGATCGAGTGAACTTGCTCGAGTACGGGCAACAGGTGGACCGCCGCTTGGCGCTGGCGCTGGTTGTGTCACCGATCTTCCTGCTGAGTAAGTCGCGGCGTCACTATCTAACGGTGGGGTATACCGATGAACGGGGAATGCAGCAGGCGATGGTGTTCCGCGTGGACAAGAACTCCATTCGAGCCGCGCTGGTGGCGCTGGAAGCTCGCACCGGATTGAAGGTCGAATATCAAGACCAGGAGGCCCGCAAGGCGGGGAACTAACATGCGATCTCTGATTCTGTCTCTGTTGCTGCTTGTTTCCGCACGCGCGGATGATCTGCTTACGTTCAAGCGCGTGCATGTGGAGCGGCTCACGGGCGGGGAGTCGGCGGATCAGTTGCGAGAACTCATCATCGCCAGCCTGCACAACTCAAAGTTGTACGTTCTCACGGAGGACCCCGAGCGCGCTGACGCATTCTTGCGGGGTGCCGCCGAGGATTTGGTCTATACGGAGCAATTCCAGTCCTCCGATAGCCTCACTCTGCGGGCTTCGACGGGTGCGGGAGCGCGGTCGTCCAATGCTTCCTCCCTCGCGAATCTGGCCAGTCGGTCCGCTGGAGTGACGGTGGGGGACAGTGAATCGGTCAACATTCATGAGCGCAAACACGAAGCCATGGCATCGGTCCGCTTGGTGAATAAAGAAGGAGATGTGATCTGGTCCACTACGCAGGAATCTGGCGGGGCAAAATTCCGAGGGGCCAGTGCGGACGTAGCTGAGAAGATCACCAAGCAACTGCAAGAGGACGTTGCTCGCGCGAAACGCCAGTTAGAAACGCAGAAGCCCTAAGCGTAGCGTTTCAAGAGTTGCGGCAAGTTTTGCGAAAACGCCGAGCGTGCCAGGACCATGTCGCATCCGGCCTGTTGCGCCTGCACTTTCAACTCGCCTTGAACGTGGGAGATGTAGCCGATCAGGTTGATCCGCTTGGTTTCTGGATCGGCCTTCAGCGCCGCGATGAGGTGTAGCGGTTCCACCGCGCCACAGTTCAGATCGAGAATCATCAGCGCGGGCGCAGTACGAGCTTTGTCTAGTGCGTCAATTTCGCTTTTGACAAAGTCAACTGTGAGCCCGGCCCGCTTGGCTGCGTCCAGGATTTTGACGGTAAAGAACAGGTCGTCCATGACCGCGACGACCCGGTTAGCTGCTGCCACTCGCTATTTCGCCTTGCCGTCGCCGCCAGAAGAACCAGCGAATACTTTCTTGCCGTCGGCCAGGACCAAGGTTGTCGCGTTGCAGGTGTTCGAGCCATCCTTGGCCAAACTGCCGTCGATGGTGATTTGGTCGCCTTCTTTGATCGATTCGCGATTCCAGCCGGCGCGCTTCAGCATGTTGGGGGCACCGTTCTCACACTGCCACGTGACCTGTTTGCCAGAGGCATCGGCGACTTTCAGGTAGACCCACACATGCGGGTTCATCCATTCCAGCTTCGTTACCGTTCCGGTCAATGAGACCGGCTTCTTGCGGTCGAATTCGGCATCAAAGGAATGATGTGCGAACACCGGTGCAGCAACGGCGACCAGAACAACGGCTCCCAATAAGTTCAGTTTTGCGCGCATGGATACTCTCTCTAGCCTCGATGTTAACAGAACGGCTACTTGGCTTTGCCGTCTTCGGCCTGGCCCGCCAGCACCTTGCGACCGCCCGGCAGCGTGACTTCCTGTGCGTTGCCCGTGGTTGCGCTGAGACCGGCTTCCACCTTGGACATGATGCCGCGCACCGTTACCTGATCGCCTTCCTTCAGCGAATCGCGATTCCAGCCGCCGCGGCGCAGTGCGTTCGGGGGACCGCCTTCGAATTGCCACTTGACCATCTTGCCGTCTTTGTCTTTGACATCCAGATAGATCCAAATGTGCGGGTTCATCCATTCGATCTTGGTGATTGTGCCGCTGACCGTGATCGGCTTATTGCGGTCGAACTCCGCATCAATGGAGTGGTGCGCAAAAACCGGCACCGCTGCTAAAACAATCAATCCCGCCGCTAATGTCAAATATGCTCGCATTTCAAAGCCCCCAAAGTTTTGATTCAGACAGCCGTTCCGAATTCGTCCACTGATTCTAGCGCACCGTTCGCTCGGCGAAAAGCCACCTTACTTCAGTCAATCGCCAGCTCTACACTTCCTACCGACCCAAAGTCGGCGACCACGCGATCCCCGGGACCGGCCAGATAGATGTCGGTGGTCACGCCGGTGGTGATGCAATCGCCCGCACGCAACCCCAGACCCCGGGCGTTCAATGCGTTGGCCAGCCAAGTCAAGCCGTTCAACGGATGCCCCAACACGGCGGCTCCGGTGCCTTCACCTTTCACCTCACCGTTGATGATCAGCCGGACTTTCTGGGTCGCCAGATCGAGCCCTCGCCAGTCCTTTACCAGAGGTCCGCGAATCCACGCCGCGTGGCAGGCATTGTCGGCGATCAGGGAAGGCGTGCCCACAGTGGTCCAGCTATCGAAGCGGCTGTCGACGACTTCAATGCCCGGCATGACGCCCGCGACTGAGTCCGCGACTTCTTCGCGAGTGCGTAGTGCGCCCGAGGGAGGCAGATCGGCCGACATCTGGAACGCAAACTCGGCTTCCATCACCCGCATGAAGTATTCTCCCGAGGCGATGCGCGCGGGACTGGTCTGGGTGGTCGCGGAGAGCAGGCGGCCGAAGAACGGATGATCTACGTGCAACTGCCGCTGCGCGATTTCATTGGTGCATGCGATCTTGTACCCGATTGCCGAGCCGCCAAAGTGGGCCAGCAGCTTGGGGATCAGCTCTGCCTGCACATCGTAGGCGGTGTCGAGGGTTACAGGTCGAATCTCGGCGGGCAGCTCAGACAGCCGCTGCATTTTGGTTCTGGCGAGGGCCAGTAGATCGGAAGCGTTCACAGCCGCCAATTATTTCACGTTCGGACAGGGCGCGGCCAACGAAAAGCTCTAGCTGACCTTGCGGCGCGCGAGCAGATCTCCGATGCGCGCTGCCGAACCCAAGGCGCTCTGACTGGGGACCGGTGGCGGAGGTGCTTCGGGCTCGGTCTCTACCACTGCAGTTTCTGTTGTGCGTTCAGGAACTTCCGGCGCCTGCCCTGCTAACCCAGCTGCCCGGATCATCGGCAGCACTAACTCCGGAGAGGGCGGGTTGGCTTCCAGATAGTCCATCCCATCTACGCTGATCTGCAGGCTACTCTTGTCGTCGGCGATGACCAGCTCGCGCTGCTTCAGATACCACAGTGCCAGGTTGAGTTCCTGCGTGGAGGCGCTGAAGATGGCTTCCAAATGCCGCATGGAAAGCGCGGGCGTGAAGGGCTTTGACCGCCGCCGGTCATACAGGACGCACAGCAGCGCGATACGCAAATGGGTATCGCGTTGGTAGGCCTCAAAAAAGGGCATCCCGCTGAACTTGGGCTTGTCTTCTTCTCCAATGCCCTTCAGTTTGTCGAAATCGAGGCGCAGTTCCGGGTCTGAAAGAACCTCGAACGCCAGCAAGATCGATTCATATTTTTCCAGATCCGGCATCACGCCGGTCCTGGGATTGTACTTGTCGGCCAAGCGCGCGTAGGCGACTTGGATCGCATCCGAACCCGCTTTGTGCTCTACCCCGAGCACCTCGTAGTGATCTTGGAACCGACCTGCTGAAGCTGAAGACATGCACCTTGTTTATCGGCAGTTCGGGTGTGCGACGTTACTTGAGGATGTCCCGCCGCTCGATTCCTAACGCCTTGAGGCGGGAGGCTAAGGTGGCGGGATGAATCCCCAGCAGTTCCGCGGCGCCGCCTTCACCCGAGATTCGAGAATTGGCCTGAAGAAGGGCCGCCACTACGTTGGCGCGTTCCCGCTCCCGCCATTCCTTCTCCGAGATCACTCCCTCTGATGCGGCGGGGAAAACGGCGCGATCCTCTTGTTTGCTTCGCGGCCGTCCCGCTTGCGGCAAATCGAAGGTCAGCTTTCCCCCAACCGAGACGATGACGGCGCGTTCGACCACGTTCTGCAACTCGCGCACATTGCCTGGCCAATCATATTGCTGCGCGCGTTCGATCTCGCGATGGGACACCCCCGGTGGCGCAACGTGGAATCGAGCGCTGGCCTGGCGCACGAAATGCGCAATCAGCTCCGGGATGTCTTCTCTGCGGTCGCGGAGTGGGGGCACCTCCATGGGAAATACTCCCAGCCGGTAGTAGAGGTCCAGGCGGAAACGTCCCTCGTCCACTTCCTTGCGCAGATCGCGGTTGGTGGCGGCTACCACACGCACATTCACTCGGCGCGTGGCCTCATCCCCGACCCTCTCGAATTCGCCTTCCTGCAATACGCGCAAGAGCTTCGATTGCAGCTCCAGAGGTATTTCCCCCACTTCGTCCAGGAACAAGGTGCCCCCATCGGCAAGCTGAAATCGCCCCACTCGATCGCGCACAGCGCCGGTGAAGGATCCGCGAACGTGGCCGAAGAATTCACTCTCAAAGAGTTCCCGTGGAATCGACCCGCAATTTACCTTCACCAGCGGCTTTCGAGACCGCGGACTGCGCTGGTGAATCGCCCGGGCGATGAGTTCCTTGCCCGAGCCACTCTCGCCCAACACCAAAACATTCGCCTCCGTGGCAGCCACCAATTCCACTTGCTGCAACACGCGCCTCAGTGCGGGACTCCGGCCCAGGATGTCACCGAACGATCCGGTAGCTTCCACTTCCTCCCGCAGGTAGTCCCGTTCCTGTTCCAGTTGGTGGCGCAGTAATTCGTTCTCTTCGAAAGCTCTGGCGTTCGCAATGGCGATCGCCGCGGCGGTGGCCATGGTGCGCAGCCACGTGAAGCAATTTTCGTCGGCGGGCGTCCGGCGGAAGACGGCCAATACGCCCAAGACTTCGCCTCGGAATAACAAGGCGTGTCCCGCGAAGCTGACCAGTTCCTCGCTGCGCGCCCATTCCGGATAGCGGACCCACTTGTGATCTTCGGAAAGTCGCGGGATCAGAATGGATTCGCCCGTGCTCGCGATGTGAGCAATCTTGAGGTGGTTGGGCGTCAGAGGAATGCGATGGAAAGACCCGTCGATGCGCGACCAGTCTGCCTCGGTCGAGAGCGGTGTGCCTCCACTGGCGCGCAAATGGACCGCTGGCTGAGGATTCGGCTCGCCTGCCGAACACACCGGGCAGGCCTCGTCGGGTTCCCGCAACCACAGCCGAGCCAGTGCCACGCCCGGTTGGCGCGCAACCGTGTCCATGATCGTTTTAAGGACCGCGCTCAGGGCGCGCTGCTCGGCCAGGGCAAGGATGATCGACGGCAGGGGTTCCATGTTTGGGGTCGCGGCGCTCACCTCTGGATCATAACCTGAGAATTCAGGAATAGCTCATGAAAGTTCATGAGCTATGAGATCTCATGATGCGACCGTGGGGCTCTGTCCTAATCATTGCAACAACTTAGGGGTATTTCCGGATTGGCGCCATAGATGCACTTGTAAGGGTGTCGCTCACAAGACGCGACAGAAAAGAGAAAATCAAATGCAACGAATCACCGCCGTGAACCCCGCCGAAGCCACCGGCAAGACGAAACAGTTACTGGACGGAGTGCAGGCCAAGCTCGGCATCACCCCGAACTTGATGAAGACCCTGGCCGCCGGTCCGGCCGCTTTGGAAGCGTACCTGAACTTCGGCGCGGCGCTGGGAACCGGCCATCTGGATGCCAAGTTCCGCGAGCAGATCGCGCTCGCCGTGGCCCAGGCCAACTCGTGCGAATACTGCCTCTCCGCGCACTCCACGATCGGTAAGATGGTGGGTTTGAAGCCGGAAGAGATCGCCGCCAGCCGCGAAGCGCATGCACAGGACGCCAAACGCGACGCCGGCCTGCAGTTTGCGCAATTGCTGGTGGTGCAGCGTGGTGAAGTCTCTGACCAGGCAGTGGCGCAGGTGAAAGCGGCCGGCTACAGCGACGGCGACGTGGCGGAGATCGTGGCGAACGTCGCCATCAACATCTTCACCAACTACTTCAATCACGTGGCCCGCACCGACGTGGATTTCCCGCGCGTTTCCGTAACCATGGAACCCGCGTTGGTAGCGTAAGCGGTTCGTAAGGAGAAGAACAATGTACGTGAAGGAACTCTGGCGCTATCCGGTGAAGTCGATGGCAGGGGAGCAGTTGCAAACAGCGCGGCTGGCCGCTTCGGGCATCGATGGCGACCGCATCATCCAGGTCCAGGACGCGCGGGGGCACACGGTGACCTCGCGCACGTATCCTGGACTACTCGGGTTGCACGGGACGCTGGCTGAGGACGGCACTCCTTTGATCGACGGGCAGCCCTGGACCAGTCCCGCTGCTCTGGTCGCCGTGCAAAAGATCGTGGGCCCAGGCGCTCGCTTGATGCGGGACGATAGCGTGGATCGCTTCGACATTCTTCCTCTCCTGGTTGCGACCGATGGTGCCATTGAAGCCTTCGGACGCGACCGCAGACGCCTTCGACCCAACATCATCGTGGGAGGCGTCAACGGCCTAGCGGAAAGGGAGTGGCAAGGCGGTCGACTCTTCATCGGCGACGTCGTGATCAGCGTCGCCGATCTACGGGGTCGCTGCATCATGACGACCTTTGATCCCGATACCTTGGCTCACGATCCGACGGTTCTGCGCGATATCGTCAAGCGCTTCGGCGGCAAGTTGGCGCTGAACTGCGACATCATGGAAGGCGGTCAGATTCAGCTCAATCAGGAGGTCGAGTTTCGCAAATGACGCGAGGCCAGCGGGAGAAGTTAAGACGCCGTTTCCGCCCGCCCCGTGTGCGCATGTTGTTCATCGGAGAGTCGCCGCCCGCATCCGGACGTTTCTTCTACCGCTGCGATTCTGGACTCTACCGGGCGATGCTAGCGGCCTTCCAGGCGGCCGATCCCTCTATCGGCGAAGAGAACTTCCTCGCCACCTTCCAAGCCTCAGGTTGCTATTTGGTCGACCTGTGTCCAGAGCCCGTGGACGACCTTCCTCCGGCAGCGCGGCGAGCTGCCTGCCGAGGTAGTGAACGGTCATTGTCGAGGAGCATCGCGCGACTGCGACCGGCCACTATCGTCACGGTAGTGCGCTCCATCGAAGGCAACGTTCTGCAAGCTGCTTCACGCGCGACCTGGAGCGGCGAGTTTGTCCACGTGCCCTATCCGGGAAGATGGTCCCGTCACCGGGATGTTTTTGTAAGCACGCTAGCCCCGGCGATCCACCGGATCTGCGACAACTGAAAGAGAACAGTCCTATGCGAATCCTGGCGGTATCCGGTAGTCTCCGAGCCTCATCATCCAACACAGCGCTACTGCAGGCCGCCGTGGCGCTCGCTCCCCGGGGCATCGATCTCAGCTTCTACGCTGGACTCGGCGACATTCCGCATTTCAATCCGGATCTTGATGACGAGCGGGTTTCGCGCGCGGTGACGGATTGGAGGGCTCAGCTGCAATCATCCGACGGCGTCGTTTTCTCCACACCCGAATACGCCCACGGCATTCCAGGCGTTTTAAAGAATGCCCTCGACTGGGTAGTAGGCAGCGGAGAACTGGCGGAGAAGCCGGTCACGCTATTCAATGCATCGCCGCGCGGGACCTATGCGCAGGACGCGCTGACGGAAACGTTGACCGTCATGTCGGCGAAGGTCGTGCTGGCGTCCGCGCTCACCCTGCAACTGCTGGGGAGGTCGCTCTCGGCGAGTCAGGTTGCAGCGGACCCCGCGATGTCCGCTGCCCTACGTGCAGGAATCGATTCCTTTGCTCTGGCCATCTCCCATCACATTATGGGGAACCCTGCACGCAACGTGGGCGTATCATAGATGTAGATGCCCCCATCCCCGAAGAACGCTCGGCCGTCTGCGCCCCGCCCATCCAAATCCCGCGACATTGAGCGCCAAGAACTCCCCAACGGCATCCGCGTTGTTACGGAACGGATGCCCCAGGTGCGCAGCGTCTCGGTCGGCATCTGGGTCGGCACCGGCTCTCGCGAAGAAGAAGCACACGAGGCCGGCATCTCCCACTTCGTCGAACACATGGTGTTCAAGGGGACCAAGAAACGTTCCGCGGAACAGATCGCGCGCTCGGTGGATTCCATCGGCGGTGGTCTCGACGCGTTCACGTCCAAGGAAGTAGTCAGCTTCAACGTCAAGGTGTTGGACGAACACTTGCCCGAGGCCTTCGACATCGTGAGCGACTTGGTGCGCAATCCGCTTTTCGATCAGAAAGATCTCGAGAAGGAAAAGGGCGTCATCTTGGAAGAACTCAAGATGGAAGTGGACAACCCGGAGTACATGGCGCACGAATTGTTCAGCAGCCATTTTTGGAAAGGGCACGGCTTGGGCCGCTCGATTCTGGGCACGCGCCAGACGATTCGCAGCTTCGATCGGGACAAGCTGGATCGCTACTTCCGGCAGATTTATTCCCCCGCGAATATTTTGGTCACGGCGGCCGGCAATCTGAGCCACAAACATTTGGTGCTGCTGGCCGAAGAACATCTGGGCGACTTGAAGCCGCGCCGCGCTCGCGCAGCAAGCGCCGTTCCGGAACCGCATGCGCCGTTGGTATTCAAGGATCGCAAGACGGTGGAGCAGGTTCACCTCTTTGTGGGCGTTCCGTCCATCGCCATGCCGGACGAATCCCGCTTCGCTTGCTACATCCTGAACGCGATCCTGGGCGGCGGCATGAGTTCGCGATTGTTCCAGAATATCCGTGAAAAGCAAGGCCTGGCGTATTCGGTCTACAGCGAACTCGCGCTGTATCGCGATGCTGGCTGCATGATCATTTACGCGGGCACGTCGATGCGGACCGCGGAAAAAGTTATCAAGTCGATCGTCAACGAAATGCACGAGGTCGCTGCCAAGCGGGTGAGTGATGAAGAACTGCGCCGCGCCAAGGATCATTTGAAGGGCTCCATTGTGCTGGGTCTCGAAAGCACTTCGTCGCGCATGGCGAATCTCGCGCGCCAGGAAACATACTTTGGACGCTTCATGTCCATGGACGAAATGCTGCGCCGCGTGGAACAAGTGACGGCGGAAGAAGTGCAGGGGCTGGCGCAGAAGTTCTTCCAGCCCAAACAGATTGCGGTCGCGATGCTCGGCCCATTGGGCGATTTCCGGGTGCGCCGCCAAGACTTACTTGTCCACTAATCGAACCAGCATGAAAAGACTCGCACTCGTCGCGTTCGTATTCACGAGCTTGGCGTTTGGGCTCGATATTTCCAAGCTTGAACCGCGCGGCTACGTCAATGACTTCGCGGGTGCGTTGGACGCAAACGCCGCGGCAGCCATCGAAACCTATTGTGCCAACGTCGAAAAAGCCACGGGCGCGCAGTTCGCCGTCGTGCTGGTAAAGTCACTTGAAGGCGACACGATTGAAGATGTTTCGGTTCGTCTGTTTGAGAAATGGGGCATCGGCAAAAAGGGCACGGACGAAGGGCTATTAATCTTCTTCGCGATTGAAGATCGCAAGAATCGAGCGGAAGTCGGCTACGGTCTGGAGCCCATCATCACAGATGGTGCCGCGGGCGACGTGTTGCGCGCGATCCGCCCGATTCTACGGCAAGGCGACTACGGTGGTGCAATTTACGCTGCCGTCCAACAGTTCGGCGCTCGTGTCGCGCAAGCGAAGGGCGTCACCATCGATGGGCAGGCTCCCGTGGGGCGACGCCAACAACAGGACGGCATTCCCTTCGGTGGAATTGTCGCGCTCTTCATCCTGGCGATGGTCGTTCTGAGTATGTTCGGCGGACGGCGCGGAGGTCGCGGTGGCGGCGCGGGCGATATCCTCACTGGCATGATCATCGGGAACATGCTGGGCGGGCGACGGAATGATCGCTGGGGCGGTGGCGGCTTCGGCGGCGGCTCCGGCGGTGGTGGCTGGGGCGGTGGTGGTGGCTTCGGCGGTTTTGGCGGCGGAGGCTCCGGTGGCGGTGGCGCATCCGGAGGCTGGTAATCACAAATGAACCCTTTAGAACAACTGGTTTCGAAACTCGAGCTTGCTTTCAGTGGACGTCTGGTCTCAGTGGTTCTCTATGGATCCGCAGCGGCGCCCGGTCAAAGCGATCGCTTCTCTGACCTCAATATTCTGTGCGTCCTGAAAGACATCACGCCGCGCGAACTGGCCGACGGCGAGCCTATCCTGCGCTGGTGGCGCGAACAAGGTAACCCTGCTCCGCTGCTGATGAGCGAAGAGGAAGTCAGTAACTCCGCCGACAGTTTCCCGATTGAGTTCCGCGACATGCAGCATCGCCGCCGGGTTCTGTTCGGTCCTGATCCCATCGCGGATCTGGTTGTGCACGACACTCAGTATCGAACCCAAGTGGAGCACGAACTGCGGAGCAATCTGCTGCGACTTCGCCAACAGGGTGCGAGCATCTTGTCCGACACGCCGGCGTTGCTGGCGCTGTGCGCGGATTCCGTATCTACATTCTGCGTACTCAACCGCCATGCACTCGCATTGGCTGGTGTGAAACCGGCGGAAGATCGTCGCGCGGTGGTGCGGCAGGTGGCCGAAACGATTCCGGCGGATATGGCGGCGTTTGAATCCTTGCTCGACATTCGCGAATCTAAGAAAACAGACGTTCCGGACGTCACGGAACTTTTTGCGTGCTATCTCGTTTCTATTGGTAAGGTAGTGGTGTTCGTCGACGGTTTGAACTAGCGATAATTGGAACGGCGGAGAAAACATAAATGAAAACCGGTTGGATCGTAATTGGCGGGATCGCATTGCTGGCTCTGGTGTTGGGCGGCAATCTCATGGGTTCGCGGAATGAACTGGTGACGGAGCGGGAAGAATACAGAGCTTCGTTCAAACAGGTTGACGTCGATCTCCAGCGTCGGCTGGATCTGATCCCCAACTTGGTCGAAACGGTCAAAGGTTTCGCGGCGCAGGAAAAGTCGGTGCTGGAATCGATCGCCAACGCGCGTTCGGCCATGATGGGTGCGAAGACCCCCGCAGAACGCATCGCCGGTAACAGCCAACTCGAAGGAGCCTTGGGCCGCTTGCTGGTCGTGGTTGAGAACTACCCGCAGCTCAAGTCCAACGAGAACTTCCAGCGTTTACAGGACGAGTTAGCGGGCACCGAGAACCGCATCGCCGTCTCTCGCAAGCGATATAACGAGTCCGTGCAAAAGTACAACACGAACATCGAACTGTTCCCGAAGAACATCGCGGCTTCGTTATTCGGTTTCACGCGCGAAGATGCCTACTTTAGTGCCGATGCTGCGGCTAAGCAGGCTCCCAAAGTCGCGTTCTAATGCCCGGTTGGCATCTCGCCCAATTGAACCTATTGCTGGCTCGTTGGGCACCGGATAGCGCGGAGATGGCCGAGTTCTACGCCCAGGTCCCCACGATGAATGTTCTAGCGGAGCCAGCCCCGGCTTCGTGTGGAGACTTGCCGATGACGGAGGAGATCCCCTGCTGCTGGAGAATCTTTCCGTGTGGGAGAGCGTCGAGGCGCTGAGAGAGTTCGCCTACGAGTCCGCGCACGCAGGTGTCTTTCGCGACCGTGCGCGATGGTTTGAAAAACCAACCCGGCCGCATCAAGTGTTCTGGTGGATTCCCGCGGGGCATCACCCGGATCTTATAGAAGGCCGAACCAAGCTCGAACTGCTGCGCGCGTCAGGTCCGACGCGCGCTGCGTTTACCTTCGCAGCACCGGTCCCCCAGCCTGAACTCTAGCAGCGCTATGCCGGGCGGACCATCTCAAACCGATCCGTCGTCCGCACATACACTGGACCCGCCATGCGCCCGATCGCGTTCAATTGGTCGGCGTCGATTTCCCCAATGCTGTTGACCATCGAATCCTGCACGTGAAAGCGGACCACTTCGCCTAGCACCAGCGTTCCGCCCAGGAACTTGTCGCTCACTTGCACCAACTGGTGCAGCTTGCACTCCATATTCACGCGCGATTCTTTGACGCGCGGGGGCTTCACGATTTCGCTGGGGACAGCGGTGAGGCCGGAGAGTTCGAATTCATCCACGTCGGGCGGATACTCTCCCGCGGTCGAATTCATCTGCGCCGCGAAGTCTTCGCTACAAATATTCACTACAAATTCTCCGGTGGCTTCGATGTTCACCAACGTGTCCTTCTTGGGATTATCGCCGCCGCGCGTCATGGGGCAGAACGCAATGATGGGAGGGTTCGCGCTGGCCACGGTGAAGAAGCTAAACGGAGCGAGATTCCGCACGCCATCCTTGCTGATCGTGGATACGAATGCGATCGGCCTGGGGAGGATGGACCCCGAGAGCAGGCGGTAAACGTCAAAGGGGTCGCGGGTGCTGGGGTCGATAATCATTTTCCGCTATTATACCGGGGTGGAGATCACGAACCCGCAAGCCCCGACAGAAATCCCGAAGCCGGGCCCGAAGGCAGGATGGCTGCGCCGTCCGCAGAACGTCTGGCTGCGGCGCGCGATGTTTCAGATCCATCTCTGGTCGGGCATCGCGCTCGGACTGTACGTGTTGCTTATCAGCGTGAGCGGCAGCGCCATCGTCTTCCGCAATGAGATCTATCGCGAGGCGGATCAGGGGCCGCGCAAGGTGGCGGTCAAGGGCGAGAAACTTTCCGACGAAGCGTTGAAAGCGGCGGCAATTAAGATCTATCCCGAAGACACAGTCAGCTACCTGTGGCCGGCCAAAGAGGCGAACATAGCCACCGAAGTGTGGATGGATCATCACGGCGAGCGCAACCAACGCATGTTCGATCCGTACACCGGAGAAGATTTGGGACCCTCGGTGCCCTACGCGATCCAGCTTGCCTCGTGGTTCGTGCGCTTGCATACGGATCTGTTAGCGGGCGATACGGGCCGTATGTGGAACGGGGTTGCGTCCATCGTGTTCACGATCTTGTGCATCACCGGAGCCGTGGTGTGGTGGCCCGGCATCGACAAGTGGAAACGCAACTTGTGGATCAATCCGAAATCCGGTTGGAAGCGGATCAATTGGGATCTTCATAGCTCAGTTGGATTTTGGAGTTTCGGACTGGTGTTCATGTGGGCGGTGACCGGCATCTTCGTGGTGTGGCCGTTGCCGTTCGAGAAAGTAATCAATCAATTCTCGCCGCTGATCCAGTACGCGATTCCCGAGGAAGTACCGGACGAACCGCAAGCGATGATCGCCGCGCCGCCATCTGTCGTAGCTGCGCAGATCTCGATTCCCCAAGGTGGCTTCAGCAAAGGTGGTGGCAAAGGGAAAGGCAAAGGCCGCGCCCCGATCCGCCGCAGCCCCGGAGATAATTTCATTCGCTGGCTGTATTACTTGCACTTCGGGAACTTCGCGGGCAACAAGACCAAGGCGCTGTGGGTGGTTCTCGGCTTGCTGCCTTCGATGCTTTTCGTGACCGGCACCATCATGTGGTGGAATCGGGTGCTGAGTCCCAGCGCGCGGCGAGCGAAGCGCAATCGTCCTAGCGACAGCTAAAGTTGCGGGAGTCCTCGATACTGCCCGAGCCGTTATAACGCGCCTGCGTAGGATACGCACACAGTGGACGCGTGCGTCCCGGCCATGGCGTAGTATTTCCCGCCGTCGCGACGATCTGCGCGGGAGGCCCGGATTTTTCGACCCACGACGTCAGTGCGGTGAAGGCGTCGAATTGGTCCGTCGCGGGACCACCGCTGCAGTGGTTCATGCCGGGGACCGCGAACATCCGAGCAAACTCCGCAGCCGTGCCGTTGTTCACGCGATTCAATTCTTCCCACCAGCGGATCGTGTCATTGATGGAGAAAACCGGGTCGCTGACGCCTTGGACGATCAGCAGCTTGCCGCCGCGATTCTTGAACGCGGCGAGATCCGTCGAGTTCGCGCGCATGAAGTCGGTCACTGCCGTTGTATATTCTCCAGACGTCGCCGTGAGCTTGGCGCCCGCAGTCTGCACGTCCACGCTTCGCAGGAACGCCACGGGCGGGGCACCGGCAGATGCGACTTCGGTAGGCGGCGTGGTGAAGAGCGCCGAGACCGATGCGCTGCCCAAGGTCGCGATGATGGCTCCGTTTTGCGGCGCGTCGTAGGCGCCGATCTTCCACGACCTCCAGCCCTGGTTGTAGTTGTTGCCGATGCGGCCACCAATGCCGCGATCGAAGGCCCAGTCGGAATACAGCAGCCGACCTTGCGCGTCTTTGGCTCCCGCGTACACCTTCTGAATCGCGGTGACCTGAGCGGCAGAAAGACAGGTGACTCGCTTGGGTCCGGCGCACTGGATCGCCGTCAGCTTCGGCGCGACGATCGCACCGTTACACGCCGGGAAGTTATCGATGACGCCGTCTTCCAAATTGTCGAGCGCGTCACAAGCGCTGAGGATCGCCTGCGATGCTAGGTCGAGGTCTTCATCCGTAAAAGTTTTGGTGAGCAACGGTTGGCCCGCGCGGTCGTAGATGCCGGTGGCCGCGGACACTTCCGCGAATGACTGAACATCCCAAGAGTGCCCATAGAGCGCGGCCTTCGGAAGATTAAATCCAGGGGCGCATGCGAGCACGCCGTCAAAGTGTTGCGGGAAGCGCTGCGAAACCACCATGCCCTCGCGTCCGCCTTCGGAACATCCAACGAAGTAGGAACGCTGCGGCGCTCGGCCATAGTAACTGCGAATGATCGCCTTCGCGGCCTGCGTGACTTGGTCGTAGGAGTTGTAGCCAAAGTCCAGCCGAGCCTGCGGATCGAAGCCAAACGTCACCGTACCGTTACGCGCGGGGTCGTTGTTGGCCGCGTTGTCATGCCCCGAATCCTGGCTGACCACCGCGTAGCCAAGCGTCAACGCATTGCCTGGCTGCGCGCCCTGCAGATTGCCGAACGCCGTACCCAGATTGCCGTTCGATCCGCCGCCGCCTTCAAAAAAGAAGTTGCCGTTCCATGCGGCCGGCAGACGCAGATGGAACTTGATCGCGTAGGGCTGGGAGTTCACCCCGGTGCGCTCGTTGATCTTACCCAGCACCTCGCAATGTTGGGGAGCCGCAGGAGCCTTGCCCTTCGCTGCCGCTGCCGCGTTCGAGGTGGCGGAAGTGATCTGTGTTCGGGGATTGGGGAGCCCTGCGGGATCGAGTTGGCGAAGGGCGGAACAAGTGTCCGTCGCGGCCGGGTTGGGCGGATTCTGACTGCTCGCGATCCAGACGAACGCAAAGAAGCCGATGGCAGCGGCCGCGACGGAGGTTTTCATGGCGTTCCTACTTCGCCTTGCCCTTGGCCGCGTTGCCGGTGGTGTCGCTCGACGGAGGCACCACACCCTTGGCGCGCATGTAGGGGACCATGGTTCCGTAGGTTTCGTTGTGATGCGAGACGTTGAACGCCAGCACCCCGATCAGCGTGCGTTGGCCACGGATGAAGGGACGGCCTTCGTTCGCGTTGGCTTCGGTGAGAGACGCATAGGCTTGATCGCACAACGCGTTCGATTCATTCAGCGCCGCAATCAGTTCGGCCTTGGTCTTCTTGGTGGCCGCCGTGCCTTGCTTGGGTGCATTCAGCGCCATCGAGCACAGCATGGTCTGGATGTCGGCTCCGTGCGCCACCTCCGCGCCGAAGTCGCGCACATCGGGAGACGGCTTATAGGAGTAGAACTCCTCCGGCATCTTCTCCGCGGCGCGCAGCAGGTTGTTCTTTATCCCGGTGTAGTCTCCCTTGACTTCATTCACGTGGGAGAGCGGCGCGGTGGGTGCTTGGGCGTGCAGCATGCCGATGGCAGCGGCGGCTAATAGTAGAGTTTTCATGCAGCGATTGTAGCTCAAAACGCCGCGCGGGGCAGTTACCGCTTGGGCCCCATATCGTGGCACTTCTGACAATTCCGTTCCGCAGCGAACGCCGTCCCGGTGATCCCGTGGCAGGCCGCGCAGGACGTCTTATATTCTTCCGCGACCCTATGCCGCGCCTTGGAATAATTCAGCGGCTCACGCGCCTGCGGGAAAATCTTCGGATGGCACGTAGCGCAGTCGCTGTTCACCCGCTCAAAGTGCTTCCGGTGCCCGAACGTGACGTTTCCGTATTCGCTCGGGAACAGAATCGTTTCAGGCGGCGCACCCGCAGGCGTCGGGGCAACGGCCGCGTCCACCTTGGGAGCCTCTACCGGAGTCTCGACCTTTTCCGGAGCTTTCTCAGCTACCGGAGCCTTCGACGATCCACCACAACCTACACACACCGCTACCACTACGAATAAGAGCACACGAAGCATATTTAGACAGTGTACTCATTCCGGTGGGACGCCGCGAATGCGTGAGCCGGAATCATGAAATAGAAAGGTCATGATACTCTGAAATCATGCCAGGACCGATCCAGATCAAACGCCAAGACGTCACCGACGACATCCGCGCGCTTGCCGACCTGACTGGCGTCTCCATCACCGATGCGATCCAAACCGCAGTGAAGTCCCAGCTTGCGATCGAACGCGTCAAGGCGAACGCAAAGCTTTCAAAGAAACGTCTGCTAGCGGAGAAGGCGCTAGCAGAACTTCGCAGCCTCCCCGTAGTCGGCCCCATGCTCACCGATCGCGACCTCTACGACGACGAGGGGTTGCCCAAGTGAGAATGGCCGTGGATGCGTCCGCTTTGCTTGCGATCCTGCTGGGCGAGCCCGAGGCCGACGTTCTCTTAGCCAAGCTCCTCGGTGCGACCAGGGCCTGGATCTCCCCCATCAATTGGTGGGAGGTGCAAGTGCGGATGCGGTCCATCTATGGGGAAGCCGGGGAAGTGAAGTCGGACGTCTGGATGGAAAGCCTGGGACTCATCGTCGAGCCCGTCACCCTCGCCCAAGCCCAAGCTGCCGCAGCAGCATTCTCTCGCTACAGAGGCCGTCCAACGCGCCTTAATCTCGGAGATACCTTCGCCTACGCCCTGGCCCAGGTGAAGGGAGTTCCGCTCCTCTATAAAGGGAACGACTTTCAGCACACCGACGTCCGGCCCGTGTAGCAGTTGCCGACGATCCCCCTAAAAAGTTACCTTGGAAGAGGTAACCCACCTGATGCTAAAGACCAAGACTGAAGCTCCCGACGACCTCAACCCTTTGGAAACCTCCGAATGGGTCGAAGCCCTCGACGAAATTATTGACGGAGTAGGACCCGACCGGGCAGCCTACCTCATTGAACGCCTGATGGAACGTGCTGTAACGCTCGGTGTACAAGTCCCGCTGCGTTTCAATACGGCTTACGTAAACACCATCCCGCCGGAAGAAGAACTGGCCTATCCGGGCGATCGCTCGATAGAGCGCAAGATCAAGAGCTACGTGCGTTGGAACGCCATGGCAATGGTCGTGAAGGCCTACAAGTCCGATCCGACGGTCGGTGGCCACTTGGCTACCTATGCTTCGCTCGCGACGCTGCTGGAAGTCGGCTTCAACCATTTCTTCCGCGCCTCCTATACGGGTTCTGATGGCAGCAAGCAAGCAGGCGATTTCGTCTACTTCCAGGGTCACGCCTCGCCGGGTGTCTACGGCCGCGCCTTCCTCGAAGGCCGCCTCAGCGAAGAGCATCTCATCAATTTCCGCCACGAACTGCGCGATCATCCGGGGCTTTCCAGCTATCCCCATCCCTGGCTGATGCCGGACTTCTGGCAGTTCCCGACCGTATCGATGGGCCTGGGCCCCATCGCAGCCATCTATCAAGCCCGCTTCCAGCGCTACCTCGAAAACCGGGGCCTCATCGAAAAGACCGGTCGCAAGATCTGGGCCTTCCTCGGTGACGGCGAAACCGACGAGCCCGAATCCTTGGGCGCTCTGACGCTGGGTTCGCGCGAAAAGCTCGACAACCTGGTCTTCGTGGTGAACTGCAACCTGCAGCGTCTCGACGGACCTGTGCGCGGCAACGGCAGCATCATTCAGGAACTGGAATCGGTCTTTCGCGGCGCCGGCTGGAATGTGGTCAAGTGCATCTGGGGCTCTGGCTGGGACGACTTGCTCGCCCGCGACGCCAGCGGCCTGTTGATCAAGCGCTTCCACGAAGTGGTCGACGGTGAATACCAGACCTATCGCGCCAATGACGGTGCTTACCTCCGCAAGGAATTTTTCGGCAAGTATCCCGAACTGCTGAAACTGGTCGAGCACATGACTGACGATCAGCTCTGGGATCTGCGCCGTGGCGGTCTCGATCCGGTGAAGGTGTTCAACTCCTATCGCCAGGCGATGCTCAACACGGGTCGTCCTACGGTGATTCTGGCGAAGACGGTCAAGGGCTACGGACTGGGCGAGATCCTGGAAGGTCGCAACACCGCGCACCAGACCAAGAAGCTCCCGGATTCGGATTTGCTCAAGATCCGCGATCGCTTCAACCTGCCGCTGACCGACGAACAAGCCACGCATTTGGACTTCATCCGTCCCAGCGAAGACACCCCGGAAATGCAGTATCTTCGCCAGCGCGCCAACGCGCAGGGCGGCTACTTGCCGAAGCGCGAAGTGAAGAAGATCGACATCCAGGCTCCGGCCCTCGAAATCTTCGCCGATACGCTGGGCGGTTCCCGTGGACGTGAAGCGTCCACCACGCAGGCTTTCGTTACCGTGCTGAAGGGCCTGCTTAAGAGCCCCCTTGCGAAGCTGGTGGTGCCGATCGTGCCTGACGAAGCACGTACTTTCGGTATGGAGTCGCTGTTCCGCGAAGTCGGGATCTATGCGAGCCAAGGCCAGAAGTACAAGCCGGTTGACTCCAACATCCTGCTCTATTACAAGGAATCGCAAGAAGGCCAGGTTCTTGAAGAAGGCATCACCGAAGCCGGTTCCATGTCTTCGTGCCTTGCCGCCGGAACCGCGTATGCCAACCATGGCGTGCCGATGATTCCGTTCTTCATCTACTACTCGATGTTCGGCTTCCAGCGCGTGGGCGACCTTATCTGGGCGTTTGCGGATTCTCGTGCCAAGGGCTTCCTGCTGGGCGCCACCGCCGGTCGCAGTTCGCTGGCCGGTGAAGGCTTGCAGCATCAGGACGGTCACTCGCCGATGCATGCATCCACCGTTCCTACGTGCATCACGTATGATCCGGCGTACGCCTACGAAGTTGCCGTCATCATTCAAGACGGCATCCGCCGCATGTACCAGGAGATGGAAGATTGCTTCTACTACCTGACTGTCTACAACGACAACTACGTGCAGCCGCCCATGCCGCAACGCGAGGGCGTCGTCGAAGGCATCCTCAAGGGGATCTATAAGTATCAGGCCGCTGCTAACGGTCCGGCTGTCGCCCAGTTGTTCGGCAGCGGCTCCATCTTGAACGAAGCGCTGAAGGCCCAACAGATCCTGGCGGAGAAGTACAACGTCGCCACCGATGTTTGGTCGGTCACCAGCTACAACGAACTGCGTCGCGAAGCGCTCGAAACCGAACGCTGGAATCGCCTGCATCCGGCCGAGCCGACGCGCACGCCGCACATCCTCAATGCACTCGAAGGCGAGCGCGGTCCCATCATCGCTTCCAGCGACTATATGAAGGCCGTACCCGATATGTTGTCGCCGTGGTTCGGCCCGCGTCTCACCACGCTCGGCACCGACGGCTTCGGCCGCTCGGAAAATCGCGAGTATCTCCGCAAATTCTTCGAAATCAATGCGGAATCGATCGTGCAAGCCACGCTTTCGGCGCTGTCCCGCAACGGCAGCATCGACCCGCAGGTGGCCGCCACGGCAACTCGCGATCTGGGCATCAACCCGGATTCGAAAGATCCGGCGCGACTCTAAGCCGTGACCATAGATCAAGCAAAAGAGGCCGCTGCGCAAGCAGCGGCCTCTCTCGTTTTAGACGGCATGATCGTCGGCCTAGGAACCGGCTCCACCGCCAGGTTCGTCGTCGAAGCCCTAGCCCGCCGCATGAGCGAAGGCCTCCGCTTCACCGCTGTCCCGACCTCCGAAGCCACAGCCCAGCAAGCCCGCGCGCTCGACATCCCGCTCACCACCCTCGCCGAGCATCTGCAAATCGACCTGACCATCGACGGAGCCGACGAGATTGATCCACGCCTGAACCTCATCAAAGGCCGGGGCGGGGCACTGCTCCGCGAGAAGATCGTCGCCGCTTCTTCGCGCGAACTTATCATCATCGCCGCCGACTCGAAGCTGGTCGAACAACTCGGCTCCAAGATGCCCGTGCCGGTGGAGGTCGTCCCCTTCGGCTGGCAGTCCACCGCGAAACGCTTGGAGCGCCTAGGCTGCCGCGCAGCGCTTCGGAAAGGCTTCACCACCGACGGTGGCCACTACATTCTTGATTGCGCCTTCGGACCGATCCCAGATGCGCCATCGCTAGTCCGTGAGATTGACTCGATTGTAGGAGTCGTCGAGCACGGACTCTTTCTCAGCATGGCGACTCAGGCCTTCGTTGCGAGCGCGACGGGTGTCCGGCGGTATCCCTAAGGCCGCGTGCGCAGAATCCCGAACGTCTCGCGAATCCCGTCCCAACACACCAAGCCCCACGACCCGTCCGGCACGTTCTTCGGCAGCGTGAGTTCCACCTGGTAGATGCCGATCATGCCACCCGCATAAACGATGGCGGGAACGGTCAAGAGATCCGTGCGAGCCAGCGTAGTGAGATACTGTCCGGCGCAGACCAGCGGCCGGGCCACGGGAACTGCATCGTACGGTCCCGGAACTCCCGTCGGGACCGAGCGCTGCAACGCCCCCAGGCCGGTCATGTAGATGTGGATATTCTCCCCGCCGCGCGCCGGATCGGCTGACGAAACCACGCCATGGAAATCCGAGTGTGCCGCGATTACCGTCGCCGCGTATTGCTGGTCGCCCCCGTCCACCTGCGGCGGGAAGTAGGGCAGGGAATCGCTCTGGTATCCAACGCTCGCTATGTTCTCAAACGGATTGCCTACGTTGCGCACCAACAGCCCGTTCGTACCCGCACCGATTCCCCTCCATTCCCACGGAACCTGGAACCAGTAGCCGCTCGCGTTGACGTCCGATAGAGGCCACTTCTCGCCTTGGACGAACACCTGTTGCTCGCGAGTAAACTTGCCCTGCAGCAGCATCGCCGAACCAGGCACACCGACGCCCGCAGCTCCCTGGCTGAACCCCAAAGGCGGCAGAATCTCTTGCTGTTTACCTGTCCGCGCATCGATCCGCAGCAGCCGATTGGTCTCGCTGACCGCCCACGCAACCGACCCATCCGCGCTCACGGCCAAATCAAGCAAGGGCTCGGCCGATTCCGCCAAAACCTCCGTTCGGTGCGTCACCGCATCCCAACTGCTGAGTCGCGTGCTCCCGGACAAAAAGACCACACCCGAGTTGCTCACTCCCCAACTCCGCCGGCCCCGAAAGGTGTTGCCTGCCACCGGGACGCTCGTCCACTCCCCAGTGGCGGTAGACAGAACTCGCAGCACGGGCGCCGAATCACCCGCCGAAGGGTCCACTACGATCCACCGCCCATCGTCCGACATCGCCATTCCCAGCACCTCGCCCGGCGCCGCGAAACGACGTTCATCGGACCCCGGCTGCCGGAATGTAATCTGGCTTTGGCCCGGGGCAAAGTACGCAAACGACCCGTCCGAACCCACCTGCGGCAGCGTGGAGTTTAGCGGCAGCAGGCCTCGGCTTCCGGTCTGGGCGTTCACAATCTGCGGGATCGATAGTTCGCCTGGAACCCCTCCCGCGCCTGCGGCGAAGCGTCCGTTGGCACTCACGCGAACATACTCGCGGGGGAAGTCCGATGGCAGGGTGATTCCGAATACCTCCGCGGTCGCAGCAATACGCACCACTGGAAACAGCCCGTGGCTGGGCACGGTGAACCATCCGTACACGCTCCCACCGGCGGCCACGAACGGATTGCCGATACTACCCGGAACGATCCCTCCGGATTCAGGAATATGGACCCGCAGTCGTGTCCAAACGCCATTCTGCCAGCGATAGATCTTCTGCTCCGTGGTCACATCCGATTCCGGTCTGCAGGCGAAATCGCGTGTTCAAAACGAGGTTCTGCCCCGTAGCATCGGTAGCGATTTCAGTGATTTGGGCGAACGCGGGAGCAAGAAATAGAGCGAGATAGACGAGTAGTTTCATTCGTAACGCAGCGCTTCCGTCGGATTCATCTTCGATGCGCGGCTGGCCGGCAACAAGCCGAACACCAACCCCACCAAAAGCGATACAGTGAAGGCTACTGCAATCGAAATACCAGAAATAGGGATCGCAAACTCCGGCGCGAAGAAACGGATCAACAGCGCGGGCATTACTCCCAGCGCGATCCCCGCCACGCCCCCCAGCATGCTGATCAAGATGGCCTCGGACAAGAACTGCTCCAGCACGTCGCGCTTGGAGGCACCCACCGCCAGCCGCAACCCGATCTCGCGCGTGCGCTCCGTCACCGTCACCAGCATGATGTTCATGATGCCGACGCCGGAGATCAGCAGCGCGATCCCGCTCACCACGATCAGAACGCCGGTCAACAACGTCGCCACCACCCGAGCCGTATCCAGTATCGAAGCCAGGTTATCGACCGTATAGCGCGCCCCTGGACGATGCCGGCCCTCCAGAATCGTGCGCACGATGTGCGTCACCGCCGGAACATCCTCCGGCGACCGCGCGCTGACGTACAGCGGATCCACCCGTTCAATCGGAGCGAAGTAGCGCAGCACCGTCACCGGGATCACGACGTTCTCGTCATGCAACTCGGAAAGCCCGAAGCTCTGCGTGCGCTCCTTAAAGGTCCCCACGACATCGAACTCCAACCCCTGCAGCTTGATCTTCTGTCCGATGGCCTGCGACTGTCCACCATACAGCCGCCGAGCGAGCTTCTCGGTCAACATCGTCACGCGATTCCGGTTGGCGATGTCTCCCGCGTCGACGAAGCGCCCCGCAAGCCGTTCCAGATTGCGCACCTCCGGATAGAACTCATCCGAGCCAATGATGCTGATGTCCTCTTGCCGCCCATCCACCCGCATGCGGTCCTGGCTGATCATGACCCCCGATACAGCCACCACGCGCTTACCCAGTTGCTGACGTACGGCCTCTACGTCGGACACTTTGACGAAGTCCCCCGTGGCATCCGCCGACGCGTTGCCGCCCCCCGTGTACGACGCATAAATCATGTTCGACCCGATGCGCTGAATCTGATCGATGATGTAGTCGCGGCTGGAAAGCGAAATCGTCACCACCCAGATCACGCTGGCGTTGCCGATCAACAGCCCCAGTGCGGTCAGTAGCGTGCGGCTCTTGTTGGAGCGCAGCGCCTGCACACCGATCCGTACGGTCTCTGCCCTGGAGATCACTTCTTCCGCTCTCGCGCGACTCTGGCCATCAAACGCTCGCCTTCCGCCGCATCCAACGCCGCGATCTGCTTGGCCACGCCTTCCGCCTTGTCGAGCCCACCGCCCACGATCGCCGGAGCCTCGAAGTAATACTCAAACAAGTCGTCCAGAGCCTCGCGATTCTTGGGGTCCAGTTGCACGGCCTTCTCGAAGGCGGCCCTGGCCTTGCGCGCTCGGCCGAACGCCAGCAGCTTGTTCGATTCCGCCAGCCGCCCCCACGCACGTCCCAACCACAACTGCGCCTCCGAGCTTTTGGGTGCCAGCTCCGTCGTCTTCTCCAGCACGTCCACCGCGTCACCGTATTGCTTCAGCTCCATGTAGCTCTGCCCCAGCAACAGCAGATTGTCGGCGTCTTTCTTGGAGGCCTTTTCGAGGATGGCCGCGGCCTGCTTGAAGTTCGAGTCCTCGAACAAGTCGTGCGCGCGTTCCCATTCCGCAGTCTTGGCCAGCAAGGGCAGGGAGGTGAGCAAGAGAATGCAGATCCGCATGGAAACCTTCATCGTACCAATAGACGTGCGCGGAGGCGTGGCGGATTCGAGTAGCGGATGCGACTAACGGATTCTTTCTTCCAGATGCCCCATTCGCTCTTCCAAGTGCGATAACCGGGCATCCAGTATCTCTTCGACCCGGCGCAGTTCCGATCGCCAGGTTTCCTTCACCTCATCGATGCGTTGATCGAAGTGGGTGCGCATTTCGCCCAAGCGGACATTGAGATCGTTGAGGCGGGAGTTATTGACCAGTATCCCGATGAGAACCGCCAGCGTAGGCATAGCGACGGTCAGGAGAGTTTGAATTTCTGGAGTCATCGGAATATTAGTTACCCGGACAAGCCATTCCTCTCCATCTTACCAACCATTTTTTCGATACGCGGTTTCGGTACCGGATTTCAACCGGCTAGTGCCGCTCTTCGAGATGCTTCAGCCGCGCGTCCAGGATCTCCTCAACCCTATGCAGCTCAGACCGCCACAGGTCGCGCATGTCATTGAAGCGCTGGTCGATGGCATTGAAACGTTGATCGACCGATCGGAATCGTTCCTCAACTGTGTGAAACTTCGCGTTGATGTAGGCCACCAGGGCACCGATCAGTGCTGCGTTGAACAGCATCGGAATTCCAATGGCAAGGTAGAGTTGTTCGTTGGTCATCAACATTACAGTTGCCCGGTCATGCCGTTCCTCTCAATCTTACCATCGCCCCCAAATGAAAAATGCGCGGCACCGGATTTTAACCGGCTAGTGCCGCTCTTCGAGGTGCTTCAGTCGCGCGGCCAGGATATCTTTGAACCTGTGCAACTCGGACCGCCATAGGTCGCGCATGTCATTGAACCGCTGGTCCATGGCGTTGAAGCGCTGATCTACGGAGTTAAACCTCGCGTTCATGTATCCAATTAGGGCACCGATCAGAGCGGCATTGAACAGCATGGGTATTCCCAGGGCAAGGTAGAGTTGTTCGTTGGTCATCAACATTACAGTTGCCCGGTCACGCCGTTCCCCGCAATCTTACCATCGTCCCAAATGAAAAACGCGGCCCGGGGAACCGGACCGCGTTTAGGAAACAACTTGGAATCGACTAGACCTTGCGCCGACGTCGAGCCATCACAGCTAGAGTGGCCAGTGCCGCACCCATCATGCCAAAAGTCGCAGGCTCCGGGGTGTCCTGGAACTCCACAAAAAAGTTATTTAGCTTGATACCACCTTTGCTGCTGCCATCGGTTAGAGTGGCCGTGAGCCTTACCGTGTAGGCGCTAGTCTGAATTGAGGTGAAATTTGAACCCCCAAGCGTGAGGGTCTGGTCCGCCGTCCCGGTTGGATCAAACGTGAAAGTTTGAGCAAAATCAAAACCACTGCTACAAACGCTGGTTTGAACAAAACACGCCTGTACCAAAATTACGATTTGGTCCGTACCGGTCAGCGCCGTATAGTCGATCCCCATTCCTCGCAAGCCATAGGTGCCGCTCCCTAGTACAGGGGTCACGTTGAAATCAATTGTAGTCGTCTGGGATGTCCCACTGGTGCCGTCGTAGCTCCAGTCGATCCCGGTAGTGGCAACAGTGCCAAGGGGTGCGGGGTTTGCTAGATTCGTTGTGGTCGGGCTGAAACTGATGAGCTGTTGAATACCTGCGGTTGCTGGGTCCGTTCCTAGCAACATGATTGAAGCGGTAGTTACCGCGGTTCCGTTCGTATTTGTCACTCCAGACGATACGGAGACAGCAAAATTGTCAAACACCTTGTTCATCACCTGGCAACCTTGATCCGTAGCCGACGGGGTGATTTCGTTGGCATCCACAAGATTGGCGGTAGTCATGGTGATGTAGCTCGTGGGGTTGGTCGTCCCAGAAGGCGGGGCCGCTATGGCTGTGCCGCAGCTGTTCGCGGTGGCGAAAGCCGTCGATCCTAACGCACTGCCCAGGGCGAAGATAATTACGAACTTTTTCATTTTTTGTTTTGCTCAAACTTATTCAGGATGAGCTTCTCCTCCGAGATAAAGGAGCTTATCACCCAAAGCACTGGCTAGTCAATCAATAAGTGCAATTTTATCAACAATTTAGAATACTATCAGTACCGGAACCTGCAGTACTCTAGGTCTGGGGTTTTCGTGCAGGATCCCGCACTGCCGTGGTGGTGGGAAGCGGTCCTGCGCTGCGTAGTAGCCGACTCCACTGGTCCGGCCCAAGCGGGCGGGAGCGACTCGTTCGCGGTGCGCGGGGGGAAGGAAACTTCTTTCGCCCCGCCGCATCTTATAGTATGCTGTTAGACGGACGATAATAGGGAGGGAGACCAATGAACGTTCGCAAGACGCTGACCCAATTCGCAATAGCCGCCGTGTTCTCGGCGATTTCTTTCGGCCAGGCGATGACCGCCATCACCGGTATCATTAAAGGGACCGATGGCAAGCCGCTGCAAGGTGCCGAGGTGAAGATCACTCGCACCGATATCAAGGCCAACTACACCATTAAGACGAACAAAGACGGCAAGTTCAACTATGCCACGCTGCCGCTCGGGACCTATGACATCGTCATCACCGACAAGGGCACCACGATTTTTGAGACCAAGGGTGCCCGCACGGACTATGCCAAGGCCATTCCGATCGAGCTCGATCTGAGCAAGCCTCCGGTTCAGGCAGCGGCGGCCGCGCCTGCGGCTGGTCCGGCCAAGCAGGCTGCTCCCGCGGAGCCGACTGAAGCCGAGAAAAAGGCGCAGGCGGAAGCCCAGGCCAAGTTCGAGAAGGAAATGAAGGACTACCAGGAAGCCCAGACCAAGAATGAAGGCCTGCAGACTGCCTTCAACGCCGGCATGGAAGCCGCCAAGGCTAAGAATTGGACCGCCGCCATCGACGGTTTTAGCAAGGCCTCTGAACTGGATCCGACCCAGCATGCCGTCTTCGGGCAACTGGCCGATGTTTACCAAAAGCGCGCGGAATCGTTGCGCGGTGCCGAACGTCTCGCGGACTACAAGAAATCCGCGGAGGCTTACGCCAAAGCGGTCGCCATCATTCCGACCGACGCAACTTATCGTTATAACCAGTCCGTTGTGCTGGCTCGCTCCAACCAAATGGACGAAGCGCAAGCGCAGTTGAATGAAGCCGTGAAACTGGATCCCACCGGGGCAGCCAAGGGCTATCGCAATCTGGGCGCGGTGTACTTTGACACCAATCGCAGCGAAGCGGCGGAAGCGGCTTACCGCAAGGCGATCGAACTGGATCCCCAGAATCCCGATGCGCACTTCCAGTTGGGCGTGACGCTGATCGGGCGAGGCGTGGAAAAAGACGGTAAGTTGGTGGCTCCAGCCGGTACGGCGGAAGAGTTCCAGCAGTACTTGGCTCTGGCTCCCACCGGCGGTAGTGCGGAAGATGCCAAGGGCATGTTGGCCGCCCTGGGCGCGACCATCACCAATAGCATCAACCGCGGTCCGGCCCCTGCGCCGGCCAAGCAAACCAAAGGTAAAGGCAAGTAAGCCACCCGAGTGTTCCGCGCGCTGTTCTACCTGATCTTCTCGGTTTTGATGATCAGCGTGCTGCGCGGCGTCATCGGCTTCATCGCGCGCATTTTTACCAATGCAACGGTGGGCCAGCAGCGCCGCGCGGACGCTCCCCCTCCCAAGGATTCCCTCAAGCCCGACGTTCTAAAGAAGGACCCTGTGTGCGGAACGTTCGTTGCTTCCTCCACGGCTGTGCGAAAGGATAGAGACGGACAGACGTATTTCTTCTGCTCCCCCGCCTGCAGGGATAAGTTTTAATTTGCTGCACCGCCCTCCCCTTGCGGACCATCGAATGAGTAGAATGGAATCAGCTTCGGGATTCGTCCCGGGAACGCTTACAATGGCTACCGCCCCCGTGTTACCACTTCCGGCTCCCGCTTCGTCCGCGGCGCTGCAAAGTTTGCGTCTCTCCGATGCAAGCCGCGCGGAATGGACGAGTGATGCCGCAAAGTTGGCGTATCCGGATTACCGTGACCTGGTCGCGTGGACCGCGTTCCGGGAAGCTTCTACTGCATTAGCGGCCCGCTATCTTCCAGAAGACATGAAGACGGCGCTGCAGGCGTTTTTTGCGCCCTCAGGGGCTCCTGCGATTGTTCTGGAAAACCTGCCGGTCGATCCGCATCTTCCCGGCATTCCAGAAAACGGAATGCGTCCCGTTGGAAAAGAAGCCGTTTCCGAAGCCGTCATCACCGGCATTCTGTGCCAGTGGGGCGAACTGCTTTCCTACGTCAACGAAAAAGACGGCAGCCCGATCCACGAAGTGACGCCCGTTCCAGGCCGCGAAGAACTCCAATCCAACGCCGGCCGGGTGAAGTTCGGGTTCCACAGCGACAACGCGTTTCTGCCTTCCTGGTTTAAACAACAAGGCATTCTTTTGTACGGGCTGCTGAACGAAAAGACCTCCACCACAGTGGTCACCGCGGACCAAATCCTACAAGCGGCGCCCGCCGAGCTAGCTGCCTTGCTGGCCCAACCGATCTTCCGCCATGCCTGCCCAGCCAGTTTCTCCTTCGGGGAAGCGCGGGCGTTATCCGCCCCTTGCCCGATCCTATGGCGCGATGAGCAAGGTCTCATGCGAGTTTCCGCCGCCAGTTCCACCATCATTCCCGTAACGCCTGAGGCGACGCTGGCGTTGGAGCTATTCCGGAGCCTTCTCGACGAGCTGGTGCCGGCCAAGGTCGTCGTACGGCCTGGAACCGCCCTTCTGTTCAAGGACGACCGAGTGCTGCACGGGCGGGACGCGTTCCAGGGTCCGCGCTGGTTGCAGCGGGCCTACTTTACCGATTCCCTAGACCTGCTCCGGGACGTCACCGCCTCGGACTGGCGGGCCTTCAGCTTCGATGCCCGCGCCCTGGTCAGCGGTCGCGAGCGGGCCTAGCCCTCCCAACACCCTCACTCAAAAGCAGAAAGGCCCACCTTACGGTGGGCCTTTTCGTGCAACCCCGCTTTCGCAGGGCGATGTACATGGGAGAATCAGATCCAACGGTATCGCAACCGCCAAAACCTGAGTTGTGATTGGATCTTAAAATTTCCCAGCGTTTAAGTCAAGCAAAAATCCGAAGCCTTTTCTGGTTGCCTTAAGCTACCCTATTACATGTACTTAGGGGCAGGAGCTGATGTGAGAGGTCCTGTGGAAAAGCTGTCGGAAAACCATGTTCCGGGCCGCTTGTTTCGGTGTAACAGCCAGATTCCGCAGGCTTATTCCGCCTTTACTTCTCGCGGACCCGAAGTACGGTGAGCGCGTCCTGCTCTTTGTACCACCCGCGCCGCTTGAGGAACGCCTTGATTCCCCCTAACCCGAATCCTGCGAACAAGCTAGCCGCAATAAGTACACCTGCCAGTAGAAATCCGGTCAGCACAATATTTGCAATGCCCTGGGCCGGGGGCGTGCCAATAGCCTGACGGGTGAGCTTGGGGTCCCAGATAACTTTGGCCAGGACGCGTTCTGCGGCGTCGGCATCCGACGGCGGGGTGACCACAGCCACCAGCGGTCCGGCGCGCTTGGAGAGCGTCCCCGGCAGTTTTAGGAAGGCGTCCTGCCGTTCCCGAGCCATATTCGGGGTGGGGTATTCGAAAACGGTCAGCGTCATGTCGCCGGCATACTTGGCCATCTGACCTTCGGCGCTCAGGTGGAACGCGGCTAGCGACGGTGAGATTTGGGGGACAAAACGGGAGAGCGAAACCGGTCCCAGGATGTAGCGCTCGGAGTTCGCGACCAGGCCTTCCGCCGGCAGGTGGCCGGTGAGGGTGGGGAGAGGGGACCGCTCCACTTGCTTCAACTGAATGAGCAGCGCCTCTAACTGGTCCTTGGTCGGGGTGAGCCCCGAGTATTCGAAGACGTAATTGCCGTAGCCGACCGTGGCACCCTTGGAGGTCTTCACCGCCAGCGTTGCGATGTCAGACTTCGTCGCGTCGGCGGGCCGCCGGAGCTGGAAGAGCGCCAAGCCCCCCGTGGAATCGTGCACCTGCCAGCCGTCGATCGTGAACTTGCCCGAAGGCCCGGCAAACTCCGCGTGTTCGGCGGCCTGGAAGCCGTACTCGGTGTAGAGTTCCGCATCGGGAGCCTTGAGCTCGCTCACCTTGCCGCGTTCAAAGTCGCCGATCTGCTCAGGGAAGATAGCCGCCCCAAGGGGCAGGGCAGCGACAAGGATCAATGCATGGAGCAGCTTCATAGGACCTTTCCCATTCTCGCACCGCCGCAGTAGCGTTCCTTTGCGAATCTTGGCGTCTTTGCGTGAAAGTGTTTGTGCTTACGCCCCGTGGCACTTTTTGTACTTCTTGCCCGACCCGCACGAACACAAATCATTGCGACCCGGGGTCTTCTTCGCCAGCACCGGTTGCGCGGGCTTCGATGCTTCGCCGCCGCCGACGAATTGCAGCGCGTCGAGTTCCTTTTCCTTCTTGCGCTGGATATTGCGGGTGAAGTCCATCACCGAGTGCTGCGCGGCCTTGGCCTCAGCTTCGCGTTCCGCGGCCTCGCGCTCGGCTTCTGCCTGGGCTTGCGCATCAGCATCGAACTCCTCGCCGTCGCCTACTTCGGACCAATCCACATGCTGCCCGGCCTCCGGCGGATGTTCGACGCGCTGCATGAAGTACAGGTAGCGGATGGTTTCATCTTCAATGCGATCCATCACGCCCTTGAACAGTTCCCAGGATTCCTTCTTGTACTCCACCAGCGGATCTTTTTGCGCGTAACTGCGCATGCCGATGCCTTCCTTGAGGTGGTCCATCGACAGCAGGTGATCCTTCCACTGGTTGTCGATGACGTTGAGCATGAGCATGCGTTCGGTGTCGCGCAGCAGCTCGGTGCCCAGCATCGCTTCTTTCTCGGCGTACTTGGCCTTGAGCAATTCAAGGATGGCGTCTTCGGCCTCGCGGCTGGTCATCGAGGACAGCGCTTCCGCATCGATGCCGACGCCGAACTGGGTCAGGATGTCGGTTTCAAGGCCGGTCCAATCGTAGTTTTCCGGACGGACTTTTTCGGGGCAGCGCATGTCGATGAACGTTCCGACGATGCCGCCGACAATTTCTTCGATGCGTTCCTTTTGGTCCTGGCCTTCGAGCAACGCGCGGCGCATGCTGTACACGGCCTGACGCTGCTTGTTCATGACGTCGTCGTATTCGAGGACATGTTTACGGGCGGCGAAGTTCTGCGCTTCCACGGCCTTCTGCGCGGCCGCGATGCGCTTGGTGATGAGGCCGCTTTCGATCGGCACGT
Organism: Bordetella parapertussis; assembly: GCA_943328975.2. GTDB lineage: Bacteria > Acidobacteriota > Terriglobia > Bryobacterales > Bryobacteraceae > Palsa-187. Next base: position 2,469 of record CALQCC020000013.1, on the reverse strand, counting down.
CTTCTTCCATGCCCAGCTTCAGCATTAGGCCTTGCATCCGCTGGCCGCCGAAGATGCGCATCAAATCGTCTTGCAGAGAGAGGTAGAAGCGAGCGCTGCCGGGATCGCCTTGGCGGCCGGAACGTCCGCGCAACTGGTTATCGATGCGACGGGATTCGTGCCGCTCGGTGCCCAGGATGTGCAGGCCGCCCAGTTCCACGACTTCATCGTGTTCCTTGTCGGTCTGCGCCTTCACTTGCGCGTAAACTTCGTTCCACTCTTCCTTGGAGACTTCGTCGGGATCTTTGTTTTCCTTACGGAGACGCGCGCGCGTCATGAAGTCGGGGTTGCCGCCCAGCAAAATGTCCGTACCGCGACCGGCCATGTTGGTCGAAACAGTAACCGCTCCCTTGCGTCCGGCCTGGGCAACGATGAAGGCTTCGTTCTCGTGGTTCTTGGCGTTCAGGACTTCGTGCGGCACGCCCATCTTCTTCAGAATGCCCGAAAGCTTTTCCGACTTTTCAACCGACACCGTGCCCACCAGCACCGGCTGGCCCTTGGCATGCAGTTCCTGCAGTTCCTTGGCGGCGTTGCGGAACTTTTCTTCCTCGGTGCGATACACGATGTCCTGGAAATCCAACCGGCGGAGCGGCTTGTTCGTCGGGATGATGGTGACGTCCAGGTTGTAGATCTTGTTGAGTTCGGCTGCTTCCGTGTCGGCCGTACCGGTCATGCCTGCCAACTTTTTATACATACGGAAGTAGTTCTGGAAGGTGATGGTGGCCAGCGTTTGATTCTCGCGCTGGATCTTGACGCCTTCCTTGGCTTCGATGGCTTGATGCAACCCGTCCGACCAGCGGCGGCCCGGCATCAGACGACCCGTAAACTCGTCGACGATGATGATTTCGTCGTCCTTCACCACGTAATCGCGGTCGCGATGGAACATCACGATCGCGCGCAGGGCCTGCTGCACATGGTGGTTGATCTCCATGTTCACGGCTTCGTACAAGTTGCCCAAGCCTAGCAGGCGTTCCATTTTGAGCACGCCTTCTTCGGTCAGTGCGACGCTCTTGGACTTTTCATCGACCGTATAGTCGCCGGTGGTCCACTTCTGGCCGGGCTCTTTGCCTTCGATGACTTCGCCGCGGATCAACTGCGGAATGATGCCGTTGATCTTGTAGTATTTGTCGGTGGATTCTTCGCTGGGTCCAGAGATGATGAGCGGCGTACGCGCCTCGTCAATCAGGATCGAGTCGACTTCGTCGACGATCCCGTAGTGATGGCCGCGCTGCACGCAATCCGAGATGCGGAACTTCATGTTGTCGCGCAGGTAGTCGAACCCGAATTCGTTGTTGGTGCCGTAGGTGATATCGGCGGCGTAACTGGCACGGCGATCCTGATCGCTGATGTCATGCACGATCACCCCGACGCTCAGACCCAGTCCTTTATAGATGCGCCCCATCCAATCCGAGTCACGGCGGGCCAGGTAGTCGTTGACCGTGATCTGGTGGACACCCTTGCCTTCCAGGGCGTTGAGGTAGACGGGGAGCGTCGCGACCAGTGTCTTACCTTCACCGGTCTTCATTTCGGCGACCTTGCCGCGGTGCAGCGTGACTCCACCGATCAACTGCGTATCGAAGTGCCGCATATTGAGGATGCGGCGACCGGCTTCGCGCACCGTGGCGAAGGCCGGGATCAGAAGGTCGTCGAGCTTCGCGCCTTGCGCGAGCTGTTCTTTGAAGGTGACGGTCTGCGCGGCCAGGTCCTGATCGGACATCTCTTGCATGCGCGGCTCCATGTCATTGATCGCGGCGATCATGGGACGCATAGCCTTTACTTCACGTTCGTGCTTAGTGCCAAAAATCTTGGCGAGGACGGTATCTACACCCATAGTTCAGTTCTCCAATAAATTTGCGGACGGACGGCGACGATTAGAGAGGAGAGGGTGTAAATTCAGCAGCGCAACAGAGTATGTTGCCGGGGGCGGGGAACAGCGACCGTGCGGATTGCGGGAGCCACCATCCAGACGGAGTGTTTGAAGGAGGTCTCTGCCAAAGCGGTTACAGCCAGTACCGCTTGCGAAGAGGCTCGAACGTGCGCGAAGTTAATCGCAACATCCACGGTCGCGACCGTGGAGAGCGCATTCCAGACTTGCGCATCCTCGCTTGGGCGCTGGTCATTGGTGAACGCCGGAATCTCAGAAAGAGCAGCCGCCAGCGCCGATAGACCCAACAGTTGGGCCAAGCTCGCCAGCAGGATGATTCGTCCGAGACGCATGAATACTGAGGTAATTTTAACATAAGCCCGGCGGGAGACGGTCATCCAAACTATCTACCTAAGCGAAACGCCCTACAGTACTACGCGAATCCAAAGCCCACTTTCAAGGGCTTCCCCAATCGACCTGGAGGGCTGGTCCCCGTACTCTTGTGACAGGTAGTACTGCATGCTTGCCAGAAAACCATCTTCGCTGAAACGCCGTCGCCGCTCCGG
>CALQCC020000012.1 GCA_943328975.2 Bordetella parapertussis | reverse complement strand
TCGAAGCTGCGGAACGTATTTTTCGGATTGTGCTTGGCCAGCGTCTTGGTGATCGCCGCAGTCAGAGTGGTCTTACCGTGATCGATATGCCCGATCGTTCCCACGTTACAATGCGGCTTACTACGATCAAATTTCTCTTTCGCCATGTTCTCTTCTCCAAATGCGCCTTGCAGGCGCTCGCTCCGGAAACAAAATTCTGGAGCCGTTGACCGGGATTGAACCGGTGACCTCGTCCTTACCAAGGACGCGCTCTACCAGCTGAGCTACAACGGCCCTGCTTAAAAATCCTGCCCTTCCGGGCGTGAGATTTACCCCTACTCCGGCACAGACCGAATGGTCGGTTCGAAAGAGAAACTTTCGACGACCGGGCCGGGGTTCTCTAAGAATAACACGATGCCAGAAAAAATGCTCGCCTCTTGGGTGTTCTTTGTTTTCAACAGCCGCCCAGACGGGAAACTCGAGCGATCGCTATTCTTTCAACTCGTAAACCTTGAGTTTTGTTCCTCCTTCCACAAACAGGAGAAAGTCCCGCCCTTCATAGTTGGCGAGGCTCGAGTGGGAAGAATCTCGCCTAGCCTGCTTGATCCGGTCCACTTTGCCGGTCTTGAGGGAGTGGACTAGCGTCCAGCGCTGACGACGATTCCCGCAGTATTCAATGCTGAACTTTCCGTCACCGGTGAGCTCCGAAGATGTGCATTCCGGGGACCTCTTCGCCGTTTGAGATTCCGGGATTACTTGCGGACGGGAATTCCTTGGACGGACCGTAGGGGGATTCTGCCCCTGATCCACAATCTGGAGACTCGGCAGGCTCATGGTGACCCACTGAGAATTGCCTTCGGCCTCGGCAGTCATGCGGAGGAGCCGCCCATCGTCGAGGTTGAAGGTATGCATCTCCTCCGGTGCGGCTGGAGTGTGGCTGAAAGTCACAACACTGAAGTCGCGAAGGTCAACCACTGTCACAATGTCATCAAGAATAATGCCGCGCTCCCCATAAGCAATGATCCCGTGGCCCGAGGAGATACAAACCGCGAAACGTCCGTCAGGCGTCAGAAGCACCTTGGCGTACCAGGGTCCGTCTGGTATTGCAAAGTCCTTGGTGGCTAACCCCGGAACTTCAATCGATTCTTCCTGTGGTTTCCTGTCTAGCCAACGCTGGATCCGTGTTAGACGCCACTTTCCATCTTTCTTCGCGACCAAGGTGAGTACGTCCTGTTGCGGTGTGAGGGCCAGAGCGAACAAGACGCCCCGGTCCTTCGCTTCGTGAGTGCGATAGTCTCGAACGTGAACTACCTCGGCCAATAGAGAATGGGATAGAAATGTAACCACTATCGCGAGGAACATTCCCGAACGTAGGGCCAGATTCTCGTGTCGGGGCAGGAAGTCCATCACGAAGGCATTAGACCAGTTCCAAGCGAAGTTGTCGACCCACGGCGCTCGCGGCCCGCTAAAGGGCGTGCAAGTTCTTCATTCCATTGAGCGACGCATGCCCTGAAGGATTGACACCGTGACCCGATCGCGCTACTATCCGATGGGTTTAGGAGACCATTTTGATGAAGTGGGGAAGTCTTCTCAGCGCTGCCGTTTTAACGGTTTCGCTTTTCGCGCCGGCTGGAGCGCAGACAAAAGGTAAGGCCAAAGCAGCGCCCAAGGCGACTGAAGTGCCTCGGGCGAAGAACGGCAAGCCGGATCTTTCAGGTGTCTGGCTTTCGGACCCGAAGACTTTCAGCTATGTCGGCGAAGTTTCGCTGACGCCTGCGATGCAGAAGGTCTATCAACAACGGAGTGACGGCAAAGAGAAAGACCCCGTGGCTCGCTGCTTGCCCACCGGCGTTCCACGTATCACGGCGGAGCCGTTCAAGATTATGCAGACTCCGGAAGTCCTGGTGATGATGTTTGAGGGCGGCACGCATAGCTTCCGGCAGTTCCATATCAACACGGCGCATCCGGCCGGTAAGGATTGGGAAAACAATTGGATGGGCCACTCGAACGCCGTGTGGGAGGGCGATACTCTCGTGGTCGACACGATCGGCCTCAACGACCTTACGTGGCTGAATGCGAAGGGTCTGCCGCACAGTGAGCAACTGCATGTGGTGGAGCGCTACACGCGTCCGGACCGCACGCATTTGAATGTCCGCATCACCATGACGGACCCCGGCGCCTTCACCAAGCCGGTTACGTTTGAGCGGCAGCATACGCTCAGCACCAATCGGGAATTGAAGGAATACACCTGCACGGAAGCGGGCTTGCGGGCCCAGGGTTTAATTTCGGTTCACTAGGAATAATCCAGATGAAACAATATTTTGTAGTTGCAAGTGGGATGTTGGCGATGGCTTTCTCGGCGGCGATGGCGCAGCAGACGCTGGCTCCGGCTCCAAAGAATTCCGGAAAAGTTGCAGCGAAAAAAGGGCTGCCGACGCCGCGCATGACAGACGGCAAGGTCGACTTCAGCGGCGTGTATCACGCACCCGGTTATGGTCCCGGCGATGCAAAGGGCAAGACCAATGAAGGCTTCGCGCACAACATCGCGCGCGATTTGGATCCGAACGATGTACCGATGTTGCCGTGGGCCAAGGAAGCCTTGAAGCAGCGCTTTGAGGTGGAAGAGAGCCGCTTCGATCCGGAAGGGTTCTGCCTGCCGATGGGAACGCCGCGCGTGAATCCGTATCCGTGGAAGATCGTACAGGGCGACGGACTGCTGGTGATCCTTTACGAAGGCAACGTGCATCCGTACCGTCAGGTATTCATGGATGGCCGAGGACATGATCCGTCGGTGAAGGAAACCTACTGGGGCGATTCGATCGGCCATTGGGAGAACAACGACACGCTGGTGATCGATACGGTGGGCTTGGGCTTCGGCGATGGTCGGACGAATCAGGCATGGCTCGATGCGGACGGGCATCCGCGCACCAATAAGCTGCACGTGACCGAACGCTTTACGCGTCCTGAGCGGGGCAAGTTGGTGGTGGAGGTGACGATCGACGATCCTGGCGCTTACAGCCGTCCGTGGAAGGTGGTTCAGACTTCTCAGCTCGCGGAGAACTGGGAAATCATGGAGAACATCTGCAACGAGAATCAGGACGAAAAGGGCAACCAGTACGACGTGTTGCACCTCGCCGGCGAACGCAAGTAACTTACGAACGCGAAAAGGGTGGTGCGGGCGACAGCGCCTACACCACCCTTTTTCACTTTCAGAACAGCGTTGCCGTTAGTTTCCGTCGCCGCCCGAAGAGCCTGCGAAGATTCGTTTGCCGTCGGCCAGTTTCACCGCGCGAGCGTTGCACAAGTTCGATCCGTCTTTGGCGCGTGAGCCTTCGATGGTCAGCGCATCGCCGACTTTGATCGTATCTTTGACCCAGCCGTTGCGGCGCAGCGAATTCGGATTGCCGCCTTCACACGACCAAGTCCCTTTCGCGCCGGTGTTGTCGGTGCCTTCGATATGGATGAAAATGTGCGGGTTCATCCAATCCATCTTGGTCACCTTACCGGTGATGGTGATGGGCTTCTTAGCATCGTATTCGGCTTCGAAGGAGTGATGGGCCACTGCGGGCAAACCGGCCAGGAGCAACAAGGTTCCCAGCACGGCGGAAGACGTCCGTTTCATGGCTACATCCTAACTACCAGTAAAATTGAAGTCAAGGCGGTGAGGCACAGTTATGGTTTAACGGCCTTTTTGAAAATCAAGGGCACGCTGTTGCCCTGCTGCGTCCATGTGCCGGTCAACTGGGTTCCGTCGGCGCTGAGTTCGCCCTCATATCCTCCACCGACGGAACGCACGGTCAGTTTCAGTTGCTTGCCGCGTTGAACGATTGCGTTGATGGGAATCTGAGCGCCCGCTTGGTCGACACTGACCAGCAGAGCCTCGGAACCCGTAGCCGTGTTAAGAATGGTCAGAGTGACACGCAGACTGGCGCCCATATCGATGCTCCCCTGCCAGGTCCCTAGAAACTCAGTCGTAACTGCTGGGCTGGCCTTCGAAACGTTCGGCTCTCCGGCGCGGGTCAAATTTAGAGGCAGAGCATCTGCGCCCTGAGAGAAGGCTCCTGTAAGCGTCTGTCCATCGGGGGACAGGGTCACGCTAAAGGCCGGCGCCACTCCGGTTCCTACCTTGATACGGAACGTCCCCTTCCCTGCCCGGAACGTGATCGCTTCCAAGGGAATGCCGGTGGCCCGCTGCACGGGGATGGAGACCGATCCAATCCAGCCGCTAAGGGTTTGATCCAGATCCACTTCCATATTGAGCGGACCCGAAGCAGTCTCGACGGAGCCACTCCAGTGACCACGCATGTCGTTCTGCGCCGACAGCGTCGCTGTGGCAGCCATGCACAATGAGACGACAGCGAGAGTACGTTTTGCCAAGCCAGCGATCATTTTTCCTCTTTCAATCGCAAGTATCGCAAACTTGGCGGCAATTGGTCACGGCTTCCTCTTCCGGACGGGGCGGCTGGTTTGCGCGGGCTGCAGATAGGCGAGAGTGAATTGCGTGATGTGTTCGGCCACGCGTTGCCGCTGTTCGGGGGACATCTCCATTTGGGGCCAGAGGTGGGTCAGCATGTGACGGGAGTGGGCGAAATGCGCAACCTGACCGAGAATGCTGTGAACACAGAGACGCGTTTTTTCGTCGTCGGCGGACAGTTCGAGAATGGTGCTAACAATCTCACGCAGGCGATCATAAACAGGACGCAGCACCACATCCACAACACAGGCTGTGGCTTCGCTGGGGCGCACAAATTCGTTCAGCATGAGGCGGAAGCGGAGGTTCGCCTGGTCGCCGGTCTCGAAGCCACGCTCGAGCATAGCGATTACGATCTGCAGCAGTGCTGCGGCTGGGTCAAGTTCGGCGGACGGCAAGGAAAACGGAGTGCACCTGCACTTTGAACCCATGGAGAAGCGCAGGACTTCCGTGTACAGTTCCAATTTGTCCCCGAAGTGGTAGTTCACCAACGCGACGTTCGCACTGGCTCGGGTGCAAATCTGGCGAATCGTGGCGGCTTCGTAACCGTGTTCGGCGAACACCTCGGCGGCGGCGTGGAGTAAGCGTGTCCGCGTGTCGTCTTGAGTGGGAGCGAGCAAACTAACTGGCTCGCTTCTCATGCATCAACATGTCGACGGCGTGTTCCATGGAACCGGCCAGAGTAATTTCACCCGAGTTCACGAAGAAGATCTGGTCCACGTTATCGATGGTATTCAGGCGATGAGCGATGATCACCTTGGTAGTGGTGGCCGGCAGACGATTGAGAATTTCCTGCAGCAGTTCTTCGGTCACCGTGTCGATGTTGGCGGTGGCTTCGTCTAGGATCAGGAGTTCCGGCTCACGCAACGCAGCGCGCATGAAGGCGATGAGTTGCTTCTGGCCAAGGCTGATACTGTTGCCACTGGTGGTGATGGGAGTCTCCAAGCCTTCTGAGAAACGGGCGAGCAGCTTCGAGAGATGGGATTCTTCCAGAACTTTCGCGAGCACCTCACTGGACGCGTCGGCGTATTTTTCGTTGCCGTAGACTAAGTTATCTCGCACGGTGCCACTGAACAGGAACGGCTCCTGTAGAATGAAGCCGATCTTTTTTGCACGTTCCTCGGCCGTGTAGGAGCGGATATCGCGGCCGTTCAGCAGGACGGAGCCTCCGGTAGGATCGTAGAGGCGGGCCATCAGCAGCGCGGTGGTCGTCTTGCCGCCGCCGGTGGGACCCACGAGCGCGTACGTCTTGCCGCGTTCGAGCTCAAAGCTGATATCGCGCAGGACGTCGCTGCCGCCAGGGTAGCTGAAATGCACGTCGCGGAAGGCGAGAACCGATTCCGATTGCGGAGGAGCGGCAGCGATCAGCGGCATGTCGGATTCCAAGGCCAACACTTCGGAGATCCGATCCATTGCCGAAAGCGCCAGCTGGAACGAAGACCACACAGTGGCGAGCTGCCGCAGCGGTCCGTAGAAGCTGTTCACGTAGAGCAGGAATCCGATCAGGAGTCCGACGGTGGCCGCTCCGGTGCCGATCATGTAGATGCCGTAGGCGATAACCAACAACTGCGCCAAGTGCGATGCGAAGCCGTACAGCGGCATCAAGAGGCCGTTGGCGAAGCCTGCTTTGAGCGATGCTCCGAAGTTCTTCTGGTTGGCGGCCTCGAATTTCTGCCGGAAGTAATCGCCACGATGGAAGGCCACGATGACCTTGAAGTTATTCAGACTCTCCTGCACTTCGGCGCTCATGCCACCCAGCGATTGCAAGCTCGCCATGTTGCGCTGCTTGATCCACGCAGAGCTGGCGCGGCTGAAGATCAACACTCCGAGCGCGGGCAGAAGTGCAGCCGTGCCCAAACGCAGGCTCAGCGAGATCAGGAAGATCGCCGCGCCGGTCATGAGGAAGATGCTGCCCATGAACTGCATCAGCGCCTGCGACACAAACTGGTTCAACTTGTCGGTATCGCTGTTCAGTCGCGAGATCAGATCCCCGGCCTTGTTCTGATTGAAGAAGACGACGGGAAGTTCCTGCAGTTTGAGAAAGAGATTGTTGCGGACATGGAACAAGACCCTGCGTCCGACCGCCCCCATCGTACGAATCTGGATGTAGCTGGCGACAACACCAACGGCGTAAACGGCCAAGACGAGCAAAGAAAACAGCAACACACCGCTGCCATCTCTTAGGCGGATGTAAGTGTCGATCGTATGGGCGATGAGGACAGGCGCGATCAGCGCGGTCACCGAACTGATGGTGATCGCGACGACGGCCGTAATAACCTGGCTCTTCTCGCCGGCTAAGAGGGGCGAGAATCGCTGGATGCCCGCGCGCAGCGAAACCGGCGGGCGCTGGCTGGGGCCGGTCTCAAGCTTGTACTTCATAGTGGCTGGTGCTCCGCTGAGAGTGGAAGAGCTGGACATATTCGGGCGATGCCTCCATCAGTTGTTGGTGCGTGCCGATGGCGAGGACTTCGCCTTCCATCAGAAGGATGATTTGGTCGTAGTCCATCACTGAGGCGATTTTCTGCGTCACGGAAATGAGCGTTACGCCCGGGTAGTTTTCGCGAACGTTGTTGAGAATAGTGCGTTCGGTGCTGGGGTCGACGCGGGCGGTGAAATCGTCCAGCAGCAGGACCTTGGGGTTCAGCGCCAAGGCGCGGGCTAGCATCACACGCTGCTTTTGACCACCCGAAAGACTGGTTCCTCGTTCAGAGACGATGGTGTCCAGGCCTTGCGGCAGCGATGCGAGAAAATCGTTGAGTTCCGCAGTGGCGATGGCTTTTTGCAGGTCCCCTTCGTGGGACGTCTTGCTGAAGGCGATGTTCTCGCGCAGGGTCAGGTTGAACATGACGCTGTCTTGAAAGACCAAGCCTACCTGGTGATGGAGCGATTTCTTGTCGTAGGCCTCGATGGGTTCTCCGTCGTAGTGGATGGCACCGGAGGTGGGTGGCAACAGCCCGATCAAGAGGTACAAGAGTTGAGTCTTTCCCGCGGCTGTGGGACCGATGATCGCGGTGCGGGTTCCGGCCTTCGCCGTGAACGACACATCGCGGAGGGCCATCTTTTCGCCGAACGCGAGGGAGACCTTGTCGAACGCCAGGTCGCCCCTCAAATCCCGGACCAAACCGGCGGCGGCAACTACCTCGGGGGCGTTCAAAATCGCGCCCAGACGCATGAAAGAAGCGGTGGCCTGCGCGATCACGTTACTCATGAACCCGATGATGATGATGGGAAAGATGAGAATGAAGAGGTAGGAGTTGAAAGCAGTAAAATCGCCCAGGCTCATGCTGCCACCGATCACGAAACTGCCACCCAACCAGAGAATGATCACCGTGGCGAGGTTGGTGGCGAAGGTGATCACCGGGATCATACCGGCAAACAAGCGCAGCGTCTCCAGCCCGATATCCTTCGCTTCGGTATTGGTGGCGAAGAATTTCTTATATTCCAGTTGCTGTGTGTTCAGCAGGCGAATTAGAGCCGAACCAATGATGCTTTCGCTAATGACGCGATTTAAGGAGTCGACCGCTTCCTGCGCCTTCTTAAACAACGGGCGGACCTTGGCCAACACGGCTTGGAACGTAACCCCGATGAAGGGCACCACGCAGAGCACAGCCAATCCGAGCCGCCAGTTGATCATCAGCAGGAGCACTCCGGCCCCGAGAATGAGAAATACGGAGGCAATGATAGATGCGATCACCTGCGAAACAAACAGCTTCACGGCATCGATATCAGACGTCAGGTTCGTGAGGAGCTTGGCGGGCGTGAGACGTTCTACATCTGCATAGGACTGCGCGGATATTTTCGCGGCGACACGAGTACGAAGGTCGCGCGCCACTCGCTCCGCCGCATACGTCTGGACAATGCTCTGCAGGTAGGTCAGCGCAAACACTAGGATCGCGACAATGAAAAACTGCTGCACCACTGACGAGAGGACGAACGTCTGCCCCGTATAGTCGTCGATGGCTTTCGCCATGATGCGCGGGACCATGAGGTTTAGTCCGTTGCCTGCCACGGTGAGGACGACCATGGCGGCGACTAATCCTCGATAGGGTTTCAGCAGAGCTAAGAGTCCGGCTCCTGGTGGCGGCTTCCGTTGGGGTGTGGCTGGTTGGGCGGTCATGGGACTTGGCGGTTAAACATAAGATTAAAACAGATGTTTAACTCAGGTCAAGAAACCGTTTCCGGCTTGGTTTAAGAGGGATAGCTGCGAACGCAGCCGTTGGGAGTGGTGGACAGGGGAGGATTCGAACCTCCGTATCCCGTGAGAGAGGCAGATTTACAGTCTGCTGCCATTAACCACTCGGCCACCTGTCCGCTTAAGGCATTGTAGCAGACGGGGCGCTGAGAGCCAATTTTTCAAACTCATTATGCCAGCGCCATGCCGTGGTGACGATTTCTTCGAGTGAAGAATGCTGCGGGATCCAGCCGAGGGTTTCGCGCACGCGACGGGGGTCGCAGACCAGTTCCGGGGCGTCGCCTTCGCGGCGGGGACCCATGGTAAACGGGACTTTTTTGCCCGAAATACGCTCAACCGTATCGATCACCTGGCGGACGGAATAGCCGGAGCCGGTTCCCAGATTGAGGGCCACCGATTCCCCGCCGCTCACCAGATAGCGTAGGGCGCGAAGATGGCCGTCGGCCAGGTCGTTCACGTGGATGTAGTCGCGGACGGCGGTACCGTCGGGTGTTGGATAGTCTTCGCCAAAGATTCGCAAAGGCGAGCCACCCAGCGCGGCCTGGATCGCCAGGGGAATCAGGTGTGATTCGGGGGTGTGGCGCTCGCCGAGCTCCCCATCGTGATCCGCTCCTGAGGCGTTGAAATACCGCAAAGCCGCGTATTTCAGTCCGTAGGCGGAACTGTAGGCGTGGAGAACCTTCTCAAGGAACAGCTTGGTTTCCGCGTAGTTGCTCACCGGGTCCTTCGGCGTGTCTTCCGAAAGCGGCATCTTGGGCTGGATGCCATAGACCGAGCAACTGGAAGAAAATACCACGCGGTTCAGACCTGCGTCGAGAAGAGCGTCGAGGAAATTTACGGCTGCCGACACGTTGTTGTGAAAATACTTGCGCGGCGCGCGAGCGGACTCACCCACGTCAATGTGTCCCGCGAAAAGGATCGCGCCTTGCGGCTGATACTGATCCACAATGCGCCGAATCAGTGCAGTGTCGCTAATGGAACCCTCATAGAAGGGGCCGTAACGAAGGGCGAAGCGATTGCCGGTGCACAAATTATCCAGTACAACGGGAACGTATCCGGCGTTCCGCAGAAACTTCGCGGTATGGCTGCCGATGTACCCGGCACCTCCCGCAACGAGAACAGCAGGTTGAGTAGGCATCAAACTTTCAGTGTAGTCTGCCAGGCGTCGTAGCCGCCGGTGAGATTAGCGATGTCGCGGAGTCCAGCCCGGCGGAGCAGGCTGCTTGCAATAGAGCTTCTATAGCCACCCTTACAGTGAACGACCGTAAGTTTCGCCCGGTCCAACTCAAAGGCACGCTGACCGAGCTTACCCAGCGGAATGTTAGTGGACCCATCGATGGCCCCGCCTTCCCATTCAGCAGGCTCGCGGACGTCGACGACCGAAATATTCGGTTCAGCCGCGCGGAGTTCGATGAATTCCTGGGCAGAGATTTGCGGAATGTAGTCGAGTTCAAAGCCGCCTTTGATCCAACCCGCGATTCCATCCGAGAGGTAACCGACAACATTTTCGACGCCCACGCGCGCGAGCCGAAGTTGCGATTCGCGGATATGTTCGGGATCTTCGCCCGCAATGATCAGTCGTGTGTCTAGTCCAAGGATTCGCGCGGCCCAGGACGCGTACTGCCCGGTCAGCGCGATGTGGAGCGAACCCGGAACATGCGCGACCGCAAACTGCATGGCGGGCCGGGTATCGACGACGACAGCTCCTTCCGCCTGCAGACGCAGGACCTCAGGCGCGGAGAAAGCGGTGAGCGCAGGGAGTTCGTCGAGCGGTACAGCGCCCCTGCGGTTGAGCTCCACCTCACGAGCGAAGTACTCAGGACGCGGTGGCAGATCGTCGGTCAAGAGGTGAACGAATTCTTCTGCGCTGTTCGCGAGTAGTGCGTAGTTAGACACCCGCTGCTTGCCGATAGTGGACGACGCCTCCGAACTCATTTGGCGACCGCACAGGGAGCCTGCTCCGTGCGCGGGGAAGACTTCGGTTTCGTCCGGCAGAGTGAGCAGTTTGGTGTGCAGGCTGTTGTACAAGATCTCCGCGAGTTGCTGCGGCGTGTGCGAAGGCGATAGGTCCGGGCGACCGACGTCACCGATGAAGAGCGTGTCTCCGGTGAAGACGGACGGGGGACGGGACGGCTGATCGAGATCCGTGACTACGATGGAGATGCTCTCCAGCGTGTGCCCCGGGGTAGCGCGGAATTCGGCGCGAGCGCGTCCAAATTGCAGGACGTCGCCATCGTTGGCACTGACGTGTGGGAACGATGCTCCCGACCCGGCACCAAGATAGATCCGGGCTCCAGTCCTCTCTGCAAGTTCGCGATGGCCGGAGACGAAGTCGGCGTGAAGGTGCGTCAGGATGACGTGTTCGACGCGGAGGCCAGCCTTCGCCGCAGCCTCGATGTAAAGGTCGACATCGCGCTGCGGATCGATGACAGCAGCAACGCCCTCAGAGGCGATCAGGTACGAGGCATGTGCGAGACAGCCTAGATAGAAGCGTTGGATCTCGAGTGGCACAAGACCATTATCGACGAGTCTAGCGTACGGGTTTCGCCCCGGCGGCAGGCTTGGCGCCAGCCGGCTTCGGCGGAGCGGGCGGCGGCGGAACCACAGGTGTCGCACCCAACTTCTCCAGAAGATCAGCCGTGTCCTTGTGGACGTCCGTGCGTGCGCCCCCACGGCTGTTGCCACCATTGCGACCCATCGCGTTGTCGATGGGAACCATGCCCCGGTTGTCCTTGGCGTTCACGTCCGCGCCCCGCGAGGCGAGAAACTGAACGGCATCATTCCAGCCCCAGAAGGCGGCTGCGTGCAGAGGGGTCTGCCCACGAGCGTCGCGACCCATGATTTCCCCACCCTTATCGAGCAAGATGCGCAGTGTATCGACGGAGCGCTGCGCTGTATCAGGCGTGTCATAGCGGCCACGCGTATCGGCGTCGACCGAACCCATACCGGCGGCGGCCATCGTGGGTGTAATGCCACGGATCTGCGGCAGGTTCGGATTGCCGCCGTATTCCATCATCAGTTTGACCGCGGGCGCGTCGAGCCCCTTCGCAGCACGTAACAACGGAGAGGCTCCGGTGGTCAGTAGCCCGTCCACGCCGCGGTCGGCTCCGACGTTGCGGAACGGCGGCAGCAAACTGAGCTGAGTATTCGGATTGGCACCGCGCTTCAGTAGGAGCTCAATAATTTCCAGGCTGGTAGTTTCGTCGGTGGAAGGTGAATCGGCGCGGCCACCCCGGGGGATCGTGTTCACGTCAGCCGCGAGATAGAGCGGGCTGCGTCCCCACCAATCCCACTTGTCGGGATTGGCACCTGCTTCGATCAGGATCTTTGCTACGTCGAAATGGAAGTTCGCGATGGCGGTGATCAGCGGCGTGACGCCCTCGGGATCGGACATATTGATCTTGGCGCCGCGTTCCACCAGGTAGGACACGCAATCGATGCAGCCTTCGCGCGTCGCGTAGAGCAGCGGCGTGAGGCCGCCGTAGGAACGATACTGCGCGCGTGGCTCGGCCGAGACCTGCGCCGAGTTTTCGTTGATCACGGTGCGCGCATTCGGATTTGCTCCCGCGTCCAGCAGGATCTTCACCATCGGTCCGTTGCTTTGCGCTGCAGCCCACATCAGCGCGGTCTGGTTCTTTTGCGCTTCAGCGATATTCGGATCTGCGCCTTTCGAGAGCAGCATCTTCGCGGACTCGACGTTGGTGGAACGCGCGATTACCATCAGGGCAGTCTGTCCATCGAAATGGATCGCATTCGGGTCCGCTCCAGCATCCAGCAAGGCTTTGATGATCGCGGTGTTGTTGACGTTCGCGGCTTCCGCCATGGGCGTGACGCCGAAATCATTCTTGGCGTTGGCGTTCGCTCCCGCCTTCAACAGCCGCTCGACTTCTGCGGCGTTGTTATCGTGGACGGCCCAGTGCAGGGGTGTCGTGCCGTCGTTGCCACTACCCTGCCCCCAAACGGAAAGGCAAGCAGCGGCGAAGATCAAGAAAGTGCGGCGCATCGTCTATACCTCAGAGAACTGCGTGGTGCTGTCGCCGACCTTGTCCATATTAACGCCCGCGCGATCGAGAACAGTGAGCAGCAGGTTCGAGAGCGGAGTCTTGTCCGGATACTTTAGGTGCTGGTTGCCCTTGATGCGACCGTTGGCGCCGCCGATGAGCGCGGAGGGCAGCGGATAATGATCGTGCGCGTTGCTGTTGCTCATGTTCGAGCCGAACATGAAGATGGCATGATCCAGCATGGAGCCGTCGCCGTCCGGCATCTTGGCCATCTTGTCGAGGAACTTCGCCATCACCTGCGTGTGATAGGTCTGAATCTTCACCAACTTGTCGATCTTGCTCTTGTCGTTCTGGTGATGCGAGATGGGATGGAACGCATCCGGCACGCCGATATGGTTGTAGGTCATGCCGGAGACTTCGGCCGCCATCATCAGCGTGAAGACGCGAGTGAGATTGGCTTGATACGCCAGACCCATCAAATCGAACATCAGGTTCAGATGTTGATCGAACTGCGCGGGGATACCGGTGGGCGCGTTGGGCAGCGTCATACGCGCGGCCTCGCTCTTTTCCATTTTCTCGATGCGGCGCTCGATTTCGCGCACGGTTTCGAGATACTCGCTGAGCATCAATTGGTCGGAGGCTCCAAGGTTACGGCGCAAGTCGTTGGCCTCTTCCTGGACCAAATCCAGAATGCTGGCATATTGGCGCGAGATGGTCTTGCGCTGGTCCGCCGTGTCGCCCACGCCGAAGAGTCGCTGGAACAGCTTGCGCGGATCGTTTTCCATCGGCAGCGGTGTGGTCGGCGTGCGGAAGGAGATGGTGCCGGAATAGCTGCAGCCGTAATCTCGATCGCAGGAACCGCCGCCACCGCGTGTTTCGGTGCAAACTTCGAGCGAGGGGAACGGATTGTCCTGGCCGACCTGCGCGGCGATAATTTGGTCGATCGTCGTACCGCCGTAGGGATCCTGCGTCTTGCGCGGGGTCGCGCCATTGAGCCACGTCCCCGGGCTCAAGGCATGCACGGGCGGCGCGATCGCGGCTTTGTTTTCCAGGCCGCTGATGATCGTCATGACTTTCCGGTGCGGCTCCATCGCTTTCAGGATGGTGGGCATCTCGAAGTCTCTGCCTTCGGTGGCCGGCGTCCACTGATTCATGATGGCGCCGTGAGGGAAGTAGATGAAGCCCGCGCGAATCTTCGGCGCGGCGGCGGTTTGGGCTAGCGCCGTATTGGCCGGAATCATCGCGTCCAACAAGGGCAGCGCGAGCGCTGCACCCGCGCTCTTCAACAGAGTGCGGCGGTCCAGGTGTTTCTTGGTATTGAACATGATATCTCCTTCTACTTTGCTGCCACTTGTTTGGCCGGTGCTGCGGGAACCTTGCGTTTCTGGAACGGGTCGCTCTTGGCGATGCCCAGAACCAGTTGAGAGAAGCGATAGTTGTCAGCCGCGGCATCCTTCACGATTTTGCGGACGGACGGCATGTCGTAATAGTCGGCGCGGCGGCCGAGCGCATACGTCATCAAGCGTTCGGTGACGGTCTGAACGAATTGGCCGGGCTTGTCGACCAGCGCTTTGCGCAAGTCGGCAGGACCGTTGACTGGACGGCCATCCACCAGCTTGCCGCTGGCATCGATCACCGTGCCGGCCCACTTGTCTTTCACGCGATAGGCGCCGACGGCGTCGAAATTTTCCAGCGAGAAGCCGAGCGGGTCCATCACGCCGTGGCATGCATTGCAGGTCGGGTTCGCGCGATGCAGTTGCATAATCTCGCGCACGGTCAGAGCCTTCTCGCCGTCCTTGTTTTCCTTGAAACCTTCAACGCCCGGCGGCGGCGCTGCGGGCGGTGTGCCCATGATGTTCTCCAGCACCCACGATCCGCGCAGCACCATCGAGGTGCGGTTCGGATACGACGTTACCATCAACATCGCGCCTTTGCCCAGAATGCCGAAGCGGTTCTCGTCCTTCAGTGTCACGCGGCGGAACTGATCGCCACGCACGTCGGGGATGCCGTAGTGGGCCGCCAGGCGTTCATTCAAGAACGTGTAGTCTGCTCCGAGGATATCGACCACGCTGCGATTCTCCGTGATGATGCTTCCCAGAAACAATTCCATCTCGCGACGGAACGCAGCGCGGAGGTTGTTATCGAAATTGGGAAACAGGATGACATCGGGCTCGGACTTGTCTACGTCACGCAGGCGCAGCCATTCGAAGCCAAAGTTGTCGACCAATGCCTTGGCCTTCGGACTCGCCAACATGCGGCGCACTTGCGCATCCACGACAGCCGGGTCTTTCAGCTTGCCCTGCTCGGCGACGGTCAACAGTTCGTCGTCGGGGGTGCTGGACCACAGGAAGAACGAGAGGCGCGAGGCGAGTTCCAGATCGCTGATGCGATGGATGGAGCCTGGCTTGGCACCGGCGGGATCGTACTCAGCGCGATAGAGAAACTTGGGACTGGCGAAGATCGTCATCAAGCCGGTCTGGATGCCGGTCTCGAAATCGCCGAGCGCGCGGCCATCGCGGAAGAACTGCATGGGAGCGGTAAGATCGCGCTCCGTAACAGGACGGCGAAACGCCTTACGAGCGATGCTAGCGAAGATCTTGTTGGCGCAAGTTGCCTCGTCCGCTTGCGACGCCGGCTTGCAAACGAAAATCTTGGCACGGTTCGGAGTCTCCATGCGCGGACCTGTTGGACTAAACGGACCGTTCACGGTGAGCGCCTGCGCGCCTCCACCACGGCCGCCGCCGAAGCCGCCAGCCCCGCCCTGTCCGGGAACCAACGATTGTAGGACCGCCTCGGATTCAATCGTGCTGCGCATCGGGGCACTCACGCCCACGCGATGCAGACCGGCCTTCAGCGTTACGCGACCAGTCAACGGGACGCGCACACCATCAACGGTCACCACGTTCGTATTATCAACAGTCGCGGGAGCCGCGGCGCGTCCCAGAGGAGCAGGCGCAGGAGCCGCAGCACCGCCACGTCCGCCCGCAGCACCACGTCCACCACCAGCAGCAGGCGGAGCGCCGTAACGGAACTCATACTCGCCATCGAAGGGAAACAACTGGTCCACCAGTAACGTCGGACGCAGGCCCAGCGGCACGCCCGTGCGGGAGTAAGGATCTCCGTTGACGCCGCCGCGAACCGTCACCAGTTGCGGACCATCGGCAGGCGCGGTGCCCACCGCTTGCAGCGTGATCGTACGAGCCGCAGAGACATATTGATCGAGGAACGACGGCGATACTTTCAGCACTGCGGCGATGTTGTCGAAGCCGTCACTCACGTCGTCGGTCGGCAGCAGAGCGGAGGCATCCACGCGCACACCCAGGATGTCTTCCACTGCGTTCGCGTATTCGGCACGGTTCAAGCGATGCAGCGCGACAATCCCCGGATTCGGGTTGGTCACGCCGTATTGATCCAACGACGCTTCCAGATAATTGACCGTCGCCAATGCAGCTGCCGGGTCCGGCTGCGGAGCACCCGGGGGCGGCATCATGCCCGCACGCAGTTTGCGCGCGGCCTTCTCCCAAATCTCAGCATCGGGACCGACGTTAGCCAAGCTCAGCGTATCCAGAGCCAAACCTGCGGTCTTTGTGCGCGAGTTATGACAGCCCACGCAATAACGATCCACCAATGCCTTGTGCGGAGCCGATGCGGCACTGGTAGCTGTTTTCGCGGTTGCCTTAGTAACAGCCTTGCCCTTAGACGCGGCCGCAGGACGAGCGGCTTGCTGTGCGGCGACCAGGTAAAACGAGGCAGACGCAAGAGTCAGTAGCGACGCGGCTGAGGTGAGTAGTAAGGTACGCTTCTTCATCTTCATCTCCTAGACAATCCCGCCCACTTCGCGCACATGGCCCCACATGCCACGGTAGGCGTTACGCAGGAACTGCTTCGGGTCGCCCCATTGGGCGTCGTAATCTTTGGTCAAACCTTCCGCGAACATCTCGTCGGGATTCTTTCCTTGCCGGAAGAGCTTCAGCATGTTGTCACGAATCACCAACAACTTGTCGTAGCTGGCTTGCAGGTCGGCCTTCGTGATCACAGGACCCGTGCCAGCGATGATCTTGGTGTCATCCTTGGCAACCGCGAGCAATGCGCGCTGCCCGTCCACCATACCGCTGATCCAGCCGCCGGTGGACCAATCGAGGTCCGGATAATGCCCGGGCGCCATAGCGTCACCCACCATCAAAATTTTGGCCTGCGGGAAGTGGACGTAGATGTCGCTATCGGTGTGCGCCTGCAGCAGGTAGCCCGCTTCGATCAGCTGTCCGCCGAAGTCCATTTTCTTGGTGGTGTAGAAGGTCTCGCTAGGCCGGGCGATTTTCGGCACCGGCGTGTAGAGCTTCCCGGTCCAATGAATGTCGATCTCCGCACCCAGCCACAGCTTGGTATTTTCATGCGCGACGATCTTGGCCCCAGCTTTACCCAACGCTTCGTTGGAGCCAGTCGATTCGTAGTGCCAGTGGGTATTGAAGAGCATGCGCACCGGCTTGTTGCCGGATTGCTCGGCGACCAACTTCAACAGATCCGCGGAACGCTCGGGCAAGCCGCCATCCACCAAGAGATTGCCGTCCGGCGAAGTGAACAACAGTACGTTCGCGCCAGCGCCGCTGATCAGAGTGAAATTGTCTGCAAGTTTCGTGGCGGCCAGACCGGCGGCTTGTCCAAAGGCCGACGGCCCGAACGCAACGGCAGCCGTTCCACCGAGGAGCGTTTTCAACGTATCGCGACGCGTCGGCCTGAAGTCCATAAAAGAGTGCACCGCCATTAGTCTACTATGACTTACGAACAGTGGCTATAGTTACCAAAGACCACTCTTTTGGTCCTATTTAAGGGCGTAGTGGGGCGTCAAAATCCCCTTCCCCTATGTTCCCGACCGTTATTGACAGTTGGCGTCGAACGCTTGCGTCAACAGAGCGGCAATCTCCATCGGATCGCGCCGTTCAATGTCACCGCGGTGCAACATGTAAACCGGCTTACCATCTTTGAAGATCGCCATGGACGGCGAGGACGGCGGGTAACCATGGTCGGCTAAGATCGAGCGGAGGTGGGCCGTCGCCTCTTCGTCGCCACCGGCGAAGACGGTCGCTGCCTTGGACGGACGCGCAGCGTGTTGCAACGCCACGCCGACCGCAGGCCGAGCCCGACCGGCTGCGCAACCACACACCGAGTTCACGATCATCAAGACGGTTCCGTCCGCGATCAGGCGGTCGACATCTTCCGGAGTACGGGCTTCTTCCACTCCGTGACGGGTGAGATCCGCGCGCATAGGTACGATTAAGTGTTCTGGATAAGGCACAATTCAATTCTACCCCGCTTTGCACAGGTTCGAAGTAGCGTTATCGTGGAGTCTAACGGTCAACATTATGCGAATCCATGCGCTTGCCATCAGCATCCTAACAGGGGCCGCGACCCTCGCCCAGGCCCAGCCGACCTATTACGCGCGCAGCATCGCCGGGTTAGGCTCGAACGGTGATGGTGGCCCGGCGAGAGCGGCCAGAATCGTACTACCTTCCCGCCTCACTGCCGATGCAGCGGGCAACGTCTACGTCGGTGAGGCATCGGGTCGCATTCGCAAGATCGCTACCGATGGCACCATCTCCTCGCTGGCCCAGCGCCAGGACGGCCTAGCCAGCGGCGACAACGGACCCGCTGCAGACGCGGGGATTTCTTCCCTTGTCGGTCTCACCGTTTCGGGAAATTTCCTCTACATCGCGCAACGCAGCCCCTGCAACATCCGGCGCGTGAATCTAACCACAGGCGTCATCACCAATTTCGCGGGGACCGGCACATGCGCGGCAGGTCCGGATGGCACGGCCTCCGCAACCGCGTTGAACTTCCCGGGCGCCCTCGCAGCCGACCGCCAAGGGCGCATCTACGTCACTGAAAACGGCGCCGTCCGCCGCATCGATCCGTCCACCGGGCAAATCGCGACCTTCGCAGGCGACGGTACTGCGGGCTTCGCCGGCGACAACGGAACCGCGTTGCAAGCGCGAGTGAACGCGCCCACGGGGCTCGCGATTGATTCCAAAGGCACCGTCTATATCAGCGATACAGGCAATTGCCGGATCCGCAAGGTTGCAGGCAGCCCTGGAATCATCAGCACCATCGCTGGCTCTCTCACCTGCGGCGCGGCCGGGGATGGGGGAAACGCCATCCTGGCGCAACTCTCCAACAATGGCGATCTCACGCTGGATGAGGCAGGCTCGCTGCTCTACATCGCTTCCAGCAACCAAATTATTCGACGCCTGGCGTTGGATACGGGCATCATCGACCGCTATGCGGGTACAGGACTACAGGGTCCAGTGCAAGAAAACATCCCCTCATTTCAAGCCGACCTTCGCATCATCACCGGGATCTTCTTGGATGCCAACGGCAACATGCTATTCGCGGACTACGCAGGAAATCGCGTTGGCAAGATCGCATTGAACGGATTGCTCACCACCTTGGCCGGAGCTTTGACCTACGCAGGCGATGGAGGTCCGGCGCAATACGCGTTCTTGACCCAACCCGTCGACGTGATCGCCGAACCGGGTGGACGTTTGTTGATCGCGGAGAGCGTGAACCGCCGTATTCGGCGCCTGTCGCCTCCGGGCATCTTGAGCACCTATACCGGATCGGGCTTGCCCGGTGCGGCTTCGGGCAACGGTGGATCCGCGCAAGATGCGACGTTTGCAGCCACTACGCTGTTTCGTGACGGCTCCGGAAACGTCTACATCACCGACTCGCTTTCCAATACCGTGCGACGCATCGCGGCCAACGGGGCCATTGCGCAGATCGGCCCGGTGTTCAGTTCCACTCTGGGCGGCGTCGCCGTCGACCCGGCGGAGCGATTCGTCTACGTATCCCTGACCTCCCAACATCGCATCGCGCGCATCAGCCTGGCTACAAATCAAGTGGAAGTCTTCGCGGGTCTAGGAGCGATTGCAGACTCGGGATCAGCCGGATTCTCCGGCGACGGGAGCTCGGCCTTACAGGCGCAACTCAACTCCCCACAACGCCTTTTCGTGGATCCGAGTGGCAATTTGTTCGTCGCCGACACCGGCAACCACCGCATCCGGCGCATTTCCCCTAGTGGGGACCGCATCGATACCGTCGCCGGAAATGGACTCAGCGATTTCTCCGGAGACGGAAACCTGGCCACGGAAGCGTCGCTGCCCCGCCCCACAGCAATCGCCATCGACAGCGCGGGCAACATCATCGTGGCAAACGACACTTCGGTTTTCCGGGTGGACAAGATCACAGGCCGGATGAACCGCATCGCCGGTCGCACCACGCGCGGCAACAGCACACTCGGCGTGCCCGCGTTGCAAGCCAGCTTCAACACAGTCAGCAGCGTGTCGGTTGATGAGCGCGGCATTATCTACTTCGCGGAACCCTATAACTTCAGAGTCGTGGCGCTTACGCCCTCCACCTTGTCCACACCCGCCATCACGGGAATCATTGCCCCAGGCGCCTTTGGAGCAGGCACAACGCTCACGCCCGGCGGCTGGATGGAGATCTATGGCGAAAAGTTAGCCTCCACCACGCGCGAATGGAGTGGATCCGACTTCGCTGGGACCGTCGCACCCACTACGCTGGCAGGCATCCGCGTCCGCGTCGGAGGGATCGACGCCTTCGTGCAGTTCGTCAGCCCAGGACAGATCAATGCCGTCGTACCCGACGGGGTTCCCCCTGGCAACGTCTCGATCGAGGTAAGCAACACCAGAGGCCCCGGCGATACCGTCACCAGCGATGCCGTAACTATGATTGCGGCCGCGCGCGCGCCGTACCTGCTAGCTCCACCTGCGTTTTCCCGCAACGGCAAACAATACGTGACGGCTGTGTTGTCCGATGGCGCGTTCGCAGGTCCGCCGGGACTGATCAGCGGCGTGAATTTTCGAGCCGCCAAACCGGGCAATCGCATCGTGCTCTACGGCGTCGGATTCGGCCCCACCACCCCGGCCATTCTGCCCGGCAACATCGCATCCGGCGTTACGGCACTGCCAAACCCCAAAGTGAAGATCGCCGGCAACGAGGCCCTCTTGGAATATGCCGGCCTCGCCACCAATTTCGTCGGACTCTACCAGTTCAACTTCATCCTGCCCTCCTCACCCAGTGGCGATGACAAACTGGAGATCACCATCGACGGGCAGCCCCTCACGCAGACGCTCTACGTAGCCGTCGAATAGCCGTTACTTGCCCTTCGCCGCCGCGCCCTTGCCCGCGGGAGGCGCGGGAGGCGGTGGCATAGGAGCCTTTCCATCCAACATGAACGTGTAGAGCCGCGTCGGGGTATTCCCGCCGCGTCCTGCGATCACGGCGACGTATTGTTGGTTGTCGATTTGATACGTGATCGGCGTCGAGATGCCCGCGATCAACAACGTCGAATCCCAGACCTTCTCGCCCTTGTCCGCCGTGTACGCCACCAGATGTCCATCGCCGCCGGGGACGAAAACGAGGTTGCCGCCAGTCGCCAGCAGTCCAGCCGAATACGTCTGCGTCGCGCTCCAGCGAGCCGTCTGCGTCACCGGGTCCCAGGCCTTCACGAAGGTCCCCTTGTTCGTGATCTTCGCGCCCACCGGAGCCACGCCCGCGCCGAAGTCATTCATGTCTACACCGGAGAGCTGCTTGCCCTTTTGCGGCGCATAGTCGGGAGTCGAGTGATACATGCGCGAGTTAACCGAACCAGGGATGTACACCAATCCAGTGGCCGGACTGAACGCCATCGGCTGCCAGTTGTGTCCACCGCCGGAGCCAGGGGCGATCTCCACCGTGGTTCCGTTCTCATAACGAATGCCCGGATTCTCAATCGGGCGACCCTTGGCATCCAGACCCGAAGCCCAGTTTACTTCCGTGTACGGCTTGCCCGAAATGAATTCGCCCGTAAGGCGGTCTAACACGTAGAAGAAGCCGTTCTTGGGAGCCTGCATGATCACCTTGCGGTTCCGCCCGTTGATGCGCAGGTCGGCCAGGATCATCGATTGCACGGCCGTGTAATCCCACGATTCACCGGGTGTCGTCTGGAAATACCAGACCAGCTTCCCGGTGTCCGGCTTTATCGCCAAGATGCACGCGAGATACAAATTATCGCCGCCGCCGGGGCTACGGAACTGACGGTTCCAGGGCGAGCCGTTTCCAGTACCGACGTAAAGCAGGTCGGCCTCCGCATCGTAGGCCATGCCGTCCCACACCGTGCCGCCGCCCGGCACATTCTTCCAATCCGTGCCCTTCCATGTTTCAGCGGCTTTCTTCAGTTCTGGAGTATCGTTCTTCGATGGATCGCCCGGCACGGTATAAAAGCGCCACGCCATCTTGCCTGTCTCGGCATCATAGGCGCTGAAGTAGCCGCGCACGCCGAACTCCGCACCGGCTGTTCCGACGATAACCTTGCCCTTGACGATCCGGACCGCGCCCGTGATGGTCATGTCCGAGCCCGGGTCCGTGGTCTGCGTGGACCATACTTCTTTGCCCGTCTCCGCGTCGATCGCGACCAAACGCCCGAAGATCAAGCTCGCATAAATCTTGCCGTTATAAATTGCGACGCCGCGATTCACAGCTCCACAGCACATGCCTGGCCGGTTCGCGCCGGTGCGAGGAATTTCCGGGTCCCAGCGCCACTTGAACTTGCCCGTGCGCGCGTCGGTGGCCGAGATCACGCCCCAAGGGAGGCTGGTATAAACCGTCCCGTTCGCCATGATCGGTGTGCCTTCCACGTTGCCCTGCGGCGCATCCACGTCAGCGGCAAACGCGAGTCCCAGTCGGCTAACGTTCGTTGAATCGATCTGCTTCAGGGGGCTGTAGTGTGTCTCCCCTTGATCGCGCCCATAGCTGAGCCACTCTTCGGCCGCCGCACGCTTCAGTTGGGCAGCATCCACTTTGCGGGCGGGCTGCTGGGCGAAGGCCGCGGCAAAGACAAAAGAAACGGCGATGGCCGCGTAGATTCCGTAACGCAGAGAATTGGATAGACGCATAGTGAACCTCGGTAGATCACTATACAGAGTACAGCAACGTGGCCCAGGCACAAAAAAACAACCCCGTCCTTGTGAGACGGGGTTGTTTGGAACTGAAGACTAAGCGATGTTTTACGCGCTGCGTTTCCGCTTGAAGCGGGAGGCGGCAGCGGGCTTCTGCCAGAACGGAACACGCTTACCTGCCGCAGGAGCAGCTGCGTGATGCGCAGGCTTTCCGTACGACGGCGGTGCGGACGATCCTTCGGTCCGTTTTTCGCGCGCCAATTCCCCAGCCACAATGCGGCGGGTCAACTTCATACCCAGCAAGCGTTCGATGCGGCCGATCTCGCCACGTTCGCCACGGGTGCAGAACGTTGTTGCAGTTCCACGAACACCAGCGCGGCCTGTACGACCCACGCGGTGAATGAAATCTTCCGGAGCCTGCGGCAGATCGTAATTGACCACGTGAGCGATTCCGTCCACGTGAATACCGCGAGCAGCAACGTCCGTCGCCACAAGGATGCGGAAGTCACCGTCTTGGAAGCCACGCAGAGCTTGGTTCCGCTGCGCCTGAGTGCGATTGCCATGAATGCGAGTCGCGTTGGCTCCGTTGTTGATCAACTTCTGCGCCAAACGATCCGCGCCATGCTTGGTGCGGGCGAATACGAGGAACGAACCTTCCTCGTCTGTGAGCATCTTTTCGAGCAAGCTGAGCTTGCGATCCTGGTCGACTTCATAAAGGTGCAAGTCAACGTGTTCGGCGGTCTTGGTGGTGGAACCCACTTCGATGCGAACCGGATTATTGAGGTAGCTCTTGACCAGCTGCGCCGCGGACGGCTCCATCGTGGCCGAGAAGAACATCGTCTGACGTTCGGCAGGCAACATCGCCAGGATCTCTTTGATCGTCGGCAGGAAGCCCATGTCGAGCATGCGATCCGCTTCATCCAAAATCAGGAAGCGAGTCGGAGCAAGCTTCACCAGCTTGCGCTTCAAGTAGTCTGCCAGACGGCCAGGAGTCGCGATGATGACCTGCGCGCCTTGACGAAGTTGCAGCAACTGACGCTGCTCATTGGCACCGCCGGTAACCACAGCCGACCGGATTCCGGTGGTCTGCGCAAGACGTCGGAACGTCTCGTCAATCTGCGTCGCCAGCTCGCGGGTCGGGCTGAGAATCAATGCGTTTACGCCCGGTGTGCGATTCTGGATCAGTTTTTCCAGCAAAGGCAGCACGAAGGCCAGCGTCTTGCCCGTACCCGTTTGAGCAGTGACGACAACGTCACGCCCTTCGAGCTGAGGCGGAATCGATTGAGCCTGAACAGGGGTAGGCAGAACAAGCTTGTTGTTCACCAAATTCGTCTGTAAAACAGGGGATAGAGATAGTTCTTGGAAATTGTTCATTAGTTGGGGGTGCGAAGAAATCAGCACTCCAACATTGGGGGAGAAGGAAGGCGGATCGGCTTGCTCCTCTATGATAGCGCACTTTTTCCGCCTTCACCGGTTTACTTTGGTAGCGGCACTGCGTACATCTTGAATGGGCTCGGATCCTTGCCCTTCAACTTCGCATCGTTACGGTAGTTCAGCTTGCCTTCGACGATCCATGCCATGCCCTTGGTAGCGGTCACGGCCGGAGTGCTTTCCAGCCCTTCCTTGATCGTCTTCACTACGGCATTCTGCGTTCCCTGGAAGGTGATGATGTCCATCTTGCCCGCGTTCTCCGCCAGCAGCAAACGGTTCGCGCCGATCGCACGCATGCCATCCGGAGCGCCCAACGGCTGAGACAACGTCAGGTCCACGATCTTCGTCGCCTTGCCATCTTTACCCAAATCGAGGCGAAGCAGTTTGTTCGCGCTGACACTGTTCACATAGAGAGTGGTCTTGTTGCCAAACGCGAGGCCGTCCGCGCCAGCCAGCAACTTGTCGTCTTTCGCCGCGACTTCCAGTTCCTTCGCACCCTTCTTGAGCATCACCACGCTGTTCCCACGCGTGTCCGCGATATAAGCGGTGCCGTCGGAATTAATCGCGATGTCGTTGCAAAGCGCGGTCGCGCCAGGCAGCGTGTAACTCGCCTTCGGAGCGCCCGTTTTCAGATCGAAGGTCTTAGCAGAAGTCGGCGACGCGCCCTTGCCGTCCAGATTGTTCGAGCACACCCACAGCGTGTTCGACTTCTCATCCGCCAGCACGCCCAACACAGTCGCGAGTCCAGCAGTCCCCGGCTTGATAAACTCCTCAGCCGTCGTCTTGCCCGGGAGCACGCGCCAGATGTTGCCTTGGCCGGAACTGCCAATAATCAACGTGCCATTGGAAAGCGAAGTGATGCTCTCCGGGAAAAGGTCCTTCCCGGGAAGCGTAATTTCGGTGATGCGATCGGCCGCGTAGAGCCCCACGGCCGCGACCGCGAACAGGTTCGCGGCCAGCGCCCAGCGGGTACGGCTTGAAGAATGAAGAAAGTTCATCCCTCTATGATAGCGAGCCTACTCGCTACCCAATCGTCAGCGGGTCCGGTTTCAACGGCCCGGTGCTGTCGCCAAGCTTCTCGATCGGCGCGCCGGCCTTATCCAGAATGGTGACCAACAGGTTCGCCATCGGCGTGTCCTGCTTGTACGCGTAATGCGAGCCTTGCTTCACCTTGCCGCCCATCTTGCCGGCGAGCAGGATCGGCAGGTCGGAATGGCGATGCAAGTTGCCATTGCCCATGCCGCTTCCGTACATGATCAAGCTATTATCCAGCAGCGAGCCGTTGACGTCCTTCGTGGCCGCCATCTTTTCGAGGAAGTACGCCAGCATCTGCACGTGGTTCGTATCGATGCGAGCCTTCTCCGCCATCTGCGCCGGATCTTCGCGATGATGCGAGATCAAGTGGTGCTGTCCGGGAATGCCGATGTGGGCGTAGGTCCGGGAGCTAAGTTCGCGCGCCATGATCATGCTGAACACGCGCGTCATATCCGTTTGGAACGCGGTCACCTGCAAGTCGAACATCAACTTGGTGTGTTCCTCAAAAGACTCCGGAATGCCCAACGGTCGATCCGGAATCTCGAGCGACTGCGCGCCATGCGCTTCGGCATTCTGAATGCGTTGTTCAATCTCACGGACGGAGTCGAGATACTCGGTCATCTTGGAACGGTCGCCAGAACCGAGCGTGCCCGCCATGCGCCGCGCTTCTTCCGCCACCGAATCCAGAATGCTGCCCGTGCGACGAGTGCGTGCCTTGCGCTGTGCCGCCGAACCGCCGTCGCCAAACAAGCGTTCAAAAATCACGCGCGGATGATTCTCCGGAGCGTTCGGCGTCATCTCATTGCGCCATGAGAACGTGTTGACGTAGAAGCAATCGCCCGAATCGCAAGAACCCTGCGAAGCCGAATCCACCGTCATCTCAATCGACGGGATCGGCGAATTGGCGCCCAGCACCTTCGCGGCAATTTGATCCGCAGTGGTCGCCAACTTCACTTCCACGCCAGGACGCGTGCGGTCATAGGCGTGAACGCCGGTGAGCCACGCAGCCGAGGCACGCGTGTGATCGCCGGAGCCATCGCCCTTCGTATCCGCTTCCAAATGCGACAGGCCGGAGAGAATGCTGAACTGCCCGTTCAAATTGGCCATGGGCTGCAGGTTCGCCGTCAGTTCAAAGCCCGGACCGATCTTGGTCGGCTTCCATTGATCGTAGATGATGCCGTGCGAGACATAGACCCATCCCAAACGCAGCGGAGCCGCGGTCTGCGCCGACAGCGCCGGGATCATCGAATCCAGCATCGGCAGCGCCAATGCGGCACCGGTTCCCTTGAGAAAGGTCCGGCGGGCCAAAGATTTCTTGGTGATGAATGTCATTTTTTCACTCCTCGCATCTGAAATGGGGCGCTCTGCACAATGCCTTCGACCAACGCCGCAAACGTGTACTTATTTGCCGCGGCATCGCGAACAATCTTGCGGACCGCCGGCGTGTCGTAATACTGCACGTTGCGACCGATTGCGTACATCAATAACTTCTCGCTCACAGCAGCGGCGAAGCGTTCCGGATCCTTCAAGATCAACTTCTTGACGCCGTCTACGCCGTTCACATCGGTACCATCCAACATCTTACTCTGGACGTCGATCGGCTGCCCGCCATCGTGATCGCGCCACGCGCCAGTGGCGTCGAAGTGCTCAAAGGCGAACCCGATTGGGTCCATGCGAGCATGACAGCTCGCGCAAGCCGCGTCGGCCCGATGCCGCTGCATGGCGTCGCGCAACGTCACCGGCTTATCCGGCGATGCGCCTTCCGTCTTCAGCGACGGAACATTGGGCGGAGGAGGGGGCGGCGGCGAAGCCAGCAAGTTCTCCAACACATACTTGCCACGCAATACCGGCGAGGTGCGAATCGAATACGAAGTCAGCGTCAGGATGCTTCCCTGCCCCAACAATCCCCCGCGCGGACTGCCCGCCGGAAACTCATAGCGGCGGAACTGGCTGCCGCGAATATCCGGCACACCGTAATGTTTCGCCAACCGCTCATTGATGAAGGAATAGTTCGCGGTGATCAATTCGAGCACGCTGCGATTCTCGCGCAACACGCTGCTGAGGAATAACTCCGTCTCGCGCGCAAACGATTGCCGCAGTCCTTCATCGAAGTTACGGAACAGGAACAAGTCCGGCTCCTTCACTTGGATATCGCGCAAAAACAGCCACTGCGCCGCGAAGTTGGTAACCATTGCCTCGGAGCGCGGATCCTTCAACATACGCTGCGTCTGCGCCCGCAATGTCGCCGGATCTTTCAGTTTCCCGGCCGCCGCAAGATTGAGCAATTCGTCGTCCGGAATGCTGCTCCACAAGAAGAAAGACAAGCGCGAGGCCAGTTCGAGGTCGCTCACCGGAAACGCTTTGGCCGTCGTATTCGCCGGGGTCCGCTCCGCGCGATACAGGAACTGCGGGCTCACCAGCATCCGTTCTACGACGCCTTGAATGCCGAAGTCGAAATTCCCCTCGGCCCGAGCGTCCGTATAGAAGGGCAGCAACTCGTTCACATCCGCATCCGTCACCGGACGACGATACGCCCGCCGGGCCAGCGTAGAAATAATTTGCCGCGCACAAGCCAGTTCCGCCGCAGGAGCCGTAGGACGGCAAGTAAAGATACGCTGCCGGCTAGGCGTGTTCCCGGCGCCCGTCACCTTGTAAGGTCCACGGATATTCAACGCCCCAACCGCAGGCTGGGTTCCACGGCTGCGAGGCCGCGTCGCCAAAGTCGATTCATCGAGCGCCCGGCTGCGCTGCACAAACGTAACGCCGATCAAATGCGGTCCTGCCGTCACAGGAATGCGATATTCCGCCGGTCCGGCTGCAGCTCCGCGTCCACCACCGCCACCGCGACCGCCGCCTCCACCGCCCACCTGGACTAGCTGCTTGCGCTCGCCATCGACAGTGATCTCCATCTCATGCGTGTCGCGTCCACCGCCGGCGACTTCCACTTGGAACCCATACTCCCCATCCAGTGGAAAGTAACTACGCACCGCCAACCCGCCGCGCGTGCCGAACGAAAGATCTTCCACTTGCGTGGTCTGCGGCAACTCCGCCGACGTGCGATGCACGTTCAACATCACCGGAGCATTCGGATCGCCCACCGCCAACCGGCTCACCTTGCGTGCCGCATCCAAATAGCGTTCCATCGTCGCCGGCGACAAGTACAGCAAGTCCGCGATATTGTCGAAGCCGCTCGATGCATTGTCCGCAGGCAGCAGGAACTCGTAGTCCATTTCCTTCGGCAGGTTTTCCAGCGCCAACAAATCGCGCACGGCGTTCTTGTACTCCGTGCGTGTCAGACGATGCAGATCCGGCAACTCGCCCGGATTCGGATTCGCCGCCGCCGCACGATCCAGCGCATTTTCAACGTAAGTCGAAACACGTGCGTAGACAGCCGGAGCAGGACGAGGCGCACCCGGCGGAGGCATGCCGCCCGCGCGCAATTGGCGCACTACCTTTTCCCATGTCTCCGCGTTCTGCGGAATCTGATCCAGCGCCGCTGCATTAATAACGATGCCTGCGGTGCGTAGTTGCGGACTGTGACAAGTCCCGCAATACTGACCGAGCATCGCGCTCGCAGCCTGCTGTTCTGTCTGTTGCGGAGCAGGCGTTTGCGTGAATGCCACAGACGCGAGTCCGAGGATCGCCGTCACTGCGACGGGGACGATCAGTAGTTTGTTGTAAGTGCCGCTAGCCATGTAAACGTCTGTAGTATATAGTGTATACAAGTATGCACGCAATAGCCTCAAGAAACTATCTTCCTCTTTTGACGATGCTGCTGGCGGCTGCCACCACCATCCACGCCGCCGACGCAAAATTGATCGACGCGGTGAAGAAATCCGACGCTGCCGCAGTGAAGGCGTTGATCGCACAGCGAGCCGATATTAAGGCTGCTGAAGTCGACGGCACCACGCCCTTGCACTGGGCTGCGGAGCTCGGCAGTTCCGAGATCACCAGCATGTTGCTGGCTGCGGGCGCCGACGCGAAAGCCACGAATCGCTACAGCATCACGCCGATGGCACTGGCCTCGGAAGGCGGCCACGCCGCAGTGATCGAGCAATTGATCAAAGCCGGTGTCGATGTCAACGCCACGTTCGGCGACGGACAAACCGCGTTGATGAGCGCCGCTCTCAACGGCAACGTCGATGCGATTAAGCTGCTGGTGAAGAGTGGTGCCCAAGTCAACGCAATAGAGAAATTCAAGGGCCAGACTGCACTGATGTGGGCCGCGGGTGAAGGCAATACCTCCGCGACCGCTCTGCTTGTCGAATACGGAGCCGACGTCAAAGTGAAGTCGAAAGGCGGTTTCACCGCGTTCCTATTCGCAGTGTTGAACAATCGCATTGATGCGATGACCACCTTGCTGGACCATGGCGCGAACCTGGATGACCGCTCCCAGGACGGCAGCACCGCCCTCAACATGGCGATCATCAACGCGCATTACGACCTTGCATCCGTGCTGCTCGACAAGGGCGCGAACCCGAATATTCAGGATGGCAACGGCACGCCGCTCCACTCCCTGGTATGGATGCGCAAGCCCGGCACTTCGTGGGAAGCGGCCGGTACCGCCAGTGAGCCACTGCCCGTCCCGCGTCCCACCGACAAGACCTCCGCACTCGACCTCGCCAAGAAATTGGTCGAGAAGGGTGCCAACGTCAACGCTCGCATCAGCTGGAAAGAAACGCTGATGACGAAGTCGCTCGGCACCACCAAGAACCCGCCCAACATCAACCTGGGTCGTCATCACCTCAGCTTCGTCGGCTCCACCCCGTTCTACAACGCCGCGCGCAACGGCGACGCTCCCATGATGCGCCTGCTAGTATCGGCCGGTGCCGACCCCAAGCTCACCACGGAAGTCGGCGTCACTCCTTTGATGGCCGCCACTTGCCTCGACTACTACGAAGGTGAGAGCCCCGGCCCCTTGACCGGTGTCTCGGAAGCCGAACGTTTGGAAGCTGTCAAGCTCGCCGTCGAACTCGGCAACGATATCAACGCTCATACCAATCTCGGCAATTTCCCGATGATCGGCAGCGCGGAAACCACCTTGATGCGCTACCCCGACAATATCGACGACCTCCTCGGTCTCGGCGTCGGCGATCCCCGCTGGAATGGCATGGCCGCCATCCACGGTGCGGTCCTCTGCAACCAGCCGTCCATCCTGCAATACCTGGTGGACCAGGGAGCCGATATCAACACGAAGAACACCCTCGGCTGGACTCCGCTGATGATCACCAAGGGCATCTTCATGGCGAACTCGAAGAAGGAGTTCCCCGCAGCCGCCCGTATCCTCGAAAAGGCTCTCGCCCAGAAGCAGGCGGCCCGCTAGAGAATGCGAAGCAATCTGGAATTCGTTTCCCAAACAGGACGAGCGCTGCTCACTTTGCGTGAGATGTTGCTCAAAGGCGAGTTCGCTCCCGGCGAACGGTTGTCCGAACTCGCACTAGTCGCCCGCCTGAACGTATCCCGTACACCCATCCGCTTAGCTCTAGACCGTCTGGCGCACGAAGGCTTGCTGGAAACCGCGCCCTCCGGCGGATTCATCGTTTGCGAGTTCACCCTCGCCGACATCTGGGACGCCATCGAAATGCGTGGCGTGCTGGAAGGCACTGCCGCTCGCTTGGCCGCAGAACGCCTGACCGACGCAGCGGACCTGTTCAAGATTCGGGAGTATCAGCGTCAGATGGACGTCATCGCGAATCACACCATGGACGACTTTGCGCGCTACATGGACCTGAACGAGGCGTTCCACAACGAATTGATCTCTTTGGCGAAGAGCTCCATGCTCGAACGGACGTTGAAGCATCTCACTTCGCTTCCCTTCGCCAGCCCCAGTGCCATGGTCTTCGCTCGATCCAAGCTGCCACGCGCTGCCGAACTCATGGCCATCGGACACGAACAACACCACGCGATCCTGGAGGCCATCGAGAGCCATCAAGGCACCCGCGCCGAAGCCGTCGCCCGCGAACACGTTCGCTTGTCCCGCCGGAACCTGGAATCCGTCCTGGTCGGCGACTCCAAGATCCTCAGCTGCGTTCCCGGATCCTCGTTGATCCGCATGGACAACATCGTCTAACTTCGTCTGCACTAGTCTCTGCTCTAACACGCTCCCCAAAACAGAAACAGCGCCGGTTTCCCGGCGCTGTTTCTGTGCTACTAACTGACCGTTTAACTAGAAGCTCAACCGAGCCACAATCGTCCCCTGCCGAGGCGGTGAATCCACGGTCGCCGGATTGATGAATCCGAAGCCACCCGTCAACACCCCATTCGAGGTCGTCGTCGCGGCCGCCGCATTCGTCGAGCTCGCGTTTGTCATCTGCGTCCGGTTGAACACGTTGCTGAACTCGCCGCGCAGCATCAGGTTGAAGCGCTCGGCAAATCGGAAGGTGCGAGCCAGGCTCAGCGACTCGGACGGACGACGCTGCTGGCGATAGTCGTTATAGAAAGCAGCCGAAGTGCTGAACTGACCATCCGCAGCATCGGTCCACGCAGCCGGATTCAGTACCAGGTCCTTGCGGGGATCGACACAGTGGCAATTGAGGTCCTTCAGGAATAGCGGCTGTCCGGCCACACGATTGAAGTACGTGTTGCCCTGGAAGTTCACCGTGCCCATGCGATTGTTGCTGGTGGGCGCAGCAATCGGGAAGCCGCTGGCATACTGCAGAACCGTACCTAGCGTCCAATCACGTAGGACCCAGGAGACCGGCTTGTAAGTGCTGAGCGTCGGCACACGGTAGTTGACCGCGAGCACGCTGACCAGCGGACGGGAGAACCCGGTGAAGGTCTTGTTGATCGCACGATTGAACACGTCGTTGGTAGGACCGTCGGTGCCGCGCTGCAGCTCCTTCGCCCATGTGAAGTTGTAGCTGAAGTCGAGGCCCTGCGACAGGCGCTTGGTGACCTTCACCTGCAGTGAGTCATACCAGGTGTTGCCCACCGGCGCCCACGTCGGCGTCAGGCCCGAAGCAAATTGCGGGAACGGGCGCAAAGACTGCGCCACCGTCGCCGTCGCCGGGAAGCTTCCATACGGCAGACGATTCTGGAAGCGAGCCGCGGCGGCCGAGTTGAGCGGCGCACGAAGGATAGCCAGATCCGCCGCGTTATTGCGGCTGAGGCCATAGGCGGCCAACCGCGAGTCTTCGAGAGCGTTGTAGTTCAACTGCGTGCTGGGCCACCAGATACCGCGGTTGCCCACATACGATGCTTCCACCACCAGGTTGCGGAACAATTCGCGCTGCAACCCGATGCTCCACTGATACTGGCGCGGCGGACGGCCCGCGTTCTGATCGATCACAGACGGAGGACCTGCCAGAGCTCCCGGATTGCCAGCCGCCGGGAACACACCGGGGCTAAAGTTCGGCCACGGCGTCAGGAACGTCGCGGGAACGCCCGTCTGCAGAGTCATGGCCTCGATACCGAAGGCCGGAGCCGTGAACGGATTGTTGTGCGCGGCATTCCCAAAACCGGCAGAACCGGTCGTGTTGTAGGCCAGGCCGAAACCGGCGCGCAGCACCGTCTTCTGGTTGATTTGGTAGGCCAGCCCGATACGTGGCTGAACCGCGCCCTTGTAGTTCTTGCCGAACTGACAATTACAGGTCGCCTCAAACACCGTCGCGCCAGGATGGCCACCGGCCGTCGGATTAGCGAGGCCCGCATCCAAGCTCGGAAGACGGCCGTATTGCTCGGTCGGCGTCGTTGCATAGTCCCAACGCAGACCGTAATCCAGCGTCAGGTTGCGGCGAATCTTCCACGTATCCTGCCCGTAGAAAGACCACTGATCCTTGCCGGTGCGAACATCCGACGGGTAGGCGAGGGAACCACTGCCCACCGAACCCAACAGGAAGCTCGCGTAGGGGAAGCCAACCGAGATGCCACCCACCGCCGTCGCCTGCAGATACGGCTGACCGGTCTGCGCGGCGGAAAACGCGTAGTTACCATTGGTGCTGTTCAGGATGTGGCCGACGAAGCCCTGCGGACGAACTTCGGAGCCAAACTTGTAGGTGTGGTTGTCTTTCACCCACGTCAGCGTGATGTTACCAGTGGGCGTGGTCATGCTCTGGTTGGATTGGTTGCCACCCGCGCCCGGACCCATGTTCGCCATACCGCCTGTACCCGTGCAAGTGGGCGAAGCGCCACCTTGGCACAGGCCCGTGATGCTGGGGAAACGACCACCCGCTTCGCCACGAACCGTGGCACCAACCAGACCCAGTGCCGTCACCGAATCATAAGTACGCGTCGGCGAGGCGTCACTGAATTTGTACAACACCAAGCCGGAGCCCATGTGCAGCAGGAGCGACGGCGACAGCGTGTAGTCGAGGTTCAACCGATAGGTCCAGCTCTTCGTGAAGGTGCCGCGCGTAGAGGTGATCTCCTCCGGCAAACCTTCAGACCCGTTCAATTGCTGCGAATACTGCGCCTTCGTCCGGTTGCTGCCGAAGTAGAACGACAACTTCGCTTTGGAACCCATTTGTTGGTCGATCTTGAAAGAGGGGTTGCTGGTGACGCGATCATTCGGGAAGGAAGGCAAGTAGTTGGAGGTGACCGCACTCGAGGTTGGCGTCGGAATCAGGCTTTGCACTTTCAGTGCCACGCGATCCAGGCGGGCCACAGGGATTACGTTGTTCAAGAACGGATCGCGGAACAAGCGACCATCCGCGGATGGACGCGTCGTAGCAGGATCGAAGATCGTTCCTTCTCGCATCGTGCGCCCCAGCGGATCGGTCCCCGCCAGATTACGAGCCGTCCATGCCGTCGTGAAATCACCCGCGCGATACGCAGTCGTCGGAACCGTGATGGCCCGATCGTTGGTCTGGAAGAATTCACGATACTGCTCAAAGCTAAGAAAGAAGAACGACCGGTTCGCTCCGTTGTAAACCTTGGGGATCTTCACCGCCCCGCCAAACGTGAAGCCGAAGTCATTGCGGCGAATGCGCGGCTTCGTGTTCACGTACGGAGTCGCAGCGTTCATCGCCTCGTTTGCCATGTAGTTGAACCCGCCGCCGTGATACTGGTTCGTACCCGACTTCATCGTGACGTTGTACAGTCCACCGCCAACCTGGCCATATTCCGCCGCAAAGTTACTGGTCTGAACCGAGGTCTCTTCCACCGCGTCCACGCTGGGCTGCATCGACGGATGGCTGAAGGGGATCAGCGCGTTGGTGGAGTCCATACCATCCACCTGGATGCGGAGGGTATTATTCGGCGCACCGTTCACGCGGATGCCGTTCGCACCGGTGGAGAAGTACACACCCGGCAGTAACTGCGTCTGCGACAAGTAATAGCGCATACCCTGGCTCGACGAATTGCCACCGCCGATGCCGAGGATCGGAAGTTCGTTCAAGCGCTTCGCCGAAACCGTGTGGCTCATCTCGCCACTTTCCGTCTTCAATAGCGAAACCTCGTCAGTGACCGTAATCGATTCCGCAGCCGAGCCCACTTCCAGGGCCACATCGATGCGAATTACTTGTGCCACCTGCACGCGAATATTTTCTTGTACGAAGCGCTTGAACCCAGGCGCCACCACAGTCATCGTGTACGTACCTACCGGCAACTGCGCCACCGTGTAGTTTCCGGTCGCTGTGCTGGCCGCTTCATAGAGGCCACCCGTCTCGACGTTTTTCACCTCTACCGGCACTGCGGCCACTACCGCCCCAGCCGGATCGGCTATCGTCCCCGTGATCGTTCCGCGATCACTTTGCCCAAAAGCGCTCCAGGCCGCAAACAACAACCCGAGTAATATCTTGGTCTTTGACATGCTCACCCCTTGCCCCTCTTCGCTGTATACAGGAATACAGCAAAATATGATCTGGGTGATATTACCCCCATCCAGGCCCGGAGTCAAGGCCAATCTTGGACTATAATGAAAGTGTCTCCTCCGCAGGATCCCCTTCGTAGAGCTTCTAACTTGATATCTTTAAACAACATTTCCATGCGCTACGGCGCCCGCATCTTATTTGAAGATGTAACCACCACCTTTCAGACCGGCCGCCGCTATGCGATCACCGGACCGAACGGCGCTGGCAAATCGACTTTGATGAAGATCCTGACCGGCGAAATCGAGCCGTCCAAGGGCTCGGTAACCCGTCCTAAGCGGATGGGCGTCCTGGCGCAGGATCAGTTCGCCTTCGACGAATTCCAGGTGCTGGACGCCGTCATCATGGGCAACGGTCCCCTGTGGGAAGCCCTGCAGGAACGCGAGAAACTGTACGACAAAGACCCCGCCACCCTGACCGACGACGACGGCATGCGTCTGGGCGAGCTCGAAGGCGTTGTCGGCGACGAAGGCGGCTACACCGCCGAATCCGACGCCGCCATCCTGCTCGACGGTCTGGACATTCCCGAAGAGCTCTACAAGAAGAAGATGGGCGAGTTGCAGGGCGGTCAAAAAGTCCGCGTCCTGCTCGCACAGGCACTGTTCGGCACCCCCGGCGCGCTACTCCTCGACGAACCGACAAACAACCTCGATTTGGACTCGGTCCACTGGCTGCAGGAATACCTGAAAGCCTACGAAGGTTGCTTGATCGTAATCTCGCATGATCGCCACTTCCTGAACGACATCTGTACCAACGTCGCCGACATCGACTATCAGTGCGTCATCACCTACACCGGTGGTTACGACGACATGGTGCTGGCCAAGACCCAGGTCCGCGCCACCATCGAAGCCGGCAACGCACAGCGCGAAAAGAAGATCGAGCAGTTGAACGAATTTATTGCTCGCTTCTCCGCCGGTACGCGTTCTTCGCAGGTGAACTCCCGTAAGAAGGAAGTCGAGCGCCTCAAGACCACAGACCTGGCGCGTTCCAACATCGCACGCCCCTTCATCCGTTTCCAAATGAACCGTCCTTCCGGCCGTCATCCGCTGGAAGTCGAAAAGGTCTGCAAGTCATACGACGATGGCAAGCAAGTGATCAAGAGCTTCACCGCTTCCATCAGCCGTGGCGAGAAAGTCGCCATCATCGGGCGCAACGGCGCGGGTAAAACGACGCTGCTCCGGTCGCTGGTCCAGAACGCCCCCGGCTGCGCCGATCAGGATTTCAAGATCGACTCCGGCAAAGTGACCTGGGGTCACGAAACCGCCGTCGGATACTTCGCGCAGGATCACAAGGAATCCATCCCTTCCGGCACCACCCTCATCAAGTGGCTGCATGACTTCGCACCGCAGACTTCGCAGGAAGAACTGCGCGGCCTGCTGGGGCAGATGTTGTTCAGCGGCGACGACGTACACAAGAAGACCGACGCCCTATCCGGCGGAGAAGCCGCCCGCCTCATCTTCTGCCAGTTGATGCTGCTCAAGCCGAACGTGTTGGTACTCGACGAACCCACCAATCACTTGGACCTCGAATCGATCAACGCCCTCAACATCGCTTTGCAGAAGTATGAAGGCACCGTCTTCGTGGTCACCCACGATCACGATTTGATCGAAGAAGTCGCCACCCGCATCTGGCACATCGACAAGAACGGCATCGAAGACTTCAGAGGTCCGTACGACGAATACGCCTCCGACGTGGCGAAGCGTTCACCGGCCATGAGCCGCTAAAAGCACTCCGTAAATACAAAACGGGCGTTGAGGCTTCAAACCTCAACGCCCGTTTTCCTTGCTCTTCGTCCCTTAGAACTGGAACCGAGCCACCAACGTGCCCTGACGTTCCCCGTTCACCGTGCCCGTCAGATTCGTGGTGCCGAATCCATTGATGTAGCGGCCCAGCGCGTCCTTCGTCGCCGCCGCTCCCAAAGTGGTGCTCGGCTGCACAAAGCCACCCGTCGCCACGGTCGAACCAGCGACCGTCGACAACGTGCGGTTGAAGATGTTGCTGAACTCCGCACGAATCAGGAAGGTCATGCCTTCCCGGATGCGGAAGATGCGACCCGCGCTCATCAGTTCCGACGGACGGCGCTGATAACGGAAGTCGTTGTAGAAGGCAGCCGACGGGCTAAACGTGCCGTTCGGTGTGTTGACCCAAGCATCCGGATTCAAAACAACCGTTCGCGCCGGATCATAGCAATGGCAGTTCAGATCCTGCAGATACAGCGGTTGCCCAGCAACGCGGGTTGCATAGGTGGCACGCAGCAGAGACGTACCGTTGTTGTTACCCGGGCTGAGCGGTGTCTGAATCGGGAGGCCGCTCGAATACTGCAGCACCGCGCCCAGAGTCCAGTCCTTCACCACCGAATCCACCCAACGATTGACGCCCCACTTCGGCAGCGTGTAGTTCGCCGCCAACACCATCATGTGCGGCTTCGAGAAGCTAGAAAGCTGCTTGTTGGTGGAACGATTAAACACGTCGTTGATCACGCCGCCGCCCAGATCGTTGTCAGCACCCAGCATCAATTCCTTCGAGTACGTGTAAGTCCAGGTCAAGTCCAAACCATGCGACATGCGCTTGGTGGCCTTCATCTGAAGCGAGTCATACCAAGTGCTGCCAAGCGGTGCACCCGTCGGCGCCAAACCCGTGAACTGCGGGAACGGCCGCAATGACTGCGCCACGGTCTGCGAAGTCGGGAACCCCCCGTACGGAACCTTGTTCTGGAAGCGTCCCGCCGCCGGGCTGTTCACCTGTGCGGTCAGGATCGTACG
Source organism: Bordetella parapertussis (assembly GCA_943328975.2). Classification (GTDB taxonomy): domain Bacteria; phylum Acidobacteriota; class Terriglobia; order Bryobacterales; family Bryobacteraceae; genus Palsa-187. The sequence continues at coordinate 76,537 of CALQCC020000012.1, read as the reverse complement.
ATCCGCTGCGTTGTTCCAATCCAGACCATACTGACTCGCCAGGATGCTCGGCTGTAGCGCGTTGTAGTCCACCAAGCTCGAAGCGCGCCACCACACACCACGGTTGGCGACATAGGCAGCCTCAATCACTAAGTCACGCATGATTTCGCGCTGCACACTGATGTTACCCTGCCACAAGCGCGAAGGCCGTCCATAGTTCTGATCCACAACTGCAGGACCCGCCGCCGGCACGCTGCCCGGAGCGAAGGGAAACAAGTTGGCATTCAAATTCGGCCAGGAAGTGGCCGCCGGAAGACCGTTGCTGAGCGTGAACGCCGCGTTCGCCGGCGATGCTGAATAAGGCGTGTTCGCACCCGCCGAACCCTGACCACCACCTTGTGACATCGCATAGCTTAAGCCGAAGCCCACCCGGACCACAGTCTTTTGATCAACCTGATACGCCAGACCCAAGCGCGGCGCGTATGCGAGCGGGTAGTTCTTGGCGAAGCGGCAATTGCAGTTCGCTTCAAAGATCGTCGCACCCGGATGTCCACCAGCATTGGTGTTCGCCAAGTTCGGTGCCAGTGTGGGCGACCGTCCGTATTGCTCACGCGGATACGTGAAGAGATCCCAACGGATACCGTAGTCCAGCGTCAATTTGCGCGTCAGCTTCCAGGTATCTTGCGCGAACCACGAATAGAATCCGCGACCGCCGCGAGTATTGGTCGGCTGTGCCACCGTCGCTGAGCTCGCCTGGCCCAGTAGTAAGCTCGCATACGGGAACCCGCTGAACAAACCGCCCAGTGCGGAGCCTTGCGTGATCACGTAGGAATTCGCGGTCTGGTCCGCAGCGAAAGTGAATTGACCCGAGGTGTTCGAAACAGTCGCCACCGGGTATCCGTCGAAACGGACTTCGCTGCCAAACTTATAAGTGTGGTTGCCCGTTACCCAGCTCAAATTGAGTTGGGCCGTGGGACGCTGCAATAGGCTGCGAACCTGAGCGAAAGGTCCAGTGACGGACAGTCCGCCCTTGGCAAACAACGCCGAACCCGCGGCGCCCAATGCGCAACCCGGGCAGTAAGGAATGCGCGCACCGTTGTCCGGTCCAAGCGTCCCACCCTTGATGCCGAGAACCTTCTCCATGTCAAAATTAGTGAGCGGCGCCTTGTCGCTGAAGTCGTTCACAATGTAGCCGACACCGAAGTGCATAAACATCGTCGGCGTGATGGTGTAGTCCAAGTTCCCGCGCCATGTGCGCGAGTAGATGTAGGTTCCGCGCGTTGCGGTGAGCGTATCCGGGAATCCTTCCGAACCGCCGAAGCCTGTAGCGTACGGAGTCTCCGTCTGCGTGGACGACCGGTAGAAGCCGATCTTCAACTTGCTGCTGAAGCTGTGGTCGATCTTGATAGACGGCACCGGGGTCGTGCGCTTGCTCTGAAAGCCGTTCAGGAAGTTGTTGACCGAACCGGCCTGCGTCGCCGCGGGAATCAGATTTTGGAACTTTACCGCCGATGAATCGAATCGCGCCACGGGTATGATGTTGCCCGCAAATTGCGAACGCACGCGCGCTCCGTTCACTACTTGTTCCGTGAGCGGATCGAAGATCTGCCCTTCAATCATGGCCTTGCCCAGAGGATCCGTTGCCAGAGCGCCGGTGAAGGCACGGCCGGTAAGAACGCTGGAGAAGTTGCCGTCGCGATAGGCCTGAATCGGCACAGTGCGCGTTTGATCGGAAATGCGCGCGTTCTCTTTAAAGACCTCCATATTGAAGAAGAAGAACGTGCGGTCCTTGCCGTTATAGATCTTCGGGATCGTCACTTGGCCGCCGATGCTACCACCGAAATCGTTGCGGCGGTTGCGATTCAAAATGTGGCTGAAGGACTGGCTAGAGTTCAACGCTTCGTTGACGAAGTAGTCGTACGCCGATCCATGGTACGCGTTGCTGCCCGAACGAGTCGTGAACTGGAACAGGCCGGAACCGGCTTGTCCAAATTCCGCCGAGTAGTTCGACGACTGAATCGCGACTTCTTCCAACGCCTCAACGCTGGGCTGTACCTGCTGTTGCGATGCCGAAGTATTCACGCCGTTCGTGATATCCTGTCCGTCGAGCTTGATGCCGTACGTGTTTGCCGGCGAACCGTTCACACGCATCGCCTGGGCCGGGTTAAAAAATACGCCCGGGGTCAGCAGCGAGGATGCCAGCGGATTGCGGATGCCTGCGGGACTGGCCGAGTTCACGCCGATTCCTAGAATCGGCAGCGAGTTCAATCGGGCCGTCGTCACGTTAGACGCGATCGCGGCGCTCTCTGTGCGCAGCAGCGACGCTTGGTCGGTAACCGTGATCGATTCAGCCGAGGTACCAACCTCCAGGCTAACGTCGACGCGAATCGTCTGCGTCGCCTGCACACCCAAGTTCTGGTGAATCGACGCCTTAAAACCCGGTGCGGTCGCCGTCAGTGTGTAAGTGCCCACCGAAAGCTGCGGGAATGTGAAATTACCCGTGCTGCTCGAAAGCGTTTGTTGTACCGATCCGGTCGCGGCATTCGTCAGTTCCAACGGAGCATTCGCGACAACGGCACCCGCAGGATCAGAAATTGTCCCCGTGATTGTACCCGTCGCGGTTTGTCCGAACGACGAAGCTGCGCACAATAGCAGCGCGGAAAATAGACTCAAGTAACGCATTAGACCCTCCCCAAAACGCCGGCCACCAAAAGCCGGGTATCTAGGAGATCGTATTGGATTTGAGTCGTGAAGTCAATGCATACAAGCCGTGGACACAAAAAAACGCCGCTGCCCCGTGAAGGGAACAGCGGCGTTTTCAAGAACAACAGAACAGCTTACTTCGGCGCGTCTTGCACGATGCCGGAGTTGGCGCTCTTGGCCGCACGGGCAGCCTTGATCTTCTTGGTTTCTAGATACTTCTGCAACCAACCATCCGCTTCCGCGGTTGCCTTGTCGTAATCGGCCTTCTCTTCAAACAGATCGGCCCGCTCACGGACCAACAGGTTCATGTACGCCATGGAATTTTCGTATTCCGGATCGAGTTCCAAAGACTTCTGCAAGTCCGCAATGCCCTGATCGAGGATCATGCCGTACTTCTCTTTCAACTCGTCACGAACCTTCTTGTCCTTGATCGGACCCGGATCGTCCTGCCGCATCTTCACGGACTGACGACCGGCCAACCAGGCCGGAACCCATTTGGTGTAGCCGATGACAGCCAAGCTATAGTAGTGCTCGGCAGTGGGCAATACCGCGATGTGTTTCTTGTGCCACTCAGCGGATTCATCGAGCTTCGCGTTCTTCTGCTCGGGAGTGAGAACCTGCGTGGTGGCTTCGCTGAAGGCCATGGACGCCATGGACGCCAACGCCGTGGTTTCGTTCGGCGATGTCTCCAACACCTTCATGAAACCTTCCTTCGCCTTGGTGGCGAATTCCTGGTTTTCAGGAGATTCCGCGCCGGGAATCCACTGGCTCATGTAAGAAGTTGCAAGGTACAGCCGCGGCACATCCCAACTAGGATCCAGCGCCATGGCTTGCTTGAAGTGTTCCGCAGCGTCCGAATACTTAGCGGTCTTCATCGAAGCGACACCTTTGTTAAGGTGGTCACGGGCGGCCAAATAGTCGCATCCGGTTCCAAGGATCGCCATCATTCCGGCCAAAATGGCCGCGGTTAGCGGTAGTCTTCGCATCGTCGTAATCCCTTTACTCGCCCGCTTCAATCTTTGGCGTCATTAACCCAATCTTGTCGATGCCAACACCCTTGGCCACGTCAATCGCGAACGCGACGGTCTGGAAATCCAGATCCGGATCACCCTTCACGAAGACGACGCGCTCGGCGCGAGTCGCGAAAATCTGCGTCAGGCGAGGTCCCAGAAATTCCTTTTGCACCGGCTCCTGATTCAACTGGAAGTTGCCTGCCTTGTCGATCACGATGACCACCGTGCGGTCGTCGTTCTCCGGAGGAGGAGGCAAATTCTTCTTCGGCGGTTGCGGCGCCAAAGCGTCCAAGCCATACGGCGTCAAGGGCGTGATCACCATGAAAATGATCAACAACACCAGCAAAACGTCGATCATCGGCGTTACGTTGATATTCGCTTGCGGCCCGCTGCCGCCGCCTACATTCATTGCCATAACGTGTCTCCTGTATCCTTACGCCATCACTACTGCGTCGGCGGCTGTTGCGGATGCAACGCCTCGGTCAACAATCCCAGTTCGTCCACACCGGCGCCACGCAAGAAGTCGACCACCTCTTCCACGGCACCATACTTGGCGCGAGCGTCGGACTTGATATAAACAGTCTTGTCCAAACGCCCCGTCAGCAGGTCAGAGACCTTGGCCGGCAGTTCGTCCGGAGTTACCCGGATGTTTCCAGGCATCAAAAATGTCTCACCATTGCGCGTTACCGCCACCAGAATGGCGTCTTCCGCATCGGCGGCCTTCATGGCAATTGCGTTCTTGGCTTTGGTCAATTCCACCGTTTGGCCCTTGCTCAGCAAAGGCGTGATAACCATGAAAATGATCAGCAACACCAACATAACGTCCACCATGGGGGTTACGTTGATTTCAGAGACAACCGGTGGGGCCTTCTGCTTTTTCATATCTCTCGGCGCTCCTAACGCCTTGGGACCCGCTTCGCGGCTCGGATGAACCGCGAAGCGTCCCCTATTTCAACTCGCTATTTTGAACTAGCCTACTTTGAATGCAGCAGCCTACTTGCGTGCGCTCTGCGTACGCTTGATAAAGTAGTCGATCAATTCGGAACTGGAGTTACCCATTTCCACGTCGAACGCTTCTACGCGGTTGCTGAAGTAGTTGAACATCCACACCGCCGGGATGGCGACCAGCAAACCGATCGCGGTCGCTACGAGAGCTTCCGAAATACCGCCTGCTACCGCGCCCAAACCGGTGGACTTTTCCGCCGCGATGCCTTGGAACGCGTTGATAATGCCAACGACGGTGCCGAGCAGTCCGACGAACGGAGCCGAGGAAGCGATCGTCGCCAACGTCGAAATGCCACGCTTCAATTCAGCGTGAACGATGGCTTCGGCGCGTTCCAGAGCGCGACGTGATGCATCGATCTCTTCGCCCGAAATGTCATTGCTCTTCTGGTGAGCCTGGAATTCCTGCAAACCCGCAACCATCACCTTGGCCAAGTGGCTCTTCGGATAACGATCTGCGATCTTGATGGCTTCGTCGAGCTTGCCTTCGCGCAGAGCGCCGGCCACGGCCGGAACCAACTGCCGCGACTGCCCGCGAGCACCATTAAAGGCGATCAAACGGTCGAACATTACGCCGAAAGACCAGATCGACATAATAATCAGACAGATAACCACCGAACGTGCGGGCCACAACATCGAGTCCCACATCGAAATCAAGTCAAATTGGGGGGCGTCCTGGAACAGCATCAGTGCCCATACGTGCGCTTGTAGCAACATTATTAGTCTCCTGCGAGTTGAAATTTATTCTGTCGGCGGCATTCTGGTGCCACCATCCCCAAACGAACTACGAACTGCTTTGCTCCAATACTTCTTACTGCAGAGCAAAATTGACTTCAATTTCGGTCAATACTTCTACCGGCTCATTGTTCAACAAATAGGGCCGGTATTCCCACTGACCTACCGCATCGAGAGCCGCCTGGCGCAACATGGCCGGACCACTCACAACTTGAAGATTTTGGATCTTTCCATCCTTGCCGATCGTCGCGCTCAGCAACACGACGCCTTGGACGCGTGCCTGCTTGGCGATGGGCGGATAGTTCGGACGGACCTGCTTTACCAAGAGGCCCTTGCTAACGCCCGAGCTTACGCGCTGCGGTCCAACCGGCTTAGCTGCCGGAGGAGGAGGCGGCGGCGGGGGCGGAGGCGGCGGCGGCGGGGGCGGCACGCCACCCAACACACCACCAGGAGCTCCGGTTGGAGCGCCGACACCACCAACTACACCCACAACTACTTCGGTGCTGGCCGGCGGCAGTTCTGCCTCGGTAATGATCGCCACTGTTTTCGGAATGGTCTTCGGCGCAGTCAATTGTCCGGAGACGAATTGCCGCGGCGCCACCTTCACAACCTTCACCACTTGCGGCGGAGGCGGGGGCGGGGGCGGCGGCGGAGGCGCCGGGGCCACCAGCATCGACGTCAAGGACGCCTGCGGTAGCACATCCGTAAAGATAAGAGGGATGATAATGAGGATCGCCAAAATCGAGAACTGGATCAGGGCCGAGATAAGGACCGTCCAGCTCTTGTTAGTCTTGCCTACACCATCCACGAAAGTCTGTTCAAACATGCAAATTCCCCCTGCGCTGAAACTTCCTGGCTAACGCCGCACTACCTTTTTCTTGTCGGTTTTCTGCTCCGGCGTTGCTGCTTGCACCGGCTTCTCAATACTCACTGCCCGGCCTGCCGCAGCCGCTGCCGCTGGCTTCCTGGATGCCATGAAGTCCTGCCAGAATATCAAAATCGGGCTGGCAACAAAAATCGAAGAGTAAGTACCTACCAAAATCCCCATCACTAACGCGAATGAGAATCCTTCCAACACCGCGCCACCAAATAACCACAAGGCAAGTGCGGTCAAAAACGTCAGACCCGAGGTCAGAATCGTCCGGCTCAAGGTTTGATTCACACTCATGTTCACCAACTCGGTGAACGACCCGCGACGAGTCACTTTAAGATTTTCACGGATGCGATCAAACACGACGATTGTGTCGTTCATCGAGTAACCGACCAATGTTAGCAGCGCCGCAACCACAGTCAAGGAAATCTCGCGATTCGTCAGCGAGAACAACCCCAGCGTGATCAGCGTGTCATGGAACACCGCGATTACGGCAGCTAGACCATAGATCCATTCAAACCGGAATGCGATATAGACCAGCATGCCAGCCAGCGCGTAGAGCGTCGCCAGGATTGCCTTGGTCTTCAACTCCTCGCCGATCTTGGGACCGACGACATCCGTGGAGAGAATCGCAAACTTACCCAGCGTTCCGGTCTCTTTCAGAGTCGCCATGACATCGGCATTCACACCCGCAACACCGGAGAATTCATCGATCGAGCCTACAATACCGCCCTTGGCGATTCTGTAGTCACGAATCCCCTTGACCAGCTTTTGCACATCTTCTTCAGCGGCAGGCACGCCGGCCTTGCCACGTAGGGTATTTGCCAGATCTTCAGCGGAAGAATTATTGAGATCGAGTTTGCCCGCTTCGGCACCGCCGAACATCCCACGGAGGGATTGTTCAATTTGATCTCGATTCGCGTTAAGCGCGGCTTCGTTGGCGATCTCGGTCCCGATGAGCAACTCCGGCGCGCCGACACCCAGCACAGGCTGCACCGAAATTTCGCCCTTAATCTTTTGCGCCAGATCGGCACGAATCTGATCCACCGGCGGTTCGGCCTGGAAGCGCACGCGCATTTCAGCGCCGCCCTTGAAGTCGATGCCGTAGCTCAATCCACCCTTCGCACCCCAACTGATCAGGCCCACCGCCGTTAGAACTAGCGATGCGCCGATGAACGGCCACTTCCATTTGAGGAAGTCGAAGTTTGTGTCTCTGAATAATTCCATTCGTTGCTAGGCCAGTTCTATAGTTTAGACACCGGCCATGTTCCTAAAGTTCCGTCCCGGCGGCAAGACTTCCAAACGGATTTACGGTACCACACAATCCCGGAAGGGAGCAACGCTTCGGGCAAATTTTTCTTAGATGCTCAGCGTCTCAGGACGCTTCGATCCACTCAAACTCCAATCGAACATGACACGCGACACAAAGATCGCGGTAAACAGGTTTGCAAACAAGCCGATCACCAGCGTCACGGCGAATCCCTTCACCGGACCGGTGCCGAACAAAAACAAGAATGCGCACGACACGATGGTCGTCAAGTGAGTATCGATAATCGTCAACAGCGCCTTACCAAATCCGTTGTCGATCGACGCCAGTACACCCTTGCCGCCGCGCAACTCTTCACGGATACGCTCGAAGATGAGAACGTTTGAGTCGACGGCCATACCGATAGTCAGAATGATACCTGCGATGCCCGGCAGCGTTAGGACCGCGCCGAAGTACGCCAACACCGCAATCAGGATCAACGCATTCAGGATCAGCGCCACAACCGCATTGACGCCGGCTCCCTTGTAGTAGACCAACATGACAACGATGACCGAGATCAAACCCACTAGGCCGGCGATGACACCGCTACGAATGGAATCCGCACCCAGCGACGGTCCAACGGTTCGCTCTTCCAGGTAGGTGAGGCCCGCCGGCAACGAACCCGCGCGCAGGTTCAGGGCCAGATCGCTAGCCGCGTTCTGATCGCCAATGTTGTTGATGACGCCGCTATCCGTGATCTTGCCCTGAATGGTGGGAGCCATCAGAACCTGATCGTCCAACACAATGGCCATCGCCTGATTGATGTGCGAACCAGTAAAGTCGCCAAAGCGCTTGGCCGCGTCCTGCGTCAGGACAAAGGTGGTTTCCCACATGGAACGATTGGTGGCGCTCACCTGTGCCTGAGAGTTGCGTAAATCACGACCGGTGACCACAGGGGTCCGTGCCAGGATGTAGAACTCGGCCGCGCGTCCAGCGCTCTTGATCTGCGAACCGAAGCCGAGCACCCCGTTCTTGCTGGCCAGCGCTTCTTCGCGCGATCCGAACGGTCCGCCCTGCACTTCAAACAACTCCAACTTGGCTGCCGTCTTCAGAACTTGCTTGATACGAGCCGGATCTTCAACGCCCGGCAACTGCACCAGAATCTCTGTTTCAGAATTCGTTCCACCGCGCTGCTGTACGCTCGATTCCGCCAAACCCAGACCGTTGATCTTCTTTTCGATCGTGTTCATCGTCTGCGTCCGCGTATCGCGGATCAGCGAGAGGGCTTCGGTTGTCTTCATCGTCATGCGGTAATCCTGCCCCGCCGCCGCCAGGTTCCACACCGCGCCGTAATTTTCTGTCACAACCTGCCGCAAATCGCCCGTTTGGGTCTGAGGGACACCCGAAATGGTGATCGCGATATTGGCCGCGTCTTCGATCGTCGCAGGCTCGTTCCGGATGATGTCCCCAACAGTAATACGCTTGGCCGCCAGGTCAGCGCGCAGACGTTGAATCGTGGTGTCGGCTTCCGATTTGAAGGCGTCCTGAACCTGAATCTGCATCACCAGGTGACTGCCACCCTTCAAATCCAGCCCCAAGTGAATATTCTTCTGGAAGTTGTCCTTGAGTTGCTGCACTGACGTCGGCAAGCCGATGATGCCGTAAACACAGGCTAACGTTACCGCCAGAATCGTCAGGGCTTTGTACTTCAGGTTTTGCGTGATCACTTTTTGTCGTCTACCTTCGCCGTCTCCGGCGTTACTACACTCGCCACCGCGCTGCGAGCCACTTGTAATTTCACGTTGTCCGGTCGAATCCTTAAGATCAACGTATCCGGATTCACGTTCACAATGATCCCCACGATACCACCGGTGGTGATGACTTCTTTGCCCGCTTCAAGCGACGCCAGCATCATTTCCTGCTGCTTCTTCTGCTTCTTCATGGGCATGAAGATCATGACATAGAAGATTCCAGCGATCGCCAATGGCATGAGGAATCCACCGAATCCGCCGAGCGGACTGGCCGGAGCCGTTTGAAACCAAAATGCCTGGAGGCCGTACGTGAGGTGATGCATGGAGGACCGTTACTGCTTATTGCGCACCCGCCGTGCGCACTGCTCTGAGATAGGCGGGGAATTTCCCAACTAGTATAGCCTGCCTGATCTCCCTCATGATGTCAAGATAGTGGCGCAAGTTGTGCAACGTCGCTAGCGTTGAAAATGACATTTCCCCCGCCTGAAAGAGGTGCCGCAAATACGCGCGGGAGAAGTTTTTGCACGTGTAACAGCCACATTTCTCGTCCACGGGAGCCGCATCGTCTTTGTACTGGGCTTGTTTGATCACAACTTTCCCCGTACTCGTGAACAAGTACCCGTTACGCGCGTTCCGGCTAGGTAACACGCAATCCATCATGTCGATTCCACGCGCCACGTACTCCGGCAATTCATCCGGCATGCCCACGCCCATCGCGTAACGCGGCCGGTCTTTCGGCAACATAGGAGCGACCACCTCGGTCATCTCCATGCTCAGAGGACGCGGCTCGCCCACCGACAATCCACCAATCGCGTAGCCGTCCGCATCCAACTTCAGTAACTCTTCCGCGCAGTGCCGCCGCAGATCCGGATACATGGAGCCCTGCACGATCGGAAAGCACGCCTGCTTGCCTTCCGAGCGTTGCCGGTAGTGCGTATAGGCAGATCGAGCCCATCGTAAAGTGCGTTCCGTAGAGGCCCGCGCCGCTTCGTGCGAGGCAGGATACGCTAGGCACTCGTCGAGCACCATCATAATGTCGCTGCCCAGCGCCATCTGAACATCGATGGTCGACTCGGGCGTAAACATGTGCGCGTCGCCATTCAGATGTGAATGAAACAACACGCCCTCTTCGGTGACTTTGCGCAGCGTGTCGAGACTGAAGACTTGAAATCCGCCCGAATCCGTCAGCACGGCCCGAGGCCAAGCCATGAACCCGTGCAGCCCCCCGAGTTTGCGCACGGTCTCCGGCCCCGGCCGCAAGAAGAGATGGTAGGTGTTCGCCAAAATAATCTTGGCATCCAGGTCATTGATCAGATCCCGCGCCAGGATCCCCTTGACCGTCGCCTGCGTTCCCACAGGCATGAACACGGGCGTCTCAACGATCCCGTGATCGGCATGTAAAAGCCCCGCACGCGCGCCGGTGTCGGGACAGACTGCTTGTAACTCAAATCGAAGCACAGGTCTTATTGTAGGCGGGACGGCCGCTGCTCACAGGAATTTGCAGACGTCTGTGTACGCTTCGGCCGAAAACTATCGGCGATGGAACGGACTAGATCCAGCCCACTACGATCCCATGAGTCGATCCAGAAATTCGCGCAATCATTGTCCGGAAAGGTGACGACGAACCTTGGTGGGAGGTCACTGCGAATCTGCTTTTCCTGCGCAACCCACGCCCGCGCACCCTCCACTACTCGCTCCTCCAAAAGAACCGCATCGCGCTTCTGGGCGAATGCGCCCGCGTAGAAGCCGATGTCATGGTGGAGCACCAACGCCTCGTCAAGCGTGTGAAAATCACCCTCGAATGAATCGATGCTGTGGCCGTCTCTGTAATACAGGCCGGCGGGGACTCTCACTTCGCCTTGGAACCATTGGAACGTGCCCGACGGCTTATCCCAACTCGCCCCACGAGGCATGATAGACGGCACTCCGCACGAGCTTAGAAGCAACATCAATCCGCAGAGAACCCGGAGAACCACAGCGCGACGCCTACCGCCGAGCCGCCTTGGGCACCGGGGGCATCGCCTCGATCAACGAACGCAGAACGTTGTTTACTGATTCCCCGTCTTTGAATACCGTCGAAACATCCGGATCAAGCAATACAACCACCGATTTTGACCGCACCTTGCCTGCAAATCGGTTGGGCTTAGCCTGTGAATAGTCGAGCACGTACTCGGTAGGAAGATCTGCCCCCGCCCGCTTTGCTCTAACCTTTCCTGTATGTTTCATGGGCGTGCCGTTCTTTCTGAGCGGCCATCCTGGCGCTCACGATTCCAAGAGTACCGTTTTCGCGTTCCGTGAAGGTGACCACTAACAGGCGTTCAGTAATCGAATAGCCCACGATGATCTCACGGACCTCGCTATGAGAATGAGCATGATCCGGCAGGATCGCGGCCAGAGGATCCTCGAATACCGTTGCCGCCTCGTCAAAGCTGACGCCGTGTTTTTGTAGATTCGTCCTCGCTTTGCCGTGATCCCACTCAAACATTGAGGCGCTCCTCTGATGTTGCTTCGCTGAGACACATCAGCGCTGCTTGCACCGACCCGTTAAATCCTTCGCCGTGTTCTTCGGATGGAAGCTCGCCGCCACCGCCTCGATCACGCCCTCGTACCCTGGCCCCTTCGAAACTACGAAGAAGTTCGCGCACCCATTGTCCGGAAACGTCGCGGCAACTAGCGTCTCCGGCTCACCCTGGCCGCCTCGTTTGCGCTGAGCCACCCACACGCGCGCTCCATCTACGATCCGCTCGTCAAAGGACTCCGAGTTCAGCTTCTGCGCCCACGCGCCCGCCGTTGTGCCGATGTCGTGGTGAATGACCATGCGCCCCGACTTGGCCACGAACTCGCCTTCAAACGTATCGCTCTCAATCCGCGCGTATCGCAGGCCAACGGGCAATCGCACCTCCCCGCCCGGCCAGCGGAACGCGCCGGTGGCCTCGTCCCACGTTGTGCCCTCCGGCAACGATGGACCAGACGTGCAAGCGCACGCGAGCAAGAACAATCCAGGAACCAAGCGTTTCGCCACCCACGCATTGTACCCACTATCATGAGATCCCTCGAATGCGGCCATGCTCCCACTGCTGCTGATGGCGGCGATGCCAGCAGTGTTTCGTGACACATGAAGTTCGAGCGGCTGAGTTGCCTTAGTTTGAATCTGCGTAAATCCACGTTCATCGGCGGCCAGCAATTTTTCCCTGTTACGATGAGTGATACCTTCGCCATGGCCCTTCGGTTCTACAACACCCTCACCCAACAGACGGAGCCTTTCTCCACTCCCGACAACGTTGTCCGCATGTACACCTGCGGACCCACCGTCTACAACTACGCCCACATCGGCAACTTCCGGAGCTTCATCTTCCCGGACATCCTGCGCCGCTGGCTGCGTGCGCGTGGCTTCACCTTGAAGCACGTGATGAACATCACCGATATCGACGACAAGATTATTCGCGATTCCCTCAAGGCCGGTAAGAGCCTCGACGATTTCACGACCGTCTACACCGAAGCGTTCCTGGCCGACACTGCAGCGCTGCGCGTCGAACGCCCCGAGCACGTCGTCTCCGCCGTCAAACACATCCCGGAGATGATTGAGGCCGTGCAGCAGTTGACCGAACGCGGCCACACCTATGTAAGCGAAGGGTCCACTTACTACCGCATCTCCACGTTCCCCGGTTACGGCAAGCTTTCGCACAACGACTTCAGCGGCATCCGCGCCGGAGCCCGCGTCGACAACGACGAATACGATAAGGACGACGCGCGCGACTTCGTTCTGTGGAAAGCGGCCAAGGAAGGCGAGCCTAGCTGGGACACTCCCATCGGCGTCGGCCGGCCCGGTTGGCACATCGAATGCTCCGCCATGGCGATGAAGTATCTGGGCGAGCAGCTCGATATCCACACCGGCGGCGTCGACCTCACCTTCCCCCATCACGAAAACGAAATCGCGCAGGCCGAAGGTATCACCGGCAAACAATTCGTCCGCTTCTGGCTGCACGCCGAACATCTCAGCGTGGATTCGCAGAAGATGTCCAAGTCGCTCGGCAACGTTTATACCTTGCACGACCTGGCGGATCGCGGGTTCCCACCCGAAGCGCTGCGCTACCTGCTCGCCTCGGTGCCGTATCGCAAGAAGCTGAACTTCACCTTCGACGGCCTCAAAGCCGCGATGACTTCGATCGAGCGCCTGCGCAACTACGAACTCCGCTTGAAGACCGCGAAGTTCGCCGAAGGACTCAACGAGTCGATGGAAGAGCGGACGCGAACCGCAGTGAGCGCCTTCGACGAAGCGCTGGACGACGATCTCAACACCGCTGAAGCCCTGGGAGCTGTGTTCGAATACGTGCGCGACACCAACTCCGCCATGGATGCGGGCGAGTTCCGCGCAGGCAACGTCGCAGCGGCGCTGGCCTTCATGGCCCGCTTCGACTCCATCTTCGACGTCCTGAAACCCACGGTGAAAGCCGGCGGCATCTCGGACGCGGAAGTTGAAACCCTGATCGCCGAGCGCACGTCTGCTAAGAAAGCCCGCGATTTTGCCCGCGCCGACGAAGTCCGCAAACAACTCGCCGATCAAGGCGTGATCCTGGAAGACACCAAAGAAGGCGTGCGCTGGAAGCGCTCCTAACATGAAGATCGAATCCAAAACAGTCCACTGGGGCGACCGCAAAAAAACCGGCGGCTTCATCCCCGTCACCACGCCCATCTACACCGCCTCCAGCTACGTGTACGATTCGATGGACCAACTCGAACGCGTGTTCGACCTGCAAGAACAAGGCCCGTCCTACGCGCGCTACGACAATCCAACACGCAACGCGCTCGAAGAAGTCATGCGCGAACTCGAATCCGGCCACGGAGCCATCGCCTGCGCGTCCGGCATGGCCGCCATCCACCTGTCGGTCCTGGGCGCTCTACTCGACCGCCCCAAACGCGTGCTCGCCGCCAACATGATGTATGGCGCGACCACCGCGATGTTGATGAAGATCTTCGACCCCATGGGTGTCGAAACCACCCAAGTGGACCCGTGCGACCTCGCGGCCTTCGAAGCCGCCCTCATCGAGACCAAGCCCGGAGCCGTGATCACCGAGACCATCGCCAATCCCCTGCTCCGCGTGCCCGCCCTCGACAAGATCGCGGAGTTATGCCGCAACGCCGACGTGCCGTTGATCGTCGACAATACCTTCGCCACACCGTTACTGGTGCGCCCGTTGGAGTTGGGTGCGAACATTGTCTGCCACAGCGTCACCAAGTACCTAGCCGGCCATGGCGATGTCCTCGGAGGCATGATCGTTGCCGATCAAGCCCACTACGACACGCTGCGGACGCTCTCGCGCACCATCGGTCCTGTGCTGGGACCGTTCGAGAGTTACCTCACCATGCGCGGCATTAAGACGCTCGCGCTGCGCTTTGAACGCCAGTGTTCAAACGCGATCCAAGTCGCACAGTGGCTGGCGAAGCAACCGGGCGTAGAGCGCGTCTACTTCCCCGGCGACCCGCAACACGCCGACGCTGCAGCCATCGGACGTTTGTTCCCGAAAGACAAGTTCAGCAGCTTGGTCGCTTTTGAACTCAAAGGTGCCGACCGCGCGAAGGTCTTCCAGTTCATGGAAAGCCTCAAAATGATCGTGCGCGCAACGTCGTTGGGCGACGTGCACACGATGATCCTCTACCCCGCCATGGCCTCGCATCGCGACTTGTCGCCGAAGCATCGTGAGCGCCTGGGCATCCACGAAAACCTCGTGCGCATGTCGGTCGGGATCGAAGCCATCGAGGACATTCTCGCCGATCTGGCTCAGGCCTTCTGAGCCGCGCGGACGAACAGCGTCTGCGTGACCCAGTAAACGATCCAAATCAGCGGTGCAGCCAGTAGCTGCCACGGTTCTTCGCGCCAGAATTCCTGGATCAGCGCCGCGCTGGAGCCGGTCTGGTAAATGAACAACGCCACTTGCGACAGGCAGTACAGCAGCAGGTACCATAAGCCGAAACGCCGGCCCAGCAAGTAGAGGGTCCAGCACAACACGGGGACCACGCCTCCGAAGACGAACGCCAGCGTGTCCAGTGATTCCCACGACAAGGAATCAAACTGCCGGTAGCCCGCGAACCCGATCTCAGCGAGCCCCAACACCAAGGCCAGTGCCGCCGCGATCCTGTTCGGTAGTCCACGCCAAATCGTTGCGAAGTAGTAGGTCCACACCAGCGGATCGACAATCGCGACCATGATCAGCGTCACTTGTTCCATGGAACCGCTCGAGTTCCACGACGGGATCATATTCGCCACCCAGTAGTGAAGCCCGCGTAGTAACACGCCGATCGCCGCCCACAGTGCGGCCTTTTGAATGGTCATGAAGTCCTCGCTGTTCGAAGAAGAAAGAATACTTGTGCGATGGCAAACACCCCGGCCACCAGCGGGCGAAGGATGGACTGGGAGACGCCGCCGAGCAGCAGACCGACAACGATCCCTGCCATCGCGCTCAATGCGCCCAAGCCTTCAAGCACAGCCACAGGCGTCATCCATCCGGCCAACATCGCTGCGTCGGCACGGTTCCGCAGTAGTAAGACTAGCAAGACCAGCCACAGCACGGTCATGGCGTAGAAGGCCATCACGGAAAACCATGCGAGGCCGCTCAACATCCAGACGGTGCCGACCGTGCCCAACAGGGTAAGGAACCGCGGAATCAGGCCCAATGCTGCAAGTCCCACTGCTCCTCTGGGACCCAATCGGCCTGGGTGCGTCAACAACACGAAGAGTCCGGACCACAGAAGATTGCCCCAGAGTGGCACGGACTAGCTCAGTTTGGACCGCACGCGCTCGCTCATCACTTTGCCGTCGACGCGCTTGCCCGCAAGCTTGGCCTGCGCGGCCTTCATGACGACTCCCATTTGCTTGAGCGACGCGCCAGGCGTGTCGGCGATGGCGGCCGCAATCGCCGTGTCCATCTCTTCGTCCGAGGCGGAAGCCGGCATATAGGCTTCAATCTGCTTGATCTCGCGTTCTTCTTTTTCGGCCAGTTCCAGCCTATCGCCCTTGCGGAACATGTCCGCCGATTCGCGGCGCTGCTTGATCAGCGTGCTCAGGACCTGCAATTCCGTCTGTTCATCCAGCGGCTTCATGCTGTCGATCTCAAACTTCTTCAGAGCCGTTTTGATCATGCGGATGGTTTCGAGTTTCGCTTCCTCGCGCCCCTTCATCGCCGCGACCATGTCTTTCTGGATTTGCTCGAGTAACGCCATATTCATTCAGTCTAGCGCCAGAGCGATTCACGAGTTAGACTTATTAGAGACGTCGTTCACCACAAATGGCCAGCAGCCTTAGCATGGACTTGGACCTAGGCGGCGCCCGCGCAAGAAAGCTCGGGCGGGACGACCTTATTCGTGCATTCCGCACGATGTATCTTTCGCGTCGTATTGACGACCGCGAGATTCTGCTCAAGCGGCAGAACAAGATCTACTTCCAGATTTCCGGCGCAGGCCATGAGGCGATTCAAACCGCCGCGGGTATGGCGATGCACTCCGGGCACGACTGGTTCTTCCCTTACTATCGCGATCGCGCACTCTGCCTCGCCTTGGGCGTAACTGCCGAAGACATGTTGTTGCAGGCCGTGGGCGCGGAAGCAGACAAGGCGTCGGGCGGGCGGCAGATGCCCTCGCATTGGAGTTCGCCGAGCCTGCACATCGTGTCGCCCTCTTCGGCAACCGGCACGCAGTACCTGCCTGCGTTGGGCTGCGCAGATGCCGAAGGCCGGCTGGACAAACAGTCAAACGCGATCACGCTCACCAGTTCGGGCGATGGCGCCACCAGTGAAGGCGAGTTCTGGGAATCCATGAACGTCGCCTGCCTGGAAAAGGTCCCTCTGCTGTACCTAATCCAAGACAACGGCTGGGCGATTTCCGTACCGGTGGAACATCAAACTGCGGGTGGCAATATCGCGCGTGCGGTCTCCGGTTTCCCAGGGCTGAAAGTTTATGAGTGCGACGGCACCGACTTCGCGGCCTCCTACGCTACGATGTGCGACGCGGTGGAGTTCTGCCGCCGGGAGCGCACTCCGGTGCTGGTGCATGCCACTTGCACACGGCCGTATTCTCATTCGTTATCGGACGACGAAAGACTCTACAAGACGACGTCCGAACGCGCCAACGAAGCCGAGCGTGATCCGATCAAGCTCTTCTCCGAATGGCTGGTGCTCGAAGGCATCCTGGATGTTCATGGCATCGAAAGGATCACCCAAGAGATCGACCTGGAGATCCAACACATTACCGAGCGCGTGTTGAAGGCGGCTCCGCCAGCGCGTGGTTCGGCGCTGAAATTCCTCTATTCCCCGGACGTGGATCCCACGTCATCCGAGTTCGACACCGAGCCGCGTTTTTCGGGCGAACCGAAGACGATGGTCGATTCAATCACGCACACGTTGCACGAAGAGATGCGCCATAACCCCAATATGGTGGTGTTCGGCGAGGACGTGGCCGATTGCAGCCGCGAGGAACATCTTAAGGAAGTCAAAGGCAAGGGCGGCGTTTTCAAAGCGACCCAGGGCCTGCAGATTGTGCACGGCTCAGACCGCGTCTTCAACACGCCGATCGCCGAGGCCGCCATCGTAGGGCGCGCGGCGGGCATGGCGACGCGCGGCATCAAGCCCGTGGTCGAGATTCAGTTTTTCGATTACATCTGGCCCGCCATGATGCAGATCCGCGACGAACTTGCGAGCCTGCGGTGGCGTTCCTACAATGGATTCTCCGCGCCGCTCGTCATGCGCGTCGCGACCGGCGGCTACCTCAACGGCGGCGCCATTTATCACAGCCAGTGCGGCGAATCGACATTCACGCACATCCCTGGCCTGCGCGTCGTGTTCCCGTCGAATGCGCTGGATGCGGTCGGCTTGCTCCGCACTGCGATTCGCTGCGACGACCCGGTGTTGTTCCTGGAACATAAGCGCCTGTATCGAGAGCCATACAATCGCTCTCCACATCCCGGACCGGACTTCATGATTCCGTTCGGCAAGGCGAAGACAGTCAAGAGCGGCTCCCATTTGACGATCATCACCTTCGGCGCGCTGGTGCAGAAATCCCTGCACGCGGCGCTGGAGCTCGAACGCCACGATCCGCATCGCACCGTGGAAGTGATCGACCTGCGATCGCTCAATCCCTACGATTGGTCCGCAATCGCCGCCTCGGTCAAGAAGACCAGCCGCGTGATGGTAGTGCATGAAGACACGCTGTCCTGGGGTTACGGCTCGGAGATTTCGGCCCGCATCGCGAGCGAACTTTTCAGTTACTTGGACGCGCCAGTCGGGCGCGTGGCCGCGCTCGATACGTGGGTGGGATATCATCCTGACCTCGAAAATGAAATCCTGCCGCAGCCGGCGGATATCATCACCGAGGCCGAACGCATCCTGTCGTACTAGCGATGACACGGCGAGAGCTGCTCCTCCTCGCGGCGGCTGCTCCTTGCGCTGCGCAATTCACGTCCTCCGTGCGAGTGGTGAACGTCTTTGTCACCGTGCGCAACAAGAAGGGCGACATTGTTCGCGGCCTCAGACGCGAGGACTTTGAGTTACACGAAAACGGGCGGAAGCAGAGCGTTCGTTACTTCTCCGCCGAGAGCGACCTGCCGCTCACACTAGGTCTGCTTTTCGATGTCAGTGGCAGCCAGCGCTCGGTTCTAGAACGGCAGAAAGGGGCGGCTAGAACATTCCTTGGTAAAATGTTGCGGCCCGGAGACACGGCCTTCTTCGTCGCGTTTGATCGGGACGTGACCATGCAGGATGCCGAAGGCTTTGAGGTCCTGACTGCGGAGCGGACCGGCAACCGGGGAACCGCGCTGTTCGATACCCTGCTCCGCGCGGCGGAACGGGCGCAGCGTGAGCCGGGACGCAAGGCGCTCATCGTGCTTTCCGATGGAATCGACACCGCGAGCAACGCACGTGCCATCGAAGCCATTACCGCCCTGCAACGCGCGGACACGCTGGTGTATCCGGTCCACTTCTACGATCGGGACGTGTTTGCATTCGAGGTGCCTTCGCAAGCGCTCGAAAACTTGCGCGGCGGCAAACGGGTATTGGAACGCATCGCGAAAGAGACGGGCGGCGGGTTCTACGAAATTTCCGGCACGCGTAATTTGGAAGACAACTTCACTCGCATTGAAGAAGAGCTGCGATTCCAGTACAGTTTGGGCTACACGCCTCCCTCTGGCCGGGCCGGGTATCGGAAGCTGCGAGTGCAAGTGAAGCTCAAGGGGCTTAGCGCGCAGGCCCGCGACGGATACTTCGCATCCGAATGACACCGGCTCTTGCACTGACGGCGGCGATCGCCATGGCCCTGGTGATATTTCGCGCTTGGACGCAGGCGATCACCATCGACGAAGCATCCACGTACGTTTTCTTCGTGCAAGATATCAGTCCCCTGCACTGGCTGGGCTCGACCAACAATCACGTGTTGAATTCGGCGCTGATGCGGCTCTCCACTCTTCTGTTCGGAGTGTCGGAGATTTCGGTTCGGTTGCCAGCGCTGCTGGGCGCGGGGCTCTATATCTCCGCGTGCTACCGCTTTTGCCGCCGGCTGGAAGGCGAACTTTTACTCCAATGGACGGCGCTGGTCTGTCTGGTTTACAGCCCGTTCATCCTGGACTACTTGGTGGCGGCGAGAGGCTACAGTCTAGCGCTCGGGTTTCTGATGACGGCGCTGGTGGCCGATGCTAAGACGTTGCAGGGTTGCGTCGTGATATCCACCGCGATTGGATTGTGCTTCGCCTCCAATTTCTCCTTCGCGTTCGCGTGCGCGGCGGCGATGGGCGCACGTTTCATTGGCAGTTGGCGCGAGAGCGGAATCCCTCGCGGGAAATTGATTGCCGCCTATGTTCTGCCTCCGCTGGTGCTCACTTGGCTGCTTGTGGCCCCTGCCCTGCTGAACTTTCCGCGAGCGGAACTCTGGTACGGTTCGCACAGTCTGCTGGATGCCTTCGCAAGTTTGTTGGAACCGCAGTTGTCGCACCGCAGTGTTTGGCTCTACTTGATTCCGGGGTTGATCTCGCTCGCATGGCTCGTGCAGAGCCGGAAGAGTCTCCCAGCCACGACGCGACTGTTTGGGGGCGTGTTTCTGGCCACCGCATTGCTGCATTTGGCGGGGTTCCATCTTCTGGGACTCCTCTACCCGCTGGATCGCACGGGAATCTTCTTCGTGCCTCTGCTCTTCGGAGCACTGGCCTCTGCCGGTACAATCCCCGGAGGTTGGCTGCGCCGGGCGCAGATCGGAGCGTTGCTATTCGCCGCGGCCCTCAACCTTGCGTCGCTACGGCTCGACCATTTTGAAGAGTGGCAGTTTGACGCCGACACAAACAAAATCTACTCCGTGCTGCGTTGCCTGCACGAACGACAGCAAGTCGACATAGTGGCGGCCGACTGGCCCTACATCGCGTCACTGAACTTCTACCGCAAGACTTCACAGAAAGAAACGCTTCGCGTTGTTGCCGACGATAAGTCCAACCCTCCCGCAGCCGAGGCCTTCGTGCTCGGATGGGGCCTGACTCCCGCAGCGCTCCCACCGAGGCATTTGACGGCGGTGTGGACGTCTCCGAAAACAGGGGCGATGATCGCCGTGCCTGCGGAGCAAGCAGCACGATTCCAAGGGAGCGCGTGTTTTGAGTAGCACCAGTCGGATCCGCTACGCCACAGCGGCGCTCGCATTCGCGTGGATCGTAGCCCGCGCTGGTGGGCAATGGACGATCTTGGTCGCGGCTGCCGTCTGTATTTTTGCCGCCACTCGATTCTGCAAGTGGCTCCGCGCCGAATGGTACGCAGAGTGGCCTATACTGTTGTGCCTGCTGCTCAACCCATACCTGTTTGAGGGGCAACTTTGCCGACTGAACCCGGAACTGGCCAACAGCTTGGTGCTCCCTGTCTTCCTGTGGATACAACCAATGTTGTTTCCGCTAGCTGTGGTCGGGGCTGTGCTGTGTGAAGTCTTTTTCTGGATGGACCGCAACGGCCACACCGAATTGTGGGCGGAGAAGCGACCGCGCTGGGCAATGTGGTTCGGGGGAGTCGCGATCGCGGTGAGCCTGGGATCGTACGTTCTGAGCGCATCACTCGTGACAGCGTCGCTGGGAGCACTGGCCGCCACCCCCGCCTACTCGCGAGGTGCGCGCTGGGCTCGGATGCTATTGATCGTCGCGCTATGGGCCATCGCAATCGAGTTCCTATTCTCCATGCGCTTGGACCCGCTTGCGGCTATAGCTGAAATAAATCACTAGCCCGATTGCGAGCCAGACGACGAAGCGGACCCACGTTTCCCAGGGCAGGCTGAACATCAGGACGCTGCAGGAGACGATCGAGACAATCGGCAACACAGGCACCCACGGTACACGGAACGATCGCCGGTGATGGGGTTGCGTGCGGCGCAACACGATCACCCCGATGGACACAACGATGAACGCGAACAACGTGCCGATGTTGGTCAAGTCTCCGAGCGTGCCGATGTCGAAGATGCCTGCTCCGATGCCGACCACCAACCCCGCGACCCACGTGCTGACGTCGGGCGTTTCATATTTGCCATGCACTCGCGAGAAGATTGAGGGCAGTAAGCGGTCGCGCGACATGGCGAACCAAACGCGGGCTTGGCCGTACTGGAAAATCATCAGCGAAGAAATCATGCCGATCAGTGCACCTACTGTCACGATGAAGCGCAAGCGATTGTAGCCCAGCGCTCGAAGAGCATTTGCCACAGGTGCCGCGTTGTTCAGCGTGGACCAGTGAGCAATGCCGGTGAGCACCAGCGCAACGCCCGCATAAAGGATCGCGCAGGCAACCAGCGTGATCAAGATGCCGAGCGGCATGGTGCGCTGCGGATCGTGGCACTCTTCGGCTGCGGTGGATACGGAATCGAAGCCGATGTAGGCGAAGAAGACGATGGCTCCACCGGTGAGAACGCCGGAGAATCCGTTAGGCATGAAGGGATGCCAATTCGCCGTATCCACCGCGCCCCAGGCTCCAAAGATAAACGCCACGATGGCGGCCAGTTTCACGATCACCATGACGTTGTTCGCTGTGGCGCTCTCCTTAATGCCTTTGACCAGGATCACTGTCAGCAGCATGATCAAGAGGAACGCGGGGAGGTTGAAGATGGCTCCCGTGAATACGCCACCGGCGAGGACGGGGTTCGAGAGAGAGGCGGGCAGGTGGATGCCGAAGACGTTGTCCAGAAGGTCGTTGAAATACGCGGAGAAACCTACGGCCACGGCCATGTTGCTCACAGCGTATTCCAGAATCAAGTCCCAGCCGATGATCCACGCGAAGATTTCACCGAGCGTCGCGTAGGCGTAGGTATACGCACTGCCGGCCACCGGAATCATGGAGGCAAGCTCCGCGTAACACAATCCGGCAAAACCGCAGGCGATGGCAACTAGGACGAAGGAGAGAGCGATGCCAGGTCCGGCGCCGGGGCGATCCGCAGTTCCCGCAGCGGCTGTGCCGGTGAAGGTGAAGATGCCCGAGCCAATTACAGACCCGATGCCTAAACTCACCAAGCTCCACAGACCAAGACTGCGCCGCAAGCGAGTATTTGGATGCTCGCTTGCAGCGACAAGTTCGGCGATGGATTTGGTGCGTGTAAGTCCGCCCATTGAGGTAGGACCGCCGTGGGGCGGTCCCTAAATGTTGCGGAGTCTTAACGCTTACGCTGACCCTTGCTCATGATCTTGACTTTTTTCTTCATGGAGCCGCGGGCTACGTCGGTGGCGCGCTTCTTCTTTGCCGGTGCCTTTTTGCGCGCAGCGCGCTTCAGCTTTTTGCGTTCTTCTGTATCGGTAACTGTCTTGGTGTTCATTAGACCTTAATTCCCGCGTATTTCGCGACTAATTTCTTCACCCCGTGGCCGGGGAAACTCACTGAAACCTTGGCGTCGTCGCCCGTGCCTTCGATGCGCATGATGGTGCCGCGCCCGTACTTCGCATGTTGAACCGTTGAACCTGGGCCAACCTTTTTCACAGCGGGCTTAACAACGACCTGTGGCTGCAAGGACGCCTGTGGTGGAACGGCCTTGGCTGCCGGAGCGGATCCTGCTGCTCCCCTAGTTGCCCCAGGGGACTGCCCGCCGAAAAACTGACGGATCGAATCCACTGAGTTGTAGGTCTTACCAGTATAAAGGTTCCTGGACGCAGTTTCGCGGACCATGCTTCTTTCGGCGTAAAGATCGATGTGGCCGGAATCGCCGCGCACGGTTTCGAGCAGCGTCGGCGGCACCTCTTTTAGGAAGCGCGAGCGGACGGAAGGCTCGGGTTGACCGCCTCCGAAGCGGCGTCGATAGCGCGCCCAGCTCAAGTAAAGTTTCGTTTCCGCGCGCGTCATGCCGACGTAACAGAGGCGGCGTTCTTCTTCCATTCCGCTTTCGGTATCCAGCGAACGGCTGTGCGGGAACAGGCCTTCTTCCATGCCTGCGATGAAGACCACGGGAAATTCGAGGCCCTTGGCGTTGTGCATGGTGAGCAGCGAAACGGGGGCTTGCTCGTCGAGATTGTCGGAGTCCGCGACCAATGCAGCGTGATCCAGAAAGTCGCGCAGCGATTCGCCACGGTCGGCGGCGTCGCTGGCGGCGTTCACCAATTCGTCGATGTTGGCCAGGCGCGTTCGGGCTTCTTCGGTGCCTTCGTCTTCCAGCATCTTGCGATAGCCGGTATCTTCGAGCAGGGCCCGCAGGGTATCGGCGACGGGACGATTGTCCAGCTCGGCTGCCAGCGCGGTGATCTTGTTTTTGAAGATGGAGAGGGCGGACTCGGCTCGCGAACCCAGTGTGTGTTCGTCAAGGCCGCGTTCGATGGCGGTCCACAGCGGGACGTTGTTCGCGACTGCGTACTTCTCCAGTTGCTCGACCGTGGTGCGACCGATACCGCGCGCTGGGGTGTTGATCACGCGCAGCAGGCTCAGCGTGTCTTGATGGCTGACCAGCAACTTCAAGTACGCCAGGATGTCTTTGACTTCCGAACGCTGATAGAAGCTGAAGCCGCCGACGACGATGTACTTGCGTCCGTAGCGGCGCAGCGCTTCTTCGATCTGGCGCGACTGCGAGTTGGTGCGGTACAGCACTGCGATGTGGGCTTTGGGATCGGTACCCAAACGAGCCTGGATCATGTCCGCGATCCACAGTGCTTCGTTCTCCGCGTCGGGAGCTTCGTAGAGAGTGACTTTTTCGCCGGCGGCCGCTTCGGTCCACAGGGTCTTGCCGATGCGCTCGGTGTTATTCGCGACTACGGCACTGGCGGCGGCTAGAACGTTTTGCGTGGAGCGATAGTTCTGCTCCAGGCGAATGGTGATGGCACCCGGAAAGTCGCGCTCGAAATCGAGGATGTTGCGGATGTTCGCGCCGCGCCAGCCGTAGATGGATTGGTCTTCGTCGCCCACCACGGTGATGTTGTGGCGTTCGCCCGCCAGCAGCCGCATCAAATCGTACTGAGTGCGGTTGGTATCCTGATACTCGTCCACCATCAGAAATTCGTAGCGTTGATTGAGACGCTCGCGAGTGGGGGCGTCGGTCTGCATCAGGCGGACGGCTTCCAGGAGCAGATCGTCAAAGTCGAGCGCGTTGGCTTCGAGCAAGCGGGCTTGGTAGCGCTCGTAGACGACCGCGAGGCGCGTGGTGGTGGGATCGGTGGAATCCCGCGCCATGTCTTCGGGAGACTGCTTGAGACTCTTGGCTCCGCTGATACGGGAAAGGGCCGCGCGCGGCTGCATGAACTTTTCGTCCAACCCGAGCGCCTTGTAAGCGGTTTTCAGGATGGCGAGTTGGTCGTCGGCGTCGTAGATATTGAAGAGCGGCGTGAAGCCCCGGCGAACTTGCCCCAGCGGCGCGCCTTCACGGCGCAGCAGTCGAACGCAAAATGAGTGGAAGGTCGCGAGCGTCGGCATCGCGTCGTTGGAGAGACCCGGCTGTGCTTCGTGGATCAGCGAGCGAACGCGCTCACGCATTTCCCCGGCGGCTTTATTGGTGAAGGTGACGGCCAGAATGCCCCACCCCGGCACGCGATGGGCGGTCATCAAGTGCGCGATCCGGCGGGTAATGACGCGGGTCTTCCCACTGCCGGCACCGGCGAGAACAAGTAGGGGGCCTTCGGAATGCTCGGCGGCCTCACGCTGGCGGGGGTTGAGGCCCTGCAGAAAATCCATGAAGTAGTGATTTTAACATGGGGGCAAAATGGGGTTTCCGGGAACAAAACGGCTCCCGGTCCGTCTGATCAGGCATAGCCTGTATAGGCCGCAATACCACCAAGTGCCGTAAAAACGAGAAACCCCTTCCAAATGAGACACATAAAGACTGCACGTGTGTACTCCAACGCGGGCCGAGCCACGTTCAGTTATAGTGGGAAGACTTGAGTTGTAACCTTCGACGGGAACCTGTGCGCCTTTATCTTTGTATATACCCGGCTGGAAACGCTGCCTTGAACGGTGGTGACGATGCTGGTTGAGTTCGAGCTTATTGAACGGGCTCGGAATGGGGACGAGGGCGCGTTCAACCAGGTTGTGCAGGCGTACCGGAAGCGGATTCTGGGGACGATTGCGAGGCTGATCGGGCGGCCGGACGATGTAGAGGATGTGGGGCAGGAAGTGTTCTTGCGGTTGTATTACTCGCTGGAACAATTGCGGACCCC
The DNA here is from genome assembly GCA_943328975.2 of Bordetella parapertussis. Lineage (GTDB taxonomy): Bacteria > Acidobacteriota > Terriglobia > Bryobacterales > Bryobacteraceae > Palsa-187. The sequence continues at coordinate 50,622 of CALQCC020000012.1, read as the reverse complement.
GGAAGTGTTCGAGCCGTGGTTGTACCGGCTGACGGTAAACGCGGCGTACGATTATTTGCGGAAGCAGAAGCGGCGCAAAGAGAGCCGGATGTCGGACCTGAGCGAACAGGCGGTCATCATGGCGGACGCGGCGGCTGGCGGGAAAGTGGACGCCGAGGAAACCCGGCGGTCGAAAATTCGGGAATTGGTCCAGTCGTTGCTGGGGAAGATCTCGGAAGAAGACCGGATTCTGTTGATGATGAAGGAAGTGGAAGGGCTCTCTCTCAAGGAATTGGAGAAGGTCTACAAAGTGAACGAGAACGCCTTGAAAGTCCGGCTGTTCCGGGCGAGGCAGCGGGTGCTGAAGGCGTTTGAGGCGAGTGGAGTGGCGGACGGGAAACCGGAGGTATAGAATGGAACGCATGCAAGAGGATCAGAACGGCTCCAAGTTAGACAGCCTGTTGGCCTCCTATCGGGATGCTTGTCCCGACCCGGAGTCGAGTCCGCAGTTCATGCCGAACCTGTGGCAGAAGATCGAAGCCCGGCGCATCGAGACCACTTCCATCTTTAAGCGGCTGGCGCAGGTTTGTCTTGCGGCGACGGCGGCGGCACTGCTTGTGACCACCATGCTGATGCCGACTGCGCAAGATGACGAAGTGCTCTATTCCAGCACCTACGCCGATGTGTTAGCCGCGGACCATGCGGACGAAGCCTACGTGCAGGCGTTGCCCGCGGAACTGGCCGGAGAGGTTCGATGAAATCTTCGCGCGCCACAATCGCACTCTACATGGGATTAGTGTTTGCGAGCGGCGCCGCGTTGGGTGTTTTTGGAGATCGCTACTACGCCGCGTCCACTGCGCAGAATACCCGGGGCAAGGGGAAGCGCGGGCCCAGTCCGGAAGAATTCCGTAAGATGTATCTCAGCGGAATGCAGAAGCAGTTGCTACTCAGCGACGAACAAGTCAGCAAGCTGAGCAGCCTGATGGATGAGACGCGTTCCTTGATGGATGAGATGCACAAGCGCAACCGGCCGGAACAGCTGGAAATTCAGCGCTCGCAGAACGAAAAGATCCGGGCACTGTTCGATAACGTCCAGCGCGAGAAGTACGACGACATGATGAAACGCATGGCGGAAAAGGGCAAGAACAAAGGCCGCCAAGGCGGCGGGTTCTAGGCCGGCGAGCGCCCTGCCCTCACGCTGAGGGCCTGCGTCATACGACCGCACAAATAGCTACGACCCCGTGGCGAACTTCGCTGCGGGGTCGTAATTCCTTGAGAAACTTCTTGAAAAGCTTAGTTGACCGATTCGGTCTTCTTGCTGGCAGTCCGCGCGTCGCGAACAGCGGCGGCTTCCTTTGCTCGCAGGACCTTCTTCTGGAAGCGGTCCACACGGCCTTCGGTATCGACTAGCTTCTGCTTGCCCGTAAAGAACGGGTGGCAATTGGAGCAAATTTCGACACGGATGTCGCCTTTGTGGGCAGAGCGCGTGCGGAAGGTGTTGTGGCACGCACAAATAACGCTGATCTCTTCGTATGCGGGGTGGATTCCGGCTTTCATGGCTGTAGATCATGATAGCACAACCCAAACACAAAACCCCATCGCAGCCGGTAAAGGCCGCGACGGGGTTCTGTGAAACGCTGATGATCAGGAACCAATTTCGCAAGAGGAGGCCGTTCCCAACAGGAGCAGCGGCCTCGTCACTGAAACGAAACCTGAACAGTAAGAGCGGTCGACTTGTTTAGGAGTCGGCCACCTCCCGCGTGGTATTAGTTCCGTCAGAATTACTACTAGGTATCATATTTTGACTGGACCACCTCCTTTCTCAGTGATGCCCCAATCATAAATCCGGTTTGCGATAGAGTCAAGGAAATACATGCAGAGTTTAATTTGTTTTGAAGTCCACGATGGAGTCGCTGTAATCGGGATGAATAACCCTCCTGTGAACGCTCTGACTACGGGTGTACCGCAAGGGGTCGCAGAGGCGGTGCAGCGTGCCCAGAGCGATCCGGCGGTGCGCGCCATCGTTGTCATGGGCGCCGGGCGGACGTTTGCAGCAGGTGCCGACATCAACGAGTTTGTGCGCTACGTGGCGGGCCAAGCGCCGATGCCGGTGTTCCATCGTTGGCTCAACCAAATCGAGAACTGCACGAAGCCGGTGATCATGGCGATCCACGGGCAGGCGTTTGGCGCGGGGCTAGAACTGGCGATGGCCGGACACTACCGGGTGATAGCGGCGGATGCGCAGGTGGGCCAGCCCGAGGTGAAGATCGGATTAATTCCGGGCGCTGGGGGGACCGTTCGATTGCCTCGGCTGGCGGGCGTGAAGAAGGCTGCGGAGATGTGCGCGTTTGGAGAGCCGCTGTCGGCGCGCGAGGCTCTGGACGCAGGGATTGTCGACCGGGTCGTCGAAGGGGATTTACTGGCGGGGGCGATGGCGTTCGCAAAGGAACAGAACGCGGTGCGGCGGACGCGTGACTTGGCGATCCATGAGGACTTGGCGGAATTGCGGGAGCTTCGTGAGCGCTGCAAGAAGACGCGTCGGAATTTGGAAGCTCCATTGGCTGCGGTGGAGGCGATCGAGAGGGCCGCAGTTTCTACCTTTGAAGATGGGTGCCGCGCAGAAGCGGAGATCTTCAACCGGCTGCTGCATTCGGATCAATCGAAGTCGCTCATCCACGCGTTCTTCGCCGAGCGGGCTGTGGCGAAAGTGCCGGGGATCGACAAGGATACGGCGGTGTATCCGATTCGCGAGGCGGGCGTGATCGGCGCGGGGACGATGGGTGGCGGGATCGCGATGGCTCTGGCCAGTGCCGGGATCCGAGTACGTCTTAAAGATACTGAGCAAGCGGCCGTGGATCGAGGCTTGGCAGCGATCCGCAAGAACTACGAACGCAGCGTCAAGAGTGGACGCATGACGGCTGAGGCTGTGGCGGAGAGGATGGCTCGCATCACGCCGCAAGTGGATTACGCGGGTTTCAGCGAGGTCGACATCATCGTTGAAGCGGTGTTTGAATCGATGGCGTTGAAGAAGCAGGTGTTCGCCGAGATGGATCGCGTCGCGAAGCCGGAGTGCCTGCTGGCATCGAATACGTCAACGTTGGATCTGGATGAAATCGCCGCGGTTACGTCGCGGCCGCAGATGGTGATCGGCACACACTTCTTCTCACCGGCGAATGTAATGCGGCTTTTGGAGATCGTGCGCGGGCGGGAGACATCCAAGTCGGTAATCGCGACTGCGATGGCGCTGGCGAAGACGATTAAGAAGGTCGGAGTGGTGGTCGGTAACGGATTTGGGTTTGTCGGCAATCGCATGGTGATCCCTTATATGAATGAAGCGCAGTTCCTTGTGGAGGAAGGTGCGACGCCGGAACAAGTGGACCGCGTGTTGACCGGGTTCGGCATGGCGATGGGTCCGTTCGCGGTGGCGGATCTGAGTGGGCTCGATGTGTTCTGGCGCATTCGTCAGGAAAAGCCTCACGTTGAGGGAGCGCGGGAAACGTTGGGGCTACCGAAGCTCTACGAACTCGGTCGCTACGGACAGAAGACCGGCTCGGGGTGGTTCAAATACGGCGAGGATCGGAAAACCGTGGCCGACCCGGAAGTGGTGGAACTGGTGCATCGGGTGGCTCGTGAGGCGGGCATTCGGCAACGCGCGATTTCCGATGCGGAGATCCTGGATCGCTGCGTATTCGCGTTGGTCAACGAAGGCGCTTTAGTTTTGGAAGAAGGCGTGGCCGCAAGAGCAGTCGATATCGACGTGGTGTATCTAACCGGCTACGGCTTCCCTGCCTATCGCGGCGGACCGATGTTTTATGCGGACACGGTCGGATTGACGCATGTGCTGCAACGAGTGCGCGAGTTCGGATGGAAACCAGCAGCGTTACTGGAGAGCTTGGCACACACTGGAAAACGATTCGCAGACTCCTCGCAGGTCTGACGGATGAGATATAATCCCCGCTGGTAGTTCCACAGCGAAGGAGACAGATCTATGCGAATTTTGGCGTGCGCGCTTGCGGTATCGAGCCTGAGTTTGTTGGCCCAAACGGGGGCAAAGAACGGCGAATGGAACACATACGGCGGCGATCTGGGGAACACACGCTACGCTGCCCTGGATCAGATTAACGCGGCCAACTTCTACAAGCTCAACGTGGGATGGCGCTTCAGTACTGCGAACCTGGGACCGTCGCTGGAGACGAATCTGGAATCGACACCGTTGATGGTGAAGGGCGTTTTCTATTCGACGGCCGGCACGCGGCGCAGCGTGATCGCACTCGATGCAGCGACCGGCGAACAACTCTGGGTGTATCGCGAGGATGAAGGTCAACGAGGCACTGTGGCTCCTCGCGCGCTCTCTGGTCGCGGACTCGCGTATTGGACCGATGGCACCGAAGAGCGCATCGTTTATGTGACACCGGGCTATCGCATGATTGCTTTGAACGCCAAAACAGGACTGCGGGTTCCTTCGTTCGGTACGAACGGCGTGGTGGATTTAAAGACCGACGACGATCAAGAGATCGACCTATTGAGCCGTGAAATCGGATTGCATTCGGCTCCTGTGATCGCGCGCAACACCATCGTGATCGGTGCAGCGCATCGGCCGGGTGGATTGCCCACAAGCAAGACGAACGTGAAGGGCTACGTGCGCGGCTTCGACGTCAAGACCGGCAAGCGCAAGTGGGTGTTCCACACCATTCCGAAACCGGGCGAATTTGGCTTGGACTCGTGGCTGAATGATTCGTGGTCGTACACAGGCAACACCGGATCGTGGGGACAGAGTTCGATCGACGAACAACTCGGCTTGGTCTACATCGGCGTCGAGATGCCCACTGGCGATTTCTACGGCGGACCGCGTCCGGGCAACGGATTGTTCGGTGAGAGCATTGTCGCGGTGGATATTGAGACCGGGCAACGCAAGTGGCACTACCAATACATTCATCACGGCATCTGGGACATGGACAATCCGTGCCCTCCGATTTTGGCGGATGTGACGATCAACGGTCGCGTGCGTAAGATTGTCGCGCAGCCGACCAAGCAGGCGTTCCTCTATGTTCTGGATCGCGAGACGGGACAACCGATCTGGCCGATCGTAGAGAAGCCCGTCGAAAAAGGCACCGTTCCGGGCGAGTGGTATTCGCCGACGCAACCGTTCCCGACCAAGCCTGCAGCTTATGATCGCCAAGGTGTCGACATCAATACCTTGATCGACTTCACGCCGGCGTTGCGACAAGAGGCCGAGAAGATTGTTTCCAACTACAAGATCGGCCCGATGTTCACGCCTCCGGTGGAGAGCAAAGCGGAGAAGCCGTGGGGCACGCTTACGATGGCGACCGCAGGTGGCGGATCGAATTGGCCGGGTGGATCAATCGATATCGAAACGGGCGTCGTGTACGTTTCGTCGCAGGCCTCGATCTCGAGCATCTCGGTAATTCCGGCAGGGGATCGCTCGGATACCGGCTATGTTTCGGGACGCGCTCCGGGCGCGGGACAAGGCGCTGCGGGAGCTTTGACGGTGCAGGGGCTGCCGCTGGCGAAGCCGCCGTACGGAACGATTTCGGCAATCGACCTCAAGTCGGGCGACATTTTGTGGCAAGTCGCGCATGGTGAAACTCCGGACAACATCCGCAATCATCCGCTGCTCAAGAACATGAACCTGCCGCGCACGGGACGCACGGGCACGGCTTCTACGTTGGTCACCAAGACTCTGGTGGTCGCGGGCGAGAAGGGCACGTTCACATTGTCGGACGGTCGAGTGGGTGCCATGCTGCGGGCTTACGACAAGGCTAGCGGCCGCGAGATGGGTGCAGTCTACATGCCGGCGCAACAGACCGGTGGACCGATGACATACATGGTCAACGGTGTGCAGTATCTGGTGGTCGCAGTCGGCGGACCTGCGGGCGCGGAGTTCATCGCGTACCGGTTGCCTGCCGCAGAGATCCGAAGATAAGCGCCGGGGCTCAATCTTCATTTTCATCATTCATCGAAAATCGTGACGGCGCCGCAGTGGTGTCTTCGGAACCGTGACGATTCATTCGACCGGACAAAGGAACTCATGCATAAGATCGACTTCGGGTTAGTGGAGTGGGCCATCGTAGCGGAAGGCGCTCGCGAGAAGGTGTGGAACGATGGCAAGCGTCGCGTTCGCATGGTGGAACTGGACGAACGGTTTGTCGAAGCCGAGTGGTGCGGGAAGGCGCATCTGGGAATGGTGTTATCTGGAACCGTCGAGATCGACTTCCACGGATCGCTCGAGCGATTCGCGACAGGCCAGGGACTAACGATCCAGGCGGGCGACGGACACAAAGCTCGGGCCATTGGTGGAATCGTGCGGTTGGTGTTTTTCGACGAAGCGTAAGACGCGGGCCCCTGAAGATGACGTATCCTGACTGTTTGCCATGAGCCAAGACGCCCCGATCGATCGCGGAAAAACGCTGAGGGGGTTTGCCCTTCTCGTAGCTGTCTATTGTTTTATCGTCTACATAATTCCCCGCCCTGAGGCCGTGAAGCCCGAGGGCTGGCGGCTCACTGGATTGTTTCTAGCGACAATCGTCGGCTCCATCGTGGAACCGATACCCGCCGGAGCGTTGGTGTTGTTGGCCGTGGTGCTGTCATCACTGGTCGGCGGTCTGACGATCACTGAGGCGCTGGCCGGGTATTCGAACTCTTCCGTGTGGCTCGTGCTGGTGGCGTTTTTCATTTCGCGAGCCCTGATTCAAACCGGACTGGCGCGGCGAATCGCATTGTTCTTTGTGCGCGCGTTTGGAAAGAGCTCGCTCGGCGTGGCCTATTCGCTCGCGGCATCGGACATGGTGTTGGCGGGCATGATCCCCTCTAACGGCGCGCGTGCCGGTGGAGTGGTACTGCCTATCGCGCGCTCCATCTCTGAACTTTACGGCTCGCACCCAGGAGAGACTGCAGGCCAGTTGGGATCGTTCTTGATGATCGCGGTGTATCAAGCGGTGTGCATCACGTCGGCGATGTTCATGACTGGGCAAGTGAGTAACTTCTTGGCTCGGGATATGGCCATGCAGGCGGGATACGAATTGACGCCCTTGAGCTGGATTCGTGCGTCCATTGTGCCGGGCCTTTTGAGTTTAATCACGGTGCCGTGGATCGCGATGAAGATGAATCCTCCGAGCATCCGCAGCACTCCCGAGGCCAGCAAGTTTGCGGCGGGTGAACTCAAGGCGATGGGTCCGATGAAGCAGAAGGAATGGATCCTGACCGCGGTATTCCTGTTCGTGTGCTACTTCTGGGTGCGCTCGCGCGACTACGGCGTGGACGTCGCGGTGACGGCGCTGCTCGGTTGCATGGTGTTGCTGCTGACCGGCGTCCTCGCATGGGATGACATCCCGGGCGAGAAGGGCGGCTGGGCGGTCTTCATCTGGTACGGCGGATTGCTGCGGCTGGCTCAAGGACTGAACGATGCGGGCGTGACGAAGGTGTTCGCGACCAATGTCGCCGCTCTATTGGGCGGCTACGGATGGCCGACGCTGTTCGCGCTGACGATCCTCATCTACTTCTACGCGCACTACGCCTTTGCCAGCATCACGGCGCACATGGTGTCGATGTTCCCTGCTTTCCTCGCAGTGCTGATCGCTGCCGGGGCTCCCATTGGACTGGTGGTGTACACCTTCGTATGTCTGGCGAACGTGTCGGCGTGTTTGACGCACTACGGAACAACGCCCGCACCGATTTACTACGCGCAGGGTTACGTGCCGTTGAAGATGTGGTGGAAGATCGGATTCGTGGCGAGCGTGGCCAACCTCATCATCTGGACCACAGCCGGGTTCGGTTGGTGGAAGTTGCTCGGGATCTGGTAGCCGCTTTCCCGTGTTGCGTTTGCGTTGCCCCCGGACCTAGTCTAGGCATGGGAGCATTTTCGCTTGGACACGACCACGAAGTTGCAAGCACTACCGCCAGACGCATTGTATCGCCGCGCGGGGATTGAGAATTTCACCTTCACCAGCACTGCGGACCTGGAGGGCATGACGGATTTCATCGGCCACGAGCGAGCGCTCGAAGCGATGCAATTTGGAATCGGCATTCCCAAGCAGGGCTTCAATCTATACCTGATGGGTCCGTCGGGCGCGGGCAAATACACCATCGCTCGGAGCTTCCTCGAGAAGCGCGCTGCTTCTGAGCCCACTCCGGATGAGTGGTGCTACATCAACAACTTCGACAGTCCGGAGACTCCACGGACGCTGCGACTGCCACCGGGCCGGGCTGTGCCGTTACGCGAGGATATGATTCGCCTGGTGGAAAGTTTGCACTCGGCGATTCCGTCCGCGTTCGAAAGCGAGGACTACAGGGCGCGCAAGAATTCGATTGAGCAAGAAGTAAAGGATCAGCAGGAAGAAGCGTTCACGCAGATCGCCGAAGAGGGCAACAAGAACAACATCGCGCTGGTGCGAACGCCCACTGGCATCATCATGGCGCCCATGCGCAATGGTGAAGTCATGAATCCGGCGGAGTTTGAGAAACTGCCCGAGGCCGACCATAAGAACCTGGAGAATACGATTGCCGACCTGCAGAAGAAGGTCCAAGCACTCTTACTGCAGATCCCGAAGTGGCAACAAGAAGGCCGGGAAAAGCTTCAACAATTGAACGATGAAATCGCCACGTTTGCGGCGGGCCACTTAATCGAAGAACTGCGCAAGAAGTATCTGGACCTGCCGCAAGTGGTCGAATTCCTGGACGACGTACGGCAGGATGTCATCGACCATGTGGACGACTTCCTGACGCCGGAGGAGCATCCGTTGGCAGCGTTGATGGGAGCAGGAACACCTTGGGTCCCCACGGGACAGGCCTTTTTTCGGCGTTATTACGTGAATGTCATGGTGGAACGCGGCAGCAACGGCGGTGCACCTGTGGTCTATGAAGACCATCCTACGTATCAAAACCTGATCGGCGAAGTCCAATACATGGCCCACCTGGGCGCGTTGTCCACCGACTTCACGCTCATCCGCCCCGGCGCCTTACATCACGCGAACGGCGGATTCCTGATTCTGGATGCGTTCAAGTTGCTCACTCAGCCCTACGCTTGGGATGCACTGAAGCGATGTTTGCGATCTTCAGAGATTCGCATTGAATCCTTGGGCGAGATGCTGGGCTTGGTCAGCACGGTGTCATTGCGGCCGGAGCCGATCCCCGTCACTACGAAAGTAGTGTTGGTGGGCGAGCGCTTGCTGTATTACATGCTTTCTTCGCTGGACGCAGAATTCCAGGACCTGTTCAAAGTTTCCGCCGACTTCGAGGAGCAAATGAACAGAGGGCCTGAGACCGAGCAACTCTTCGCCCGCTGGGTGGGGACCATCGCACACAGTGGAGGGTTGCTGCCGTTCGACCGCGGCGCAGTCGGACGGGTGATTGAACAGAGTTCGAGAGCGGCGGAGGATTCGCAGAAGATACTGACACTTCGCCGGACCTTGAACGATCTGCTGCAGGAAGCTGATTATTGGGCTCGGCAATCCAAGCGCACCGCTGTCACTACGGAAGATGTTCAACACGCCATCGACGCGCAGATCCGGCGGCGAGATCGCATTCGGGAACAGTTGCTGGAAGCCAACCTGCGCGGGATCTACAAAATCGATACCGAAGGCGAACACGTCGGCCAGATCAACGGACTTTCGGTCATGATGTTGGCGGATTATTCGTTCGGCCACGCCAGCAGGATTACGGCGCGGGTTCGCTTGGGCAAAGGCGAAGTGATCGACATTGAGCGCGAAGTGGAGCTCGGTGGACCGATTCATTCCAAGGGCGTGATGATTCTGGCGGGCTTCCTGGGTGGACGCTACGCGGTGGATCAGCCGCTCTCATTGCACGCAAGCCTGGTGTTCGAGCAGTCCTACGGCGGCGTGGAAGGTGACAGCGCCTCTTCAGCCGAGTTGTACACGCTGCTGTCGGCGATCTCTGGAGTCCCCTTAAAGCAGTCTCTTGCGGTCACTGGCTCGGTCAACCAGCACGGGCAGATCCAGGCGATTGGCGGCGTGAACGAAAAGATCGAAGGCTTCTTCGATCTGTGCAAAGCGCGGGGACAGCTGAACGGACAAGGCGTAGTCATCCCGCAGTCCAACGTGGCGCATCTGATGCTTCGGCAGGACGTTGTGGATGCCGTGCGGGCTGGGAAGTTTCAGATCTACGCGATTGAGACGATCGACCAGGGCATCGAACTTCTCACCGGAGTAGCTGCGGGTGAACGGAATGCGGAGGGCGTGTTTCCCGCAGGTAGTGTAAACCAAAAAGTGGAGGCGCGCCTACTTTCACTGGCCACGAAGCGGTTGGCATCAGGACAGAAACCCGACACAGAGGTCGCACTGTGAGTCGCACCGACCCGGCCTTAAGCATCCGCCGGATTCTGGTGGCCTTGGATGCATCTCCGCAGAGTCTCGCGGCTCTGGACGCTGCCGTGACAATGGCCCAGCGGATGGAAGCGGAATTAGCCGGCCTGTTCGTGGAGGATGAGAACTTATTGCGCGCCGCGGAGTCGCCCTACGCCAGAGAGATTCTCTATCCGTCCGCCAAAGAATCGCCACTCAGCCGCTCCAGCCTGGAACGAACACTTCGTACGCAGGCAGAGAAAGCCCGTGCATCGCTCAGCAGCGCTGCGCAACGGGCGCATGTTCCGTGGTCGTTTCGCTCCGTGCGCGGACAAGTGACGCCGGAACTACTTGCCGCCGCGGCCCAGACAGATCTCATCGTTATGGGCAAGGTGGGCTGGTCGCTGGGCGCGCGGTTTCGCATTGGCTCCACCGCGTTGGAACTGATTGAGAGCGCAATCCCCGTGCTGCTGTTATCTGGGGATACAATGCCGGCGATCCTGCATTTGCTGGTATTCTACGACGGCTCGGCTGAAGCAAAACGGGCGTTGGAGTTCGCGGCGGTGCTGGCGGGAGCAGACTCTGGGAAACTCACGGTGCTACTTGCGGCCCCGGATGAAGAGACCACGAAGACCATGCGCGCAGAAGCAACCAATTTGCTCGCGGACAGTGATATCGAGGCGCGCTGGCAGCGAATCGATCCGGCCGATCGGGCTGGGTTGCTCAGACTGCTGCGGGACGCCCAGAACGGGTTGTTCGTGCTGGGGGGCAGCGAGCCGTTGCAGAAATTGCCGTTACTGGAAGCCGTGTTGCGGGAGAGCAAAGTTCCGGTGCTGCTGTTGCGCAAGTAAACGTTTAGCGCGCGGCGGACGAACCATCACCGCTAATTCAGCTGTGCTTGCAGGCGAGCCACAGCGCGGATCGCGGGCTCGTGACGCGGCTCCAAACGGAGCGCTGCCTTGTACTCTTGCAGCGCCTGACGAAGGCGGCCTTTGCGCTCATAGATGGTGCCGAGGTTTGAGAACGGGAAGTGACGCGGTTCGTAGCGCGGAGCGAGCTTGGCTTGCTCCAGCCACGGGATCGCTTCTTCCAGCTTGCCCTGCTGCATCAGATACACCCCGATATCGTTGTAGGGATTCCCGAAATCCGGATCGACTTGAATCGCGATCTTGCACTCTTCGATGGCTTCCTCGAAACGGCCCAGGTGAGAAAGCGCCCATCCTCGGAACGTGTGGCCTTCGCCCGTTGGTTTCGCCGCGATGCTTTGCGTGAACAAATCGAGCGCTGCTTCGGTCTGTCCCGCGCTCAGACGTTCGGTGCCGAGTTGCCAGAGGAGACGAGCCTGCTCGTCGTCACTCACGCCAGTTCCGCGAGGACTTTCTCCGCGTGCCCGACCACCTTCACCTTGGAATAGATCTTCGCGATCTTGCCCGCCGGGTCGATGACGAACGTGGTGCGCTCAATGCCCATGTAGGTCTTGCCGTAGTTCTTCTTCTCTTTCCACACGTCATAGGCTTCGGCGATGGCGTGGTCGGTATCGGGAACGAAGGAATAGGGTAGCCCGTACTTGGTGGCGAACTTCTGTTGCGCTTCGGCCTTGTCGGGAGAGATGCCGACGATCACGGCGTCCTTCTTGGTGAACTTCGAAGTGAGGTCGCGGAAGTCACAGGATTCTTGCGTGCAACCGGGGGTATCGGACTTTGGGTAGAAGAAGACCACAACGGTCTTACCCTTGAGAGAAGACAAGCTGAAATCGGAACTCTTGATGGCAGGGGCTCGGTCGCCAATAGAAAGGCTCATGAGCGTATTGTAGACTGTCGCTTAGTCTAACGGTACAGTCGCGGACCCGATTTGTAGGATTCCGGCGGTGATCGCGTCGGCGACGCTACCACCTCGCCGCGGTCCCAGGCCTAGGCCGGTCAGTGAGAGAGCGCCTAGCTTGCCGTCCACCGGAAGGCCCTGCTCTTGTTGGAACTTCTTCAGGGCTGCGACAGATTCCGGACCCCAGGTCCCAGTCGCTTCCATTAGGTAGCCGCGATCCACCAGAGCTTGCTGGATCTCGACGATGCGTTCCGGGGCCGGGTGCTGTTGCGAGGCGTGAGTTACAGCAGGTTTCTTGTTCTTCGCGGAAATTTTGGTCTTGGCCTTGGATTTCGATTTCGCGGAGGTAGCAGGCTTGGCAACATTCTTTACCGTAGGCTTCTTTACCGGAGCATTCTGGGCCGCTCCCAACGGGAGGCACAGAACCAAACCAAAACTGATGAATGCGGTGGCAAATGTCCGGGTCATTTTAGTTCTCCGGAACCGTTCCTGCCAGGTAAATCGAGTTCGCCTGACCAGCAGTGGCTGCACGGGCCTTTCCGCGTCCTTGCGGCAATTGCCGTGGACGGTAAATATGGAACGCTACCGCGTCCCCGGGTTTGAGGGTTGCCCGGATCTTGTTGATATCGTCCACTGAGTTCACGCCTTGGCGGTTGATGCTCTCCACGATATCGTTATCGACCAGGCCCAACTCTGACGCAAACGAATCCTCCTCGACGGTCGCAATCACGATCCCGCGTCCGGAGGGAACCATGCCCTTTTCCTGTTCGGTAATCGGCCCACGCACGCGGAAGCCAAAACGGATGTCCGCGGAGGTCTTGGCCTTGGCCGGCGCAACTTCAGGAGCTTTACCCGCGGTGCCGGCGATCTCAGGACGGTCCTTATACATCTCCAAGCGATTCTGGATCGTCACTTTAAGATCCATTGGCTTGCGATCACGATCGATGCTGAAGGTCGCCGCGCGACCCACAGGGAGGTCCGCTACGACAGCGATCAGATCCTGGTTGTCTTTCACCGGCTTGCCGTTGATGGAGAGGACAATATCGCCCGGTCGAATGCCGCCTTCGTAGGCAGGTAAGCCGGGCGCCGCAGCTTCGATCAGTGCGCCGTGTTCCAGGCCGAACGCCTTGAGGACGACCTCAGGCCGGTTCGACGCGCTCAAGTTTACGCCGATAGAACCACGGGTCACGCGGCCTTCACGAATAATGTCGTTGTAGACGCGTACGCCCATGTTCATGGGCAGCGCGAAGCCGATACCGTCGGAGCCGCCGCTGCGCGTCTCGATCATCGTATTCACGCCGATCACTTCGCCGCGGATGTTCAGCAGCGGTCCGCCGCTGTTGCCCGGATTGATGGCAGCGTCGGTCTGAATGAAGTTCTGGAAGGCCCGTGCTTCGCCGTTCAATTGGTCGGGACCGCGCCCGATGGCGCTGACGATTCCGGCGGTCACGGTGGAGGCAAGACCAAACGGCGACCCGATCGCGATGGCCCAATCGCCCACCTGCACGGAATCGGAGTTGGCTACGGCGACCGCCTTCAGAGGCTTGCGCGTATCGATCTTGATCACGGCCAGATCGCTCTCAAAGTCGGTGCCGATGACGCGTGCGCGATATTCCGTTGTGTCATTGCGTAGCGACACGGTAATTTTGGTCGCACTTTCCACAACATGATTGTTGGTCATGATGTAGCCGTTCTTGTCCACGATGAATCCGGTTCCAGACGCTTGACGCGCCGGACCTCCGGGAATTGCGGGACCCTCACCCGGATCGGGCTGTTCGCCCTCGCCCTGCGGGCCGGGGAGAAAACGTTTGAAGAAATCCGGAAGCTCTCCGTCTTGTCCACCAGGCGCGCCGCCCGGACCGAAGGGCGTCTGCGCGGTCGACTGCGGAGGCAGTTCGACGCGGATTGCGACCACGCTATCTTCCAGTTTCTTGGCTAACTGCGTGAACTCATTGCCGATGTTGGTGATTGGCGGCACGGTGAGAGGGGTCGCGTCGGTAGCGCCGCTCTGCGCGTTGATGGTGCCCCAGCCGCTATTGAGAACCGTTCCAATCAGGATGCCCAAGCCAAGCGTGCACAGGACCAGAAACGCGGAACTCGGTCTCTGCTCGCGGATTTTCTCTAATAGGGTCATAAGAGCTATCTTTCATTATAGGACGGCTACGGGTCGAGAAAGTAACAGCCCTACCATCAACAATATCCGACGCAATCCCAGTTCGCGACCCTCGGGGTGAAACCACTCCCCTGGAGTATGCGCCCCGCCGCCGGATCCGCCCGCGCCAATCGAGATCGCGGGTATCCCCAAAGACAGCGGAATGTTTGCGTCCGTCGAGGAGCAGTCCAACTGGCTGCGAATCCCTAAGAATTGATCGACCGCATGGATCGACTCCAATATGGGCGCATCTACCGGTAATCCCCCACCCGGCCGCGACCCGATTTCCTTAACCCGCGCACTCACGCGCGCATTCATCCGGCTGGCCGTGCCAGCATTCTCGGCATCCACCGCCCGATCCACGGCCGATTGCAACAGCACCGCCATGCGGTCCATCATGCCGGGGTCTTCCGAACGAAGGTCCACTTTGGCGCGCGCCTCCACCGGAATGCTGTTGATGCTGGTTCCGCCCTGAATGAGTCCGAAGTTGAAGGAAGATCGGGGGGATTGATCGCGGGGCACGGTGTCCATGAAACCGGTAATCACGCGACTTAGGGCGTGTACGGCATTGCCCGCACCGTGGTCGCTCCAGCTGTGTCCGCCGGGGCCGGTGACTGTGACTTCAAAGCGGCGACTGCCCAGAGCCCGGCAAGTGATGTGGTCTGTCGCCGGACCGTCCAGGATCAGGAAGGCTTTAGGTCGCGCGCCGTGTGGACGGCACAGGAAGCGCATCCCGGAAAGGTTGCCCTCGCCCTCTTCTCCTACGTTAGCCACCAGCAGCGGAGCCAGCGGGGCGTCTTCAAACAATTTGGGATACTCGCTCCACAC
The DNA here is from genome assembly GCA_943328975.2 of Bordetella parapertussis. Classification (GTDB taxonomy): domain Bacteria; phylum Acidobacteriota; class Terriglobia; order Bryobacterales; family Bryobacteraceae; genus Palsa-187. The sequence continues at coordinate 35,526 of CALQCC020000012.1, read as the reverse complement.
TTTCGCCAGCGCTAGCAACCCGGCTAAGCCGGCGCCGTTGTCACCTACACCGGGACCTAAGAAGCTGCCGTCTTGCGCCGAAATCGAGATGTCTTCAGGCACGCGCGGCGCCAGCACGGTATCCATGTGCGCGGTGATGGCGACGTTCGCGTCGCCGGTGCGCAACCGGCGTCCAGGGAGTGCCGCAGCCACGTTTCCGGCGCGATCGGTCCAGGCTTCCCAGCCCAGCTCGCGAAACCTTTCCTCAATGTAGGCCGCACGCTTTTCTTCCAGGAACGTGGGGGCCGCGACCCGGCAGATCTTGAGATGTTGATCGTTGATCCAGGCCCGCTCTTTGCGGAACCATTCCAGTGCTGCGCGCACTGTGGGCGTTTTGGCCAGATCCGCAACCGAGTCTACGACAGGAGGCATGAGGAACCTCTAGTCTAACCCGCCCGATCAAATTTTCGACTTTGGATACCGCCGCCGCATCCAAAACACGAAGGATTCCGGGGCTGCCATGGTCGACAAACGACTCTGGCGCACCAGCGCCCAGTCGTCGAACAGTTTCGAGGTTTTGACATGGGCCAGCGTGGTGGGCGGGTCGAGCTTGGCGAGAAAGCCCAGGTCTGCGATGGCGGACTTGGGATTGTTCGGGTCCGGACGGCCAGCGCTCAGAACTTCGGCCAGCCCCACGATGCTGGAGACTCCGCCCGAATGATAAAAGAAAACCCGGTCGCCCGGACGCATAGCCAGAATGGCCCGGACAGCCTGGGCGTTCATGACGCCATCCCAGAGTGTTTTCTTATCCCGCGCCAAGTCGTCAATGGAATAAGTACCCGGTTCAGATTTCGCTAAGTAATAGGTCATGTGGAGGTTTTCGCTCTCTGGGCTAGTATATGACACCAGAATGGCAGCTCCTGGAGCACATTGTACAATAGGACAGTGGACGTGTGCAGCCATTATCCGCCACCACGAGGAAGCGAAGAAATGTTTAAACCGCAACGACTAGGCGTACTGATGATCGGGTACTTGGTGGCAACCATGTCCCTGCTGGCGCAAGCGCCGGCAACCGCCGTTCCCCCGGCGACTGCTGTCGAGGCCCCTTCCGCGTCACAGTCGGACCCGAACGCAGCGCCGAAAGCAGTCGATCCACGCTCTTATGAAATCGGAGCAGAGGATATTCTCAAAATCCAGGTTTGGCAGCAGCCTGAATTTTCGGCCATCCATTCGGTCCGTCCTGACGGCAAGATCTCGCTGCCTTTGATCGGCGATGTGCAAGCAGAAGGATTGACGCCGATTCGCCTGAAGGCCGCGCTTACACAAGCGTTGAAAGACTACGTAGCGGAACCGGACGTAACGGTATCTATCCAGCAGGTGAACAGCAAGAGCTATCGAGTCAGCGGCTGGGTCAACCGTCCGTCGAGGTACCCGCTGGTCACGCCGATTCGGGTATACGAAGCCATCGTGGATGCGGGCGGGTTTCGCGAGTTCGCGAATTTGAAGGACGTCATCATCTACCGTGGGGCGCAGCGCATCAAGTTCAATGCGAAAGATTATCGCGACGGCAAGAATCTGGACAAAAATATTTGGGTTGAGAACGGCGATTTGATCGAAGTTCACGACTAACGGGCTGGACCAAGGAGTCACGAATCATGCAACCGACAGAAGGTTTTAATCAATCCCGGCGAGCGCTGGACATTGAAGATTACATCGACATGCTGCGCCGGCACAAAGGCTGGATTTTCGGTCCGTTTTTGTTCGTTTTGGTTGCCAGCGTAGTGGGCGTGTACCTTTATCCCGACAGCTACCAATCCAAGGCCATCGTCTCCATCAAGCCGCCCCAGATCTCTTCGGATTTGGTCAAGAGTGCGGCCAACATCGACATTGTCGACCGTATCAACCAACTGTCTCAGCAGGTGATGAGCCGCAGCGAACTCACCAACATGATGCGCAATCTGAACCTCTACCCCCGGGAACGGAACAGCATGCCGGGCGAAGACGTGATGGAGTTGATGAAGAGCAACATCCGCATTGCGGCTGCGCCCGCCATGGTGGGTGGACGTAGCGTGCCGGCCTTTGAGGTTTCGTTCACCTATCAGAACCGCTTCGATGCGACGAAAGTCGTGAACAACCTGGTTTCGAAATTCATTGATGAAAATATCAAGAATCGAGATCGCACAACGTATCAGCAAGAGGACTTCCTCAAGAGTCAAACCGAACAGGCAAAAAAGCGGCTGGACGATGCGGACGCGAAACTCACGGAATTCCGCATATCCCACCCAGGGGCATTGCCCGACCAATTGAACCAGAATCTTTCGCAGATGCAGGCGGTACAGAGCGGATTGATGTCGTTAACCAACACAATCAGCCGCGCTTCGTCGGAGAAGATGCAACTAGAGACCCAGATCCGAATCTATCGCGACCAAATTACAGCGCTCGAACGCGACTCGAAGACAGTGACCGCTCAAACCGTTAAACCGAAGAACCCCAGAATCGCCTCGGCGGAGAACCAACTGGAACAGTTGCAGTTGAACATGACGGCGGCCCGCAAGCAATACACCGACGCGCACCCCGACGTTCGCCGATTGAAGGGTCTGATCGAAACCGCCCAACAGCAACTGGATCGACTGGTGGCCGAAGAAAGCGCTAAACCAGCCGAAGCGGCACCAACGCCAACGGTGAATCTCGCGGCCGAACGGGAAATCAGGAACTACCAGGCATCGATTCAACAGGCGGAGAGTCAGATCAAATCCAAGGAGCTCGAAATCGACGCCTATGTAAAACAATCCAAACAGGCAAACGACCAGATGGCGGCGCTGAACGCTCGGATTCAAACAATGCCCGTGGGCGATCAGGTTTTCAACGACTTGATGCGCGAACAGGCCTTGGCTAAGGATGACTACCTCAAGATGAGCCAGAGCCTGACCACAGCACGCGTCATGGTGGATATGGAAGGCCGCAAGCAGGGTGAGACACTTGAAATCCTAGACCCGGCGACACTGGCCACCGAGCCCACGCAACCGAACCGGCCCATGGTCATCTCCGTTGGCGCAGGGCTAGGGTTGTTATTAGGCATCGTTCTGGCCGGCGCGCGTGAGATGAAAGACACGTCGCTCAAGAATTTGAAAGACGTTCGAGCCTATACCCAAATGGCCATTTTGGGCAGCGTACCCTTGCTGGAAAATGATTTTGTTGTCCGTCGGCGCCGCCGCATTGCATGGCTCGGTTGGACCGTGGCCTGTCTGAGCGCGGCGTTAGTGATGGCTGGCTCCGTAGTGTACTACTACGTGACCAAAGCCTAGGTTGGATAGCGATTAATTCTGTAGAGAGAGGTTTCCATGAGCCGAGTTCATGACGCATTACGCCGCGCCGAACAAGCAGGCCAGTTTTCACCGCCCGCGCCACGCGCTGCCGGCCAATCCCGTTTGGGCTCGGCACTGGTAGATGCGGGGCCGAATGTGTCGGGGCTACTGGAGTTGGTGAAGGAGATCCCTTTTCGTTCCGCCACGGACTCTCTGCTGATCGATGCGAACCGTCCGCACGAAGCTCCCATGGAGGAGTTCCGCACGTTGCGCACCCGGCTCAATCACATGAAGAGCCTGCAGCCCATTCACAACGTGGTGGTCACCAGCGCTTCTCCGGCCGAAGGCAAGTCCCTTTCTGCAGCGAACCTGGCGCTGGCACAGTCCCACCTCAACGGGAATACGACCTTGCTGGCCGACTTCGATTTCCGCCGCCCGATCGTGCATACGCTCTTCGGGATCGATCGTGGTCCTGGCATCACCGATTATCTGCAAGGCAAGGTTCCGTTGCATGAAGCCATGCGCAAGGTGGCGGGCACGGACCTCTACATCATGCCGGCCGGCGAAGCCGTCATCAATCCGTTGGAACTGCTGAACCTTCGCGAAGTGAAGTTGATGCTGGACCGCCTGCCCTCGCTGTTCCAGTGGGTCATCATGGACAGCCCTCCTCTGCTGTTCGCCGCGGACGCGAACCTGCTCTCCACGATGTCGCATGGCACGTTGCTGGTGGTCCGCATCGGACACACCACGATCGACTCGGTTACGCGCGCCATGCAGAGTTTGTGCAACAACAACGTGCTAGGTATCGTGGTAAACGGAGCCCGCCGCGGAGAGCTTTACAGTAAGTACACTTACTATCACTCCTACTACACGCCGAAGGAAGACGCCACTCCCGAAGCAGACGCCGAGGGCCAGGTCACCAGTGAAGCCTCCAGTATGGACGCTTCGGCGGCCGCCCCGGCCGAACCGGTCGAATCCAGGCCCGTCGAGTCGAAGCACGTGGAACCCGACGATGATGACGATGACGATTAGGATACGGCGCAGCCGACCCTAAACGCGCAACAATAGTCCATGGGCAAGCGCATCGGAATTCTGACGGGCGGCGGAGACGTCCCCGGCCTGAATTCTGTCATCAAAGAAGTTGTCTACCGCGGTACTGAGAATCACTACGAAATCTTCGGCATCCGCCGCGGATGGGAAGGGTTGACGCACGTCAATCTGGACGACCCCGCAAGCAAAGAACACTATATTCGCCCACTGGACCGGGCGAATACCCGCACGATCGACCGCTTCGGTGGAACGATTCTGCACTCCAGCAGAACCAATCCGTCGCGCATGAAGAAGCTGCCGGACTTCTTGTCCCCAGCGAACTTCCCGCAGAGCGGCGCTACATGGGATCTCAGCTCGCAGGTGCTGTCGAATCTGGACCGCCTGGGGATCGACCACTTGGTGGTCATCGGTGGCGATGACACGCTGGCGTATGCGGCTCGGCTCGACAAGCTGGGGGTGAAGGTGGTCGCCATCCCCAAGACCATGGACAACGATGTCCGCAACACCGAATACTGCGTGGGATTCTCTACGGCCATCACGCGTGCGACGGGAGCCATCCAGCGTCAACGGACCACAGTAGGCTCACACGAGCGCATTGGGATCTTCCGCGTCTTCGGTCGCGACGCCGGATACACGGCGCTCTACACTGCCTACACCACTTCGATTCGCTGCTGCATTCCGGAACACGAAGTGAACCTGGCGAAATTTATCGACTTGCTGTTGGTAGAAAAGCGCAATACGCCGAGTAACTATGTTTTGACGGTTCTCTCGGAAGGCGCCCGTTGGCAGGGCTACCAAGTGATGGAATACGGCGAGCCCGATGCTTTTGGGCACCGTCGCAAGGCCAGCGTCGCCGAGGCGCTGGGCAATGAAATCAGCCGTCGCACTGGTGAGGAGAGCATCATCAGCGATCTCACCTACGACCTGCGTAGCGGCGAGCCCGACTTCGTCGACAAAATGATCGCGGCTACATTCGGCAACATCGCCATGGATGCCGTCTTATCCGGACGCAGCGGACTCATGGCCGCCATCGTGGGCGGATGCTATACGCTGGCACCGATGCCCGATCCGGCGCTGGGTCCGCGCAAGATCGACGTGGCCACGATGTACAACACGGATCGCTACCGTCCTATCTACTCCGACAAGCTGGGCCTGCCGGTGTTTCTGACCAAGGCTGACTAGGGCTATGGGCTTTCTTGATCGGCTGCTCTCTCGCAAAACACCTGCTGAGGCGGACCTCGCCACGGTGCGCGAGTATTTCACGCAAGCCGCCGCCGATGAAGAGAACTATCCGGCCACCATCGATCCGCGGATTCTGCATGTGCGCAGCGTGCTGGACCATCTGGGGGATCTAAACGGAGGCATCGCCGCGGACGTGGGCAGCGGCAAGGGACGCTTTGCCCGCCTGGTGAAGGATCGCAGCCCGAGCGCTACCGTAATCGCGCTGGACATCGCGGAAACCATGCTGCATCGGGTACCTGCGGACATTGCGCGCGTCGCCGCCAGCATGACGCACTTACCGCTCGCCACGGAGTCGGTCGACGGAGCCTACGCCATCGAATCGCTGGAACATGCCGTGGATATCGAAGGCGCGGTGGCGGAGCTGACGCGCATCGTGAAACTGGGCGGGAAGATCGTCATCATCGACAAAAACGCTCAAAAGTGGGGCCAGCTTGAAACGCCGGCATGGGAACGCTGGTTCAGCCGAGGCGAACTGGATCGGCTCTTGAAACGGCATTGCCGGAGCGTCACCAGCCGTCCCATTTCGTATTGGGAAGACGTGCCGCCGGATGGGTTGTTCCTGGCTTGGTTCGCGGTCAAGTAAGGTGGATTAGCGGCGCTGCCGTTCCAACCTGTGCAGCTTCATCAGGTTCGTGCTGGCGATGTGACCGATGGGCTGTCCCGCCACGAACACAACATTCTCGTCGAGCTGTAGCAGGCCGCGTTCGAGGATTACTTCTTCCATTTGGTGCAGCATCTGTTCGGTGGATTCGACCACCGGGGCGATGATCGGGTGGATTCCAAAGGACACGGCTAGTTGGCGCGCGACAGCGGGACTCTGCGTGAATGCGTAGATGGGCACGGGTGGACGGAAGCGGGAGATGAGGCGCGCGGTGGCTCCACTGGTGGTAAAAACCACGATCGCGGCAACACTGGCGGAGCGAGCGGCGTGATAGGCGGACTCGGCTACGATTTCGGCATTGGACGGGGTCACGCGCGGTAGCGGATCGGGGAAGCCTTTGGGGCGGAGCCAGCCTTCGGTTTCGGACGCGATGGTGGCCATGGTTTGAACTGCGTTGCCGGGGTCGCAACCAACCGAGGTTTCGGCCGAGAGCATTACTGCGTCCGTGCCATCACAAATAGCGTTGGCGACGTCACTGACTTCCGCGCGTGTGGGACGGTTATTCTCGATCATGGATTCGAGCATCTGCGTCGCGGTGATGACGAATTTCCCCTTTTGACGAGCGAGTTCGATGACGCGCTTTTGAATGAAGGGGACTTTTTCCAGCGGCATCTCTACGCCCAGATCGCCGCGCGCCACCATGACGCCATCGCTGGCATCCAACACGCTTTCGATGTTGAGCCAGGCTTCGGGTTTCTCGATCTTGGCGATCAGCATGGCGCGGGATTCGCGCTCTTCGAGGCGTCGCCGCAGCTGGTAAACGTCGTTCGCATCGCGCACGAAGGAGAGCGCCACGAAATCGACATCGGCATCCAGGCCGAAGTCAAGATCTTCCGCGTCCTTGGTGGTCATCGCAGGCGTGCTGAGTTTCACACCCGGCAAGTTGACGCCCTTGTGGTTGCCAATGGGTCCACCGGAGACAACGCGGAAGCAAACCGAGGTGGCATCGCGCGAGACGGCCTGAAGTTCCACCGCGCCGTCGTTGAGCAACACGCGGTCGCCCACTTGGACTTCTTGCGGCAAAGGCGTATAGGTGCAGAACGCTATATCTGCGCGACCAAGCATCGGCACCGAAGTGATGGTGAAGGAGGCTCCGGTGTGGAGCTCGCAACCGCCGCCGTCAAATTCGCCGAGGCGGATCTTGGGGCCTTGCAGATCCAGCAGAATGGCGACATGCGCGCCCAGCTCCGCGGCCGCTTTGCGAACGGCCGCGATGCGGGCATTGTGCTGGTCCCATTCGCCGTGGCTGGCATTCAAGCGGAACACGTTCACGCCGGCGTCAAACAATCGGCGCAGGCTTGCAGGAGAGTCCGTCGCAGGACCCAGCGTCGCCACGATCTTGGTGCTTCTCACGACGAAGCTCTGTCAGGTTTGGGTTCCTTGCCAGCCGCAAAGAATTCCAGCGATGCCGCATTCATGCAGTAGCGCATCTGTGTGGGCGGAGGACCGTCGGGGAACACATGCCCCAGGTGCCCGTCACAGCGAACGCAGCGCACTTCGACGCGCCGCATGCCGTGACTGCTGTCGACGATGGTGCGCATGTGCGAGGGGTCGTAGGGATAAAAGAAGCTGGGCCAGCCGGTGCCGGATTCGAATTTCGTTTCGGAGCGGAACAGCGGCAGGCTGCACAAACGGCAGCAGTAGGTGCCCGGTTCTTTGTTCTCCAGCAATCCACCGCAGAACGGCGGCTCGGTGCCGTGGTCGATCAGAACGTAGCGTTCCTCGGCGGTCAAGCGCTGGGCGAGAACGTCACGCTGGGCGGGCGTCAGAGGATCGAGGATGTAACCGGCTGGGGAATAGGTGGGCATAGCCTGCTACTGTCATTATCGACAGCAATCGCCAAGCCAGCAACTTTTGGCTAGATGGTTTCTTCAGACGGTTCCGAATTGCCGGGGAGAATACTGAAGCCTTCCGGCGTGAACACGACAACGCGCACTTGGCCTTTTTCGCCGATGGGTCCGATTTGTTTGCCGTTCCACTGTACGTTCAGGCCGCCGGCGTTGCCGACTTTGAGACGGGCCATTTCGAGACCGGAGACGGTCTTCGTTTCATCCGGCTCTAACACGCCCGCGAAGATTTGTTTGCCGCCGCTGCTGATGGAAAGCCAAGTTTCTTCGCTGGCTGAAAGATTCAATTCCAAACGGCGCACGCCGTCTTCACCGGTAGTGGTGGTCACGTTCACGGTCGGCTCCGTGGACGCGGACGCAACCGTCTTCACAACTGTGGGTTCCACAACGATGGCCGCTGGTTGTTTCCACCATGCATAGAATCCGCCGCCGCCCAGTAACGCTACAAACAACGCCGCGACGGGCACGGCCCAACTACGGCTGGAAAGATCCAGACGGTTGGCGGCTTCAGCGATGGGATCGGGAACGCGAATGGGCTTAGCGGGGACAACTGTTTCGGGTTCTGCGATTGCCGTTAAGACTTGGATGTCGACTTGGAACTTGGCGGGATCTAAACCTAACAGCGCGGCGTACTGACGAACAAAGCTCTTGTAAAAAAATGCTCCCGGAAGATTTGTAAGGTCGTCGGCTTCGATGGCGCGCAAGTAGCTGGGCATAAGGCAAAGCTCTTGCGCGATCTCGTCAATCGCACGTCCTTGCTTTTCCCGTTCATTGCGGAGAACGGTTCCCACGGAAGCCATAGGAGAATAGATCCTTACAAAAGTAAAACGTTACCGGTTCTTTGAGCCGGAGTTCTATGATACAACAAAACAGAGACTTCGCAGGGCGCTAGTACTATTACCCCTCCCCATGACCCCGCCCGATACAGATCCCTCCGTCAGCACCCCTGCAGTTCGCGTTGTGGTCGTGAACTGGAACCGCAAGGAATTGTTGCGCGCATGCCTGGAATCGCTGTCGCATCAGACTCATCCTTCGTTTGAGGTATTCGTCGTAGATAACGGATCTGTCGATGGATCGGTCGAAATGGTGCAGGAGATTAGCGCCGCCTTTCCGGTGCCGTTGCACCTTATACAAAATCGCGAAAACCGGGGCTTCTGCGCGGCGAACAACCAGGGATTTGTGGGGGCAGAGGCAGAGCTGATCGCGCTGCTGAATAACGACGCCGAGGCAGAACCGGGCTGGCTGGTTGGTCTGGAAGAAGCTATCCGGACCAGCGAATACATCGGTATGACGGCCTCCAAGATTCGCGTGTGGGAGGATCCCCGGCGAATCGACAAATGCGGACACTTGATCTACCCGGACGGGCAGAATCGGGGCCGGGGCGCCGGGCAATTGGACGTGGGCCAGTTCGACCAGGTGGAGGAAGTCCTGTGGCCGGACGGGTGCGCGGCTATGTATCGGCGTGCGATGCTAGATGAGATCGGCGGGTTCGACGAAGACTTTTTCGCATACGCCGACGACGCCGAATTGGGGCTACGGGCCCTATGGGCTGGGTGGAAATGCCTGTACACGCCGCACGCGGTGGTGCGGCATCATCGAGGAGCAACCTTGGGACTCGGCTCCGGACGGCGACTCACGCTGATTGAACGTAATCGCGTGTTGCTGGCCGTGAAGCTGTTTCCGTGGAATCTGCTGTGGGCAAACGGCGCATATTTGATCGCAAGAGTGACGGCGGGGACGTGGGCGGCTCTGCGCAATCGTGGGGAAGCGAAGCACTACCAGGGACCCACGGGAAAGCTGACGGCGGCCTGGGGGCTGCTGCGGGGGACTCTGTCGGCGCTGCCGCTCATCCCGTCGATGCTACGCAAGCGGCGGGCGTTACGCCCCCTGCGCCGGTTGAATTCAAGGCAAATGAGGCGGCTGCTGCTGACGCACCGAATCCCCCTCAAGGAACTGTCGGAACAGGCCAACTAGCTTCCCTGCCCGCGTCTCCTTCTTTGGCCGCGCCTCCGGCCCCCATTTCTTTATCAGCGCCCCCCGCGCTGAGGGGCGATCCGTGCCCGGCCTGTGGAAACCGCGATATGCGGGTTCTCTTCAGTTCCACCGACCGCCTGTATGCGACCACAAATGAGGTTTTCCAGGTCGTGGAATGCCGAGGCTGCCGACTCATTCGAATGAATCCGCAACCCAAGCCTTCTGAACTACATAGCTACTATCCTGAGAGCTATTGGTTTACCCCGGAAATGAGCCACACCGCGCATTTAGAGCAGCTCTACCGCCGCTGGGTGTTGCTCGATCATATTCACTTTGTTGAGCGGGCCGTGCGCGAGGCGGAACAGCCCGGCACCATCCTGGACGTCGGGTGCGGCGGGGGGCTATTTCTCAGCCTGCTGAAGGAACGCGGGAAGAGCGGTGCTGCGGGCCGGTTTATCGGCTTGGACTTTTCGCTGGATGCGGCGGGTGCAGCGTGGCATCATTCGGGAATTCCCACAATCTGCGGATCGCTCACCAGCGCTCCGCTGGCGCCGGGTAGCTGCGCCGCCGTCACGATGTTTCACGTGTTGGAACATCTCTACGATCCGGCAAGTTACTTGGAAGCTGCGCACCGGCTGTTGGCTCCAGACGGAAGGTTGATCATCCAGGTCCCTAACGCTGCGTGCTGGCAATTCCTGCTCTTCGGGGAACGTTGGAATGGCATCGACGTTCCCCGGCACCTGATCAACTTCCGCGCCGAGGACCTGGACCAACTCCTGGGAATGTGCGGCTTCGAGGTTCTGCGGCACAAACATTTCTCCTTGCGTGACAACCCGTCGGGGATGGCGACCAGCCTCGCTCCGCAGCTCGATCCCATGTCGCGCCGCATCCGCAAGATCCAAGAAACCGAGCGGCAGCGCTTTTGGAAGAACGTCGCGTATTTAGGACTCACGGTAGCCTCGGTTCCGTTCACTGTTCTGGAGGCGGTGTGCCGGGCGGGTGCGACGGTGATGGTGGAGGCTCGGAAGAAATCGTAATGTACGATCTGCTCCGAGGACTGATTCCGTCCGCCCTTGGGCGCTACGTCATGCACTTCGAAGCGGAGATTGAACGCAGCGTGGTTGCGTTTGCCGCATCGCTTCCCAACGGCGCGCGTGTGTTGGATGCGGGCGCGGGCGAAGCCAACTATCGGGATCGCTTCCAGGCCCAGCGCTACTGCGGGTTGGATTTAGGCGTCGGCGACGGCACGTGGGATTATTCCAAGCTCGACGTGCTGGGGGATTTGTCGCTGCTGCCGTTCCGCGATGGGGCCTTCGAGGCGACGCTCAATGTGGTCACACTAGAACATGTGCGGGAACCGGCCCGTGTTCTGGAAGAATTGGGTCGCGTGTTGGCTCCAGGCGGACGCATTTTGTTGATCGCTCCGCATGAGTGGGAGGAGCACCAGCAGCCGCACGATTACTTCCGCTACACACGCTACGGATTGCGCTATTTGCTGGAGCGGGCGGGTTTTCAGGACATCCGCGTGGAACCCGTGGGCGGGTTCTTTCGTCTGTTGTCACGGAGGCTGTTCAACGCGTTGCAGTTCTTTCCGGGACCACTGGCGTTGATCGCGGCGATCTTCTTTGTGCCACCGGCGTTGCTGCTGCCGCTGCTGGATCCGCTGGATAAGAAAAGAAACTTTACACTGGGGTACACATGTTCCGCGCGCAAGTAGGATTGTTGTGGATGCTGGCATCGCTGGGGATGGCGGCGGACTTTTCGGGCGATTCGGCGTTCGCGTTCACCAAGCGCGCCGTGGAATTCGGGCCGCGACCGTCGGGGTCCGCTGCGATCAAGCAGTTACAGGCCTACATCCTGGACCAACTCAAACAGTGCAAATGCCAGGTGACTGAGGATAACTTTACTGCGCGCACGCCAAGCGGGGAAGTTGCGATGAAGAACATCATCGCTAAGTTTCCTGGGAAGGCGGGAGCAGCGAAGCCGATCGCTGTCACTGGGCACTACGACACCAAGCTGTTCCCCGGCCGGAAGTTCGTCGGCGCGAGCGATGGGGGCTCCTCCACAGGATTGTTGCTGGAACTCACGCGGGCCCTGGCGGGCGAGGCGCGTACGGAAGACGTCTACGTGGTCTTCTTCGACGGCGAAGAGGCCGTGGGCGATTGGAGCGATTCCGACAAACTCTACGGCAGCCGTCACTTGGGATTGAAATGGCGCGAGGATGGCACGCTGGCCAAACTGAAGGGCGTGATCAACGTCGACATGATCGGCGACAAGCAGCTCAACATCAAGCAAGAGATGAATTCGACGCCTCGGCTGGTGCAGTTGATCTGGCGCGTGGCAGCAGACTTGGGCTACAAGTCAGCGTTCGTCGACGACACGATCAATATCGACGACGACCACATGCCGTTTCTGCAGCTCGGCGCACCTGCGGTGGACTTGATCGATTTCGACTACGCGCCGTGGCACGAGGATTCAGACACGTTGGACAAGCTGAGCGCGCAGAGCCTAGAGATCGTGGGCCGCGTGGTTCACGAATCGGTGCGGCGGTTGGAAAAGCAGTAGGCGACTGCGGTCACCTTCTCGGTTTCCCCTGTGGCCGTGTTTGTGGACCTCGTGACCGCTGCTCCGGCACTGGGGGCGGTTCCCTTCGGTCTTTCTGGACCTTCGCAGGACGAGGCATCAGCGAACGGACTTCGTCCTCGGTCAAGAAGCGATACTTCCCGATTTCCAGTCCCGCGATTTCCAGTGGACCAATCTTCGTTCGCACCAACTTCAGTACCACCGCACCCTGCGATTCCACCATGCGGCGGACCTGGCGGTTCCGGCCTTCGGTGATCGTGATCTCAAAGAACGTGTACTTCTCGCTGTCGCGTACGCGCTTCACCACAGCGGGCCGGGTGGGACCGTCGTCAAGTTCCACACCACGCCGCAAGTTGTCGAGTTGCTCATCGCTGAGGAGCTTCGAGGCCTTCACCAAGTAGGTCTTCGGAACGTGCGACTCCGGATTCGTCAGATGCTCCTGCAGCGCGGAGTCGTTGGTCATGATCAACAACCCGCTGGTGTCCATATCCAAGCGACCGGCGTAGAACACCTTCTGCGTCACGTCTTCCAGCAAGGCGTAAACGGTGGGCCGACCTTCGGGATCTTTGTACGTCGTGAGGTAGCCCTTGGGTTTGTACAGCAGCAGATAACGCTTGGGAGCGGTGAGCAGTGGCTTGCCATCGAAACTGACGCGCTGCCCGGGATCCACCCATTCGTCGGGTGACATGACCTTCCTGCCATCGACGGCCACGCGACCTTGGGCGATCCACTGGCGCGCCTCGGTACGAGAGCCGAGGCCAGCTTTCGACAAAACACGGTCAACCGTCTTAGCGCGCGAAGAGTCTGCCATTCCTTTATGATGGTACGCGAGTGTTAGAGTGCGTTCCTAACTTTTCCGAAGGCCGCGACCCGAAAGTGGTCGAGGCTCTGGCGGCTGCCATCGGCGGCGCGCCCGGAGTTGTCCTCTTGGGCCAGGAGATGGACGCGGACCATAACCGCAGCGTCTTCACCTTCGCGGGTGAGGCCGACGCCGTAGTGGAAGCCGCCGTTCGCGGCGCGACCAGAGCAGCGGAATTGATCGATCTGCATGGACACACCGGCGTGCATCCCCGCGTAGGCGCGGCCGACGTAATTCCGTTCATCCCGCTGGAAGGGTCCACCATGGCTGACGCCGTGGCCGCCGCACATCGGGCAGGCCAAGAGATCTGGAGCCGCGCAGGCGTCCCCGTGTATTTCTACGGCGAAGCGGCGCTCCGCGAATCACGGCGGCGGCTGGAAAAGGTCCGCCGGACCGGCTTCGATGGAGCTCCTCAAGACGTTGGAGACATTGCCTCGCATCTAACGGCCGGCGCGTCGGTCGTGGGAGCGCGCGACTTTCTGATCGCCTTTAACGTCGATCTGGCCACAACGGACGTAAACGTTGCAAACGAGATCGCACGGCGTGTGCGAGCATCTTCCGGCGGGTTCGCGAACGTAAAAGCGATTGGACTCTACCTGGCGTCGCGACGCCGGGTGCAGGTCTCGATGAACCTCACAGACTTCGCCACCATCCCGCTCGAGGAGTTATATCACGCCATCGCCTCCGCCGCACAGGAATTGGGCACATCGGCGGTTGATTGCGAAGTGATTGGATTCATCCCGCTGCGGGCCTACAAGAAAGATCCCGCATTTTTTGCCCGAGCGAGCAACTTCAACGAATCGCGCATCCTGGAGACGCGGCTCTCACAGGTAAAGGCGCGCTAGTTGCTACCATGAAAGAGCTTGCTGGTATCCATTGAACCGAAAACTCCCCGCCCCGCTTGGCTGCGCGCCCCTGCGCCGGTCGGCGACAACTACACGCAACTAAAACAACTGGTGCAGGAGCTGAAGCTCCACACCGTTTGCGAAAGCGCTGCGTGCCCCAATATCGGCGATTGCTGGAACCGGCGGACAGCCACGTTCATGATCCTGGGTAACGTGTGTACGCGGCGATGCGGATTCTGCGCGGTTCAGAAGGGCGCTCCTTTGACCGTGGATTACGATGAACCGCGACGCGTGGCGGAGGCGGTAGCAACGCTCGGGCTCAAGTTCGCGGTGATCACCAGCGTCAACCGCGATGACCGTAAGGACGGCGGAGCGGAGCTCTTCGCCCTGACCATTGCTGCGATTCGCGAACGTTTGCCAGAATGCGGCATCGAAGTTTTGACGCCGGACTTCCAGGGCTCGCACGCGGCCATGGACATCGTGCTCGAAGCGGGACCGGACATCCTGAACCACAATACCGAGACCGTGCCTCGCCTCTATCGCCAAGTCCGCATGGGTGCGCGCTACGAACGCTCGCTCGACATTCTGGCGCACGTGAAGACGTCGCATCCCGAGATCCCCACGAAGTCGGGCCTGATGCTGGGCTTGGGGGAGACCATCGACGAAGTACTCACCGTGATGCGCGACCTGCGTGCGTCCAAGGTCGACATCCTCACACTCGGCCAGTATCTACGGCCTTCGCTGAAGCACCTGCCGATCATGCGCTACGTGGCTCCCGAAGAATTCGCCGAGTTGAAGCGAGCCGGCTACGAGATGGGCTTCCGGCACGTGGAAAGCGGAGCGCTGGTCCGCAGTTCCTATCACGCCGACGCCGCGATTTCCTAACGGAACTTTTTTCAGCCTGCCACGTACTACAGAGTGAGATGTTCACTTTCCTGCTGTGGTGTCTCTTGTTCGTACTCTGCTGGCCTTTGGCCATCGCCGCGTTGGTCCTCTATCCGCTGGTCTGGCTGATCCTGCTGCCGTTCCGCATCCTGGGCTTCGCGGTCCACGGGATTCTGTTGGCCGTGTGGACCCTCGTCACGCTGCCGTTCAAGATTCTGGCGAAGATATTCTAGCGGAACAACTGCGGCGTAAAGTCCACTAGATAGTCGCGCCAGTTGCGCCACACGTGGGCTTCTTTGGTCACCGTGAAGGTATGTTTGATGCCCCGTTGATCCAGCAGCGCGTGGTAACTCTTGTTCGATTCCAGCAGCGTGTCGGCATCGCCGATGTAGATGCGAAACAGCTTGAGCTTTTTGTTCGTCGCGGCAACGTCGGCAAACGCAGGAGCATGATCCTGATCCACCGTAGCGTTGAAGATCACCGGACTAAACGCACCGATGTAGTGGAACGTGTCCAAGTGTGTCAACCCAAGTTGCAGCGTCTGGTTCCCGCCCATAGATAGCCCCACGATCGCCCGGTTATCCGCGTTCGCGGTGATCCGGTAAAGCTTCTCGGCAAACGGGATCACGTCCTCAACCACGTCTTGCGGGAACGTCGGCGCCCCGGCTGCAGCAGGGGCGGCGGGCGAAGAATCCAGCGTGATCGCAGGGCCCGGACGCCCATACGGCATCACTACGATCATCGGCTTGGCCTTACCCTGCGCGATCAAGTTATCCAGGATGATGTTCGCGCGGCCTGCCGTGAACCAACTGGATTCATTTCCACCCGCTCCGTGCATCAGATACATCGCGGGATAACGCGCCGTGGACGACTCATACCCCGGAGGCGTGTAGACATACACCATCCGCAGAGCCCCGCCAAAATGTTTGGAGTTGTAGTAGTTCACGTGCACCGTTCCGTGCGGAACGTTCTGCGGATCCCACGGCGAAGGCGCGTCGGCTTTCACTTCAAACATAGACGCGCCTGGACCGCGGTCCGCGGTCCCAACGACGGAACTCGCCGGGTCGAGCACGCGTGCACCATTCACCGTGAACGCGTAGTTGTAAAGCGCAGGGCGCAGCGGACCCACGGTCGCGGTCCACATTCCGTCGGAGCCCTTCACCATCGGCGTCGCGCCGTCCGCGAAATCCCCGGTCACCTGCACCGTCGTGGCATCCGCTGCGAGCAATCGGAAAATCACCGTGCGATCCGCTCGCACTTCGTACCCGAGCTGCGCCACCGCTCCTCTGCCTGCTGGCGCTGCGGGAGCTTTGCCCTTTCCCTGCCCCATGGCAAGCGAGACAGTGAAGATGGTCAATAAGAGTCCAGTGGCGATTCGGCGCATGGGGTGATTGTAGAGCGCAGGGCGAGGATGGCACAAGGGCCCCTTGACATTCAGTCATCACCGGCCCATAGTTCCCCGTGGAGGTTCCGCATGCAAGTTGCTTTCGCGCTAAGTGAACCCTCGGTCCGGTTCGATGAGCCGGTCCGCTCCCTGCTTCGCAAGAAGAGTCCCGTGGTGTGGTCCATCTCACCAGAGGGCACCGTCTACGAAGCGATCCACTTGATGTCAGAGAAACACATCGGCTGCCTGCTGGTGCTCTCCGGAGGTCATCTTACCGGCATCGTCACGGAACGCGACTATGCCCGTAAGGTGGTGCTCATGGGTCGCGCCTCGCAACAGACACGCGTGCGAGACATCATGACCAAGCCTGTGCTGTTCGTACGCGAAGATGACACCTTGGACGATGCCATGCGCCTGATGACGGCGCGGCGTCTGCGGCATTTGCCTGTACTGAACGGCGATGACGTAGTGGGCGTGATCTCCATCGGAGATCTGGTGAGTTGGCTCCTTGATGCGCAACACCAGACTATCCAACATCTTCAGGGCTACATCAACGGAACGTACCCCGGCTGAAAACACTTCGAGGCGAACACCGGGAAACGATAGGCGAGTGGCTAACTCGTCGGGATCGCCTGCATGGGCGCCGAATACCGGCAACTGGAAGCCACCGCCGAATATCGCGGGCTTGCAGTTGCCGGCGCACAACTCGCAAACGGGGCTTCGTATAATCAGAGGACCATGGCTCAGCCACAACAAGAAATGCCGCCGGTTGCTCTCCTGTTCAGGATGATCACCGGCAAGTGGGTCTCCGCGGCTATCGGCATGGTGGCTCGCTTCTGCATTGCGGATCACGTCAAAGATGGCCCAAAATCCGTAGAAGAGTTGGCCGCGTTGAGCAAGACACACGCACCGTCCCTATATCGTTTGCTACGGGCCACCGCGAGCTTGGGCATATTCGCGGAAATGCCGGATGGTCGCTTCGCGCAAACCCCGCTCTCGGATTGCTTGCGGACCAACTCCTCTGCCGGAGTTCGCAACCTCGCGATGTTCATGCTGGATGAGTGGCACATGCGCGCTTGGACGGAAATGCCGTGGGCCGTTGAGACAGGCAAGCCTGCTACGGAGAAGCTTTTTGGAATGCCTGGCTTCGACTGGATGGCACAGAACCCTGAGCAGACGGTGAATTTCAACAACGCGATGACGGACTTGTCGCGCACGCACGCTCCTGTGGTGGCCTCTACCTATGATTTCTCCGGCTTCACGCATTTGGTCGATGCGGGCGGAGGCCTGGGAATGCTGCTCGCGGCCATCCTGGAACGCAACCCTGCACTGCACGCAACATTGTGCGAACTTCCTTATGTCATCGAACAAGCGAGCAAGGGACCGATTCTTGCGCCTTTCGCCGAACGGTGTTCCTTTGCGGCGGGCAACTTTCTGGAAGCGGTACCGGCGGGCGGCGACGCCTACATCATGAAGCATATTCTGCATGACTGGGACGATGCACATTGCACTCGGATTCTGGCTAACATCCGGCGTGCGATTGCTCCCAACGGGAAACTTCTAGTGGTGGACTACGTGGTTGGACCGGGCAACACGCCCGATCCGGCGAAACTGATGGACTTGGAGATGTTGATGATCGGTGGCAAAGAACGAACCGAGACGGAATGGCGAGAATTGTTCCACGCAGGCGGCTTCGCCCTACAACGAGTGATCCCCACGCCCGCCGGTCTCTGCGTCATCGAAGGAACACCCGCCTGATACCCGCCGACGAAAGATTCCTCGAACTAGCGCTGGCCCAAGCCCGTGAAGCTGAGCAAACGGGCGAAGTGCCCGTGGGCGCAGTTGTTGTCTTGGAGGGAACAGTGATCGGGCGCGGGCGCAATTGTCCCATCACCACGAAGGACCCTACCGCGCACGCTGAGATACTCGCGTTGCGCGAGGCAGCCCAGACGATCGGGAACTATCGCCTGGATGGCGCGACACTGTACGCGACCCTGGAACCGTGCGTGATGTGCGCGGGCGCGTTGGTCAACGCTCGGATTGCGCGTTTGGTTTTCGGCGCGCGTGATTTGAGATTCGGAGGAGTGCGGAGTAAATTTCGTCTCGCAGACGCGGACGTTTTGAATCACCGCGTCGAGATTGTAGAAGGAGTGCTCGGCGCGGAATGCGCCGAGCTCCTGGAACACTTCTTTCGCAGCCGACGTTAAGCGGTCCGTCCCACTGGAGGGAAACTCAGCGGACCGCCCCACAAAGGAACAACCGAAAGTCCCCCGCAAGGCGAACCACTGGCTGGAACCGGACGCTGCACCACAAGTTGCGGGCCAACCCGCGACGGACCATGGAAGTAGTCGTCGAGAGGGAACAACGGGTACGGCTGCAGTTCCCGGAAGACGCGGCCCAACTTCTGTTCGATCCGGTAAACAGCGTGAAAGAAGTTCCCCCGATCCATGCCCAACTTGCGAGAACACAACTTCCAATCCGCTCCCAGCAGAAAGTGAAACCGGAACAAGCGATGCTCTTCTTCCGTCAAATTGCGGCGCGCAACTAAAGTAAAATCGGCGATGAACTCTTCGTCTTTAAGGCCCCAGCTATTGGGCCTGTTCCGTCCCGCGTGCGGTTCCAAGGATACGTGACTCAGGTGCCGCTCCTGAGTCGCACATCTTTGGAACCGGCTGAAACAAATACGAAAAACAGAACGCAGCACGCAGTTACAAGGCGTCAACACGCCCTTTCGAGCCAAGCGCAATCCTGATCCGTGGCATTGTGCGCATTGGTGCATCGCTAACGCGAGAGTCTCTGAACGAGTCCACTCCATAACGGGTATAACCTCCCGAACTCAACCAGATGTGTCTGCCTGAACCCAACTGGCAGACCTATCCGATAACGTGGCCACCGTGGGGCCATTAGGGGTATACTACGCCCGTCTGGGCGGTAAGTCAATTTATATTTACCTTAATTCAACTTAATTCGTCGTATATTCCAAGGACTGCACGCGCCGTGTCTTGCCAGTTGAAGCGAGCCGCCTGAGCCCTGCCCTCTTCACTTCTTCGCCGCCGCAACTCGGGATCCAGCAAGAGGGTCCGAAGTCCCCGTGCGATATCGAAGACATTGTCTGGACTGACCAACTCCGCGGCATCCCCGACCGCTTCCACCAAGGCCGGCAAATCCGACGCAATTACGGGGGTTCCGCACGCCATCGCTTCCAGAGGTGCTAGGCCGAACCCTTCCGAAAGCGATGGAAACGCAAATACGGTGGCCGCTTGGTAGAACACGCGCAGTGTCTCAACCGGAACGAAGCCGAGGAAGCGGACGAACGGGGCAATCCGGGTGGCCACCACCGCGCGGCGTACCGCAGGGTAGCGAGACAATTCATCGCCGATGATAACAAGCTTTAAATCCCTGAATTCCGGATGCGATTCAAGCTCAGATCGCACCACGGCGAACGCCTCCACCAAGCGTCCAACGTTCTTGTGCGGCCGGATTGTGCCGGCATATAGAATAAACGGAGGCTGAATCGAATAACGCTGCAAGATTGCCTCGACCCGATCGCTATTCACCTCGGCCGGGCCAAACACGGGATCAGGCGCGCTATAGACAGTCCGAATACGTTCTGGAGCAATGCCGAGAACAGTTTCCAGGTCTCGTCGAGTGGCATTGGACACCGCAATCACCCGTGACGCGCGGGCAGCGCCTCTACGATAACGCTCCCGGTGAAGCATCTCCGGAATCCCGCCGCCAGCCTTGTATGTAAGGCTACTTAAGTCGTGGATTGTGACGACATACGGCTTTGGCATACAGTAGGCTACAGAATTAAGCGGAATATGAAACAAATCCGCGCCGAGTTGTTTCGCAAAAAAGGGAAACGTAACATTCTGCAGCCGGTCCGTATCGGGACGCGAGAATACCGTGGTCTGAAAATTGGGACCCACGTTGAGTGGGTCAGCGCCCGGCAGCGTGATCAAGGTATAGCGGTTGGTTTGATCCAACTGAGCGAGAGAGGAAACCAAGTTCCGGATGTACGTGCCAATGCCAAAGAACCCCGAGCGGCGAGCATCAATCGCGATGTGCAGGGGGCGTGCCACTGGCGTCCTAGCGTTTCCAAGCGTAGAGCGGAAACCGCTCTGTGAGCACGGCGACTTGCTTCCGGACATCCTCAATTACTGAGGAATCTGTGATATTTTCGAGCACGCGAACGATCAGCGAAGCGACCTCTTTCATCTCCGGTTCGCGGAATCCACGAGTGGTAACAGCGGGACTACCAAAGCGCATGCCGCTGGGATTGAACGGAGGATTCTGATCGAAGGGGATCGCGTTGCGGTTGGCCGTTATGTGCGCTGACTCCAGGGCCGACTGCGCCTCTTTGCCGCGCACGCCTTTGGCGAACACGTCCACTAAGAGAAGGTGGGTATCAGTGCCGCCGGAGACAACGCGGAAACCAGCTTCCGTGAGTCCGGCTGCCAGGGCGCGCGAATTTGCCAGAACATTCCGCTGATAAGAGATAAATTCCGGTGACATTGCATCTAAAAAGCAAACTGCCTTGGCTGCAACGACATGCACCAACGGTCCACCTTGCGCACCCGGGAAGACACTCTTATCGATCGCAGCGCCAAATTTCTCCTTCGCGAGGATGATGCCGCTGCGCGGACCGCGTAAGGTTTTGTGAGTCGTGGACGTGACGATATCAGCCAGATCGCACGGATTCGGGTGCAATCCTGCCGCGACCAGCCCGGAAAAGTGGGCCATGTCGACCAAAAGTACGGCGCCCACGCTATCGGCGATTTCCCGGAAACGGGGGAAATCCAGCGTACGCGGATAGGCGCTGCCGCCGGCGATGATCAGCTTCGGCTTATGTTCGTTGGCCAGCTTCGCCACTTCGTCATAGTCCACCTGCTCGGTATCCTTGCGGACGTTGTAGGCGACTACATTGTAGAGCTTGCCGGAGAAATTCAGCGGATGTCCGTGCGTGAGGTGGCCTCCGTGAGCCAGGTTGAGGCCCAGGATGGTATCACCAGTGTTGAGCACCGCGGCATAGGCGGCTTGGTTGGCCTGCGATCCGGAGTGCGGCTGGACGTTGGCGTA
This sequence comes from Bordetella parapertussis, assembly GCA_943328975.2. GTDB lineage: Bacteria > Acidobacteriota > Terriglobia > Bryobacterales > Bryobacteraceae > Palsa-187. Next base: position 13,833 of record CALQCC020000012.1, on the reverse strand, counting down.
TTCCGCACGGAACAACTTGCAGGCCCGCTGGCGAGCCAGTTCTTCCACCTCGTCGGTATATTCGCAGCCACCGTAGTAGCGCTTGCCGGGGTAGCCTTCGGCGTACTTATTGGTAAACACGCTCCCAGTGGCTTCCAGAATGGCTTGGGAAGTGAAATTCTCGCTGGCGATCAGTTCCAAGTGAGTATGCTGGCGTAGGGTTTCTTTCGCGATCAGATCCGCAATCGCAGGGTCAACTTCAGTGATGGGGCGCTGGAGGCGTTGCTGCTCAGTCATAATTCGTTTTCGAGTTCGGAGATTTTTGCGACGCGGCGCTCGTGGCGGCCCGCTTCAAAGGGTGTTTCCAGAAACGTCTTGACTAGATTCTGCGCGGTGGCTGGATCGGTGAACCGAGCGCCCAACGTGAGAACGTTCGCGTCGTTGTGTTGACGGGTGAGGGCGACAGCTTCTTCGGTCACACCGACCGCTGCACGCACGCCTCGAACTTTGTTCGCCGCGATGGCCATACCGACGCCGCTACCGCAAACTAAGATTCCACGTTCAGCGGCACCGTCGGCAACAGCGCGCGCCACGGGACCGGCGTAGTCTGGATAATCGCTCGATTCAGCGGAGTTGGTGCCGAAATCGTGCACCTGATGTCCGGCCGCAATCAGCGCGTCGCGGAGTTGATTCTTGAGATCAAAACCGCCGTGGTCTGCTCCAATGGCAATATTCATGGGAACCCCAAGTTTACCAGCGTTGCGGTGTCATATGCCCACGCGATACGCTACGAGTTCCTGTGGCAGACTCTTATCACGCAATTATTGTTGGCGGAGGCCATAACGGCCTGGTGACGGCGGCTTACCTGGCGGGTGCTGGGCGGCGCGTGTTGGTGCTGGAAGCGCGCGAATTGGTGGGCGGCTGCGCGGTGACCGAGGAGATCTGGCCGGGGTATCGCGTCTCGACCGCGTCTTATCTGACAAGCCTGATGCAGGAAAAGGTCATTCGCGATCTGGACCTGCCGCGCTTCGGTTACAAGGTGGACGCCAAGGACCCCGCATTCTTTTCGCCCTTCCCCGACGGGCGCTACATGTTCATGTGGCAGGACCGGGCGAAGACACTGGCTGAGATTGCGAAGTTCTCGCAAAAGGACGCCGAGGCGTATCCCAAATACGAGGCGTATTTGGAACGGCTCGCGATCGTCGTGGAATCGATCCTGCTCACGACGCCTCCGGATTTTCCGCCAGGTCCAGGGGACTTGATCGACTACCTGAAGCTGCTGGGCAAGCTGCGCGGATTGTCCAAGAAGGAAATCGTGAGTCTGGTCAAGATCTTCACGCAGAGCGCGACGGATCTTCTCGACGAATGGTTTGAATCGGAGCAGTTGAAGGTCACGCTGGCGACCGATGGCGTGATCGGCGCCAACGGTGGACCGCGTTCCCCGGGCACCGCTTACATCCTGATGCACCACTGCATGGGCGGCGTGAACGGGCATCGCGGGCTGTGGGGGTTCGTGCGCGGCGGCATGGGCGCGGTGTCGAACGCGATTGCGGATTCGGCGCGGGCGCGCGGGGTTACGATACGAACCAATGCTCCGGTGGCGAAGATCCTCACGGAGCGCGGGCGCGCCTGCGGCGTGGTGCTGGAGAACGGCGAAGAGATCAAGGCTGGCGTGGTCGCGAGCAATCTCGATCCGAAGCGAACATTCCTGAAGTTGGTCGACTCAAAGGAACTGCCCGCCGATTTCGTAGCCGGCATCCAGCGCTTCCGCGTCGAAGGCACGTCGCTCAAGATGAACTTGGCTCTGCGTGGGCTGCCAGACTTCAAGGCCTTGCCCGGGACGCCCGGCCCACAGCACGGCGCGACGATGCACATCTGTCCGTCGGTCGAATACGTGGAGCGAGCTTGGGATGACGCGAAGTACGGCCGCCCGTCGCGCAATCCTCTGATCGAGATGACGATCCCGACGATGTACGATCCGTCTCTGGCGCCGCCGGGGCACCACATCATGGGGATCTTCCTGCAGTACGCGCCCTACACGCTGAAAGACACAACGTGGGAGCAGGAGCGCGCGCCTTACACCGAGCGCGTTCTGGATGTGATCGAAGAATACTGCCCGAACATCCGCGACATCGTTGTAGAGAAGCAGACGCTCTCGCCCTGGGATCTGGAGCAGCGCTTCGGCATCGCAGGCGGGAACATCTTCCACGGCGAGATGGCGGTGGACCAGATGTTCGTCATGCGGCCTCTTGCTGGATGGGCCAAGTATCGAACACCGGTGCGCGGGCTGTATTTATGCGGGTCGGGCGCGCATCCGGGTGGTGGAGTAATGGGAGCTCCCGGACACAACTGCGCCCGGGAGATTTTGAAGGATACGTAGGCGGCCTAGAAGTTAAACTTCATGCCGGCGATCGCCCACGCGCCGGGAGCCAGGAAACCGTTGTCCGTGTAGCGGACATTGCCCAGGTTCTCGATCTTCGTGTAGATGTCGACCGAATGGTTGTCCGAAATCGGGAGCTTGTAGTTCACCACCAAGTCCACTTTCTTGGGTCCGGCGAACTGCAGGCGACGGCTGCCCGCGCCGAACGGCGATTCGAACGAATCCCCCAAGGCGTAGAAATCGGCGGTGAGGTTCAACCGGCTGGTGACCCACTGTGTCGCGGTCAAGGAGAACATGTTCTTGGACGTGCGCAACGATTGGAAGAAATTCGTGCCGATGGTGGGCGTGCGCTGATCGCTGTTGACGTAGGTGTAGGACATATTCACCGAAGTCTTCGACGTAGGGGCGAACTGCGTGCTCAGTTCCACGCCGCGCGAGATGCCGCCGCCGTTGGAATTGCGGTATCCACCGAAGCGGCCGAAGGGATCGGTGGCCGAGGGGAACAGCGCTGAGAAATCAAAGATGATCGTCTCGCTCAGGTCCGTGTAGAAGTACGTCGCACCGGCGCGCATCTTGTTCTTGAAGAACCACTGATCCACACCGCCGTCGAAGGAAACTGACTTTTCGGACCGCAAGCGCGGGTCACCGTAGTAACTGAAGCTGTTCGCGAAGTAGCCCGAACCAAACCGCTCATAGAGAGCAGGAGCGCGGTACCCGTTGCCGACGTGGCCACGGAACTTCGTATTGCTGGACGGGATGAAATACGCGATTGAGATGTCGCCGGTGTAGGCATTGTCCGGCGATTGGACCTTGGAGTTCACGTAGGGTCCGGTGCCGCCGCCGAACGTGGGGGTCTTCAGATCAAACTTCTGGATACGACCGCCGACAACAATCTGCAACTGGTCATGCAGAAAGTGCATCTGGTCTTGTCCATAGAAGGAGTGACTGGTCTGACGGCCCGTGGTGCGGACCTTCGCTCCGCCGATCAAGTCGCGGGTGGCAAGGCTGTTCAGTTGCTCGTTCTCAAACTCGTAACCTGCGGTGACGCGATTGAAGCGGGCGAACTCCGAGTCCACGCGCAGTTGCAGTTGGTCGGTGTTTCCGTCACTGTTGAGGACTTGGCTCACCGGAGGATCGAAGGCGGACACGCCTGCGGGTCCATCGTAGAAAGCGCGTTTCGTGTTCACACGCTGGTAGGACGCGCGCCAGGAAGTGGTCCGCGAGATCTCATGGCGCAGGATGAAAGCCGACGCGTTGAACGAAGAAGCGCGGCTTGCATCGGGGTCCGGTACGCTCGGGATGAACGTCGCGTTGCCCGCGTTGAACGGCTGCCGTGTTTCGTAGAGTTGAATCTGGCTGTCCGGCAGAGGGATCGCTTTCACCACACCCGTGCCCGCCGGGAAATTCGCAAGAATTCCCGAGGTAAAGGCCGGGCTATCAACAGAGCGTTGGAAAACATCGGCTCCCCACACGCGTCCGCTGAGCGAAATAGTGGGAGTGAAGTTATACTTGGCGAACAATTGCCCTGAGCTGTTCCGGTTGGGCGTCTTGCCCCGGACACCAGCCGTGACGTTGAGGTGCGATGCTCCCGCGCTGTAGACGAACTTGTCGGCGCGCAGACCGCCCGCGATGTTGGCTGTGCCACGGAAGAAACCGAGTCCGCCGCCTTCCGCGCGAATCGCCCCGTGTGTCTTCCCTCCGCCGTCGTTGGAATTCAAGCTGACCGCGCCGGCGATCGCATTGGTCCCATACAGCGACGAACCCGACCCGCGCAGATATTCCGCACGACCCAGATCCGTTACGTTCATGTCCGACAGCAACCCGCTGGCATCCCCCTGCGTAGAGGACGCGTCACGGAAACGCAGCCCATCAATCAATACCGCCGTATCCTGATTTCGCAAACCGCGCGTGCGGATCTGCGTGATCCCGCCGACCTGGTTCTGAATCTGGACGCCGGGAACGGTGCGCAGCACCTCCGCAATGAGGTACTCGTCGCGCTCGTTGATCTGCTGCGCGTCCACCACATCGATGGTTCTAGCGACTTCCTGTTCAAAAACAGGGGTGCTGGTGGCCGTCACGAAGACACGGACGGTTGAGCGGGCCACGGAAAGCGTCAGGTCCTTGCTGGTGGACCCGCTTACCGTGACATCCTCCGATGCGCTCAATGCCGTGCCTGAGGCCTGGGCTTCTAATAAATACTTTCCTCCCGAAATTTCCGGGAAGCTAAACTCGCCAGTCGGGGAAGTGGTGGTCTTACGCAGGTTTCCGCTATTCCGGTCCTGCAGGGTCAATTCGGCGTTGGGGACAACCGCTCCCATTGGATCGACTACTTTACCGGTCAGGCTGTCGGCGAGCAGGGGCAACCCCATCGCGAAAAGCAGCCCGAACGAACACAATAGAGACAACTTCATCATAAACTTTGGAACTCCCTCAAATTGCCCCAGGCAGAGGCGGGTTGGAATGAATGGCAGGTTAGCATGGTATCTTCACAATCCCTACGAAGATGGGGTCAAATACCGGTCACTGACCGCGCCAGCACACATTTCTTTCAATGACTTACGGATCATGGCCGGATCCGTCCTAATTCCCACGGAATGGTTCCGAGCGGGTTTTCGAATGCCTCAGGGTGCAACAGATAGGCCAGTTTTCGGACCGCGAGCACCTCGCGCGGGCCCTGCTGTTTGAACAGCGCTGAATCGTAATAGAGAACTCTACTGTTTTTCACAGCCGTGGTAGTTTCGTACCCCGGGCGCGACAGGATCTCCCGCAGAGGAGTGATTCCGTCGATGCCACCGACCTTGGCATCCAGCCAGATCGGGGACAGGATGATGTCGGGATTGCGCCGGATCACTTCGGCGTTGCTGGTGACGAAGACGCCGTCGTCGCGGTCTCCGAAAATGTTCTCGCCGCCCGCGAGCCGGATCATCTCTGTTTCCGTCGTCTTAGCTCCCGAGGTCCAGGGACCATTGTGGTTGATCTCCATGTACACCCGCACTCTTGGGAGGCTGGCCGATTTCTTGGCGATGGCCGCCAGCTCCGCCCGCATGCCTCGAGTCAGATTCGCAGCCTTGCGACCCTGCCCCAGCGCCTCGCCGATTTTTTCTGTTTGCCGGAAAATATCCTCGATCGTCTCGGGCTCGAAGTGCAATACCTTGTACCCGCGTTCTCGAAGCTTGGCCACTAGGCCCCGCTGAAACGAGGTGCTTGTCAGAATCAGGCGGGGATGTAGGGAATCAATCACAGCCATATCCGGATTCGAAAAAGGGACCGTTCGCAGCTTGCCTGACCGTTCGTCTTCCGCGGCCTGCTCCGGAAACAGCGATGTATCCGAAACCGCCGCCAGCCGCGCTTGTTTGCCCAACAAGTAAACCGTTTCGGTCAATGGCGCGGACAGACTGATGACGTCCTTCTGAGCCCAAGCCACCGAGGCGATCCAGAGAAGTAAAACCAGCCGTCGCGTCATGCTGCCACCACCGCTTCCTCACGCCGCAGCCGAGGTTCAATCACGCGACGTACCCACATGAGGAACCCCGTGACTACCAGCAACGGCAGTGTCAGCCCCATCAAGGCCCATAGGATCTTGATCGCCAGCCCGCCAAAGCGCCCGAAGTGCAGCACGCTGATCCACGACAAGAGAGTGTTGCCCCAGGGCCGATCCGCGGAGGCGCTTTTCTGCAAGACGGCACCCGTCACTGGATCCAACATCACAGTCGCCACGCGATGAAACTCCGCCGGAGTCGCTTCAAGCAGCGTGACCAAGATCGCCTGATTTGGGACGCTCGGAACCGCCATCCTATATAAGGGCCGCTCGGGAAATTCCACCCGCGCCAACCGAGCCAGTTCCGCCATGGGCTGTAGCGCGACATCCGCCGGACGTTTCTCGATCTGCGGCGTCTTTGCTCGTTCAAAGAAGTGATCTACAGCGGAAAGGTAGGCCCCCAGCCAGATGTAATAGCCTCCCGTCACCGCCCACATCGCGATGAAGGCGACGCCCGCCGCTCCAGTCACGTGATGGAGTTGCCAGGAAAGCCTCCGCCAACCTCCCCGAACATCCACCCGCAACCGCGAGCTCAAACGAGCGCCACCCACCGGCCACCACAGCCACAGTCCACTCACGCACATCGCCAACAACGCGACGATGCCGCATGCCTGTACCCAGTGTCCCGTAGCGCCGCCCAGCAACAGATTGAAGTGCATCTGCGCCAGCATCCCCATGGTGCCCTCGCGCGTGTTCCGAGCCCCCAAAACGTGCGCCGTCTGCGTATCCAGGAAAACCTCCATCGACTGGCCGCCGCGGCTCACGTACGACATCCAATAAGGACTGTGCGAGTTCGGCCAAGTGACGCTGTACGCTTGCCAGCCAGGGAACGTCAGTCGCACTGCGGCCAAAGCCTGGTCCGGAGTAGTACTGAGCACAGCCGGGGCCGCCCCTTTATGAAACTTGGGGAACTCCAGTTCCGTGAGCTCCTCCCGGAAGACCAGCACCGAGCCGGAGACCCCCAGCAGGATCGCGTAGAGCGAAAACGTCAGCCCGCCCAGCATGTGAAACCAGAGCAGGATGCGGCGGGGTGGCATGAGCAACCTAGTGTGCCTGAAGTCCCCGGATGGCGCAAGTGGGTCACCCAGAGACCGACATATTAGAATCAATCACTTGCACTATGTATCGTACCGGTCACTGACTCCATGTGTCCCCTACCTGCGCCAGTTCCCGCAGGCTTGCGTGGTAGTTTACACTCTGAAGACGTGTCCATTTCCCTCCAAGCGCTCTGGCTGTTGTGTGGCATCGGTGCCGTGGTTTTTTCCACAGGCGACGCTGTACCCCGACGTTTGGCGGGTGTCGTTGCGGGTTTTGGACTGACCTCTTGGCTCCTGCGCGCGGGCGTTCCCGACCCGGCCTCGGTTGCTGGATTCGCAGCCTTGGTCGCCGGATGCAAGATTTATCGCCCGGCGTGGATCACGCTCCCCGCCTTCTGCGGAGGATTGCTGGCCGCCGTACTCGCCGTGTTGTTGCGGGAGCAAGGCCTGCCGAGCCCCTACGCGCTCCTATTATGTGCGGCGATTCCCGCCGTCAGCGTCACCCTGGCGTCCCGCAGTTCAAACTTCGCCCCGGAATCCATGCAGGAGGAAGGGGTCCTATTAATGTTGGCCCTGGGATTGGGCGCCTCTGTCGGTCCCGCCCTTATTGAAGGATGGCGATCCGCGGGAGCGATGAACGTCACCGCCGAAGCCACCAATAACATCATGCCCGCTTGGGTACTTTCCGTCGCAACCGCGTCTATATTTGTAGGCGCCGCTTGGTCCCTGTGGAGGCACCGCTAAACATCATGCCGAATCTCATGCCGCTGCTCGAAAACGGCTTGTTCGCGTTAGGCCAGGTCCTGCGCTTCCCTGTCTTTGCGTTGTTGTGGGTGTGCATCATTGCCGTCCTCTTTATGGCCGGACGCTGCGTCGTCGACTTCGTCATGCGGCGACGGGAACGCTCCGGATTCAACTTGGATCGCTGGCTCGCATCGGGCAGGGTCCTCGATACCGCGGAAGCTCGCAGCCGCCAGTTGCCCTCGTCACTGCGCCGCCTCTTGCAGGACGTAGAAAAGCAGCGCGCTGCGGACACCTTGGGCGGTGGCGGACTGGAACACTTGGTATTGGAACAAGAAGAGCGCGTTCGCCGCAGCTTGACCGCACCTCGCATGCTGGTCCGCGTCGGGCCTAGCCTCGGCCTGATCGGAACGCTGATCCCCATGGGTATCTCGCTGGCCGCGATGGCCGGAGGCAATCTGGAAGCCATGGCCGGACAAATGGTAGTCGCCTTTACATCTACCATCATTGGCCTGTCCACCGGAACCGTCGCCTACGTGGTCGCCACTGTGCGCCTCGCGTGGGTCAACGAAGCGGTCCGCGAACAACGTTTCCTAGCCGAGCGTATTTCGAGCGAGTTAACTCCTGAACCCGAGTTCGCGGGGAAGAAATAACATGGCCAAGTTTCTCCATCTACCTAACCCCGAAGAAGTTCCGGAAGAAGATCCGCTCGCGGGAGTGGCGAACCTCTTTGATATGTCCGTCGTCTTCATCGTCGGCCTAATGATTTCGCTGTTCTCCGTCTATCGCATGGCCGATCTGATGGACCCCAACAGCGAAGTCACCATGGTCAAGACCAGCAAGAGCGGCATGAAGGAAATCATCGTCAAGAAAGGCACCAAGATCGAAGCCTACAAGATGACGGGCGAGACCACTTCGGGCGACGGCGAACGGCTGGGCACGGCGTATCGTCTGGCCAACGGCGAAGTGATCTATGTTCCGGATACGGGGTCGAAAGATGGGGCGCCGAAGCAATAACATCCTCGCACTGGCGTGTCTGGCCGCGATCGCGGCCTCCGCGCAACAGGTGCGCCTGGCCTATCTTTATTCCGACGGCAACATGCCGGTGACGGTCCAGGCCTTCAAAGCGTTGCTCGCGGAACGGCCCGACCTGCGCGGTCGCGTCTCCCTCAGTTTCCTAACTGAATCCGTTTTCGACGACACCAAAGTAGAAGACCTCACGCGATCCAATGTGCTGCTGTTCGACACGATGAACGAACAGATGCTGGCTCGGTACAACACCGCGCACAAAGTGGACTTGTTGGGTGCCATCAAACGGAACGGCATTACCCTGGCGATCGGGCAAGGCTTGCGGCCCCAGCAGGAGTACGTGGATATGGGCGCAGTGTGGGATGAAAAAGCCCGCGCCTATTGGACCAACTCCGGTTTCAGTAACCAACTGGGCCTCATGAAGTATGCGCTCAGCAAAGCCGGCGTTACCGGACTCACGATTCCGGACCTGATCCCCAGCCTCGATTTCGGTTACTACTATCCGGACGGCAAGACCGGACAAGTATTCGCCACCTGGGAACAGTTCGACGCATGGCGCGCCTCGCACGGCAAGAAGAAAGCAGGGGCGTCGCGCGTGGCGCTCGGATTCTATAAATCGAGTTACTACACAGGCGACACCGAACAACTGGACGCCATCATTGCGGAGATTGAACGCCAAGGCGCGGAAGCGATCCCACTGTTCGGCTACCCCGACGGCATCGCCTTCCAGCGGCTCCTTACCGACCCGCAAGGCAAGTCCCGAGCCGACGTAGCATTGTCGTTGCTATTCCGCTTCGGCGATCCCGCGTCCTCCATCGTCCCCGACAAGTTGGATATCCCCGTCATCAACTTGGTCAGCCTTTACGGTCGCTCGGAGAAAGAGTGGCGCGAATCCAAGGAAGGACTTTCGATGTTCGAAGGCACGTTCCAAGTCGCTGTTCCCGAGCTTGCTGGACTGGTCGCGCCTACCGTCGTCGGCAGCAAAGAGAAGGTCACCGACAAAGATACCGGCCTGACCATGGTGGTGACGCATCCGATCACGTCGCAGATTCCCCGAGCCGTATCGCGCGGCCTGCGTTACGCAGCCCTTCGCAGCAAGGCGAACGCCGACAAACATGTCGCGCTGCTTTTCTACAACTACCCTCCAGGCAAGTCGAACATCGGAGCGAGTTACCTAAACGTCGCGGAGTCTTTGTCGAACTTGCTCACGACGCTCAAGTCGGAAGGTTACAACGTCGGCACGCCGGATCTCTCGCCCGACGCCATTTTAAAGCAGATCACCGAGAAAGCCGTGAACGTGGGCGGCTACGCGCCTGGCGAACTCGAGGCGCTGGTCAAACAAGGCAACGCCATCCGCATCAAGGCAGCCGATTACAAGAAGTGGCTCAACGCGCTGGCCCCGTCGCTACGCGCCAAGATCATCAAGGACTGGGGCGCTCCCGAAAAGAACAAACTCATGCAGGTCGGAGGCGACCTTATTATTCCCGCCGTGCAGTTCGGCAACATCGTTCTGATGCCGCAGCCTGCTCGCGGTTGGGGCGAGGATAACGAAAAACTCTACCACGCCGACAACTTGGCTCCGCATCATCAATATGTCGCGGCCTACTCTTGGCTGCGCAACGAATTCAAAGCCGACGCGGTGATTCACATCGGCACGCACGGTACGCTGGAATGGCTCGACGGCAAAGATATTGGACTGAGTGAGGAAGACGCTCCCGACGCGCTCATCGCCGACATCCCGGACCTCTACATCTATAACGTCGACGTGGTCGGCGAAGGCCTGGTCGCCCGCCGCCGCGGCATGGCCACGCTGATCGATCACATGGTGCCGCCGTTCAAGAAGGGTGGACTGCTCCCCGAACTCGCGGCGCTCAGCGAAGCCATCAACGACTTCGACGTGAACCTGCACAAGAACCCCGATCTCGCGAAAGCCACCGCCGACCGCATTCGTAAACAAGTCACCGACCTCGGCATCGCCAAAGACATGGGCCTCGACTTGAGTAAGCCCGAGAACCTGAACGACCCCATGATCCATCGCATTCAGGACCACATGGTGGAACTGCGCAGTCAGAACGTGCCCTACGGTTTGCACGCCTTCGGACGCACGCCGCAGAAGTCCGAGCGGGACAGCACTGTCGACGCCATCGTCAGCACCGATCGCAGTCTGCTCCCGACACAATCCGCCTTGCTGGCGAAAGAGATGGAAGAGCGCATCGTTGCCTCCGGTCCCGCCGAACTCACGAACATGATGCGCGCCCTGCGCGGTGGCTTCGTCCCCGTGAGCGGAGGAGGCGAGCCAATCCGCAATCCCGATTCCTACTCAACCGGCCGTAACTTCTACGGCATCGATCCCGACAAAGTCCCGAAGAAGGCTTCGTGGGAAATGGGCGTGAAACTCGCCCAGCAGATGCTGGACGATCACTTTAAGAAGAACGGCAAGTATCCCGAAAAGGTCTCCTTCGTGATCTGGGGCGACGAAACCATGCGCCACGAAGGCGTGATGGAATCGCAGATTCTCTACTTACTGGGCGCGCGACCCGTGTGGAGCGATCGCGACAAAGTGGTCGACGTCGAAGTCATCCCGACTTCTCAACTGGGTCGCCCGCGCGTCGACATCATCATCGCAAGCGCCGCCGAAGGAATGTTCCACAACATCACTGTATTGATGGATAAGGCCGTGCAGATGGTCAAGTCCATCGAAGAGACAGACAACTTCGTCCGCAAGCACTACCTCGCAACGAAGAAGGCACTGATCTCCAAAGGCTACTCCGAAAAGGACGCCGACCTCCGCGCCGGCGTGCGCATTTTCGATGAGCCGCCGGGGACCTTCAACCTCAACACCTCTACCATCGCGGCGGCCAGCGGGACGTGGGAAACCGACAAGGGCATGGCCGACGACTATATTCGCAAGATGGGCCACGGCTTCGGTAACGGCTTCTGGGGCGAGTCGATGGAAGACGTCTTTCGCTTGGCGCTGTCGGGAACCGAGAAGGTGGTCCACTCCAGTTCTACTTCGCTCTATGGCGCGCTCGATAACGACGACATGTTCATGTACATGGGCGGCCTCAGCACAGCGATCCGCAACGTTGACGGCAAAGACCCGGAGCTGCTCATCACCAACACCCGCGATCCCGGCAAGCCGCGCATGTCCACTATGGACGAATTTATCGGCAACGAATTCCGCTCACGCTACATGAATCCCACCTGGATCCAAGGCATGCAGAAGGAAGGCTACGCCGGAGCCGGAGCCATGCGCGAATTCGTGGAGTACATGTGGGGCTGGGATGCGACGGCCAGCAGCGTGATCGACGATTCCATGTGGAAAGAGACCTTCGAGACCTACGTCGACGATAAGCAAAAGCTCGGGATGAAGAAGTTCTTCGAAGAGAAGTCTCCCTTCGCCTACCAAGACATCACCGCGCGCATGGTGGAGACGGTTCGCAAGGGCTACTGGAAGGCCGATAAGGCGACCGAGAAGAAGTTGCTGGAAGAGTTCCTGACCAGCGTGAAGGATCACGGCATCGCCTGCTCCGGCAACACCTGCGGAAATCCACGGCTGATGAAGTACATGACGGAACAGGCCAAGGCCATGGGCATCCCCACGCCTTTGATCGACGGCATGCAGAAAGCAGTCGAGCAGGCCACGGGCAAACAAGTCTCGTCCGCCGCGAAGGAAGTGGAAGATTTCGTGACGAAGAACGAAAGCGCGACCACGGAGCTCTCCGAACAGTCCGCCCCGGCCCCGCCGCTGGCCGGCTACAAGATGGAAGTCACCAGCCGCGATTCCGCGCCGCAGCAGGCTACTTCAGTGACCGGCCAGGGCGATTGGGACGCGTTGTTCGTGTCGCTTCCGCTGATGGCACTTTTGTTCTACTGGCGTTCCCGAAAGCGCAGCTCGGCGGTACACTAGAGAATTGCGGCCGCCGCATCCGTGGCGGACGTTCATTCAAGCGAGGAAACGAACATGAAAGTTGGGTTGGCCGGACAAGGTGCGTTCGGCGTAAAGCACCTGGAAGCGATTCAGAACATTCCAGGCATTGAAGTCATCACGCTCACTGGCGGCAATCAGACGGCCACTGAGGAAGTGGCCAAGCGCTTCAAGATTCCGCACTTCACCGGCGACTTGGGCGAGAGCCTCAAGCAGCCCGGCCTCGAAGCCATGATCCTGGCGACCCCCACGCAGATGCACGCCGCGCAAGGCGTCCAGTGCATGAAGGCCGGCAAACACGTGCAGATCGAGATTCCTGTCTGCGATAGTTTGGCGGATGCCGAACTGTTGCTGCAGACGCAGAAGGAAACCGGCGTCACCGTCATGGGCGGCCACACGCGCCGCTTTAATCCCAGCCATCAGTGGATCCACAAAAAGATTCTGGAAGGCGAATTGAAGGTCCTGCAGATGGACGTGCAGACCTACTTCTTCCGCCGCACCAACATGAACGCCGCCGGCAAGCCGCGTTCCTGGACAGACCACTTGTTGTGGCACCACGCTTGCCATACCGTGGATCTGTTCGCGTATCAAACCGGCGAACAAATCAGTGAGGCTCGCGGTCTGCAAGGCCCTATGCATCCCGATCTCAAGATCGCGATGGACATGAGCATCCAATTGCAGGTTCCGAAATCCAAAGCGATCTGCACCCTGTCGCTGTCGTTCAACAACGACGGACCTCTGGGAACGTTCTTCCGCTACATCTGCGATAACGGCACCTACATCGCCCGCTACGACGATCTGTTCGACGGCAAAGAACAGAAGATCGACGTTTCAAACGTCGACGTGTCGATGAACGGCATCGAATTGCAGGATCGCGAGTTCTTCGCGGCCATTCAGGAAGGCCGTGAACCGAACGCGAGCATCCAGCAGTGCTTCCCTGCAATGGCGACGTTGGACCGGATCGAAAAGAGCTTCCCTAAGGTTTAGTGGCGAGTAACGGCACATGGTAATCCCTGAAAAGGGGCACACCCCTAGGAGGCAGTTCATGAAAGCTATAAGCGCCGCTGACAAACTAGACCAGTAGACGCCGCGTGAGCGGCGTTAACGGCGGAGAGAAAGTAGACCGCCGGGAAACTGGTTCCAGCAGACATTCTGTGTTTGTGGAACACCGGAGAGGTGTACACAGTGGAGTTATACGCGC